>NZ_WUUD01000002.1:324950-355344 GCF_009831705.1 Pseudomonas sp. PICF6 | reverse complement strand
TGGGTTCTATCGTCTTTCCTGCCACTGCCCATCAGTGGTCGGGTTTAGTAGCCCGGTTTACGTCTCGGTGTACAAGTCTCATCAGTCAGGCATTGCCTGTTCTCGATGGTGGCTGTGCGCATGGCACCCTCGGGTGCGCCGGGTTTGACGTAATCACCGGTCTACTAACTTGCGCACAGCCGCCACCCTTTCGTTTAGTAGCGAGAGGGTTGCGGCCTAATTGAGAGATTACGTCAATGTTCAAAACGACCCCGAATCCGCCAGAGGCAGATTTCACTTCCAAATCCGCAAAATCTAAAGCCAAGCAGCAAGACGAAACCACCAAACGGGTGCTCGATCACTACTTGCTACCGAAACCGGATAAATCCCAAGACGACCCCAAACCGGGCCAGCTATACACCGTCGTGAAAGGCCTCGATAACGAATGTTTGCTTGCCAACCTCAGTGAGACGTTGGCTTCGGCTGATGCCATGGTGAGTGATCTGGCGTTTGATCTGGAGGGATCGAGGCGTCATGTGGCGCAGGGGATTCAGCAGCTGATTGAGCTGAGTTCGTTGCTGGCGAATCGGGTGTTGGATAACGTGGAGCCGAGGCAATAGGTAAAAGCTTGCCAATGAAAAAACCCGGCGTCCTGCGTCGGGTTTCTTTTTGCCTCCCGCCCTCCAAGAGTGACCGAAAACGGCCAGAAGCGGTCAGTCATGACCGGCTGTTATGGAACCATATTGCGCACGCCCCCCTTACTACATCTCCCATAGAAAGTTGCTTTATGAAATTATACGTCCTTAATAATGTATGCCATATGCAATCGTATTGTTTTTTCTCCGCACTCCAAATACAAGCCGTCCACCGCAGTCACTCGCTCAGACTCAGACCCAAAAGCATCAATAACCTTATTGCTCGTTCTAGCTCGATCATTAATCCATGCATTGTACATATCCTTGTGCCTTTCAGAGTACGCTAGCTCTCCTTCCGAGCTTTGAATAAAGCAGGCGTTAATAATCGAGACTTGACCAGAGGCAAATTCTTCAAAAAGGCTTTCTGAAACTTTAATGAATTGTGCTGAATTGGTTATGCGGTCGAGATGGATTTTGTCTAGCCCCTGGTTAAATTTAAGGCGATTATGTGTATACTTCAAAGCAGCTGCAAAATCAGACGGTGAAAATCCGAGATCGGAATGCGCCCAATAAGTCATCAGAAGCGCAATCTTTTCAACGATAACATGAAGCTCCTGATATGATGTATCAGATAAGTCTGGTGCAGATCCATGTGCAACTTTATCCCTAATTCGCTTTATTAGCGAAAAGTCATCATCCGTCAAGTTGATAACTTTGCGAATGTTTTCATCCGTCAAATTTTTTGCGTAATCATATTTCTCTCTGAACGTCAATTCGCGCGATGTCACGAAAATCGATTCAACAAGAGACTCCATATCTTTAATCTGAGATTTGTCCAAAGGTTTTTTTAAAAGCTTAATCTGCTCTTTGAATTTTGTGACTTTTTTATTCTCAGCTTTGGTCACTTTTTGATTTGCGATTTCTGCATAGGTGCTAACGTACTCGTCAAGCAAACTCACATATCCCAGAATTTTGAACTCCCAGAACCCCTCATAACGTTGCATACCTGCAAGACGAACCCACGAAGTTTTCCGATAGCGGGAAGTATAAAACCGCTCAAATATTGACTGCCATTTATCATCCAACGAATGTCTTTGGGTTAAACAACTTAGCCAATAAGCTCCGCTCGACGATCCTCTGTCGATTTTTTTAAAGGCTGGAAAGTAGGTAGGGATAGGATAACCCACGCCAAAACCAACCCATACATTTGCAATAGATACAGGGGTTGCAGTTAGCAGAGATAACAAGGTGGAGAGCTCAAAAGATTTTCCCCTGAGCTCATCAACTGAAAACACGCCACCAGCTCGCTCAAAAACAAAACGCGTATGCTCGTGTATTACATGATCTTCGCCACGTTTTGTTAAACTGCTAACTGTTTCAGTTTTTAGAGCAAAATCTTCGTCAGCCATTTTTATAGTTATAGAAAGCTGGGGCGATGGATTTTTCCAGCTTACACTCTCGCCCAGCTCACCAATAATATATTGGCCATGTAAAAACCAATCAGACAATTCCGCATACTTAACATGAAACTCACTTATGCCAGTCTTGACATCGCCGCAAACAATAAAATCTGCATATAGTAAGCGGTCTTCAATTTCGCAACTGAAGAGAGTAAAGTTTCGCCCCTCTTTTGTTTTCGCCTTAAGGATCGGAAGTTCTCTTTGTGATACTCTGAAATTAGAGTTAAGGTCTAGCTGTATACATATAAAACTGCCGCCGCCAAATGTCAACTTCCCCTCACCCAAGATAATATCATCACAATAAACCTCGACGTTACACTCAATTTCGTTAGAGAAATCGAAATCTTGTATCATTGATTAACCCTTTCCCAAAGAATTTGGATTCAGCATATCTATATACAAGGAGAATTGTTCATTTTGTCTGTAGTAGTGAAGCAATAGCAGTATACCCAAGGTTTGCTTCTGTCCAATTTTCACCAATCACCACTGACTGCAAAAGGTCGTAAACATCCACCCGCGAACGTCCGCTTCTGGCCGACTGCTGCCGTTCGCAACCGGCGTTTCGGCCAAAGCAGACATCTAGATTAAGACTCTGTAGTTCTCGGTATATCAGACAGACCGCGTTGACTGTTTGGAGCTGCTGCGCAGCCCAGCGGGGATAAATCCCCTCGCCACAGGGTTGTATGTGTCAGCTGCTTGGCGGACAGGTAATGAAAACGCGGTGGGCTTTTTGTGAGTGCTTCGCACTCAAGCAGGAGCAAGCTCCCTCGCCACAAAAGCTGTTTTGTGTGAGTTCAGCGCTGACGATCCAGCTTCTTCAGGAACACCATCATCTCCTTCTCGGCCTGCTTGTCGCCGTGGGCCCGGGCGGCTTGGCGTGCTGCTGGTAGATCGCCTTGGTTTGCGTTTTACACCCAGACGTCGTTAGCCACTCCGACCAATTGAATGGCCTCCTCTTCCGAAGGCTCGGCAAAGATGATGTTTAAGTCACGATAACCGGAGTGATCCCCCACCAAGCTCAACTCAAATCGAGCCCCAGAGGCATCGGCTTCGTAGCTCTTCAAATAAGTGAGGTTCTTCGCTTCACTAACCACCACATCCAACGAGCCGTTGTAACCATCTCCCAGTCGGGTAAAGCCCAAAGCGGACAAGTCGATCGTGTCTTCACCCACGGTATAGTCCATCAGGCGGTCCGTATGGTTTTCGGTGGCAGTACGGTAGCTGTCGCTCAGTCCGTCGAAGCGGAATACATCGTTGTTACCGCCACCCACCAACAGGTCCCGGCCCTCTCCGCCAACCAATACATCATTCCCTAGCGCGCCATAAAGGCGATCATCGCCCGCGAACCCTTCGATGATTTCGCCTCGAGCGTTGCCTTGTAAACGATCGTCCCCTTCGGTGCCCACCAACCTGGCTTGCTGAAACAGGAGGTTGGTTTCATTCAGCGTTTGGCCCAAGTTACCGTCGAAGACCACTTCGAAGCGTTCCCCATCCGCGTTGGCCTCGAAGCTTTTGAGGTAGGTCCGCGTCCCGCTTTCATTGACGCGTATCGCCAGCGTTCCGTCATGGCCATTGCCCAGCCCGAGGAAGCCCAGGGAGGAGAGGTCGAGGGTATCGCTGCTGGGGTCGAAGTCAGTGATTCGGTCGCTATGGGCCGCGGTCGCGGTTCGGTAGCTGTCGGTGACTGACTGGTAACGGAAGGTATCGGCCCCGGCACCGCCCGTCAGCAGGTCACGACCTTGCTGGCCATCGAGCAGATCGTTTCCGGCTCCGCCAAAGATTGCATCGTCGAACGAGGCGGTACCGAGCAAGAAGTCAGCATCGCCGCCACCGTCAAGGTGGTAATAGCCGTCGTCGGGGTTGCCAAAGCTGTGGTCCAGGCGACCGTCGGGGTTCAGCTGAACCAGGGCGGCCAGATAGCCGTCCGCGCTGGTACCTTGGCTGCCACCAATCAACAGCTTGCCGTCGGCCAGCACGATCATGTCGGCGACTGCGAAAGGAGCGCTTTCTGAGCCCCAACTTACCCGACCCTGTTCACCGAAACCGGTGTCGAGTGAACCGTCGGCATTGAGTCGGATGACGGTCGCCACGCCGCCCGAGGCGCCCGCCAGCAGGATTTTGCCATCATCCTGGATGACGAGGGCGTCTGCGTGGACATCGAGGGCCAGGCTGCCGCCGTTCGCAAAGCTGCTATCCAGCGTACCGTCCGGGTTGAGGCGGGTCAGGGTATGTTGCCCCGTGACCAATACCTTCCCATCTCCCTGCAGCGAAACGTCGAACGTGCTACTGGGGTGAATGCCGACGGTCGCGGGTAGGTGCAGGACCCCGGCCTCTCCAAAAGACGAAATCAAGGCCCCCGTCGCGTCGAAGCGGGCGATATAGATCTCTCCAGAGGGATATCCAGCGCTGGCGAAAAAGCTGCCGTCGCGTTGCACGGAGAACGACGCTTGCTGGCCTAGATCTTCATTCCAATAGAAAGGCACTGTCACGGTGCCGCCGTTCCCGAAACTCGTATCGAGGCTGCCGTCGGCCAAGTTACGAGTGATGCCCGACACCCAGGCGTCGCCTACTTTCACGTAGCGCGCCACCAGGTAGCTCCCTCCCGGCTGCACGGCGGCATTACCGCCGTCCTCGATATCGAGCGCCACAGGGAGGAGCGATTTACCGTCGCCACTGAAGTTGCGGTCCAGGCTACCGTTGGCATTGAACCGGACCAGGCTGCCGGTGAAACCTGAATCCTCTTCGCCTCCCAGCCCCAGGCGACTATAAGCGCCAAGCCAGATCGCACCGTCCGGATCGACCGTGATACCTGCGATTTTGTCCGAGCCCCATAAGGTCGTGGCGACCATGCCTGTTTTTTGCGCAGTTGAAGCGGCGGGCGAAATGCTCTGGCTCATGTCCATGCCTCCGGTAGCTGTCTAGCGCCAAAGACTATAGGCACGGCTCAGTCAGGTTGCCAATTTACGAGACGAAGGGAGGTTCTTGGGCGACCTTCTGCTATCGATGCAACCGGTCTCCGGCAACTGCGCAAGATAACGCTAGGCTGGCTGAAGTTGCGTGTTGGCTGTTTGGCGGACTGGTATTGAGAACGCGATGGGCTTTTCTGTGAGTGCTTTGCACTCAAGCGGGAGCAAGCTCCCTCGCCACGGGGGGCGAGCCTTCAAGACTTGAGAGCGGTGTCAGGGGTGAAGAAACGTGAAGAAACGGGACAGATTTATTTTCATAAATGCCCCTGCTTCCTTTTCCCCTGACCCAGTAGCAACAAGTCCCCCGCTCACCCGCAGGCCAGATGTCTCTCGATCAACTTTGCCACCTCATCTGCATGCGTACAGCCCAGACTGTGATCGGCGCCAGGGAAAACGTGTAGCTGCGCACGGGGTAACAGTTCAGCAAGGCACTGGCCGACGCGAACGGGGCTGATCGGGTCAGCATCTCCCCAGAGGAGCAGGACCGGCATACGCAACTCGGCCAACCGGAGCGTGAGGTCGGTGCGATCGTCGAGAAACCACCTCGGCAGTGTCGGGTTGGCGGCAGCAAAATCCGGGCGCCAGTCCTGCGCATCCAGATCAGACATATTCATCCCGCCAGAGGTGACGGTCAGCGTCAGGTGCGTGATCAACTCAGGGCGTTCAAGCGCTGCAAGCACAGCAACGATACCGCCCATGGACTGCGCCACCAGCGCTGTCGGCCGGTCGATCTCGGCCAGCACGCACGTCGCCAGATCTTCCATGCCGGTTATGCCAGGCATGGGCGGCGTGTCTCCAAAGCCAGGCCAGCCGATATGGACCTGCTGCGCCGGGTAGGCCAGGCGCTCGGCAACCGGGTGCCAGAACTGGGTGTTACCAGAGGCACCGGGTAGGAAGAGCAGTTTGGTGGGGGATGCAATCACGGGTTCGGTCCTTGAAGGTGGGATTGAAAGAGTCAGCAGGAGGACAAATGGATGCCGCAAGCTTCGGCAACCACTTCGCAACGAGAGCCGCCGGTAGCGAAGGGTCGGTCTTGGCCAATGACGATCAGTTAAGCCGCAAACCTGTGGGAGCAAAGCTTGCTCGCGATTGGGGCAGGTCAGTCGACAAACGGTTTTGCTGGTCTACCGCTATCGCGAGCAAGCTTTGCTCCCACAGATTTTGCGCCGGCTGAGCTTTTCGCGGATCGGCAGTGGATTGGGAGGGCTTTTTTGTGAGTGCTTCGCACTCAAGCGGGAGCAAGCTCCCTCGCCACAAAAGCAGTTTTGTGTGAAGTCAGGGGTGGCGGTCCAGTTTTTTCAGGAACACGGTCATTTCTTTTTCGGCTTGTTTGTCGCCGTGGGCGCGGGCGGCTTCGAGGCCTTGTTCCCAGGCTTGGCGGGCGGCTGGTAGATCGCCTTGGCCTTGGTGTGCTTTGCCTAAGAGTTTCCATGCTGCTGAGTATTTGGGGTCGAGTTCGACGCAGCGTTGGAAGTGTTCGGCGGCCCGGGCGAATTCGCCGAGGTCCAGGTAGCCCTTGCCCAGGCCGAATCGCAGCAATGAGTTATCCACACCTTTGGCGAGCATTTTTTCCAGGGAGTCGAGCATGGCGGCGTCCTTATCTGGTGTGTCAGGGGTTGATTAGTTGGCTGCTAGATAGCTATCGCGAGCAAGCTCGCTCCCACAGGGGGTTGGGGTGGCTCACAAATATTTGTGAGCCATGGAGATCCTCTGTGGGAGCGAGCTTGCTCGCGATGAGGCCATTGCTGCCACCGCAAAGCCTGGATCAGAAGAAACTCAACCCCACATGGAACAGCTTCTCCACATCACGAATATGCTTTTTATCCACCAGGAACAGGATCACATGGTCGCCGGTCTGGATCATGGTGTCGTCGTGGGCGATGAGCACTTGTTCGTCACGGATGATGGCGCCGATGGTGGTGCCTGGCGGCAGGCCGAGGTCGCGGATGGCCTTGCCGATGACTTTGCTGGACTTGGCATCGCCATGGGCAATCGCCTCGATGGCTTCGGCCGCGCCACGGCGCAGGGAGTGCACGCTGACGATGTCGCCGCGCCGCACGTGGGCGAGCAAGGTGCCGATGGTTGCCAGTTGCGGGCTGATGGCGATGTCGATCTCGCCACCCTGGATCAGGTCGACGTAGGCCGGGTTGTTGATGATGGTCATCACCTTCTTCGCCCCCAGGCGCTTGGCCAGCAGCGAGGACATGATGTTGGCTTCGTCGTCGTTGGTCAGGGCCAGGAAGATGTCGGCGTCGGCGATGTTTTCTTCCAGGAGCAAGTCACGGTCCGAGGCGCTGCCCTGCAACACCACGGTGCTGTCGAGGTTATCCGAGAGGTAACGGCAGCGCGCCGGGTTCATCTCGATGATCTTGACCTGATAGCGGCTTTCGATGGCTTCGGCCAGACGCTCGCCGATCTGCCCGCCGCCGGCAATCACGATGCGCTTGTTGTTTTCGTCGAGACGGCGCATTTCGCTCATCACCGCGCGAATATTGGCCTTGGCGGCGATGAAAAAAACCTCGTCGTCCGCTTCGATCACGGTATCGCCCTGGGGCAGGATCGGCCGGTCACGTCGGAAAATCGCCGCGACCCGCGTCTCCACATTCGGCATGTGCTCGCGCAGCTGGCGCAGTTGCTGGCCCACCAGCGGTCCGCCGTAGTAGGCCTTGACCGCGACCAATTGCGCCTTGCCTTCGGCAAAGTCGATCACCTGCAAAGCGCCCGGGTGTTCGATCAGGCGCTTGATGTAGTTGGTCACCACTTGCTCGGGGCTGATCAGTACATCCACCGGGATCGCTTCGTTGTCGAACAGGTCGGCGCGGGTCAGGTAGGCCGCCTCGCGCACCCGGGCGATCTTGGTCGGGGTGTGGAACAGCGTGTGAGCGACCTGGCAGGCCACCATGTTGGTTTCATCGCTGTTGGTGACAGCCACCAGCATGTCGGCGTCGTCGGCACCGGCCTGACGCAGCACCGTAGGCAAGGAGCCACGGCCCTGTACGGTACGGATGTCGAGGCGGTCACCGAGATCGCGCAGGCGGTCACCGTCGGTGTCGACCACGGTGATGTCGTTGGCTTCACTGGCCAGATGTTCAGCCAGCGAACCGCCGACCTGCCCTGCGCCGAGGATGATGATTTTCATCCGGTCACTCCTATCGAATCGGTTTTAACCGCGTGCGGCGGCGATCTTGATCAGTTTGGCGTAGTAGAACCCGTCGTGGCCGCCCTCTTGGGCCAGCAACTGCCGACCATGGGGCTGCTTCACCCCGGCCTGGCTGGCAATGTCCAGCTCCCGGGCACCGGGGGTACGGGCGAGGAATGCTTCGATCACTTCGGTGTTCTCGGTCGGCAACGTCGAACACGTGGCATACAGCAGCATGCCGCCGACTTCCAGGGTTATCCACAACGCATCGAGCAATTGCCCCTGCAACACCGCCAGTGCGGCGATATCGTCCGGCTGGCGGGTGAGCTTGATGTCGGGATGACGGCGGATCACGCCGGTGGCCGAACACGGTGCGTCCAGCAGGATGCGTTGAAATGGCTTGCCATCCCACCAGCTGGCGGTGTCGCGGCCATCGGCGGCAATCAGTTCGGCGGCGAGGCCAAGGCGTTCGAGGTTTTCCTTCACGCGCACCAGGCGCTTGGCTTCCAGGTCCACCGCCACCACGCCGGCCAGCTTCGGCTCGGCCTCGAGAATGTGGCAGGTCTTGCCACCCGGTGCGCAGCAGGCATCCAGCACGCGTTGGCCGGGCGCCAGCTCCAGCAGGTCGGCAGCCAGTTGCGCGGCTTCGTCCTGGACGCTGATCCAACCGTCGGCAAAGCCCGGCAGCGCGCGTACATCGCCGGGGGTTTCCAGCACGATGCCGTCGCGGCTGTACTGGCACGGGATGGCCGGGATGCCAGCCTCGCCCAGTAACGCCAGGTAGGCATCGCGCGTATGGTGGCGACGGTTGACCCGCAGGATCATCGGCGGATGGGCATTGTTGGCCGCGCAGATAGCCTCCCACTGCTCGGGCCAGAAGGCTTTCAGGGATTTTTGCAACCAGCGCGGGTGGGCAGTGCGCACCACCGGGTCGTGTTCCAGCTCGGCCAACAGGGCTTCGCTTTCCCGTTGGGCGCGGCGCAGCACGGCATTGAGCAGGGCCTTGGCCCACGGCTTTTTCAGTTTGTCGGCGCAGCCCACGGTTTCACCGATGGCGGCGTGGGCAGGCACGCGGGTGTAGAGCAATTGATAGAGCCCCACCAGCAGCAGTGCCTCGACGTCGGCATCGGCGGCCTTGAACGGTTTCTGCAGCAGCTTGGCCGCCAGGGCCGACAAGCGCGGCTGCCAACGGGCGGTGCCGAACGCCAGGTCTTGGGTGAAACCGCGATCACGGTCTTCAACCTTGTCCAGTTGGGTCGGCAGGGAACTGTTGAGTGAGGCTTTTCCGCTCAGGACCGCAGCAAGCGCCTTGGCGGCGGCCAGACGCGGGTTCATGAAGCGTCCGCCGCTTGGCCCAGCACCGTGCCGACGGCAAATTTCTCACGACGGCTGTTGTACAAATCGCTGAAGTTCAGCGCCTTGCCACCGGGTAATTGCAGACGTGTCAGACACAGGGCCTGCTCGCCACAGGCGACAACGAGGCCGTCCTTGCTGGCACCAAGGATTTCACCCGGCGCGCCCTGCCCCTCGACATGGCTTGCCGCCAGCACTTTCAGAGCCTCGCCGTTCAAGGTGCTGTGGCAGATCGGCCACGGGTTGAAGGCACGCACCAGACGCTCCAGCTCGATGGCCGGGCGGCTCCAGTCGATGCGTGCTTCGTCCTTGTTCAGTTTGTGGGCGTAGGTGGCGAGGCTGTCATCCTGCACTTCGCCTTCCAGCGTGCCGGCGGCGAGGCCGGCGATGGCCTGGACCACGGCGGGCGGGCCGATCAGTGCGAGGCGGTCATGCAGGCTGCCGCCGGTGTCTTCGGCGCTGATGGGCGTGCTGACCTTGAGCAGCATCGGCCCGGTGTCCAGGCCGGCTTCCATGCGCATCACGGTGACGCCGCTCTCGGCATCGCCGGCTTGCACGGCGCGCTGGATCGGCGCCGCACCGCGCCAGCGTGGCAGCAGCGAGGCGTGGCTGTTGATACAACCCAGGCGCGGAATGTCCAGCACCACTTGGGGCAGGATCAGGCCGTAGGCGACCACCACCATCAAGTCGGGTTTGAGCGCGGCCAATTCGGCCTGGGCCTGAGCGTCGCGCAAGGTCGGCGGCTGCAAGACCTGCAAACCGTTCTCCAAGGCCAGTTGCTTGACCGGGCTGGGCATCAGTTTTTGCCCGCGACCGGCCGGCCGATCCGGCTGGGTGTAGACCGCGATGATTTCATGGGGGCTGGCCAGCAGGGCCTTGAGGTGTTCGGCGGCGAACTCGGGAGTGCCGGCAAAGACGATGCGCAGTGGCTCAGTCATGGGAAGCTCTCATTTACAAAGCAGTCGCAAAAGAAAAAGGCTTGCCGCGGCAAGCCTTTGAAGGGGGCGTCAAGCATTCTGGCGATGAAGTTTTTCCAGTTTTTTCTTGATCCGGTCACGCTTGAGGGTAGACAGGTAGTCCACGAACAGCTTGCCGTTGAGGTGGTCGCACTCATGCTGGATGCACACCGCCAGCAACCCTTCGGCGATCAGCTCGTAAGGCTGGCCGTCACGGTCCAGGGCTTTGATCTTGACCTTCTGCGGGCGGTCGACGTTTTCGTAGAAGCCGGGCACCGAGAGGCAGCCTTCCTGGTATTGGTCCATCTCGTCGGTCAGGGTTTCGAACTCGGGATTGATGAACACCCGGGGCTCGCTGCGGTCTTCGGAAAGGTCCATCACGACGATACGTTTGTGCACGTTGACCTGGGTCGCGGCGAGGCCGATGCCTGGCGCCTCATACATTGTTTCAAACATGTCATCGACCAACTGACGCACTTCGTCGTCCACTACGGCCACCGGTTTGGCGATAGTGCGCAGGCGCGGGTCCGGAAATTCGAGAATGTTCAAAATGGCCATAAGCTTGATAAATGCACGTGTGAAGTAAAGTCGGGTGGCTGGCCTGGCGTGTCTTGGGATGCAGGCTACCGTTGTAAAACGTTGCTCCTCAATCACGGAGCGAGCCACGGGGGCTCTGGCGTTTTACGCGAACGCACATAATAAAGGGATTCACCGCATGAGGAAATCACTACTCGCCCTGCTGCTTCTGGCCTCGGCCGGTATCGCGCACGGGCAAGTGCAACTTCGGGAAGGTTTTCCCCAGCAATACACAGTGGTGACGGGGGACACGCTGTGGGACATCTCCGGCAAATACTTGCGTGAACCGTGGAAATGGCCCGAACTCTGGCAAGCCAACCCACAGATCGAGAACCCCAACCTGATTTATCCCGGCGACACCCTGTCGCTGGTCTACGTCAATGGCCAACCGCGCCTGACCCTCAATCGCGGCGCTTCGCGGGGCACCATCAAGCTGTCACCGCGCATTCGCAGTTCGCCGGTGGCCGACGCGATCCCGAGCATCCCGCTGCAGGCCATCAACAGCTTTTTGCTGAGCAACCGCATCGTCGACACGGCCGAGGATTTCGACAAGGCGCCCTACATCGTTGCCGGCGATGCCGAACGGGTCCTCAGCGGCACGGGAGACCGGATCTTTGCCCGCGGCCCCTTCGACGCGGACCAGTCGGCGTACGGCATCTTCCGTCAGGGCAAGGTCTACACCGATCCCGAAACCAAGGAGTTCCTGGGCATCAACGCCGATGACATCGGCAGCGGTGAAGTCGTGGCGAGCGAAGGCGACATCACAACCCTGGCCCTGCAACGCACGACCCAGGAGGTGCGCCTCGGCGATCGCCTGTTCAGTGGCGAAGAACGCTCGATCAACTCGACGTTCATGCCCAGCGCACCGAAAACGGAGATCAACGGGCTGATCCTCGATGTACCCCGCGGCGTCACCCAGATCGGCGCCCTGGATGTAGTCACCCTGAACAAGGGCCGTCGCGACGGGCTGGCCGAAGGCAATGTGCTGGCGGTGATGAAGACCGGCGAGACCGTGCGCGACCGCATCACCGGCGAGCAGGTGAAAATTCCCGATGAACGTGCTGGCCTGCTGATGGTTTTTCGCACCTACGACAAGCTCAGCTATGGCTTGGTGCTATACGCCTCGCGCTCGCTGGCGGTACTCGACAAAGTGCGCAATCCATAACGGGTCTCACAAGTTACCAACAGAGTTATCCACAGCTTGTTCCCGTTTCGACGGGGCTTATAACGATCAAGGATGATCCATGTCATTGCCTGAATCTGCTTCGGTTTCCCCTGCGGAACTGGAGGCCCGTCTGCGCCTGCACCGCTTGCCGGAACTGGGCCCCAAACGTTTCATGACCCTGATGGAGGCCTTTGGCTCGGCCTCCAAAGCCATCAGCGCACCGGCCAGCGCCTGGCGAGCGCTGAGGTTGCCCGCGGCGTGTGCCGAGGCTCGGCGCAACCCGGATGTGCGTGACGGCGCCGCCCATGCATTGGCCTGGCTGGAGGGTTCGGCCCAGCGTTTACTGATGTGGGACCAGCCTGACTACCCCGCGCTGCTGGCGCAGATCAGCGATGCGCCACCGCTGTTGTTCGTCGCCGGCGACGCGACCATTCTGGAAAAACCACAGCTGGCGATGGTCGGCAGCCGCCGGGCATCGCGACCGGGCATGGACACCGCCGCGGCGTTTTCCCGAAGCCTGGCCGGTGCCGGTTTTGTCATCACCAGCGGCCTGGCCTTGGGGATCGACGCGGCGGCCCATCAAGCAGCGCTGGATGTGGGTGGGCAAACAATTGGCGTGCTGGGCACAGGGCTGGAAAATTTTTATCCACAGCGCAATCGTCGGCTGGCGGACGCGATGATCGCCCAAGGCAGCGCGGTGCTGTCGGAGTTCCCGCTGGACGCGCCGCCCCACGCCAGCAACTTTCCTCGTCGCAACCGGATCATCAGCGGTCTGTCCCTCGGTGTACTGGTGGTGGAGGCCAGTGTCGCCAGCGGTTCGCTGATCACCGCACGCTTGGCGGCCGAACAAGGGCGCGAGGTGTACGCCATTCCGGGGTCGATCCACCACCCCGGCGCGAAGGGCTGCCATCAGTTGATCCGCGACGGCGCGGCGCTGGTGGAAACCGTCGAGCACATCCTTGAAGCATTGCGGGGCTGGCAGCAGTTGCCGCTGTCCATGGAACCGACGCCCGTCACCCATCCGCTGTTGCGCTTGCTCCATGCCGCGCCGCTTGGCAGCGAAGCGCTGGCCGCCGCCAGCGGCTGGAGCTTGCCCAAAGTCCTGGCGGCGCTGACTGAGCTGGAAATGGAGGGACGGGCGGTCTGTGACAACGGGCGCTGGTTTGCGCGCTAGGTTTTATGGGGAAGATCGGTAAACTGCGCACAGCCTTATTTGCGTTGTGGAGAGTCTTTCATGGTCAACAGTTGGCGTGTGCAACAAGCCGCGCGAGAAATTCGCGCCGGGGCGGTGATTGCCTATCCAACCGAAGCGGTCTGGGGCCTGGGCTGCGACCCGTGGAACGAAGACGCGGTGGAGCGCCTGCTGGCGATCAAGTCGCGGCTGCCCGATAAGGGTTTGATCCTGGTGGCTGACAACATCCACCAGTTCGACTTTCTGTTCGAAGATTTCCCTGAAACCTGGATGGATCGAATGGCCAGCACCTGGCCTGGGCCTAATACCTGGCTGGTGCCGCACCAGAATCTGCTGCCGCAATGGATTACCGGTGTGCACGACACGGTTGCGCTGCGGGTCAGCGATCACCCCACCGTGCGCGACTTGTGCTCACTGGTGGGGCCGCTGGTGTCCACCTCGGCCAACCCTCAGGGCCGCCCGGCGGCGCGCACGCGAATTCGCGTCGAGCAATATTTCCGTGGGCAGATCGACCTGGTGCTGGGCGGTAACCTGGGTGGGCGCAAGAACCCCAGCGTGATTCGCGACCTGGCGACCGGCAACGTGGTGCGGCCGGACTGAGCCCGAACACACCTTCCGGATCTTGCATCAAACCCTGTGGGAGCGAGCCTGCTCGCGATAGCGTCGGATCAGTTGGCATAGATGTTGGCTGATACTCCGCTATCGCGAGCAAGCTCGCTCCCACAGGTTCTTTAGCAACCTTTAAATCAGGGCAGGAGAATCGTCGAGCCAGTTGTGCGCCGCGCCGACAACTCGGCCTGGGCCTTGGCCGCTTCGGCCAGTGGATAACGCTGGTTGATATCCACTTTGATCTTGCCGCTGCTGATCATGCCGAACAGCTCATCGGCCATGCGCTGCAGGTTCTCGGCGTTATTGGCGTAAGTGGCCAGGGTCGGACGGGTGACGTACAGCGAGCCTTTGGCCGCGAGTATCCCCAGGTTCACGCCGTCCACCGCACCGGAAGCATTGCCGAAACTCACCAGCAAGCCACGGGGCGCTACGCAGTCCAGGGAGGTCAACCAGGTGTCCTTGCCGACACCGTCATAGACCACCGGGACTTTCTTGCCGTCGGTCAGCTCCAGCACACGCTGTACGACGTTTTCCTTGCTGTAGTCGATGGTTTCCCAAGCGCCGTGGGATTTGGCGATGGCGGCTTTTTCCGCTGAGCTGACGGTGCCGATCAATCGCACGCCCAGGGCCTTGGCCCACTGGCAGGCCAAAGAGCCCACGCCACCGGCGGCGGCATGGAACAGGATGGTTTCCCCCCCTTTGAGCTCATAGGTCTGACGCAGCAGGTATTGCACGGTCAGGCCCTTGAGCATCACGCCGGCTGCTTGTTCGAAACTGATGGACTCGGGCAAATGCACCAGATTGGCCTCGGGCAACACATGCACGTCGCTGTAGGCTCCCAGCGGACCGCTGCCATAAGCTACCCGGTCACCGACCTTGAACCGCGTGACGTCTGAACCGACGGCCTCGACCACACCCGCCCCCTCGGCCCCCAAGCCTGACGGCAAGGCCGGTGGCGGGTAAAGACCGCTGCGATAATAGGTATCGATGAAGTTCAGGCCGATCGCCTTGTTGCTGACCCGCACCTGCTGCGGGCCCGGTTCGGCAGGCTGGTAGCCCACGTACTCGAGCACTTCGGGGCCGCCGTGGGAACTGAACTGAATACGTTTGGCCATCTTCACTTTCTCCTTGTCGTGGACTTTTTACCAAGCCTGCTATCGGACTCCTAAGCTTGACCTTCGTCAACTGTGGCGTAGGCAAGTGCGGTGGTATCCTGTGCGCCCATTTGCCACCGGCCCGCTGCAAGCCGCGTAGCGTAGCCCTGATCAAGGTGATGTCATGACCACTCGCACCGAGGCCGTGAAAGCCTACCTGCTCGACCTACAAGACCGCATCTGTGCGGCCCTGGAAACCGAAGACGGCGGCACTCGTTTCGTCGAAGATGCCTGGACCCGCCCCGCCGGTGGTGGCGGTCGCACGCGAGTGATTGAAAACGGTACGCTGATCGAAAAGGGCGGCGTCAACTTTTCCCACGTCTTCGGCAGCGGTCTCCCCCCCTCGGCCAGCGCCCATCGGCCGGAACTGGCCGGGCGCGGCTTCGAAGCGCTGGGCGTGTCATTGGTCATCCATCCCCACAACCCTCATGTGCCTACGTCCCACGCCAATGTGCGTTTTTTCATCGCTGAAAAGGAAGGCGAAGAGCCGGTCTGGTGGTTCGGCGGCGGCTTCGACCTGACACCGTACTACGGCGTGGCAGAAGACTGCGTGCATTGGCACCGCGTTGCCCAACAGGCCTGTGCCCCGTTCGGCCCCGACGTGTATTCGCGCTACAAAGCCTGGTGCGACAGCTATTTCCATATCAAGCATCGCAACGAGCCCCGTGGCATTGGCGGCCTGTTTTTCGACGACCTGAACGAGTGGGATTTCGACACTAGCTTCGCCTTCATGCGCGCCATCGGCGATGCCTACATCGAGGCTTACCTGCCTATCGTGCGCCGCCGCAAGCAGGACCCGTTCACCGCCAAACAAAGGGAATTCCAGGAGTTTCGCCGCGGACGCTACGTGGAGTTCAACCTGGTCTACGACCGCGGCACCCTGTTCGGGCTGCAATCGGGCGGGCGTACCGAGTCGATCCTGATGTCCCTGCCGCCGCAAGTGCGCTGGGGCTATGACTGGAAAGCCGAACCGGGCAGCGAAGAGGCGCGGCTGACCGAGTATTTCCTGCAGGATCGCGATTGGCTGGCGACGGCCTGAACGAGGATTATCCATGGACCGCTACGTTGTAATGGGTAACCCGATCGGCCACAGCAAATCGCCGCTGATCCACCGTCTCTTCGCCGAGCAGACCGGGCAAACACTGGACTACAGCACGCTGCTCGCGCCTTTGGACGATTTCGCCGGCTGCGCGCGGGAATTCTTCCGCGAGGGGCGTGGGGCGAATGTCACCGTGCCGTTCAAGGAAGACGCCTTCCGCCTGGCCGACAGCCTGACCGAGCGGGCCCAGCGGGCCGGGGCGGTGAACACTTTGAGCAAGCTGGCCGATGGCCGTCTGTTGGGTGACAACACCGATGGCGCCGGACTGGTACGGGACCTGACCGTCAACGCAGGTTTAAACCTCAAGGGCAAACGCATCCTGTTGCTGGGCGCCGGCGGTGCTGTGCGCGGTGCCTTGGAACCGCTGCTGGCCGAAGCGCCGGCCTCGGTGATCATCGCCAACCGCACGGTGGAAAAAGCCGAGTTGCTGGCCGAGTTGTTCGCGGACCTGGGCCCGGTCTCGGCCAGCGGTTTCGACTGGCTGCAAGAGCCGGTGGACCTGATTATCAACGCCACATCGGCGAGCCTGTCCGGTGATGTACCGCCGATTGCCGCAAGTTTGATCGAGCCCGGCATGACGTTCTGCTACGACATGATGTATGGCAAGGAGCCCACTTCGTTCTGTCGCTGGGCCAGCGAACACGGCGCGGCGGTGGCGATGGATGGCTTGGGCATGCTCGCCGAGCAGGCGGGCGAAGCGTTCTACCTGTGGCGCGGGGTACGCCCGGACACCGCGCCAGTGCTGGCCGAATTGCGGCGCCAGCTCGCACTGTAGGCTACAGACTGTTGTGGCGAGGGGATTTATCCCCGTTGGACTGCGAAGCAGTCCCAAAAAACCAGGGCCGCTGCGCGCCCCAGCGGGGATAAATCCCCTCGTCACAGGGTGCGTCTACCTTAAGCCCTAGTCTTCGAAATGGATCGGACAGTGCTCCGGCCCTTCCAGCTTCTTCAACTCTTCCACCACATGGGGCCTGGCCCTGCGCAACGTCAGGCTGCGCCCTTGGATGCGCAAGCGCCGGGCTTCCTGGTGCAGCATTTCCACGCCGGAGTAGTCGATGAAGTTGATCTGCTGGGCATCGATCACCACCCGTTGTGCCTGCAACCGTTGCAGACGCACTTGCAGGTAATGGCTGGCACCAAAAAAGATCGAACCGCCAACCCGCAGGATGTCAGCTTCACCCTCACGGGCGTGTTGCACCCGCGGTTGCGAGGTGCGCTTGAGGTAGAAGAACAGCGACGCCAGCACGCCGGCATAGATAGCGGTCTGCAGCTCCAGCAGCAGCGTGGCCAGGCAAGTGAGGCTCATCACCACGAATTCGGCGCGACTCACGCGAAACAACGCCCGGACGCCGCGATAATCCACCAGCCCCCAGGCGATCAGCAGAATGCTGCCGGCCATGGCCGGTATCGGAATGTGCGAAATCAGCTTGGCACCGGTTACCGCAAACAAAGCCACCCACAGCGCCGAGAACACCCCGGCCAGGGGCGAGCAAGCGCCGGCTTCATAGCTGAGGCCGGAACGGGTAAAGGAACCCGCTGACAAGGATCCGGAAAAGAACCCTCCCACAATATTGGAAAGCCCCTGCGCCCTGACCTCTTGGTTCGCATCCAGCAATTGCCCCGAGCGTACCGATAACGAGCGAGCAATGGACAGGCTGGTCACCAACCCGAGCATGCCCACCGCAACCGCGCCGGGCAGCAGGCGCAGGATCAGATCCAGGTCCAGCGGCAGCGCAGAGAACGGCGGCAAGCGCCCGGCAAAGGCGCTGACCAGCGCGACATGCCCGAACATCCCTGGCCACAGCCAGACCACCAGGCTGCTGATGACCAAAGTTATCAACAGGCTCGGCCAGCGCGGCAGCAGCCGTTTGAGCACCACGCCCAGCACCAGCGTGCCCAAACCGAGAAACAGAGAAGGCTTATCCACAGCCTCGATATGACTGACCAACATCAGCAGCCCTTTCAACGCCGTGGCTTCGTTGGGCAGATCAAGACCCACCAGGTTGGGCAACTGCCCCAGGGCGATCACCACCGCCGCGCCCAGGGTGAAACCCAGCACCACCGAGTGTGAGACGAAGTTCACCAGCGCGCCGAAACGCAACAACCCCAGCAGCCACTGGAAAACCCCCGCCAGCACCGTCAGCAACAGGATCAAGGTGACGTAGTCCTGGGTGGCCGGCATGGCCAGGGGACTGACGCTGGCATACAGGACAATGGAAATCGCCGCCGTAGGACCGCAGATCAGGTGCCACGACGAACCCCACAAGCAGGCGATCAGCACCGGCACAATCGCCGCATACAAGCCGTATTCCGGCGGCAGTCCGGCAATCAGGGCGTAGGCAATCGACTGCGGCAACGCGAGAATCGCACCGCTCAGGCCGACGATCAGGTCACGGCCGACACTGGCGCGGGTCTGCCGCGGCAGCCAGCTCAGGAACGGAAAGAGTGAATGGCGGGTGGGCAATGCCATGGGGCCTCAAGGGTGGGGTTTGGCGCAAGAGTATCAGGACAAGGCACCGTTCTCGCTGTGGCGAGGAGATTAATGTGGGAGCAAAGCTTGCTCGCGAAACAGGCAGCTCGGTCTCTGAAAGACCGAGTCGTCTTCATCGCGGGCAAGCCTTGCTCCCACATAGATTCCCTCGCCACATGATTGTCAGAGCTTGGCCTTCACCGCCGCCAACGCATCCTTGCCATCCAGCGTCTTCACACCATCCAGCCATTTATCCAGCACCGCCGGATTCGCCTTGATCCAGGCCTTGGCCGCATCGGCATTGCTGACTTTGTTGTTCACCACCTCGGCCATGATGCTGTTTTCCATTTCCTGGGTGAAACTCAGGTTGGTCAACAGCTTGCCTACGTTCGGGCAGGCCTGTGCATAACCTTTGCGAGTCAATGTATAGACACTGCCCGTGTCGCCAAAATACTTCTCGCCGCCCTTGAGGTAGTGCATTTTCAGTTGCACGTTCATAGGGTGTGGCGTCCAGCCAAGGAAGGTCACGAACTTCTGTTTCCTCACCGCCCGGGAGACTTCCGCGAGCATGGCCTGCTCACTCGACTCCACCAGTTTCCACTCGCCCATGCCGAAATCGTTGGTCTTGATGATTTCCTTCAGGGAGAGGTTGGCCGGGGCGCCGGAGCCGATCCCGTATATCTTCTTGTCGAACTTATCGGCGAACTTGTTCAGGTCAGCGAAGTTATGCACACCGGCATCCCACACGTAATCCGGGACCGCCAGGGTGAATTCGGTGCCGTCCAGGTTCTTGGCCAACTGCGTGACATCGCCAGTGGCCACGAACTTGTCGTA
This sequence comes from Pseudomonas sp. PICF6, assembly GCF_009831705.1. Classification (NCBI taxonomy): domain Bacteria; kingdom Pseudomonadati; phylum Pseudomonadota; class Gammaproteobacteria; order Pseudomonadales; family Pseudomonadaceae; genus Pseudomonas; species Pseudomonas sp. PICF6. The sequence continues at coordinate 335,757 of NZ_WUUD01000002.1, read as the reverse complement.
GAACCCTTGCTGCGCCGGCATCCAGTTACCCAGAAATACATCAACCTGGCCGTCCTTGAGGCCGCCGAAGGTGATCGGCACCGCGAGGGTGTCGACCTTGGCCTTGTAGCCCATGCCATCAAGCAAAAAACCCGTGATCGCGTTGGTCGCAGCGATGTCACTCCAACCGGGGTCGGCCATCTTTACCGTCTCGCAGCTTTGCTCGGCCCACGCCGAACTGCTAAGCGCCAACAGCCCAGCGGTCAGTACTGTGGATAACTTTTGCATGTGCTTCCCCTTACGTTATTGGTTTTGGCAGGGTTGTGGATAACGGGCCTTGCGTTCCAGATCGTCGAGGTCAATGTGGTTACGCATGTACTGCTGGCTGGCGTCCACCAGCGGCTGGTGATCCCAGCTCTTGAGTTTGCCCAGGGTCAACGCGTGGGCGACGAAACGTCGACGTCGCTGACTGGCGAGCACCTGTTGGTGAATGGTTGGGATATCCCATTTAGCTCGCGCTTCGGCGAGAAAATCCGCGCACAGGGACTGATGCTCAGCCGATTGGCTAAGGTCCTCCAGTTCTTTGGGGTCATTGCGCAGATCGAACAGCAGGCACGGATCGTCTTCGCTGTAGATGAATTTCCAGGGTCCACGACGGATCATCATCAACGGGCTGATGGTGCCTTCGGCCATGTATTCACCAAAGACCTCGTCATGACCGCCCTGCCCCTGCAGATGGGGCACCAGCGAACGGCCATCCAGCGGCAGTCCGGGCTCAAGCCGGCCACCCGCCAACTCCACCAGGGTCGGCAGCAAGTCGGCAGTGGACACCGCCGCCCCGACCCGCCCGCTGGCGAACTGGCCCGGTGCGCTGATCAGCAAGGGAACGCGAGCCGCCATCTCGAACCAGTGCATTTTGTACCAGAGGCCTTTTTCACCGAGCATGTCTCCATGATCGCCGGAGAACACTATGATCGTGTCGTCCATCAAGCCGGTGTCTTCCAGGGTTTGCAGTAACTTGCCGACGTTGCTGTCAATGTAGCTGCACGCACCGAAGTACGCGCGGCGCGCATCGCGGATCTTATCCACAGGCAGTGGCTTGTCCCACAGGTCATAGACTTTCAACAGGCGCTGGGAATGCGGGTCCAGCTCCGTTTGCCCCGGGGTTTGCGGCAGCGGGATGTCCTTGTCGTCATACATATCCCAAAAGGTCTTGGGAATGGTGTACGGGTCGTGTGGGTGGGTCATGGACACCGTCAGGCAGAACGGCTGGTCGCCATCCTCGCGGATGTGGTCGAACAGATACTGCTGGGCCTTGAACACCACTTCTTCGTCAAAATCCAACTGGTTGGTGCGCACGCACGGACCAGCCTGCAACACCGAAGACATGTTGTGATACCAGCTTGGCCGCACGTCGGGCTCGTCCCAGTTCACGGCCCAGCCGTAATCGGCCGGGTAAATGTCACTGGTCAGGCGTTCTTCGTAGCCATGCAACTGGTCCGGCCCGCAAAAATGCATCTTGCCGGACAGCGCCGTGCGATAACCCAGACGCCGCAGGTAGTGGGCGTACGTCGGGACGTCCGCAGGAAAATCCGCCGCGTTATCGTAGGCGCCGATCTTGCTGGGCAACTGACCGCTCACCAGGGTAAAGCGCGACGGTGCGCAGAGTGGGCTGTTGCAATACGCGGCGTCGAACACCACGCCCTGCTCGGCCAGGCGCGACAGGTTCGGCAGCTTGATCGGCGAAGGACCGTAGATCGGCAACATTGGCGCGGCCATTTGATCGGCCATGATGAAAAGAATGTTCTTGCGCTTCATGTATTCGCGGCATTCCATAGTAAACAGTTATGCGAAATTGCTGCGATTGAGCATGTGGCCCCCGCCTTTATGGGTAAAGCCCACGCAAGGCAATGACTAGGATAAGCACAGCTTATGTATGAAGCCCTGGGTGACCTGTCCCTTGACCTGTTCCGCGCCTTTGAAGCCGCGGCCCGCCACCGCAGCTTTACGGCAGCGGCGATCGAACTGGGCACCACGCAACCGGCCATCAGCCAGCAGATCAAGCGCCTGGAAGAACAACTGGGTACACGGTTGTTCGATCGCATCTATCGCGGCATCGAGCTGACCGAGGCCGGAACAATCCTGTTCGAGCAGGTGCAGGCCGGTTTGCAGAATATCGACGCAGGATTGAGCGCGATCACCGCCCATGACCAGCATGAGGTGCTGCAAGTGGCCACCGATTTTGCGTTTGCCGCCTATTGGCTGATGCCCCGCTTGCATCGGTTTCACGCCGCCAACCCACAGGTGGACGTCAGCCTGGTGACCAGCGAACGCAATCACAACATGCTGCGCACGGATATCGACGTTGCGGTGCTATTTGGAGACGGTCGCTTCAAACAAGGCGAAAGTCGCTGGCTTTTCAGCGAAGAAGTCTTTCCCGTGTGCAGCCCGCTGTTGCTCAAGGAACGCTCCCTGCCCTTGTCGGCTCAAGCCTTGTCGGAGTTCCCGCTCCTGCATTTGCGCGGGGAAAACAGTAGCCATTGGTTCGATTGGAGTGGCGTTTTCCGTGAGCTGGGCATTACCTCACCCCCGGCGCCCGGGCAGTTGCGGTTCGACAACTACACCTTGCTCATCCAGGCGGCGATTGGCGGTCAGGGCGTTGCCATCGGTTGGCGATACCTTGTGGATAACTTATTGGCCCAAGGGCTGCTGTGCCGTCCGGTCGCTGAAACAGTGTTGTCGCGGTCAGGGTATTACGTGGTCTTGCCCCAGCGTAAACGGCGCGGGGTATTGATCAGGCAGTTTGTGGACTGGTTGATGGAGGAGCAGGCCAACAGCGCCGAATCGCTCACGGGGTTGGCCTTGCCTTCCATTGCGGTGTAACCAGCCCTCCCCTGCGCCAACTCGGGAGACGGCGACCGCACAGGCTAATCGGCGGCGACAAAACTGACATGCTGGCCCACATGCAGGTTCAGGCGCAGCTCATCGGCAATGCCGACGGCCACACGGCCAAGCCGCTCCAGTGATTCGGCCATGCCGGCCTCCAGGCTGGTGCTGACCTGGCTGAAGTGCTCGATGCTCAAACCGGGCGTTGCGTAGGGTGAGTCAATCAGGGTCCATTGCAACGTGCTGTTGTTCAGCGCGTCGAGGACTTCTTCGGCGGCATGGCGCTGCAATACATCGTCTGCCGGCTCCTCGTCGAGCACGGCGAAATCGCCCACCAGAAACAGCCGGGAAATACTCGCCGCCTCCATCCCGGCGATCAGCGCATCCACCGCCAACACCTGCTCCACGGGACCGGGAATGAGCGTGCGCTCCACGTGCTCGCTGTTCATTGGCAACCCTGGAGCGTTCAACAGACACACCACGGCATTGGCGCCGGCCACGCTTTGCTTGACCCGCTGGGGATCGTAGAGGTCGCCGGTCTTGGCCCGCAGGCCGGGGCGCGGCGCCAGGGCCGTAAGGTCGTCGAGAACAGCGATGACTTCGTGCTGGCGCCGCAGCATTTCAGCCATCAACGCACTGCCGAGGCTACTCATGGCACCATAGAGCACCACTTTGGTGACCGGGGTTTCGGCATTTTTCATGGCTGGTTGTCCTTTTTTTGTCCCGCGTGTAAAGGCTCTGACCCGCGGGAGACAGCCTCGGTTCGGCCAGTTTTCGAGGAGAAGCACATGCAGCGGATCAAGGGCTACCACGCCCATGTCTATTTCGACGCCAACACCATCGACCAGGCGCGGGCACTGTGCGAGGAAGCAACGCGACTGTTTGGGCTGAAAATGGGCCGTATCCACCAACGCCCAGTCGGGCCGCACCCGGACTGGAGCTGCCAATTGGCGTTCGATCCACAGCACATCGGCGTGGTCTTGCCGTGGCTGGCGCTCAATCGCAAAGGCCTGGTGATATTTCTTCACCCGGACACCGGCGACGACCTGACGGACCACACCGAGCATGCGATCTGGATGGGCGCGGTGCGGCCGTTGGATCTTTCGGTGTTTTGATTTATCGGTGGAGCGCAGATTGTCTGTGGGAACAAAGCTTGCTCCTACAGGTAAGCCTTGCCCTACAGAAAAACTCCATTACAGCGGCGAAAGGTGGCTGAAAGCTTGCGCGATTAGGATCGCCCCCACTACCGGCAACAGACCGGTGGCCAGAAGCGAGCGGCTAAGGCTCGTTAGGCCCTTTTAACAACAACAATGGTGATTCTGATGTCCGCTGCTACCCGCCCCGCTGAACCCACTCCCTCCGTCCGTCCCGTGCTTTGCATTCTGCGCTGACCTGTTCGGTCTGCCTTTGCCCGTCGCGCCACGCCTGGAGTATTTCCTATGCTGACTTTCCTTGGCTTTGCCATGGTCATCACGTTCATGTTCCTGATCATGACCAAGCGCCTGTCCGCGCTGATTGCCCTGATCATCATCCCGATCCTGTTCGCTCTGTTCGGTGGTTTTGCACCGAAGATCGGTCCGATGATGCTCGAAGGCATCACCAAGCTTGCCCCGACCGGGGTGATGCTGATGTTCGCGATTCTTTATTTTGCCCTGATGATCGACTCCGGCCTGTTCGACCCGGCCGTGCGCAAGATCCTCAAGCTGGTCAAGGGCGACCCGTTGAAAGTTTCGGTCGGCACCGCCGTTCTGGCGCTCGTCGTTTCCCTCGATGGTGACGGCGCGACCACTTATATGATCTGCGTGGCCGCCATGCTGCCGCTCTACAGCCGCATCGGCATGAGCCCACGGATCATGGCCGGCCTGATCATTCTCGCCGGTGGCGTGATGAACATGACCCCCTGGGGCGGCCCGACGGCCCGTGCAGCCAGCGCGCTGCATGTCGATCCGTCCGACATCTTCGTTCCGATGATTCCTGCGATGCTCGCGGGTGTAGCGGCGATCCTGGCGATTTCCTACATGTACGGTAAACGCGAGCGCGCCCGTCTGGGTGAATTGCACCTCGCCGGTGATGACATCGACCACAGCGAAATCAGCGTTTCCCAGTTCCCGGACGCCCGTCGTCCGAAGCTGATCTGGTTCAACGGTGCGTTGACCCTGGGCCTGATGTGCACGCTGATCGCCGGCCTGTTACCGCTGCCGGTGCTGTTCATGGTGGCGTTCAGTATCGCGATGATCGTCAACTACCCTTGCCTGCAACAGCAGAAAGACCGCGTTGCGGCCCATGCCGGCAGCGTATTGGCGGTGGTCGGTTTGATTTTCGCGGCGGGTATCTTCACCGGCATCCTGTCCGGGACCGGCATGGTCGACGCCATGTCCAAGAGCCTGCTGGCGGTGATCCCGGATTTCCTGGGCCCATACCTGGCAGTGATTACCGCGCTGGCGAGCATGCCGTTCACCTTCTTCATGTCGAACGATGCGTTTTATTACGGGGTGTTACCGGTCATGGCCGAAGCGGCCAGCCACTACGGCATCACTGCCGTTGAAATGGCCCGCGCCTCGATCGTTGGCCAGCCCGTTCATTTGCTGAGCCCGCTGGTTCCATCGACTTACCTGCTGGTGGCCCTGGCGGGGATCGAGTTTGGCGATCACCAACGCTTCACCTTGAAGTGGGCAGTATTGGTTTGCCTGTGCATAATGTTTGCCGCCTTGCTGATGGGGATTTTTCCGCTGTTCAGCACTCTATAAAAGCAATGCCCGCTGCGTCGCTCCTTTCGATAATCGAAGGCGCGGCGCGGCCCAACACTCGCTAAAGGAACTCACATGGAATGGCTGACCAACCCGGAAATCTGGGTTGCCTTCTTCACCCTGACCGCCCTGGAAATTGTCCTGGGCATCGATAACATCATCATGATCTCGATCCTGGTCAGCCGCATGCCCAAGCACATGCAGGCACGCACCCGGATCTTCGGTCTGGCCCTGGCCATGATCACGCGGATCCTGTTGCTGCTGTCCATCACCTGGGTCATGCGCCTGACCGCCGACCTGTTCGAAGTGTTCGGCCAGGGCATTTCCGGTCGTGACCTGATCCTGTTCTTCGGTGGCCTGTTCCTGCTGTGGAAAAGCTCCCAGGAGATGTACCACGCGCTGGAAGGCGAAGACGAAACCGGCGAGACGCCTGCGGGCACGGGCGGCAGCTTCATCTACACCATCGTCCAGATCGCGATCATCGACATCGTGTTCTCCCTGGATTCGGTGATCACCGCCGTGGGCATGGTCTCCCATGTACCGGTGATGGTCGCGGCAATCGTCGTGGCGGTGCTGGTGATGATGCTGGCGGCGGGCACCATCAGCTCGTTCATCGACAAGCACCCGTCGCTGAAGATGCTGGCGCTGTCGTTCCTGCTGGTGGTCGGTACCGTGCTGATCGCTGAGTCCCTGGACGTGCACGTGCCAAAAGGCTACGTCTACTTCGCCATGGCCTTCTCCCTGGCGGTCGAAGCGTTCAACATCAAGATGCGCACTGCCATGGCGCGCAAGCGCAAGCAGCAGGATCCGGTAAAACTGCGTAAGGATATGCCGGGTCAGTAAGCGGCACAGTGCAATGAACGAAGGGGCTCATCGAGCCCCTTTTTCATGCCTGCCGGAAAGTAACTGGATGCAAAACCGGTGGGAGCGAGCCTGCTCGCGATGAGGCCGCAACATTCAACATCTTCATTGGCTAACAGACCGCTATCGCGAGCAGGCTCGCTCCCACTGGGTTTCGTGGGGTCTTTGGTCAATGGCTTTTTATGACAGTTTTGTTTCAAACCCGTCTTTAGCTGTGCAATGCTGGCGCTCGAACCGTTGGCCAACTACAGCTTAAGTACAACGAAGAAAAATGTGGCACCGTCAATTGGTCCCTTTGGGACGCTAACAGGGGGCTTCTCATGCTGACCCTGCTGAACTTGCTCTCCGCCGTGGCCCTGCTGATCTGGGGCACGCACATCGTCCGTACCGGCATTCTGCGGGTCTATGGCACGAACCTGCGCCATGTCATTGGCCAAAACATGTCCAAGCGCTGGCTGGCGTTCGTCGCAGGCATCATGGTCACTGCCATGGTCCAGAGCAGCAACGCCACGGCCATGCTCGTCACCTCATTCGTCGGCCAGGGCCTGATGGCGCTGACCCCTGCCCTGGCGACCATGCTCGGCGCCGATGTCGGCACGGCGCTGATGGCGCGGGTACTGACCCTGGATCTGTCCTGGTTATCGCCGCTGCTGATTTTCCTCGGGGTGATTTTTTTCCTGTCGCGCAAACAGACCCGCCTGGGGCAAATGGGCCGGGTCGGCATCGGCTTGGGCTTGATCATCCTGGCGCTGCAATTGATTGTCGAAGCCGCCGCGCCCATCACCCAGGCCCAGGGCGTGAAAGTTATCTTTGCCTCGCTGACCGGCGACATCCTGCTCGATGCGCTGGTGGGTGCGCTGTTCGCGATGATCTCCTATTCCAGCCTCGCCGCCGTGCTGTTGACCGCGACACTGGCCGGCGCAGCGGTGATCAGTCTGCCGGTGGCCATCGGCCTGGTGATCGGCGCCAACATCGGCAGCGGCGTGCTGGCCTTTCTCAGCACCAGCATGCAGAACGCCGCCGGCCGCCAGGTGGCGCTGGGCAGCCTGCTGTACAAGTTGATCGGCCTGTTGTTGATCATTCCAGTGCTCGATCCGCTGGTGGGCTGGTTGGACGGCCTGGATTTCAGCCACCAGGAAACGGTGATCGGTTTTCACCTGCTCTACAACACCGTGCGCTGCCTCGTGCTGCTGCCCAGCGTCGAGCCGATGGCCAGGCTGTGTGCCTGGCTGCTGCCGGAGCGTCCTGACACCAACGGCACGGCCAAGCCCCGCCACCTGGACCTCACCGCCCTCGCTACGCCGAGCCTGGCCCTGGCGAATGCTGCCCGGGAAACCCTGCGCATCGGTGATCTGATCGAAACCATGCTCGAAGCCATGCTCGACGTACTGCGCGGCGGGCAGACCGCAGTCACCCAACAAGTACGGAGCATGGGCGATGACGTCGAGGCGCTGTGCAGCGCCATCAAGCTGTATATGGCCCAAATGCCCCGTGAGGACCTCAGTGAACAGGACAGCCGCCGCTGGGCGGAAATCATTGAGCTGGCGATCAACCTGAAGTTGGCCAGCGACCTCATCGAACGCATGTTGCGCAAGGTCCAGCAACAGAAAACCGCGCAGCGTCGATCCTTTTCCGAGGTTGGCCTGGAAGAGTTGGCGACGCTGCACAGCCAGTTGATCGCCAATCTGCGGCTGGGATTGTCGGTGTTCCTCAGTGCCGATCCGGAGAGCGCCCGTCAGCTGTTGCGTGAGAAACGTCGCTTTCGAGCGCAGGAAAGACGACTGGCCCACGCACACGTCAGCCGTCTACAGCGAAAAATCGTACAAAGCATCGAGACCAGTTCCCTGCACTTAGAACTGATCGCCGACATGAAACGCCTCAACTCGCTGTTCTGCGGCAGCGCCTACGTGGTGCTGGGGACTTCCGAGACAGGTGCGCTCGCGGTTGATGAAATTTCCGACGTCACCCATTCGCCTTGAACGACTGGCGCATTGCTCAGTCAGTAAGATTGGCCTGGGCTTAAACCATTCGCACGCAAGCCGGCCCCACGTCGCCATGGAGATCCATTGGGTTCGAGGTGGGGCGCGAAGTTGCCTGCGATGACGGCCTGCCCGGCACATGGACCTCCAATCAGCCGCCAGGAAGCTCGCTATGCGTTGTCTGTTGCTCGCCGTTCTTTTGCTCGGTTCACTGCCGTCGGTCGCGCTGGATCGATTCCAGGTCGAGGGGTATGTGCTGCCCAACGGTATGCAACTGCTGCTCAAGCCGGGCAGCGAGCGCGGGCATGTGGCGATCCGGCTGGTAGTGGGCGTGGGACTGGACGACTTCAACTGCGCCGACAAGGAACTGCCCCACCTGCTTGAGCATTTGCTGTTCAGCGGTGTCGATGACGGCGGCGAAGGCGGGCTGGAAGAGCGTATGCAGGCGCTGGGCGGCGAGTGGAACGCCTTCACGAGCAACGCCGACACCACGTTCGTCATCGAGGCACCGGCGCGCAATCAACGCAAGGTCCTGGACCTGTTGATCGCCCTGCTGACTCGTACCCGCATCGACGACAACGCCCTGCAAGCGGCCAAACGTGTAGTGGAGCGCGAGGATGGCGGCCACTACACCCATCTGCAACGCTGGCTCGATCATCAGGACCTGGGCCACAAGGCGGGCAATCAATTGGCAGTGGAATTGGGTCTGCGCTGTGCCGAACGCGCCGAAGTCGGGCACCTCACCCTTGCCAGGATCGAGCAGGCACGCAAGGCCTGGTATGCACCGAACAACATGACGCTGATCGTGGTCGGCGACCTGGACCGGTTGCTACCGGCCTATCTGGAGCGGACCTTCGGCGAACTGGAGCCGGTCGAGCCCAGCGCTCACGCAGCGTTACCGCAGATCCGCTACAGCGCGGTCACCAAGCGCAACCTGATGCGCGGCCTGGTGGGCAATAGCGCCAAGCTTCATTGGCTGTTTCCGGAGCCGGTGCTGGAACAGCAACACGACGAAACCTTCGACCTGCTCAAGGACTATCTGGACTGGGCGCTCTATCGCCAGCTGCGCCTGGCCCGCAGCCTGTCCTACGGGCCGTGGGTGGAGCGAGAGGTGTTTGGCGGCGTTGGCTTCTTCAGCCTGAACGCGGACCTGGCCCGTGATGACCTGCCCCAGGCCGAGCAGGCGCTGGAGCAAATGCGCACCACGTTGCTCAAGGATGGCCTCGACCCGGAGAGTTTCGTGCGCATCAAACGCGCCGCCATCGCCCATCAGTCGTGGGCGGTTCAAGGCAACAGCGCACTGGCCGATTACTATTGGGGTGCCCTTGGCGATTACGACGACGGCCGCTTCACCAATCCGGCCGTGCGCCTTCAGGCGGTGAGCCTGGAACAGGCCAACCAGGCCCTGCGTGAACTGCTCAAGGACCCGGGCTACCTGCGCATCGAGAAACCCATGCTCGGCGACGATGAGCTGGTTTGGGGCGTGGCCGGGCTGCTGGGGTTGCTGTTGGTCCTGGTCGGGTGGAGATTGCGTCGCAGGGCTTAGAGCGCTCGTCACATCGATGTCCTGGCGATACTCTGTCAGGGATATTTCCTACGACTCACTGTGAACTGCCGAATGCCGAACCTGACTCACTACATCCAGCGCCTTCTCGAATTGATGAAGCGCTATCCAGGGGTCATCGCACTCGGTGGCTTCATCTCTGGAGTCGGCAGTTTCATGCTGGTGGACCGCCAGCAGGGTCTTGCGACCTGGATCACCATCATCATGCTGGTGAGCTGGCTCTGGCTGATGCTGGAGAACAGCCTGACCCGGCTTTTTACCCGCATATTCAAACGGGAAATCCCCCAGCCGCTGCTGCGTTACGCCACGCAGATGATTCACCAGGAAAGCCTGTTTTTCGTCTTGCCGTTCTTTTTCATCACCACCACCTGGAACAGCAGCCAAGTGATTTTCACCGGCCTACTGGCGGCCTCGGCACTGGTCTCGATCATTGATCCGCTGTACTACAAATGGCTGGCGCCCCGGCGCTGGGCGTTCCTGGCGCTGCACACCCTGACGCTGTTTGCCGCCCTGCTCACCGCACTGCCGATCATCCTGCACCTGACCACCGACCAGAGCTTCAAGCTGGCGCTGGGCACTGCCATGCTGTTGTCGTTCCCCAGCCTGGCTTCGATCTTTCCGATCCGCACCGTGCGCAACGCCCTGGCGATTCTGTGCATCACGGTGGGGATCGGCGCGGCCGGGTGGGTGCTGCGCTCCTGGGTGCCGCCGGCAACCTTGTGGATGACCGAGGTGGCGATCAGCACCCAGCTGGAGGACCGCACGCCGGGCGCCAGCCTGAAGGAAGTCAC
>NZ_WUUD01000002.1:322836-324940 GCF_009831705.1 Pseudomonas sp. PICF6 | reverse complement strand
CCAGATACGCGGCAACGGTCTGTATGCCTACACCGCTATCAATGCGCCGCGAGGGCTCGATGAGCGGATTTATCACGTCTGGCAATTCAACGGCAAAGAAGTGGACCGTATCGCCCTGGACATTCATGGCGGGCGCAAGGAAGGCTATCGCGCCTGGACCCACAAGCAGAACTTCCCGGAAGACCCCACCGGTAAATGGCAGGTGCGGGTGCTGACGGAAAATGGCCAGGTGATTGGTGTATTGCGCTTCAAGGTCAGCGCTGCGCTCGAGCCTGGGACAAAATAATGCCGGGCGTGCTATTAGGTAACACTTTTCGAGCCGAACGAGCATGGCGCTTATGACCCCTGGCACTCTGGCTGGCAGTGCCCGACTGGATCGCTCTCACTCCCCGGCGCAGCTATGGATCAGCGGGGACTGGACACTGGCTCACTACACGCAGCTCAAGCGTTTGAGCGACTCGCTGCGCGGCCAGTACGACGACAACACCCTGATCGACCTCAATGGCTTGGGTGCCCTCGACACCGCTGGCGCCTCGTTGCTGGTGGAACTGCTGGGCGCCGAGCGGCTGGGCAAGACCGCCGAGCACCGCGACTGCACGTTGTCGTCCGCCGATCGGGCACTGTTGCAGACGGTCTATTGCTCGCTGACCGACTTCTGCGTGCCGGTCAAAGAGCCGACGGTGAGTGTCGTGACCCAGTTGTTGACACGCATCGGTCGAGCCGTGGACAAGGTCTGGCAAGATACCCTGCAATTGCTGGGCTTTGTCGGCTTGATCCTAGAAACGCTGGCCCGGGGCCTGTTTCGCCCGAAACGCTGGCGCATTACCCCGATGGTTGTTCACATCGAACAGACGGGGCTGGACGCGGCCCCTATCGTCGCCCTGCTGACTTTTCTGGTGGGCGCGGTGGTGGCGTTTCTCGGGGCAACGGTGCTGGCCGATTTCGGCGCCAGTATTTTTACCGTGGACCTGGTGGCGTTCTCGTTTTTGCGCGAATTCGGCGTGTTGCTGACTGCGATTCTTATGGCTGGTCGCACCGCCAGCGCCTTCACCGCCCAGATCGGCTCGATGAAGGCCAACGAAGAAATCGACGCGATTCGTACCCTGGGCCTCGATCCCATCGAGTTGCTGGTGGTGCCGCGAGTGCTGGCCCTGTTGGTGGCGCTGCCGATGCTGACCTTTGTGGCCATGCTCTCGGGCATTGTCGGCGGCGGTGTGGTGTGTGCCCTGTCGCTGGATATTTCTCCGGCGATGTTCCTGACGCTGTTGCAGTCGGACATCGGCGTCCAGCATTTCGTGGTGGGAATGGTCAAGGCGCCGATCTTTGCCTTCCTGATTGCTGCGGTGGGATGCCTGGAAGGCTTCAAAGTCAGCGGCAGCGCCGAGTCTGTCGGGGCTCACACCACCTCGAGCGTGGTGCAGTCGATTTTTGTGGTGATCGTGCTCGATGCGGTAGCCGCGCTGTTTTTCATGGAGATGCAATGGTGAGTCGACCTTCCAGGCCGCCCACCGAGGCGGTGATACAGGTACGTGGCTTGTGCAATCGCTTTGGCCTGCAGAGCGTGCACGAAAACCTCGACCTGGACGTATACAAGGGCGAGATCCTCGCGGTGGTCGGCGGCTCCGGCAGTGGCAAATCGGTGCTGTTGCGCAGCATTGTCGGCTTGAACCGGCCCAGTGAAGGGGCCGTGCGAGTATTCGGCCAGGATCTGCCGAGCCTGCCCCAGCAACAGCGTTCGCAAGTGGAACGACGCTTTGGGGTGCTGTTTCAGAAAGGCGCGCTGTTTTCTTCGCTGACTGTGACAGAGAATGTCGCCCTGCCCCTGATCGAACACGCCGGGCTCAGCCGGGCCGATGCCGAACATCTGGCGGCGGTGAAACTGGCGTTGGCCGGGCTGCCGCTATCGGCGGCGGACAAATACCCCGCCTCGCTGTCCGGCGGCATGATCAAGCGTGCAGCCTTGGCCCGGGCGCTAGCCCTGGACCCGGACATTCTGTTTCTCGACGAACCCACCGCCGGCCTCGACCCCATCGGCGCGGCAGCGTTCGACCAATTGATCCTGACGCTTCGCGACGCCTTGGGCTTGAGCGTATTTCTGGTCACC
>NZ_WUUD01000002.1:258084-322826 GCF_009831705.1 Pseudomonas sp. PICF6 | reverse complement strand
ACCCTCTACACCATCACCGACCGGGTGGCGGTGCTGGCCCAGAAAAAAGTGCTGGTGGCCGATGTCATCGACAAAGTGTCGGAAACCGACGATGCCTGGATCCATGAATACTTCCACGGCCCTCGCGGCCGCGCGGCCTTGACGGCCGCTACACAATTGAACGAGGTCTGACATGGAAACCCGAGCCCATCATGTATTGATCGGCCTGTTCACCGTGATCGTGGTGGTCGGCGCCCTGCTGTTTGGGTTGTGGCTGGCCAAGTCCAGCGTGGACAGCGAATTCAAGGATTACGAAGTGGTGTTCAACGAAGCGGTCAGCGGCTTGTCCAGAGGCAGCTCGGTGGAGTACAGCGGCATCAAGGTCGGAGACGTGGTCAATCTGCGCCTGGACCCGAATGACCCGCGCCGGGTACTGGCGCGGGTACGCTTGAGTGCTGAAACACCGGTCAAGCAGGACACCCAGGCCAAACTGGCACTGACCGGCATCACCGGCACCTCGATTATCCAACTCAGTGGCGGCACCCCCAACAGCCCGCCACTGACCGGGCACGATGGCGAGCCGCCAGTGATCATCGCAGCGCCCTCGCCCATCGCCCGCCTGCTGAACAACAGCGATGACCTGATGACCAGCATCAACCTGCTGCTGCATAACGCCAACGCGGTGTTTTCCTCGGACAATGTCCAGCGGTTGGGCAAGACCCTTGAACACTTGGAGCAAACCACCGGGGTCATCGCCGATCAACGCGGCGATATTCGCCAGGCCATGCAGCAACTGGCATCTGTCGGCAAACAGGCCAGCGCCACCCTGGAGCAGACTACGGCATTGATGCGCAGCGCCAATGGTCTGCTCAACGATCAGGGCAAAGAGGTCATGAGCAGCGCAGACCAGGCCATGCAATCGCTGGCCCGCAGCACCGCAACCCTCGACAAACTGCTCAACGACAATCGCGACGCGCTGAACAATGGCATGCAGGGGCTCAATGCCCTGTCGCCGGCGGTGCGGGAACTGCGCGACACCCTGAGCGCGCTGCGGGGTATTTCCCGGCGCCTGGATGCCAACCCCAGCGGCTATTTGCTGGGCAATGACAAGAACAAGGAATTCACGCCATGAAGCCGTTTGCTCGGTTCGTCCGCCCTATCCTCTTGCTGGCAGGATATGTCCTGGTGGGCGGTTGCTCGATTCTGCCCCAGGCCGAGCCCGCGGACGTCTATCGCTTACCCGCGACTCAGGCGCCCGCAGCCCCGGGCACGCCCGTGAAGTGGTCGTTGCGCCTGGCCAGCCCGCAGGCCAGCGAAGTGCTCAACAGCCCTAAAATCGCGGTCATTCCCCACGGCAATCTGTTGAGCAGCTACGCAGCCTCACGCTGGAGCGACCCGGCACCGGTGTTGCTGCGCAATCGCTTGCTCGATGGCTTCGCACAGGATGGACGTGTCGGGCTATTGAGTGTCGCCGACAGCAACTTGCAAACGGATTTGGAGTTGGGTGGCCAATTGCAGGCCTTCCAGACCGAATATCAAGGCGCGGGGGCCAGCGTGGTGATTCGCCTGGACGCATTGCTGGTGCGAGGATTTGACCAACGCATCCTTGCCAGTCATCGTTTTGAAGTCCGCCAGCCCTTGAGCGACGTGCAAGTGCCGGCAGTGGTGCAAGGTTTCGGCCAGGCCAGCGATCGACTGACCGCCGAGGTTGTGAACTGGACGGTAGAACAAGGCCAGCGCTTGGCGATACCCGCACGCCCCTAAAGGCCCGTGACTGCAATCCGGGCCTGTGGCAAGGGGATATGGTTCAGCCAAAGAACCAGTAGCAAACCCCGATCGCCGCCACGACGCCGCTGAACTCGGCCAGCAGCGCGCAGCCCACCGCATGCCGCGCCCGCTGGATACCCACGGCACCGAAATACACCGCCAGCACATAGAAGGTGGTTTCGGTGCTGCCCTGAATGGTCGCGGCCACCAGCGCGGGGAAGCTGTCCACGCCGGAAGTCTGCATGGTTTCGATCAGCATCGCCCGGGCGGCGCTGCCGGAGAATGGCTTGACCATGGCAGTCGGCAAGGCGTCGACGAAACGGGTGTCCCAGCCGGCCCACTGCACCAGGTGCCGGATGCCGTCCAGGCCGAAGTCCAGCGCACCCGAGGCCCGCAGCACGCCGACGGCGCATAACATGGCCACCAGGTATGGCAGCAACGTCTTGGCGACGTCAAAGCCCTCTTTGGCACCTTCAATGAAGGCTTCATAAACCTTGACCTTGCGCAGCGCGCCCACCACCAGAAACATCATGATCAAGCCGAACAGCGTCAGGTTGCCGAGAATCGAAGACAGCCCGGCCAGCGCCGTGGCTGAGAGCGTCGCCAGCAGCGCCATGAAACCGCCCAGTACCAACGCACCCGGAATCAGATAAGCCAGCACTACCGGGTCCCACAGGCGCAGGCGCTGCATGAACGCCACTGACAGCAGCCCCGCCAGGGTTGAGGCGCTGGTGGCGAGCAGGATCGGCAGGAATACCAGGGTCGGGTCCGGCGCCCCTTGCTGGGCGCGATACATGAAAATGGTCACCGGCAACAGCGTCAGCGATGAGGCGTTGAGCACCAGGAACAGGATTTGTGCATTGCTGGCGATGGTCGGGCTGGGGTTCAAGTCCTGCAGGGCTCGCATGGCCTTCAGGCCGATCGGGGTCGCCGCGTTATCCAGCCCCAGGCCGTTTGCCGCAAAGTTGAGGGTAATCAGGCCAATCGCCGGATGGCCCGCCGGCACCTCCGGCATCAGCCGCAAAAACAATGGCCCGAGCGCCTTGGCCAGCCAGTCGACAATACCGGCCTTTTCGGCGATCCGCAGAAACCCCAGCCACAGGGTCAAGGTGCCGAACAGCAGGACCATCACCTCCACCGACAGCTTGGCCATGGCGAAAATGCTTTCCACCATGGCGGCGAAGATCCCGGCGTTACCGCCGATCAGCCACTGCGCCAGCGCCGATACGGCTGCCACGATAAAGAAGCCAAGCCACAGGCCATTGAGCATCGGTTAAGTCCCCCGGAAGATGCCGCGAATGATAGCGGGGCTGGCAGAAACGACAAACCCCGGATTTCTCCGGGGTTTGTTTGGCGTTGCGCAGGGGCTACAAAAATCCTATGGCAGATCCTGTGGGAGCCGAGCTTGCTCGCGATGGGGCCGGATCAGTCAGCATTGATGTTGGCTGACACACCGCAATCGCGAGCAAGCTCGGCTCCCACAGGGATCATGCGCCTCAACGGCTGGCAGTTTCTCCCGCCGGCATCGGCTCTTTGCTGCGCCAGTGGGGCAGGGAATTCCAGTAGCGCTGGCCCTTGGCATCGTCGTACATGCCTTCCCAGCGGGAAATGACCAGCACGGCCAGGGCATTGCCGATCACGTTCAGCGCGGTGCGGGCCATGTCCATGATGCGGTCGACACCGGCAATGAACGCCAGACCTTCCAGCGGAATACCGACACTGCCGAGGGTCGCCAACAACACCACGAAAGAGACACCCGGTACGCCGGCGATGCCTTTGGAGGTCACCATCAAGGTCAGCACCAACAGCAATTGCTGGCTGATGGACAGATCGATGCCGTACAACTGAGCGATGAAAATCGCCGCGATGCTCTGGTAAAGGGTCGAACCGTCGAGGTTGAACGAATAACCGGTCGGCACCACGAAGCTGCAAATCGCCTTGGGTGCACCGTAGGCTTCCATCTTCTCGATCACGCGTGGCAACACGGTTTCGGAGCTGGCGGTGGAGTAGGCCAGCACCAGCTCATCCTTGAAGATGCGCATCAGTTTGACCACGGAGAAGCCGAACAGACGTGCAATCAACCCCAGCACCACGAAGGCGAAGAACGCGATGGCGACGTAAACCAGGATCACCAGCTTCGCCAATGGCAACAGCGAAGCGAAGCCGAAGTTGGCAACCGTCACCGCAATCAGGGCGAACACGCCGATCGGGGCGTATTGCATGATCATGTGGGTGACCTTGAACATGCTTTCCGAGACGCCCTGGAACATTTTCACCAGGGGGTCGCGCAGATCCGATTGCAGGCTGGACAGACCCAGGCCAAACAATACGGAGAAGAAAATGATCGGCAGCATCTCGCCACGCGCCACCGCCGCGAAGATGTTCGACGGGATCAGATTGAGAATGGTCTGGATGAACGCATGTTCATGCTGAACCTCGGCGGCCGTGGCCTGGTACTTGGAAATATCCACCGTACCCAAGGTGCTCATGTCGATGCCGCTGCCCGGCTGGAAGAAATTGGCCAACAGCAAACCGACGACGATGGCGACAGTGGTGACGATTTCGAAGTAGAGGATGGTCTTGAGGCCGATACGCCCGAGTTTCTTGGCGTCACCGACCCCGGCAATACCGACGATCAGCGAAGAAATCACGATCGGGATCACGATCATCTTGATCAGACGGATAAAGATATCGCCTGCCGGTTGCAGCACGTTGCTGATCCACCAGGCCTTCTCGGTACTGAAATGGTTGAGCAGCGCGCCAATTGCAATCCCGAGCACCAGACCGATGAGGATCTGCCAGGCGAGGCTTAGTCTTGCCTTCTTCATATCTTTACCCTTACTTCAGTTGGACTCGGGCAACTGCCACAAACCGAACCACCCGATGGCGATACGAATGCGTGCCGCTGCCCCCATATAAGGTCACCCCGAGTACGCGCCAAAGGCGCACTGGCAGGCGAAAAAAGGCGCAACTATTGCGATGCAAAGGAGGGGCGTCTAATGCCGTAAACGCCTACCCTATGCCGAATCGGCATGATGTCTTTAAAATAAAACGTGCGTACCCATCGGTTCGAATACGCCATTTCGGCAGGCAAAAATGCCGTGAACCGGCCATTTTCCGCGCAACGGGGTTTTTGTCCGGCGTCGCAAAAAGCGCTCAAAGGATGGAAGAATGAAGCACTCTCGAAAGAGCGGACCGGGCGGATAAATCTCCGATATACGGTCGGATGCGGGGGAGTGGAGCAGCGTGGAAAAACGATGGTGGTACGCAGGGGTGGGGCCGACGCCAGGATAGCCAACCGCTCTGGCATGAACTTTACAACGCACGAAGCTCCACGCAAGTTCGCCAGTCGTCATGACTGTGCGAACCTGCGTGGAAGCTTTTTCCTGACCCGGCCCTTTCGCAGGCACCCCTTGTGCCCGTAGGTCACTGCGCCCTTAGACGGGCAGAGCGTCCCGGCCCCCTGGTCATGCATCGGCCCTCTTCGGACTGTGCAGAGGAGAAAAACAACGTGCTTTTCTCGCTTTCAGAATCAGTACCAGTTCGGATCTTTCTTGAGTTGCTCCATTAACAGTTCTTGCATACCTTCATCAGGATTGCCGAGGAACCGGTAATCAGCATGACGTGTCGGCGACTTGTCGGCCGGAAGTCCGGCAGGGACTTCAACCAGCAATGCATAAGCCTCGTCCTTGTCGAAACTGAAAGCGACGAACAAGCGCTTGCTGCGGCATGTCGCCTGGGTTTCGCACAACGGACCGACGAGGTATTTGTCGCCATCTTCCTCGACAGCATTCATCTGCTGCGAATCGCCTGACAGGTTCATCACCCATTCCGGCAGGCGTTCTTC
This sequence comes from Pseudomonas sp. PICF6, assembly GCF_009831705.1. NCBI lineage: Bacteria > Pseudomonadati > Pseudomonadota > Gammaproteobacteria > Pseudomonadales > Pseudomonadaceae > Pseudomonas > Pseudomonas sp. PICF6. The sequence continues at coordinate 317,233 of NZ_WUUD01000002.1, read as the reverse complement.
CTTTTTAACCACTTGCTGCCAAGTCTCGACATATTGCGGGTCGGCCTTGAGCAACTGATTGACCCGCATCTGTCCGTCGTTGGCAGCCATGGCCATGGTGCCGCCGCCCAGCAGCAGGGCAGCGACCAATCCTTTGAGTGCGACGCTCATGGTCAGCCTCGGCCGCGGCGGCCAAAGAAGAAGGAAGCGATGAACATCACCAGGAACACGACAAAGAGAATCTTGGCGATGCCCGTGGCGGTGCCTGCGATACCACCGAAGCCCAGTACTGCGGCGATGATGGCAATGATCAGGAAAGTAATTGCCCAGCTCAACATGGTGATTCTCCTTACGCTTTTCTATTTAGTTAGGGTCTTGCAGTGATGGTTCCGGCGCAGTGGACGACCGGTTCATCGAGTTAAAACACCCAGCGCTCCTGGTGGGGCATGCCGTTCACAGACTGATCGACTTCCATCATTCGCATCGAGGCGGAAATATCCGAGAGGCTGCTGACAGCGCTGAAATGAGTTTGCGGGGCGCGCTGAATTGACAACAGAGGCGCTTCAGGCTGTTGGCTCTGATGCCAAAGCATCAACTGCTGGCCAGCCACAAGCGTGATCAGCAGGGCCACTGCTGCCCACAAACCCTGCTGAACATGCAGGGCAGAGATTCGAAACTGAGCGGCACGTTGACGATTCATCCTGAAATTCCTCCCCACCCCGAGTGGTGACCTGGTTGAGGCGCCTTGACGCCACGTTGAGCTAACCATTGCACTCGGCATGCCAGAATTTTTGGCGATATAAATATCTTTAAAATCAATTAGTTATGGATGACTTGCGAGCCAGCCGGAGCGCATCCTGCACGATGGCCACGACAAAGGTCGTGCGTAATGCACGAACGGCGGAGATAGACGCGATAGAATCTTTTTGAATTGCCCGTCGGAAATAGATGTCGGAATGGGCAAGCCATACCGTACGAGGCGGCCGCGGGCGCAAAAAAGGGACCTAAATCAACCTTTTAGGAGTCAGACACTCGCAAGTACGTTGTCGGTGGGTAATATCCCCTCAGAAACGACCATGCAACTTGCCCGATTTTTCTGACACTAACCAACATCATTCATTAAAGGAGCGTAGGAAAAATGGAATCCGCCACTGAGCATCAAGGCCGCATTCTGCTGGTAGACGACGAGTCCGCCATCCTGCGTACATTCCGTTATTGCCTGGAAGACGAAGGCTACAGCGTCGCCACCGCCAACAGCGCCGCCCAGGCGGACACCCTGCTGCAGCGGCAGGTGTTTGACCTGTGTTTTCTGGACTTGCGCCTGGGAGAAGACAACGGCCTTGATGTCCTTGCGCAAATGCGCATCCAGGCACCCTGGATGCGGGTGGTGATTGTCACCGCCCACTCGGCGGTCGACACCGCCGTTGATGCGATCCAGGCGGGCGCCGCCGATTATCTGGTCAAGCCTTGCAGCCCCGATCAACTGCGCCTGGCGACCGCCAAACAGTTAGAGGTGCGCCAGTTATCGGCGCGACTGGAAGCCCTGGAAGGGGAAGTGCGCAAACCCAATGACGGCCTCGACTCCCACAGCCCGGCGATGAAAGTCGTGCTCGAAACCGCTCGCCAGGTCGCCAGCACTGACGCCAACATTCTGATCCTTGGCGAGTCCGGCACCGGTAAGGGCGAACTGGCCCGAGCCATCCATGGCTGGAGCAAACGCGCGAAGAAGTCCTGCGTCACGATCAACTGCCCGTCGTTGACCGCTGAATTGATGGAAAGCGAACTGTTCGGCCACAGCCGCGGTGCATTTACCGGTGCCAGTGAAAGCACGCTGGGACGGGTTAACCAGGCCGACGGTGGTACGCTTTTTCTCGACGAAATCGGCGATTTTCCCCTGACATTGCAGCCCAAGTTGCTGCGTTTCATTCAGGACAAGGAATACGAACGGGTCGGCGATCCGGTGACCCGTCGTGCCGATGTGCGGATCCTCGCGGCGACCAACCTCAACCTTGAGGACATGGTGCGCGACGGGCGCTTTCGCGAAGACCTGCTGTACCGCCTGAATGTGATTACCCTGCATCTGCCACCACTGCGCGAGCGGGCCGAAGACATTCTGACGTTGGCCGACCGCTTCCTGGCGCGCTTCGTCAAGGAATACGCCCGCCCGGCGCGCGGCTTCAGCGACGAGGCTCGTGAAGCGCTGCTAGGCTATCGCTGGCCTGGCAACATCCGGGAGCTGCGCAACGTGGTCGAGCGCGCCAGCATCATCTGCGCGCAGGAAAAAGTCGAAATCAGCCACTTGGGCATGGCCGAGCAACCCGTCAACAATGCACCGCGAATCGGGGCTGCGCTAAGCCTCGACGAATTGGAAAAGGCGCATATTGGCGCAGTGCTGGCCACGGCCGACACGCTGGATCAGGCCGCCAAGACTCTGGGAATCGATGCCTCCACGCTGTATCGCAAACGCAAGCAGTACAACCTGTGAGCGTCATCTTATGAAACTGGCGATGAAGCTGCGCACACGGCTGTTTCTGAGTATCTCGGCGCTGATTACCGTGGCATTGCTGGGGCTGTTGCTTGGCCTGGTCAGCGTGGTGCAGATGGCCAATACCCAAGAACAATCGGTGCGCGACAACTTCATCCTGCTCGACCTGGGCCTCAAGCTGCGTCAGACCCTGGGCGACCAGTTGATGATCATGCTCGATGAGAAGCCCGACCTGGTGGCACTGGAAGCATCCAAACGGCAATACTTCGAGTTGCTCGACGAGGGCATCGCCCACGAACAGGTGCTGGACGATTCAGCCGACAGCTTCAGCAGGGCCAAAGCCGATTACATCAGTTTTCTGGAGGCTTTTTCAGCCTCTCGCCAGCTACCGGCCCAACTGTCCGGTATCCAGAACCTCACCGAAAAATTCAACGTGCTGCGCACGGGCTTGATCGACGCGTATCGGCAGGCGCTGAACAACATCAGCGACACCCAGAACAAAGCTCGCGAGCGCGCGTTGCTGATTTCCGGATTACTGGGGCTGGTAGGGTTGGCAGTGCTGATCATCGGCTTCATCACAGCCCACGGTATCGCCCGACGTTTCGGGGCGCCGATCGAGGCGCTGGCGGCGGCGGCGGACAATATCGGCCAGGGCAACTTCGAGGTGACGCTGCCGATCTCCTCGGCCTCGGAACTGAACTTGCTGACCCGTCGTTTCGGCATCATGGCCCAGGCTCTGCGCGAGCATCAGGCCACCAACGTCGATGAGCTGCTCGCCGGCCAGCAACGCTTGCAAGCGGTACTCGACAGCATCGACGACGGCTTGCTGATGATCGATCGCCAGGGTCGCCTGGAGCACCTCAACCCGGTGGCCCAGCGTCAATTGGGCTGGGACGAGGAGCGCCTGGGCCAGGGATTGGGCGAGGCGCTGGAACGCAAGGATTTGGATGAGGAACTGCAACTGGTGCTGCGCGGGGGAACGCTGGAGCGGGCGCCGGACGACTTGAGCATCGAAGTGGATGGCGAGTCGCGGTTGCTGACGTATAGCCTCACCCCCGTCAGCCATACCCAGGGGCACATCCTCGGGGCGGTGATGGTGTTGCACGATGTCACCGAACAACGCGCTTTCGAACGGGTGCGCAGTGAGTTCGTGTTGCGCGCGTCCCATGAGCTGCGTACCCCAGTGACCGGCATGCACATGGCGTTCGGCCTGTTGCAGGAGCGCGTGCATTTTCCTGAGGAATCGCGCGAAGCCGATCTGCTCAACACCGTCAACGAAGAAATGCAGCGCCTGATGCAGCTCATCAATGACCTGCTGAACTTCTCCCGCTACCAGAACGGCCTGCAAAAGCTGACGCTGGCACCTTGTTCCATCGAAGAACTGCTGGAGTCGGCCCGGCTGCGGTTTGCCGCACAGGCCCAGGCCAAGGGCATCCAATTGCTCGTGGCGATCCAGGGACCCTTACCGCGCCTGCATGCCGACGCTGCGCAACTGGACCGGGTGCTGGATAACCTGATCGACAATGCCATGCGTCACACGGGCGACCACGGTCAGATCCGCCTGCAGGCCCGTCGCCACGGCGAGCGGGTGATCATCAGCGTCGAGGACAATGGTGAGGGCATTCCCTACGGCCAGCAGGGACGGATCTTCGAACCTTTCGTCCAGGTCGGTCGCAAGAAGGGCGGCGCAGGGCTGGGGCTGGCGCTGTGCAAGGAAATCGTCCAGCTCCACGGTGGGCGCATGGGCGTTTATTCACGGCCGGGGCAGGGCACCCAGTTCTATATGGCGCTGGCGGTCTGAGTCGGTTCAGGCCTCGTCGTCCATGCGTCGCCCCAACAGGCGCCGGCCGCGGGTAATCAGCTCGATCAACTGCACGGCACTGAGCGCATGGGCAAACAGCCAACCCTGCCCGAAAGTCACGCCTTCGCTGCTCAGGTAAGACGCCTGGGCTTCATGCTCGATGCCCTCGGCAATCACCTTGAGCTCTAACGCGTGGGCCATGCGGATAATATGCGGGGCCACACCGCTGCTGGCGGCATCGTGCCCCAGGGCGTCAATGAAGGCTTTGTCGATTTTCAAGCAGTCCACCGGCAAGGTTTGCAGATAGGCGAGGCTGCAATAGCCCGTGCCGAAATCATCGATCAACACCTGATGCCCGACATCGCGCAGCGATTGCAGATTATCCCGGGCGACCAGGACATCGACCAATCCGCGTTCGGTCACTTCAAAGGCTATCTGGTGCGCCGACACCCGATGCAACGCCAGCAGGCGGGCGATCACTTCGCCGATACGTGGCACCATGACGTCGCACGCTGCCAGGTTCACCGAGATGTAGAGCTGCGGATTGGCCCGCAGCAGCTGACCCAACTGGTCGAACAGGCGTTGCAGCACGAAGTCTGTGATCTGACGGATCTGCCCGGTGTTCTCTGCCATCGGAATGAACAGATCCGGGCTGGTGAGGGTGCCGTCCGGGCGCCGCCAGCGCAACAGGGCTTCAGCACCGACGCAATTGCGACTGCGCAGGTCGAAGATCGGCTGGTACAGCACCTGCAATTCCCCGCGCCGGATGGCCCCGTGCAGCTCGGCGTCCATCGATTGGCGCTGACGCGCCAGCAGGAATACCTGGAAACCAATCCCCAGGCCCAGCATCAGGCTGATGGGCAGCAACCACCAGGCGTTGGAGGGAATATTGAAACCATTGCGTTGAGCAATCAGCACCAGTTGATATTCCGGGCTGTCGGTCTGCATCCGATAGATCAGGCGGTTCTGCGTCACTTGCAATGCATTGCGGCTTTTCGAGGGCCAAGGCTCCGTGGGCGGCCAGTATTGATCGGTGCCCAGCACCGGTATCGCCCGCTCGCCATGATCGAGCACCACAAGCAGGCTACTGCCGGGGGGCAGGTCGACCACGTCGGTCAGATGCCCGCGGGAAGTCGCAACGCGAAAATTGCCACGCCCCAGCATCAATGCAGCACGGTTTTCATCCGGCTCGGTGGTGGTATTGAGCCAGTAGCTGTAGGTCGGGCCCCGGATGTCAGGCGGTCGGATCACCGATAACCCGCTGCGGCGTGGACGATTGGAACAAACCCCGCTGCTATCGATATACGCCGCTTCGTAGACGAAACGGTAGTTGAAGCTGACCTGCTGCAACGTCGCGATCATGTCGTCGTCGCATCTGCGCAACGGCTGGTTTTGCAGATCGTCGAGGCTTTCGCGCAACTGTCCGAAAAGCTGCTCGAGTCGCTGCAGAAAGCGCTCGCCCTGAGCATTCATCTGGTCGCTTTCGCGCTGCTGGATTTGCTGCATCACCACGAACAGACTGGCGCCCAGCAATAGCACGGTACTCAGGACAGCCGCCATCATCGCCAGGAGAAACGGGCGATGGAGCCAGCTTTGCAGGGTTTCGCGGGCAGGCGTCATCATTGGTAATCCGAAAGTTACCAATGAGTTATAGCTTCTGATTTGGATTTAGCCCTGACCGTCGGACGGGCGTCATTATTTTGTCTGGTTGAGCACCTGCAGGATAGCCGCACTTTGCGCATCCGGCATGCCGTCGAACCGGGTCGGCCGGAAGCGCATCTGGAAGGCAGCGAGCACATGATGAGTGGCCACATCCCATTCGCCGGTGCGGGGCGTCGGGTAACCGAAACGGGCCAGCTCGGCCTGGAACCAACTGGCGTTCGGTACCTGCGCCGCGAAAACCGCCTGCTGGCGGATTACCGCCTGCTCGTCTGGCCAAATCCCCACCCCAGCTTGCGCCAGGCGCTTCCAGGGAAACAGCGGCCCAGGGTCAAGCTTGCGCATCGGGGCAATATCGCTATGCCCAATGATGTTGCGCGGGTTGATCCCATTACGCTGGGAGATGTCCTTGAGCAAGGCGATCAACGCCTGGACCTGAGCTTCGCTGTAGGGATACCAGAGGCGCCCGGTGGGCGTATCGACGAAACCGGGATTGACGATCTCAATGCCGATGGAGCTGGAATTGAGCCAGGTCCGGCCATCCCATTCACTGTCTCCGGCGTGCCAGGCGCGCCGGCCTTCATCTACCAGCTTGTAGACGGTCGCGCTTTTATCATCGCCGATCAGGTAATGCGCACTGACTTCGCCGTGGGTGAGCAGAGCCAGGGACCGCTCCAGGGAAGCGGAAGTGTAATGCAGCACCACGAACTGGATACGGTTGTCATGATTGACTGAAGGGTGGCTGGTATCGAGCCTGGGGCCGCTGGCGCAACCGGCCAGAACCAGTAAGAAGGCAATGAGCGAAAAAAATTTCATGGCAGGTGCATTACGCGCTGGGGTAATGCAACAGTGTAACGTATCGCGTTGCGATGATCTGGCTCGTATAGCGGGATTCACAAAATGGAACAATTGCCTTCAGCCCCATTCCACTCGGTTGCGCCCGGCATTTTTGGCTCTATATAGCGCCTGATCGGCTCTTTTAAGCACCGAATCGCTGTGCTCCCCGCTTTTGAACGCGGTCATGCCCACGGACACGGTGATTGTGACCGGCTCACCCTTGAAGTGAAACGGGCAGGCCTCGATGGCTGCGCGCAGGGACTCGGCCAGTCTTGCCCCGGCCGCCAGCGGTGTGTCGGGCACCAGCAGGACAAATTCCTCACCGCCAAAGCGGGCGATGAAATCGCTGCCACGCAGACGTCTACGCAGCACCGAAGCGATGATCTTCAGCACCCGATCACCTGCCAGGTGGCCGTAGTTATCGTTGATGCGCTTGAAGTGATCCAGATCGAGCATGGCCAGCAGCAGACTGTTGCCGTGCCGCTGCCATTGGGCAACTTCCTGTTCGAGACGCTCGGACCAGGCGGCGCGGTTAGGCAGCCCGGTGAGCGGATCGATAAGCGCTTTTTGCCGCTGCTCTTCAAGATTATCCCGGACAACCTGGGCATCCTGCTCCATCAGCGCGACGCGCTCGGCCAGGCTTTTGAGGCGAGCCGACACTTCCTGCTCGCGCTGATCGCGCTGCTTCTGGTGCTGGTCCATCGTGCCAAGCAGGCCTTCAAGATGGTTCTCCAGCACTTGCTTGAGACCTTCCAGGTCATCAGCTTCCTGCACGCTGCTTTGCAAGCCATCCACCTGCTCGCGAATCTGCGTGTCCATTTCCCGGGAGGCCGACTGGTTATCGGCATGGTCTTCACTGGCTGCCCGTAAACTGCTCTGGAAGGACTCAAGCCGATCATTGAGGCGCTGCAGGTACGCTTCGAATTCATGTTGGCCGGTGTCGGTAATTGCCAGCATGAGTACGGCAAGATCGTCGAGAATGGGCAGTAATTCATACCAGTTCAAGCCATTTTGCAGCCGTTCGCGCATGGCCTCGGCCTGGGGACGGTGACGCTCGGGCAGGGTCAGATCGCCCAGCAGGCCCAACAGGGTGTCTTCTATATGCCTGGCCACCGAACTGTAGGACGGCTCCGGTGAGTCGGGCAGTTCATAATGGTCGTCCTCCGGCTCAGACGCTGCCGGCTCGACCGCGGCCGAGGGTTCGACGGGCTCTTCCGGGAGGGGCAGCGACTCGTCCAGCGCTTGCGGCGGCTCCTCGGGCATCAGCTCATCAGGGTTCCCAAGGGCGGGTACCGGCACCGCCTGTTCCGTGGGAATCGGTGCCGGCTCGGTTGCCTCCTCCTGCTCGGTAGCCTCATCTCGTTCCAGAGTCGGCTCGGCAGCTTCGGATACCGGCGACGGAGAGCGTTCTGGATCGGGATCGGGATCGACCATTGGCGGAATGAACGCGACCGTTTCAGGCGCTTCATCGACTGTTGCCGCGGGTCCGGCTAACACTGCCGGGGCTGGAACTGGAGTTATGGCAGGCGCAGCGTCAGTCGCTAACTGTGCCGGTGCCGGCGGTGTCGCTTCCAAAACCGTTACCGCGCTGCGCTGGGCAGGTTCGTGCGACGGAGGCGCCGCTTCTTCCTGGCCGTGGCCACCAAACAACCGTTGCAGCAGGCCGGGACGATTCGGTTCAGTGGGCGCTTCCAGCACACTCAGCGCCTGGCCCTGCAAGCTGCTCAGTTCACTGAGCAGCAAAGGAATCTCCCGAGCCTGGTCCACCCGGTCTTCCAACTGCTTGGAAAACTTTTTCAAGGGCCGGCTGACTTCCTTTGGCAGCGGCAAGGTTTGCAACTGAGCGACCAGGGAAGTCAATGCAGCGCTCACCTGTTCGACTCGAGTCTCGCGACGCTGCTCGGAATCAAGCACAGCTTTTTCCAGGCGGGGCAAAAGAGCGGCGAGGGCGGCATCCATGTCATCGCTGCGCACCACTTCGCGCATTTCTTTCATGCACTGATCGACCGCCCGGTCAGTGCCTTCGGCGGCCAGCGTACTGCGCACCAGGCCGCGACGCAGCAAGTCGAGCCGAGCCGCCCAGCGGCGCTCGAGCTTTTCTTGCTGTTCGATGCTCTTGAAGTACTTCTCTCTCCAGCGTTCGGCTTCGTCGCTCATTCATGGGATCCGCGAGGGGCAGGACTCAGTGCGGGGAATGCATCCGCCGTGAGCGAACCCGGCAGACGAATTTCGACCGCGACAGGCAGGTGGTCGGAAATGGGGTGAGCCAGCACCTCGAACCGTTCGAGGGTCAAGGTGGGGCTCAGCAGAATATGGTCCAGACAGCGCTGGGGGCGCCAGCTGGGGAATGTGGCTTCGAGTTGTGGGGCGAGCAGCCCAAGATCACGCAACGGCGAATTTTGCAGCAAGTCGTTGGCATGGGTATTCATGTCGCCCATCAATACCTGGTGCTTGTAGTCACCAATCAGCTCGCGGATGTAGGCCAGTTGCATCGTTCGGGTACGAGCCCCAAGGGCCAGGTGCATCATGACCACGATCAACGCCTCCGGACCTTCGCCAAAGCGCGCCAGGATCGCTCCGCGTCCCTTGGGACCGGGTAACGGGTGGTCTTCTATCGCCCACGGCCGCAGGCGGCTCAACACACCATTGCTGTGCTGGCCCAGGCGTCCGAGGTTGCGATTGAGTTGTTGGTACCAGTAGGGGAAAGCACCCAGTTGAGCCAGATGCTCCACCTGATTGACGTAGCCCGATCTCAGGCTCCCACCGTCGGCCTCTTGCAAGGCCACCAGGTCGAAATCTTTCAGTAGGTCGCCGATCTTCTGCAGGTTGACGGCGCGTCCGGTGTGCGGCAGCAAATGTTGCCAGCCACGGGTCAGGTAATGCCGGTAACGCTCTGTGCTGATGCCCACCTGAATATTGAAACTGAGCAGCCGCAGGCAGTTGTCGGCAGGCAGGCCCGTGGAGGCGATATGATGCTCATTGACCCGCGGTTCATGCAGGCCAACGACGCGTTCGGTGCTCCAGCGGGCCATGGTCAGCGCCGCGCTTAGTTGGCGGCGGCCTTGGTTGCCGCTCGCTCTTTGGCAATCAGCTGGTCGGCCAGCTCCAGCGCCTGGTTAGCACCACCGGCCGAACCGATATCAAAGCGGTATTTGCCGTTGACGACCATGGTGGGTACGCCAGTGATCTCGTATTTCTTGGCAAGTTCTTTGGCTTTGTTGATCTGGCCCTTGATGGCGAAGGAGTTGAACGTCGCCAGAAACTTGTCCTTGTCCACACCTTGGGTGGCGAGGAATTCAGCCATTTCTTCAGGATCGGTCAGACGCTTCTTCTCAACCTGGATCTCATTGAACACTGCAGCGTGAACCTTGTGCTCGACGCCCATGGCTTCGAGGGTCAGGAACATCTGGCCGTGGGCGTCCCATGGGCCGCCGAACATGGCCGGAATGCGTACGAAGTTAACGTCCGAAGGCAGTTTCTCGACCCATGGGTTGATGACCGGCTCGAACGCGTAGCAATGCGGGCAGCCGTACCAGAACAGTTCCACCACTTCGATCTTGCCAGGCACGGCCACCGGAACGGGATTGCTCAATTCGACGTAAGGGGCTTTCGATTCCTCGGCGTTGGCTTGGGCGGCCATGCCGAACAGGCTGACAGCGGCGAGCGCGGCGCTGATGATCAGATTACGCATGCTTTACTCCTGGACAATGAGGTGACCTCGCGAGGCGTGTTTTTCAGACAGGCCGTGACGGGTTCAAGTTCGCTAGTGTAACGGTAGCGGCCACAAAAAAGGGCGGCCAAAGCCACCCTTTTGATGTTCGCATCGACAGATTAATCGAGCGTTAACGTTGCAAGAGATGTAAACCCTCACAACGCCCGGCCAACGGTCTTAGTGCAGGCCCTGAATGTAACTGGCCACCGCCGCGATCTCTTCGTCGCTCAGCTTGCGGGCAATGGTGCGCATCATCGCCTCGCCATCATTGTTACGACCGTCTGCTTCCTTGCGGAAGTCAGTCAACTGCTTGGCAACGTACTGAGCGTGCTGGCCCCCAAGGTGCGGGAAGCCGGCCGCTGCGTTACCTTTGCCGTCAGGCGAGTGGCAACCGGTGCAAGCTGGAAGCCCCTTTTCCAGGTTGCCTCCGCGAAACAGCGCTTCACCACGTGCGACCAGTTTTGGATCGGCGGCGCCAACGCTGCCCTTCTGGCTGGCGAAATAAGCCGCCATGTCCGCCAGGTCCTGATCGTTCAGGTTGGTCAGCAGGCCGGTCATTTCCAGCACGACACGCTTGCCGTCCTTGATGTCCTTCAACTGCTTGGTCAGGTAACGCTCGCCCTGGCCCGCCAGTTTCGGAAAGTTTGGTGCCATGCTGTTGCCATCCGGACCATGGCAGGCCCCACATACGGCGGCTTTCGCCTGGCCGGCGGCGGCATCGCCAGCGGCATGGGCTACGCCGGATATCCCCAATGTCAACAGCAGACTCACGATCAGTTTGTTCATCAGCTAATCCAACTACGGCTAAGGGTTAAAGAGTTATGGACCGGGTTTACTCGCTCATCCACTGGATGATGGCTCGGTAATCCTCGGCACTGCAGTCCATGCACAAACCACGCGGCGGCATCGCCTTGAAACCCTGGGTCACGTGTTGCACCAGCGTCTCCATACCTTTCGCCAACCTCGGCGTCCAAGCTTCCTGATCACCCTTGCGGGGTGCCATGGGGAGTTGGCCGGAATGACAGGCACCACAAACACGGTTGTACACAGCTTCCGGATCCTGTGTAGCCTGAGCGCTGTAAAGCGGCATCAAGACACCGGCAGCTAGCAGCCATTTCGTCATAAAACGACCTTTTCAGGGTTGAGAGCGAGCTGCGTTCTAGTGCGCAATTTCAGTCGGTCGCTCCCGTGAGCTTCATCCTACGCTGGGACAAAGCGCACACAAAATCTGCGGCATTATATACTGGCGTCACTGAAACGGAAACGACACAGCTTGCCGCGTCCATTCCCGACGCCACCCACATCGGAAATCCCATGCAACTGAAGAACCCCATCCTCGGCCTGTGCCAACAGTCCACCTTCATGCTCAGCGCCGCCAAAGTCGATCAATGCCCCGACGATGAAGGCTTTGAAGTGGCTTTCGCCGGGCGTTCCAACGCCGGTAAATCCAGCGCACTGAACACCCTGACCCATGCAAGCCTGGCACGCACCTCGAAAACCCCGGGTCGCACGCAGCTCTTGAACTTCTTCAAGCTAGACGATGAACGCCGTTTGGTCGACCTGCCCGGTTACGGCTACGCCAAGGTGCCGATTCCGCTCAAGCAGCATTGGCAGCGCCATTTGGAAGCCTATCTGGGCAGCCGCGAGAGCCTCAAGGGGCTGATTTTGATGATGGACATCCGTCATCCAATGACCGACTTCGATCTGCTGATGCTCGACTGGGCTGTCGCCAGCGGTATGTCGATGCACATCCTGCTGACCAAGGCAGACAAGCTCACCTACGGCGCAGCCAAGAACACCCTGCTCAAAGTGCAGTCGGAAATCCGCAAGGGGTGGGGCGAGACGATCACCATCCAGTTGTTCTCGGCGCCCAAGCGCATGGGCCTGGAAGAGGCCTACACTGTATTGGCCGACTGGATGGAATTGGCAGACAAGGGCAGCGAAGAGGCGGAATAAGCCAAATCGCGGGCAAAAAAAACCCCGGACTTCGTATGGGGAGGGGGAAGTTCGGGGTCCAAGTTCCGGACCGCTAGGGCGGGGTCCAGATATCTGCCAACACTTAACACAACATAGGAGCATTGAAGGGCTTCACCAGCCTTTCAGAAACTCTGAGTAGCAATTCACGGTTTTAGTTCAGATTATTTTTGGAAATAACCTTAGGAATTTTCCGAACTAATGAGGCCAGGATTCGATTTGGCGAGGGGATTTCCCTCGCCACAGGGCCTACCATATCCCCCCCGACCCACACAGGTCCCCGCAATTTCGGCAGTTGAGACTCAGTGCGCCTCATCCCAGTTATTGCCCACGCCCACTTCCACCAGAAGCGGCACATCCAGCGTGGCGGCGGCGCTCATGTGCTGGCGAATTTCCTCGCGCACCTGGTCGACCAGATCCTCGCGCACCTCCAGCACCAATTCGTCGTGGACCTGCAGGATGACCTTGGCATCCAGCCCCGACGCACTCAGCCAGCGATCCACCGCCACCATGGCTTTCTTGATGATATCTGCCGCTGTGCCCTGCATCGGCGCGTTGATGGCCGTGCGTTCTGCGCCTTTGCGCAAAGCCGGATTTTTCGCGTTGATATCCGGCAGGTACAACCGACGACCGAAAATGGTTTCGACGTAACCTTGCTCAGCTGCCTGGGCACGGGTGCGCTCCATGTAGGCCAGTACGCCTGGGTAGCGGGCAAAGTAGCGGTCGATGTAAGCCTGGGACTGCTTGCGATCCACACCGATCTGCTTGGCCAGACCGAAAGCACTCATGCCGTAGATCAGGCCGAAGTTGATCGCCTTGGCGCTGCGGCGCTGGTCATGAGTGACGGCGTCCAGCTCTACGCCGAAAACCTCGGCGGCGGTGGCCCGGTGCACATCCAGATTATTGCGGAAGGCGTGGAGCAGGCCTTCATCCTTGGCCAGGTGCGCCATGATCCGCAGTTCGATCTGCGAGTAGTCCGCCGCCAGCAGCTTGTAGCCTTTCGGCGCAACGAATGCCTGACGAATCCTGCGGCCTTCGGCGGTGCGAATCGGAATGTTCTGCAGGTTGGGGTCGATCGAGGACAGTCGCCCGGTAGCGGCGACCGCTTGCTGATAATTGGTATGGACGCGGCCCGTGCGGCTGTTGATCTGCTCTGGCAGGCGGTCGGTGTAGGTGCTCTTGAGCTTGCTCAGCGAGCGGTACTGCATCAATACCTTGGGCAGCGGATAATCCTGCTCGGCCAGCTCGGCCAGCACCGCTTCGGCGGTAGACGCCTGGCCCTTGGCGGTTTTGCTGAGCACCGGTAAGCCAAGTTTTTCGTAGAGGATCACCCCCAGTTGCTTGGGTGAACCCAGGTTGAATTCCTCCCCGGCGATGGCAAATGCCTCGCGTTCCAGAGCCACCAGCTTCTCGCCCAACTCAACGCTCTGCACCCCCAGCAGGTTGGCATCGACCAGCGCACCCTGGCGCTCAATGCGTGCCAGGACCGGCATCAGCGGCATTTCGATTTCGTTGAGCACCTTGCCCAGACTTGGCGTGGCAGCCAGTTTTTCCTGCAAGGCCTGGTGCAGGCGGAAAGTCACGTCCGCGTCTTCGGCGGCGTAAGGGCCGGCCAGCTCCAGGGCAATCTGGTCAAAGGTCAGCTGTTTGACGCCTTTGCCGGCGATGTCCTGGATATCGGTCTTGCTTTGTCCCAGGTACTTGAGCGCCAGGCTGTCCATGTCGTGACGGGTTGCTGTGGAGTCCAGTACGTAGGACTCAAGCATGGTGTCGAAGGCAATGCCTTGCACAAGAATGCCGTTGTTTTGATCACCACCGATGGCGCAGTTGGCCAGGATGTTGGTTTCGAATTTGGCATGCTGGCCGACCTTGAGCTTGTTCGGGTTCTCCAGCAATGGCTTGAGCGCCTTGAGCACCGTGTCGCGATCCAGTTGCTCCGGCACGCCCATGTAGGAATGGGTCAAGGGAACGTAGGCCGCCTCAAAGGGCGCGACGGCAAACGACAACCCTACGAGTTGCGCATGCTGGGCGTCGTTACCATTGGTTTCGGTGACGAAAGCAAACAGCGGCGCCTGTTCAAGCTTGGCGAGCCAGGCGTCGAAACGTGCCTGGTCGAGAATGATCTCGTACTTGGCCTCAGCGGCGCCGGGTTGTTCGTCGGCAGCTTCGACGATCTCCTGACCGGCACGCTTGGCATCGCGCTGGTTTTCTTCGAACCAGCTCTTGAACTCCAGCAGGGTATACAGCTCGGCGAGTTTCTCGTGATCCGGCTGGCCCATTTGCAGGTCGTCGAGACCGACATCCAACGGCACGTCGGTCTTGATGGTCGCCAGCTCGTAGGAGAGGAGGGCCATTTCCTTGTGTTCTTCGAGTTTGGCGGCCAGGGTCTTGGCGCCACGAATCGGCAAGGTGGCGACGATCTCCAGTTGCGCATACAGCTCGGTCAGGCCGCCATTGACGCCCACCAGCAGGCCCGAGGCGGTCTTCGGACCGATGCCCGGAACACCGGGAATGTTGTCGGAAGAATCGCCCATCAATGCCAGATAATCGATGATCTGCTCCGGAGCGACGCCAAACTTCTCCTTCACGCCAGCCACGTCCAGGGCGCTACCGGTCATGGTGTTGACCAAGGTAATGTGCCCGTCGACCAGTTGCGCCATGTCTTTGTCGCCGGTGGAGATCACCACCGGCCGGTCGGCTGCGGCGCTGCTGCGGGCCAGGGTGCCGATCACGTCATCGGCTTCGACGTTGTCCACGCACAGCAGCGGGAAGCCCAGGGCCTTGACGCTGGCATGCAGCGGCTCAATCTGCACGCGCATGTCGTCGGGCATGCTGGGGCGGTTGGCCTTGTATTCGGCGTACAGCTCATCGCGAAAGGTCCCACCCTTGGCATCGAACACCACGGCGAACGGGCTGTCCGGATACTGTTTGCGCAGGCTCTTGAGCATGTTCAGCACGCCCTTGACCGCGCCTGTCGGCAGGCCTTTGGAGGTGGTCAGCGGTGGTAGCGCGTGAAAGGCGCGATAAAGATAAGAAGAACCGTCCACCAGGACGAGGGGGGCTTGGCTCATGAGCAGGATCAACCTTTTCGGCGGGTCCGGGGCTAGAATAGCGGGACCGTTGACGACAAAGGGACAAGGTTATCATGCGTACACTAAATCGCCTGTTACTGGCTGGCTTGTTTGCAATCACCCCGCTGGCCGTCATGGCGGCGGACGACGCCCCCTCGGCGGACCCGGATGTCACCATCCGCACCGAAGGCGATAGGACCATTCAGGAGTACCGGCAAAACGGCTTTCTGTACGCGATCAAGGTCACGCCCAAGAACGGCAAGCCTTATTTCCTGGTCCGTGCCGATGGCAGCGACGGGAATTTCATCCGCTCGGATCAGCCGGATATGCTGATTCCATCGTGGAAAATCTTTGAGTGGTAATACCGCTCTCGACTTCAACCGGCGCTCGCTGATGGGCGCCCGTACTGGCAGTTTTTAACCATGTCTGTGTTCACTCCCCTGGCTCGGCCCGAGCTGGAAACCTTTCTCGCCCCTTATGGGCTCGGCCGCCTGCTTGATTTCCAGGGGATCGCCGCCGGCAGCGAAAACACCAATTTTTTTATCAGCCTGGAGCAGGGTGAATTTGTCCTGACCCTGGTGGAACGCGGCCCGGTGCAGGAAATGCCGTTCTTCATCGAGCTGTTGGATGTGCTGCATGACGCCGACCTGCCGGTGCCTTACGCCTTGCGTACCACCGACGGCATTGCGCTGCGAGAACTGGCTGGCAAGCCGGCGCTGCTGCAACCGCGCCTGGCCGGCAAGCACATCAAGCAGGCCAACGCACAGCATTGCGCCCAGGTGGGGGAGTTGCTGGCCCATCTGCACCTGGCGACCAAGGACAACATGATCAAGCGCAAGACCGATCGCGGCCTGGACTGGATGCAGGAGGAGGGCGCGAAGCTGTTGTCGCACCTGGATACCGAACCCCGCCGGTTGCTGGAGGCTGCGCTGGATGAAATCGCCCAACAGAAGGTAAAAATTCTGGCGCTGCCCCGGGCCAACATCCACGCGGACCTGTTCCGCGACAATGCGATGTTCGAGGGCACACACCTGACCGGGCTGATCGACTTCTATAACGCCTGCTCCGGGCCAATGCTGTATGACGTTGCCATCGCCCTGAACGACTGGTGTTCGGATGACAACGGTGTGCTCGATGGCCCACGGACGCGGGCCTTGTTGGGGGCTTATGCGGCGCTGCGCCCATTCACGGCCGCCGAGGCCGAGTCATGGCCGACGATGCTGCGCGTGGCATGCGTGCGCTTCTGGCTGTCACGGTTGATCGCCGCCGAGTCTTTTGCCGGGCAGGATGTACTGATCCACGATCCGATGGAGTTTCAGCAGCGCCTGGCGCAGCGGCAGACGGTCAGTGCGATGTTGCCGTTCGCCCTCTGACGCAACTGAATGCCTCTGTGGCGAGGGAGCTTGCTCCCGCTGGGGTGCGTGCGCAGCAGCCCTAAGATTTTGCGGTCGCTGCGCAACCGAGCGGGAGCAAGCTCCCTCGCCACAGGGTTTGCGCTCGGCAGTTATAGCGACTCCAGGCACCCCGCCAGATCATTCCCCAACTTCTCCAGCAACTGCTCATACCCTTGCGCCGTCGCAGGGGTATAGCCGCCCAGCGCATCCAGCTCCGCCAATTTCACCGGTAACCCGGCCACCAGGGTTTCGGCCAGGCGCGGGCGCAGGGGCGGTTCGCTGAAGACGCACGTCTTGCCCACGGCCTGCAAGCGATTGCGCATCGCCGCCACGTGTTGGGCGCCGGGCTGGACTTCGGTGGCCACGGCAAAAACTCCGGCGTGCTTGAGGCCGTAGTGGTCTTCGAAATAGTCGAACGCTTCGTGGAACACGAAATACGGCTTGCCCGCGACGCTGGCCAGACGGGTCTTCAAACGCGCATCCAGCGCATCGAGACGCTGGTTGAAACCCTTGAGGTTGCTTTGATAGCGGCTGGCATTAGCCGGATCGGCCGCGCTCAGGTCGGCAGCCATCTTGGCGGCAATCACCCGGGCATTGGTTGGCGAGAGCCACAGATGGGCATCGATGGTACCGGGGCGATGGTCGTGATCATGCTCATCGGCGCCATGCTCATCTTCGGCGTGGGAATGACTGTCCTGGGCGAAGTGACGCAACTTGAGCCCCGGCACATCCTGCACCGCGACGGACGGCAACGTACGACCGTTCAGCACGCGCGGCAGGAAACTTTCCATGTCGGGGCCAATCCAGTAGAGCAAATCCACCGACTGCACCTTCCGTACGTCGGAAGGCCGCAGGGCGTAATGGTGAGGTGAAGCGCCGGGCGGCAGCAGGACCTCAGGAACCGCCACGCCGTCCTGCACCGCGGCGGCAATCAGTTGCAATGGCTTGATGCTGGTAAGCACTTTGACTTCGGCCTGGGCCGGGCCGATCAGCAGAAAACTGGCGACAAAAGCGACAAAGATCGAAAAATTTCGGGACACGATGACCACTCGAAGAGGCGAGAACGGGTAACATAATAACGTCTCTCACTAAAATCGTCGCTGCCCATGCCTATTACGCCCCTTGCCAGTCGTCCCCATGACCATTCTCACTGCGTGCACACCGCGCTGTCCGAGGCCGACGCCATCTGCGCGCGCCAAGGGCTGCGCCTGACCGCTTTGCGTCGACGCGTGCTGGAGCTGGTCTGGCAAAGCCACAAGCCGCTGGGCGCCTACGACATACTCGCGGTGCTCAGTGAGCAGGACGGCCGCCGCGCCGCGCCGCCCACGGTTTATCGGGCGCTGGATTTCTTGCTGGAAAACGGCCTGGTGCATCGCATCTCGTCGTTGAATGCCTTTGTTGGCTGCAATCATCCGGAACACGCGCACCAGGGCCAGTTCCTGATCTGTCGCGAATGCCACGCCGCTATCGAGCTGGAGCAGAAGTCCATCAGCGATGCCATCGTTGCCAGCGCCAAAGAAGTGGGTTTCGTGGTTGATACCCAGACCGTCGAAGTGGTCGGGCTCTGCTCCGGTTGCCAGGGGGCCTGATGAGCAATGCGTTGATCCGTCTCGAGCACGTAGGCGTGACGTTCGCCGGCCAGAGCGTGCTGGATAATATTCACCTGAGCGTCGAGCCGGGGCAGATCGTCACCCTGATCGGCCCCAACGGCGCCGGCAAGACGACCCTGGTGCGTGCCGTGCTGGGGTTGCTCAAACCCGACAGCGGCAGCGTCTGGCGCAAGCCGAAGCTGCGGGTCGGTTACATGCCGCAAAAGCTTCATGTCGACCCGACGCTGCCCCTGTCGGTACTGCGCTTCTTGCGCCTGGTGCCTGGCGTGGATCGCGCACGGGCCCTGGCGGCGCTCAACGAAGTCGGTGCCGAACAGGTGATCGACAGTCCGGTACAAAGTGTTTCCGGCGGTGAAATGCAGCGCGTGTTGCTGGCTCGCGCTCTGCTGCGCGAACCCGAGTTGCTGGTGCTCGACGAGCCCGTGCAAGGGGTCGACGTGACCGGTCAGGCCGAGCTGTACAGCCTGATCACCCGCCTGCGCGACCGTCACCGCTGCGGCGTGCTGATGGTTTCCCATGACCTTCACCTGGTCATGAGCACCACTGACCAGGTGGTCTGCCTCAATCGCCACGTCTGCTGTTCCGGGCATCCCGAGCAGGTCAGCGGCGATCCGGCATTCGTCGAACTGTTCGGAAAGAACGCACAAAGCCTGGCGATTTATCACCACCATCACGACCACGCCCATGACCTGCATGGTTCGGTGGTCAGCGACTCGTCTGTTACTACCCATGTTCATGGAGATGGCTGCAAGCATGGCTGATTTTCTGTTGTACGCCCTGCTCGCAGGCTTGGCCCTCGCGATGGTGGCCGGCCCCCTGGGCTCGTTCGTGGTCTGGCGGCGCATGGCCTATTTCGGCGATACCTTGTCCCACGCGGCCTTGCTGGGCGTGGCCCTGGGCTTTTTGCTGGACGTCAGCCCCGCAGTGGCGGTGACCGTCGGCTGCCTGTTGCTGGCGGTGCTGCTGGTGACGCTGCAACAGCGTCAACCGCTGGCGTCCGACACGCTGCTGGGCATTCTGGCGCCCAGCACCCTGTCTCTCGGGCTGGTGGTACTAAGCTTCATGCATGACGTGCGGATTGATCTGATGGCCTACCTGTTTGGTGATCTGCTTGCCATCAGCCCCATGGATCTTTCGTGGATCCTGGGTGGCAGCGCGGCCGTCCTGCTGCTGCTGGTAGCGCTCTGGCGCCCGTTGCTGGCGGTTACTGTGCATGAGGAACTGGCGCGGGTCGAAGGCTTGCCCGTGGTGGGTTTGCGGCTGGCGTTGATGCTGTTGATTGCGGTGGTCATTGCCGTGGCGATGAAAATCGTCGGTGTATTGCTGATTACTTCTTTGCTGATTATCCCGGCAGCCGCAGCACAGCGGCACGCCCGCTCCCCGGAGCAGATGGCCCTGGGCGCGAGCCTGCTGGGCATGCTCGCAGTATGCGGCGGGCTGGCGCTATCGTGGTTCAAGGACACCCCGGCCGGGCCGTCGATTGTGGTCAGCGCCGCCGCGCTATTTCTGCTGAGTTTTGTCCTGCCCCGCCGAGGGGTGTAGACTTGCTCGCTTTTTGCGCAAATAGAGAGTCGCAGGAATGAAGCCGTTCGCCTCCCGTTATCTGCTCCTTGTCGCATTTTCCCTGCTGCTGGGCGCCTGCCAGAGTTCGCCGCCAGTCGCCGAAGCCCCCGACACCCGGGGCCCGGCCCTCGTGCAGTTTGAACAAAGTCTGGCCGGCAATGAGCTGGCCACTGCTGAAGACCAACTGGCCGCCTTGCAGGCCCAGTCGCCGGAAGACCCGGCGCTGGAACCCTACCAACGGCAACTGGCCGAGGCGTATCTGCGCCGCAGCCAAATTGACCTGCAAAAAGGCGATGTAAACGCCGCCGCCACCGCCCTGAGCCGAGCCCGAGCCTTGATGCCCAAGGCGCCGGCGCTCTCCGGTGAGGTCAACAGCGCCATTGCCGAGGCCCGCAAGGTCGAGCTGGAAAAAGCCGAGGCCGCCCTCAAGGCCGCCGAAGCCAAACCGGTCGCCAAAGTGATCGACCCGAGTGCTGAAAGCACGACAGTTGCGCTGAATATCGGCGATATCCAGAAAATGCGTCGACAACTGGATGCCATTGCCGCCGACGTGGTGAATTTTCAATGTGACGTCAGCATCCAGGCGCCGCGCACCGACGATTATCCGTGGTTGGCGACTTTGCTGACCAAGCGGGTCAAGAAACTGGACCCGGGGTTTGATTTGAAACTGCAGAAGCAGATTCTGCGCAACGTGCCGGCGCAAATGGTGCTGACACCGCGCAATCCCTAAAAAGCATCGCGAGCAGGCTCGCTCCCACATGAGGCTTTGTGATCGACACAAAACCACTGTGGGAGCGAGCCTGCTCGCGATAGCGTCCTACCAACAAAAGCTCTGTCAGCCGCCCATCAAGCCGGAATCGCCTTGGCCTTAGGCTCCCGCGCCCACACCCGATGTTGGGCAATAGCGTCGAAGAATGCCGGGAACTGGCTGGCATCCGCGTCAGGAATCAGCCCCGCATCCGCCTCCAGCTTCAACAGCACCAGCAATTGCCGGGCCTCGCCGTTGAGCGCGATGGCTTTCAGGTGCTTGTAGGCTTCCAGTACGTAATGCAACGCCACACCGTCCGCACTCAAGGCTTTGATCGATTCCGCGCCACCTGGGACGAACACCGCATCAAAGGCAATGGACGGCATACCTTCCATGGACGCATCCACCGGCAGCTTTTGCCCAGCGGCTGTGGTGACCGGTGCGGAGGTTGGCCCCAGCACTTTGGCGTGAGCCCCCTTGGCTTCCAGGGCTTGCTTGAGCGCATCGATAATCGCTCCATCGACACCGTTGGCCACCAGCACAGCCACCTTACGGGTCTTGATGTCCCCGGACAGCAGGTTCGCCTGACTCAAGGCGGGGGATTGTTCCAACGAAGGTTTCGGTACGTCCACGGTGCAGGCGGTCGGTGCTGGCAGCCCGAGGTTTATTGCCACCCGCTCGGCCAACTTCAGATCAATGTTGGCGAGGATTTCATTGACCTGTCGTGCCCGAATGAACTCCCGCTCCACCTTGCCCAGTTCGAAACTGTAGGCGGCGATGATGTGTTCCTGCTCGTGGGGGCTCATGCTGTTGTAGAACAGCCGCGCTTGGGAAAAGTGATCGCCAAACGACTCGCTGCGTTGACGAATCTTGTGGGCATCAATGCGCTCTGGATAACTTTCGAAGCCGCCGTCCTGCGGGCCGGGCGGGGTTTCCTTCGGCCAGCCGCCATCGATGGAGTTCGGCTCGTAGGAAGCGCGGCCCTTGTCGATGGTGGTGCGGTGCATGGCGTCACGCTGGCCGTTATGCACCGGAGTAATCGCCCGGTTGATCGGCAGCTCATGAAAATTCGGCCCACCGAGTCGGCTGATTTGCGTATCGGTGTAGGAAAACAGCCGGCCTTGCAGCAGCGGATCATTGGTGAAATCGATGCCCGGCACGATATGCCCAGGGCAGAACGCGACTTGCTCGACCTCGGCAAAGAAGTTATCCGGGTTGCGGTTCAATACCATCTTGCCCAGGGGCGTGATAGGAACGAGCTCTTCGGGAATGAGCTTGGTGGGGTCGAGGAGGTCGAAGTCGAACTTATGCTCGTCTTCCTCGGGGACAATTTGTACGCCAAATTCCCATTCCGGGTAGTCCCCCATCTCGATCGACTCCCAAAGATCGCGACGGTGGTAGTCGGTATCTTTACCGGCGAGCTTCTGCGCTTCGTCCCACACCAGCGAACAGGTGCCGACTGTGGGGCGCCAGTGGAATTTGACGAAGCTGCTCCGGCCCTCGGCGTTGATCATGCGGAAGGTGTGTACGCCGAAACCCTGCATGGACCGCAGGCTTTTGGGAATGGCCCTGTCAGACATGGCCCAAATCACCATATGGGCCGACTCCGGCACCAGCGAGACAAAATCCCAGAAGGTGTCGTGGGCCGAACCGCCCGTAGGAATTTCATTGTGGGGTTCCGGTTTCACCGCATGGACGAAGTCTGGAAACTTCACCGCATCCTGGATGAAAAACACCGGCATGTTGTTGCCCACCAGGTCGAAGTTGCCTTCGTCGGTAAAGAACTTCACCGCAAAGCCCCGCACATCTCGCACGGTGTCGCCGGATCCTCGTGGACCTTGCACCGTGGAAAAACGCACAAATACCGGCGTTTTTTTGCTCGGATCCTGTAGGAAACCAGCCTTGGTCAGCGCCGAATGCGCTTCATAACTCTGAAAGTAGCCATGGGCGCCGGTGCCGCGGGCGTGGACAATACGCTCCGGGATGCGCTCATGGTCAAAGTGCGTGATCTTCTCACGCATGATGAAGTCTTCCAGCAACGAAGGCCCGCGCGCCCCGACCCGGAGGGTGTTCTGGTTGTCGGCAATCTTCACGCCCTGATTGGTGCGTAGCGCCTGCTCGGTGGCGTCGGAGCGAAACTGTTCCAGGCTTTCAAGCTTGGCATTGGTGTTGCCGCGATCCAGCGTGTCGGTCCCGGCCAGTTGGCTTTCGGTGCCGGTGGGCTTGTTGGTACTCATCAGACATAACTCCTCGTTGCGATCCCCGCCGTGGCCAGGACTCTTGAGTTCGATGCCGCAGGCACGGTACCCGGGCATTTTCGAGTTGCTTAGTGAGTGACCGATACCGGTTCGCCGCGTTCCTTTTTTATGTCCTTTGATCGCCTTATTGCCAAATGGCTGGTTCAATCGCAAATAAATGCTAAGAACCTCTATACGGACAGGCTAAAATGCGCGCCCGGCTAACCGCTGATCCTTTTCCAACGCGCCCCACAAGGTTCGCTACGTGATCGAGTTTCAAAACGTCCATAAAACCTACCGGGTCGCCGGTAGGGATATCCCCGCCCTGCACCCGACCAGTCTGACGATTGAGAACGGTCAGGTCTTCGGCCTGATTGGCCATTCCGGTGCGGGAAAAAGTACCCTGTTGCGCCTGATCAATCGCCTGGAAGACTCCAGCGGCGGCAAGATCATTGTCGACGGCGAGGAAGTCACTGCCCTGGACGCCGGCGGCTTGCGGCGTTTCCGTCAGCAGGTCGGGATGATTTTCCAGCACTTCAATTTGCTGGCGTCCAAGACCGTGGCCGACAACGTGGCGCTGCCACTGACGCTGGCGGGTGAATTGTCCCGCAGCGAAATCGACCAGCGCGTCGCCGAATTGCTAGCGCGGGTGGGCTTGTCCGACCACGCCAAAAAATACCCGGCGCAGTTGTCCGGTGGCCAGAAGCAGCGCGTCGGCATCGCCCGCGCCCTGGCGACCAAGCCCAAGATCCTGCTGTGCGACGAAGCCACCAGCGCACTGGACCCCCAAACCACCGCATCGGTGTTGCAACTGCTGGCGGAAATCAACCGCGAGCTGAAGCTGACCATCGTGCTGATCACCCATGAAATGGACGTGATCCGCCGCGTCTGCGATGAAGTGGCGGTGATGGACGCCGGCGTGATCGTCGAGCAAGGACCCGTGGCCGAGGTCTTCTTGCATCCCAAGCACCCGACCACCAAGCGTTTCGTCCAGGAAGACGAGCAGATCGACGAAAGCGAACAGCGCGACGACTTTGCCCACGTACCAGGGCGCATCGTGCGTCTGACGTTCCAAGGCGAAGCGACCTACGCGCCATTGCTCGGCACCGTCGCCCGGGAAACCGGCGTGGACTACAGCATTCTGGCCGGTCGTATCGACCGCATCAAAGACACCCCCTACGGGCAACTGACCCTCGCCGTCACCGGCGGTGACATGGAGGCGGCATTCGCCCGCTTCACCGCGGCTGACGTCCACATGGAGGTGCTGCGCTGATGGAACTGTTGAATTCATTCTTCGCCAACATCGATTGGCTGGAAATCTGGCTGGCGACCGGCGACACCCTGCTGATGCTCTTTGGCTCGCTGCTTTTCACCGTGCTACTCGGCCTGCCGCTGGGCGTGTTGTTATTCCTCTGCAGCCCGCGCCAGTTGCTCGAAGCCCGCGGCGTTTATGCGCTGCTGTCGCTGATCGTCAACATCTTGCGCTCGCTGCCGTTCATCATCCTGTTGATCGTGATGATCCCGTTCACGGTATTGATCACCGGCACCTCCCTGGGCGTGGCCGGCGCGATTCCGCCACTGGTGGTCGGCGCAACACCGTTCTTCGCCCGCCTGGTGGAAACCGCCTTGCGCGAAGTCGATCGCGGCATCATTGAAGCCACCCAGGCCATGGGCGCGACCACGCGGCAGATCATCGTCAACGCCTTGCTGCCGGAAGCCCGCCCGGGCATTTTTGCCGCGATTACGGTGACAGCGATTACGCTGGTGTCCTACACGGCCATGGCCGGTGTGGTCGGTGCCGGTGGTTTGGGTGACCTAGCGATCCGTTTCGGTTACCAGCGCTTCCAGACCGATGTGATGGTGGTCACGGTGGTGTTGCTGCTGGTGCTGGTCCAGGTCCTGCAAACCGTGGGCGACAAACTGGTTGTGCATTTCTCTAGAAAGTAAGGCCTCGCGGCCAATAAACCATGAGCCGGCCATTCGCTGGCAGGCGCCAAGAGCGGGCGCCCCACAAGGAGTTAGCTGAATGAAAAAACTACTGGTTGCCTTCGCTGCCGCCGCAGCATTTTCCGCCCACGCCGCCGACACCCTGACCGTCGCGGCGACGCCGGTGCCGCACGCGGAAATCCTCGAATTCGTCAAACCGGCCCTGGCCAAAGAAGGCGTGGACCTCAAGGTCAAAGTCTTCACCGACTACATCCAGCCGAACGTCCAAGTCGCCGAAAAGCGCCTGGACGCCAACTTCTTCCAGCACCAGCCGTACCTGGATGAGTTCAACAAAGCCAAGGGCACCCACCTGGTGAGCGTGACTGGCGTGCACCTGGAACCTTTGGGCGCGTACTCCAGCAAGTTCAAGACACTGGCAGAAGTGCCAGGCGGTGCCAACGTGGTCATCCCTAACGACGCCACCAACGGCGGCCGTGCGCTGTTGCTGCTGGCGAAGCACGGGGTGATCACGCTGAAGGATTCCAACAACATCCTGTCGACGACCAAGGACATTGTTGAGAACCCGAAGGATTTGAAGTTCCGTGAGCTGGAAGCCGCGACCATTCCGCGGGTGCTGACTCAGGTGGATCTGGCGTTGATCAATACCAACTATGCGTTGGAGGCCAAGCTTGATCCGTCCAAGGATGCGTTGGTGATTGAAGGGAACGACTCGCCGTATGTGAATATTCTGGTTGCCCGTGAGGACGACAAGAACAGTGAGGCGATGAAGAAGCTGGCGGCGGCGCTGCATACGCCGGAAGTGAAGGCTTTTATTCTTGAGAAGTACAAAGGGGCGGTTTTGCCGGCGTTTTGATCTGATCGGGTGGTGAAAAAAAACGGGGCTGCGTGGGAATGCAGGCCCGTTTTTTGGTTTGGGATGTCGATGGGACGATGGGCAGGAAGTTTACTTCCACTCAGTGAGAGGAATAGATCAAGTAGTTACGCGGGTGGTGGAAAAATTCCATACCAGGCACTTGCAACCCAAAATACGCCTGATGCAAGACCCGTTAGTCCAGCTGTTACTCGGGTGAATTTATCCGGCGCTCGTATATTATCTCCTGGCTTTGGAGGTGAAAAATACTCACTAGCGACACACATAATAGCAAGTATAGCCAATAAGCCTGCCCCGAGATTTAACCAAGCAGCGGTTACACTTGAGAGAGGAAATGATTTAAAACAGACCCAAGTTAAAGCAAAAGAAGATAAAGCAATTGAAAGCAACGCTACTTTTTTTGAGTTTCTCATAAGCGATCCTTGCGACATCGTTTATTGCAGTTCGAATGAGGCAAAATATAAATACAATTCCCCCACCACAATCTACCTGTTCCATTTTCATCGATAATCAGAAATCGGACAGGCAACATTTTTCCAACTTATTTAATTATCGGCTTATAGACCATTTCTCTATTTGCTTGTACCCCACATACATAAGTAGCCCCACAAAGGTCGAAGTGAGAAAAGCAATCCAGATAAACCAAGCTGTCCTTCGTGCAGCCTCATAGAAGCTCATCGTATCTGTGTAGTCGCGCTGGTTCAAAATAATATTTGATAACAGATTAGTCGCAAGACCAGCCGTGAAGAACGGAATAACATAAAGCGCTACTTGATACTCACTTTTTAAATCCCTATCGCTAATTGTGTCCTCTGGCAAAATATTAAAAATAGACTGTACCAAGCCTAAAAAAAGTGCCGCCAATAGCAGTAGGGTAATTGCAACTGCAACATCTAACCACTTCGGTGTTTTTGGATCACGTATAAGAAACATTAAGGATACGGAGCAGATGCCCACACCAACAGTTGCATATATATGAAATGCATTGACTGAACCCCACGACATTTTGTACTCCCTATGTGATTTTTCGTTCGTTACGCAACCAAATAAAGCTCACGCAAAATATCGGCTGCTTTGTGTATAGCTTTAGTTTGAAACACCAAAAAGTGCGATAAACTTAACAATACAAACCATCGCGGCTCCGGCTTACTTTATTATGAGGGTAGTACCTGTCGGGACTTACTTGACTTGGACAAGTACTTTGCAAACATGATGGTCTTCGAATTTGGTAGTCATCCTTGGTATTAAAATAATGCTCTACGGATCTTAGAAGAAGCAAACAGTCCTGAGATTGTCGAGGCTGCGCGGCTGAGCCTCGGCAACTTTAGGAAAGTTACAGTGCGCTAGTTGCCGGCCCGAAGCGGAACGTAGACCCCCGAGGACAAGGCGCACAAACGGGCGGATGCTGGCGTAGTTGTAGGCAAAGGCGCAAGGTTGGGTAGCCTGGCGGACGGGGAGTGGTGGTTGCTTGTCTTTCGGGTCCGCTTTGCAGTCGCAGGGGTGGAGGGGGCTACGGGCGCGCCGACTTTGGTCGGGACAGTCGCATCGATGAGGGCGGCGAGAGCTACGCAGCCTTTTTCAGAAATCACTTGCTCCCCAACCCCTAGCAGCATTTGCCCGTTGTTCAGGCCGAATAAGCCCTAGGATCTGCTTCATTGTTCTACAACCCTCATGATAAATTCCCCGCCGCGACCTCTAATGAATAGAGGGCATTCAGGGAGTGAAGTGAGTGATCAAGTCTTTGTTGGTTGGGACATTGCTGGCAATGGCATCAGCATCGGCATCTGCGATGAGTTGCGATAACCCTAGAAACGCCTATGACAGGACCTATTGCGCGTCGCTGAAAATGGTTCAGTCGGATCAGGAAATCAACGAGCAATACAAGAAGACGATGAGTGCTCTGAACCCGGAGCAAAAGAAAAAAGTGAAAGCCGCTCAAATCCAGTGGATCAAAATCCGTGACAACGCCTGTTCCAACGATGGCCTGCTCTACCTGGACTGTGCCAATGAGAAGACCGAGGCGCGTATCGTCATACTCAAGGCTGTCGAGCGCGAGTGCCGTGCTGCCGGTTGCGACGACGCTAAGCTGTCGCAAGTCGAGTGACCCGTAAACAATGAGCACGTCGGGCTTGCTCGTGCTCTTTCAAGATTACGCTCCACCCCTTTTGCACCCGTGACTCACTTGCGGGTCGGAATACCCAGGAAAAACCCGACCTAAAGCGTTGGGTTTTTCTCTGGCGGGTTTACCCGCTATCGCGGCTCAACGCCACGCTCGACCATGGCACGCCATGTCTGCACGCTGGGACGTTCCTGCATCCTGGCATGCCATGCGCGCAATGCGACACATTCTTCAGGAACGGAGAGCTGCACCAGCGAGGCGAAGATCATGCCGCCCAGCACCGCAATATCGGCCATCGAGAACTTGTCACCCGCTACAAAAGGCCGGTCTTTGAGCAGGTTGTCGAAATAGCGCATGCCTCTGATCGCCTTGTCGCCCATTCGGCCGCCCCATTCTGCATTCTGGTACAGCTCGACCTTTGGGCCCAGGCCCGGCGTTGCATGGTGGAAGTACATGCTGACCGCATCGAGAAACTCGATCTCGGCGCGTTTGGTCATCATGTGGATGAGGCCTTTTTCAACAGGTGTTTCGCCCGTCAGCGTCGGTTCGCCGACCAGGCTATCCAGGTATTGGGTAATCGCCGTGCACTCGGCAATCAGCGTCCCATCGCTCAGCTCCAGCACGGGCAGTGTCCCGGAGTAATTGAGGGCCAGGAACTCGGGTTGCTTATGTTCGCCGCTCCAGAGATTCACCGACACGAATTCGATTTTCGAGAGCAATCCCTTCTCCGCCAGCGCTATGCGCACTCGGGCGGGGTAAGGGCCGTTGAACCAATCGTAAATTTTCATCGTAGGAACGGTGTAAACATCAGCGCTCTGTTGTGAAGAAGTCATGACTCGGTTACCTGCCTGTCAATTGGTAGGTAAAAGATTGAGCTGGAGATCGGGCGCTGTCAACCCCCTACCTGACAATTGGCAGGTAAGCAAATCCGGGCGTAGAATCGCGACGACATGAGTGAATCGAATTTCGAAATGAGGCCAAAACGTGAACGAAAATGCTCGAGAAGCCATCTTGGCGGCAGCGAAATCCGCTGCACAACTGCACGGTTACAATGGGATAAATTTCCGTAACATTGCCGAAGAGGTGGGCATCAAGAACGCCAGCATTTATTACCACTTCCCGAGCAAGGCCGGCCTGGCCGCGGCGGTTGCTGAACGCTACTGGCAGGACACGCGGCGGGTGCTTGAAGGGATCCGGGCCGGCAATACCGATCCTAAGGAGTGCGTGCAGCTGTACGCCGCCATTTTTCGAACGTCGCTTCAGGACGGCAACAAACTTTGTCTGTCCAGCTTCATGGCAGCCGAATACGAAGACCTTCCCGATGAGGTGTCACGAGAGATCAGGACCTTTGTG
Source organism: Pseudomonas sp. PICF6 (assembly GCF_009831705.1). Classification (NCBI taxonomy): domain Bacteria; kingdom Pseudomonadati; phylum Pseudomonadota; class Gammaproteobacteria; order Pseudomonadales; family Pseudomonadaceae; genus Pseudomonas; species Pseudomonas sp. PICF6. The sequence continues at coordinate 287,873 of NZ_WUUD01000002.1, read as the reverse complement.
GACGGTAACGTAACGTGGCTTGCCCAGGTATTGGCAGATGCCGGAACTGGCGGCACGCAAGAATGTGAACGCCGAGCCCTCGCTATTTACACCGCTGTGGCGGGTGCTCAGTTAATCGCGCGAACTCGGGCGGATGTGAGCCTGTTCGATGATTTGATATCGAGCTATCAGGAGGCGGGATTGATGCCTGCCTGATCCGGTAAAGCAGACGATGCGATTTGTCTGTAGGAATGGTTGGCGCTGCTTCGCCGCCCAGCGGGAACAAGCCCCCTCGCCACGGGGTTCGGTTTAATCGGGATATCGGGACTGTGGGTGTAATTCAGTTGTTCGCCTTACTGGCAGGGTGCCACAATCGCTCTCTTTCAGTTGCGTCACGATCAGGTGGATCACATGGATTGCCCAGGATCTCGGAATGACCAGGCTTTCTTCATAGCCGAGCAGGTGCGAACTGACCGACTGCAGCAACTGTTTCGCCAATCGGTTTCTGCGGTGTTCGGGAGCTACCTCGCTGCCATCATGCTGTGTTGGCTGTGCTGGGATCGCTTTGAACACAGCGTCATCTTTTGGTGGTTGGCCATCTTGACTGGCTCGACGCTGTTGCGCATTTCGTTGTTCGTTGCCTATGTTCGCAGCGACGAAAGCGAGCGCACCCCCCAACGCTGGGAGCGCAAATACTGGATCACACTGGTATTGTCCGCCAGCATCTGGGGAGGAGGCGCATTAGCGGTCATGCCGGCGGACGATCTGTTGTCCCAGGCATTGGTCATGCTTTTTACTGTCGGCATGTCCGTCAGCGCGGTGTCCTGCTACTCCGCCTACCGTGATATGACCCTCGTCTCCATTGGCCTGGTGCTGTTGCCGTGCACCGCCTGGCTGCTGTTTCAACCGTCGCCGATTCAAGTGGGCATCGCACTCTCGATTTTGGTGTTCGCAGCATTTGCCGCCCGCGCTACACACAAAATGTCCCAGGCACTGGAAACCGCTTTTCGACTCACCCGCGAAATGGAACAGGCCAACAGCATTTCAACTCGCGCAGCCCAAACCGATGAATTGACCGGCCTGAAGAGCCGTCGGGCTTTTTTCGAGCATGCCCAACAGCTCTACGACGAATGCAAGGCCAAGCGGGTAGGGTTGTGCGCCGTCATGCTGGACATGGATCACTTCAAGCACATCAACGACACCTACGGCCATCAGGTGGGGGATCAGGTTCTGCGCCAGATGGGGGCAGTCATCAGTTCGTCGTTTCGGGGAACGGATATTCATGGTCGGCTAGGCGGGGAAGAGTTCGCCATCCTGCTTCCGGACACTTCCATCGAAGTCGCTACCCAAATTGCAGAACAGCTCATCGATACGATTGCGGGTTTGATGATCGAGCCTGTTCACTGCATATCAGCCAGCCTCGGCGTCGCGTCGACGGAGGCTTGTAATAAGGACCTTCACAGCCTGATGAACGATGCGGACAAAGCTCTGTATCGAGCAAAGGCCTTGGGGCGTAATCGAGTGGCTGTTGCTTAGTCGGATTGGCTTACATCATCAGTTGGAATTTGATCGTGTCCACGCTCTGCATCACCTTCCAAAAGCGGAACGCGGAGCGTCCCTGGCGGCATTCCCACGCAGGAGCGTGGGAATGATCGAGAAGCCCATCATTCTACTTTGAACGCCCTTTCTCCGAAGGTCTGCAATTGCGCTGGCCCTGCTGATACCCCCTAGCACCTCCTTCCCCTTGAATCACTTCGCGGCCCACACGCTCTGTCGACACGGCGGCGCTTAAAAATAAATTTCCTTTCGGATCAACTGGTTAATTCAAATTCGGCAAATTTTCAAAAATTTATCTTGCGCGCAAACTATTTGTCCGTTAATTTTATCTCAACTGGTTAGCGCACAAACATTTAGCGCAAACCAAATCGATCAAACCAATCAGCAAGCGAGGAAACACCATGAACGTTCTCTATACCGCAGTCGCAACCTCCACCGGTGGCCGTGATGGCCGTGCTGTTTCCAGCGACAAGATTCTCGACGTGAAACTGGCCACACCAAAAGCCCTGGGCGGCGCCGGTGGTGAAGCCACCAACCCTGAGCAGTTGTTCGCCGCCGGTTACTCGGCCTGCTTCATCGGCGCATTGAAGTTTGTCGCCAGCCAAAGCAAACGCAGCATCCCTGCTGACGCCTCAATCACGGCACACGTCGGCATCGGCCAGATCCCTGGCGGTTTCGGTCTGGACATTGACCTGCACATCAATCTGCCGGGTCTGGATCAAGCCGATGCTCAAGCGCTGGTCGACGCGGCTCACCAGGTCTGCCCGTACTCCAACGCGACACGCGGCAACGTCGACGTCCGTTTGCACGTCACCGTCTAACTCACTTCATCTACGAATAAAAAGGATCAGGACATGAACACTTTCAACAAAACGCTTGTTGGCTCGCTTCTCGCACTGGCGCTCGGCAATGCATTCGCAACTTCTTTTGTTCAACCTACGGTCGCTGAGGGCGGCTCGGACCGGCTGATCGATAAACGTGTCGCCGAAGGTGGTTCGGATCGGCTGATCGAAAAACGTGTCGCTGAAGGCGGTTCGGATCGGCTGATCGATAAACGTGTCGCTGAAGGTGGTTCGGATCGGCTGATCGATAAACGTGTCGCCGAAGGTGGCTCGGACCGGCTGATCGATAAACGTGTCGCCGAAGGCGGCTCGGACCGGCTGATCGATAAACGTGTCGCCGAAGGCGGCTCGGATCGTTTGATCGAAAACCGGGTAGGCTGAACAAACCCTTCAACGCTCCGAAAACGGGTCAAATCAACCCATGTTGCTTCCAAAAGAAAAAACGCCGCTTATCTCTCACGAGGAAGCGGCGTTTTTTTGCAACGTGTCATAGGGCCCTAAACGATGCTATCCACCACCCCACCATCCACACGCAACGCCGCTCCGGTGGTGGCCGAGGCTTGTTCCGAACTGGCATAGATGATCATGTTGGCGACTTCCTCGACGCGCGCCGCACGCTGGATGATCGAGGTGCTGCGGTGCTGGTTGACGAAATCCGCCGCGACCTTTTCCAGGCTTTCCCCGCTACGCTCAACGTCTGCCTGGAGCATCTGGGCAACTCCTTCGGAAAGCGTCGGCCCAGGCAGTACCGAATTCACCGTAACGCCGGTGCCGGCGAGGCGCTTGGCCAGGCCGCGAGCAATGGACAGTTGGGCGGTTTTGGTAAAGCCGTAGTGGATCATGTCGGCGGGGATGTTCAGACCCGATTCCGACGAGACAAACACAATCCGCCCCCAACCGCGCTCGACCATGCCCGGCGCGTAGGCCCTGGAAACACGCACGCCCGACATCACGTTGGTTTCGAAAAAGCGCTGCCATTCGCTGTCCGGCGTTTCGAAAAAGTCTTCCTGTTTGAAAATACCCAGGTTGTTGATGACGATATCGAAGCTTGGGTGCTTGGCGATCAGTGCCTGGCAGCCAGCCTCATGACTAAGGTCACCCACAAAGCCCGCGGCACTTGAAGCAAGGTCGCCCAGCCGCTGCAACGCGTCCTCCACGCTGCTCTCGCTGCGACCATTGATGACCACGTGGGCGCCGGACTCGAGGAAGCCTTTGGCTGTGGCGAAACCAATGCCGCTGGAGGAGCCGGTGACTAAGACGTGGCGTCCGGTGAAGTCGATTTTCATGAGGGGACTCCTTGATTAATGAACCAGAGGAAGTGCGATATTTCTGAATGGACGGTAATCCGACGGATTTAGAGATGGCTTTGCCATTCCAACGTCACCGATATCGCAGGTCCTTAATCATGGACACGATTGAGGCTTTGCGCCTCCTCGTGATCAATCAGCCATCAGGAAGCCGACCACACCGCCAGCTCATAGCCATCCGGATCGATAAAGTGGAAACGTCGGCCGCCAGGGAAAGCGAACACTTCACGGCTGATGATCGCCCCTGCGGCCTCGAGTCTGAGTTGGGTGCCTTCAAGGTCATCCGCGTACAGGATGATTAACGGGCCGCCTGGGCGCACAGGTTCACCGGTCGTGAAGCCACCGGTCAGACGACCGTCGCTGAATTCGGTGTAGGTCGGGCCGTAGTCGACGAAACTCCAGCCGAATGCGCTCGCATAGAAGGCTTTGCTTCGGGCGATATCGCTGACATTGAGCTCGATGTTGTCGATCTGGCGGTCATTACCTCGAATGCCCATTGACGCGTCCTTGGCTGATTGGGGATAGGCGAGCTTAGGACATTCAGCCCGCACTGTGCTTGGAAAAATAGACCTCTGTTTGCCTGAAAGAATGTGTCAGCTTGGTTGGGGCTGCTGCGCAGCCCAGCGGGAGCTAGCTCCCTCGCCACAGGGTGAGCCGTTCGGTTGGATATGTGTTGTCTGTCAGGCTCGCTCCCACAGTTTTTCCGGGTTGTTCACAGATATCGCATCCATCACAAATCCCCGTGGGAGCTGAGCTTGCTCGCCATAGCGGTGGGTCAGCTTGCACTGATGTTGAATGGGCCGCCGTCATCGCGAGCAAGCTCGGCTCCCACAGGGGTTCTTGGGTGTTCGCATATCCTGCATTCACCACAAATCCCTGTGTCACTCATATGCAGCAACAGGCCTTCAGTACCACCGCGCCTCACCTGGCGGGCGTTTTTTGAAGCGTTTCATGCTCCACATGTACTGGCTCGGGTAGGCCCGTACATAACGCTCCACCACCTGGCTCATGGCGGCGCAGGCGGTTTCGGTGTCGGTGCTGTACATGGCGTCTGGGGCGGCTTCGAGGATGACTTTGTAGCCGGAGCCGTCCGGCAGGCGCAGGGCGTGGAGGAATACGCCGACGGCCTTGCCACCGGCGAGCATGTTCGGTACGAACTTGCTGGTCAGGGCCTGGGTGGCAAAGAAGGGGACGAAGATGCCGGCAGACTCGGCCGGTTCCGGGTCGGCGGGAATGCCCACTTGACCGCCCTTTCGGACCTCTTTGATGACGCTGAGGATACCTTCCTTAGTCGACGCCGCGACTTTGTTGCCCAGTTGCACGCGCTGTTTGCGCAGCAATTCATCCACCGCTTTAAGCTTGGGCGGACGGTAGAAAATGATCGGTTTGCACTGGCTGCAATAGAAGTGGTTGAGCACTTCCCAGTTGCCCAGGTGGCTGGTGATGCCCACCACGCCTTTGCCGGAAGCGAGCGCTTCTTTTAATACGTCCAGGCCTTCGACTTCCCGCACCAGGTCGATGGAGCGCTGGGCCGGCCAGATCCAAGCGCAGGCGCTTTCGGTCAGGGATTTGCCGATGTCCTTGAGGCTTTGGCCCACCAGGCGTTCGCGCTCGGCCGGGTCCATCTCGGGGAAACACTTGGCGAGGTTGATCCGCACCACGTCGCGGGAACGATTGGGCAGCTTCCACATGAGCCAGCCGATGGCCGAACCCGACGCCTGCACCGCGCGCCAAGGCAGCATCGCAAACAACCGCAGAGCGCCGACCAGCAAGGCGCCTTTCAACTTATCCACAGGTCACTCCTGAATTCATGGGCGTGTTGCGAGCCGGCTATTCTAACCGCCGTTTGCCAGCTCCGCGTAGCGGTCGCAGTCCTGGGTGTGGTCCATGACCATTCCCGAGGCCTGCATCAAGGCGTAACAAATGGTCGGCCCGACAAAGGTGAAGCCGGCTTTTTCCAGGCCCTTGCTCATCTGCACGGCCTGGGGCGTGATGGCCGGCACTTCGGAGCGGTCCTTGAAGTGGTTGATGACCGGCTTGCCGTCCACGAACGACCAGAGGAACGCCACCGGATCCTCCAGGGCCAGCCAGGCTTGGGCATTGCGCCGGGCCGCATTGAGCTTGAGGCGGTTGCGGATGATGCCGGGGTCGAGCATCAGCTCGTCGATTTCTGCATCGCTCATCTGCGCCACGCGCTGCACGTCAAAGCCGAACAGCACCTGCCGGTAGCGCTCGCGTTTGCGCAAAACGGTGATCCAGGACAGCCCGGCCTGGAACCCTTCGAGCAAAAGCAACTCGAACAAACCCTGCGCATCGCGCAGCGGCGTGCCCCACTCCTGATCGTGATAAGCCATGTACAAAGGATCGTCAGAACACCAAAAGCAGCGTGGCATAAGGCTCCAGGGGGCGTGCGCACGAACGAATCGGGTATACTCCCGCTCTTTAAATCGCAGCCCAAGAAACAGGTGAATTTCGTGAGCCAGCCTACGCCAGCCGTGCGTACCTTCCAAGACTTGATCCTCGCCCTCCAGCAATACTGGGCCGAGCAAGGTTGCGTGGTACTTCAGCCCTACGATATGGAAGTAGGCGCCGGCACTTTCCACACTGCCACGTTTCTGCGTGCCATCGGCCCGGAAACCTGGAACGCCGCTTATGTGCAGCCCAGCCGCCGCCCGACTGACGGCCGCTACGGCGAAAACCCGAACCGTCTGCAGCACTACTACCAGTTCCAGGTGGTCCTGAAACCGAACCCGGAAAACTTCCAGGAGCTGTACTTGGGCTCGCTCAAGCACGTCGGCCTCGACCCGCTGGTGCACGACATTCGTTTCGTTGAAGACAACTGGGAATCGCCAACCCTGGGCGCCTGGGGCCTGGGCTGGGAAGTCTGGCTCAACGGCATGGAAGTGACCCAGTTCACTTACTTCCAGCAAGCGGGTGGCATCGAATGCTACCCGGTGACCGGCGAAATCACCTATGGCCTGGAACGCCTGGCCATGTACCTGCAAGGCGTGGACTCGGTCTACGACCTGGTATGGGCCGACGGCCCGTTCGGCAAAGTGACCTACGGCGACGTGTTCCACCAGAACGAAGTGGAGCAATCGACCTACAACTTCGAACACGCCAACGTCGACAAGCTGTTCGAGCTGTTCGATTTCTATGAAAGCGAAGCCAAGCGCCTGATCGAGCTGGACCAGCCGCTGCCGTTGCCGAGCTACGAAATGGTGTTGAAGGCGTCCCATACCTTCAACCTGCTGGACGCACGCCGGGCGATTTCCGTGACTGCGCGCCAGCAATACATCCTGCGTGTACGCACCCTGGCGCGTTCCGTTGCGCAAGCCTACCTGCTGGCCCGTGCCAAGCTGGGCTTCCCGATGGCGACCCCGGATTTGCGTGATGAAGTGTTGGCTAAGCTGGAGGCTGCACAATGAGTGCTCAAGATTTTCTGGTTGAACTGGGCACCGAAGAACTGCCACCCAAAGCCCTGAACACCCTGGCCGATGCGTTCCTGGCCGGTATCGAGAAAGGCCTGCAAGCCGCTGGCCTGAACTTCGAAGCCAAGCATGTCTACGCCGCACCGCGTCGTTTGGCCGTGCTGATCACCGCCCTGGCGACCCAGCAGCCGGACCGCAGCATCAACCTCGACGGCCCGCCACGCCAGGCCGCGTTCGATGCCGACGGCAACCCAACCCAAGCCGCCCTCGGTTTCGCCAAGAAATGTGGCGTGGACCTGAGCGAAATCGACCAGAGCGGGCCGAAGCTGCGCTACAGCCAGAGCATCAAGGGCAAGCCGACCGCCAGCCTGTTGCCGACCATCGTCGAAGATTCCCTGAACGACCTGCCGATTCCCAAGCGCATGCGCTGGGCCGCGCGCAAGGAAGAGTTCGTGCGTCCGACCCAATGGCTGGTGATGCTGCTCGGTGACCAAGTCATCGACTGCACGATCCTGGCCCAGAAGGCCGGTCGCGATTCCCGCGGTCACCGCTTCCATCATCCGCAGAGCGTGCGCATCACCTCGCCGGCCAATTACCTGGCCGACCTGCGTTCCGCCTACGTATTGGCTGACGCCAACGAGCGTCGCGAACTGATCAGCAAGCGCACCGAAGAGTTGGCCACCCAGCAGGAAGGCACCGCCATCGTGCCGCCAAGTCTGCTGGACGAAGTGACCGCGCTGGTGGAATGGCCAGTGCCGCTGGTGTGCTCGTTCGAGGAACGTTTCCTTGAAGTGCCGCAGGAAGCGCTTATCACCACCATGCAGGACAACCAGAAGTATTTCTGCCTGCTGGACGCTGAAGGCAAGTTGCTGCCGCGCTTCATCACCGTCGCCAACATCGAAAGCAAGGACCCGCAGCAGATCATCGCCGGTAACGAGAAAGTCGTTCGCCCGCGCCTGACGGACGCCGAGTTCTTCTTCAAGCAGGACAAGAAGCAACCGCTGGAAAGCTTCAACGAACGCCTGCAGAACGTGGTGTTCCAGGAAAAACTCGGCAGCGTCTACGACAAGGCCGAGCGCGTTTCGAAACTGGCTGCTTTCATCGCTCCACGCATTGGCGGCGACGCCCAGCGCGCCGCCCGTGCCGGCATCCTGTCCAAGTGCGACCTGTCCACCGAAATGGTCGGTGAGTTCCCGGAGATGCAAGGTGTCGCCGGTTACTACTACGCCCTCAACGACGGCGAGCCGCAAGACGTGGCCCTGGCGCTGAACGAGCAGTACATGCCCCGCGGTGCCGGCGCTGAACTGCCGACCACCCTGACCGGTGCGGCCGTGGCCATCGCCGACAAGCTCGACACCCTGGTGGGTATCTTCGGCATCGGCATGTTGCCTACCGGCAGCAAAGACCCGTACGCCCTGCGTCGCGCGGCGTTGGGTGTGCTGCGGATCCTGATCGACAAGCAACTGGACCTGGACCTGAACGACGCTGTGGCGTTCGCCGTCAATGCGTTCGGCAGCAAGGTCAAGTCTGCCGGTCTGGCCGACGCGGTGCTGGAATTCATCTTCGACCGCCTGCGTGCGCGTTATGAAGACGAAGGCGTCGATGTCGCCACCTATCTGTCGGTGCGTGCCCTCAAGCCCGGTTCGGCCCTGGACTTCGACCAGCGCGTCCAAGCGGTGCAGGCTTTCCGCCAACTGCCGGAAGCAGCAGCGCTGGCGGCGGTGAACAAGCGGGTGTCGAATCTGCTGAGCAAGGCCGAGCCTACAATTTTCGCCGTACCTGAGGCGCGGTACTTTGATAACGCCGTGGAGTTCTCACTCAACTCGGCTATCCAGCAGGCGTCTACGTCCGTGCAACCGCTGATGGAAAAGCGCGAGTATGCCGAAGCGCTGGCACGCCTGGCAGCACTGCGCGATCCTGTCGATGCGTTCTTTGAAGCCGTGATGGTGAATGCGGACAACGAAGATGTTCGCAAGAATCGCTATGCACTGCTGGCGCGCCTGCGGGGCCTGTTCCTCAATATTGCCGACATTTCCATGCTGGGTTGAGGGGCTGCTGTTGAAACTGCTGATTCTCGATCGGGACGGAGTGATCAACCACGACTCCGACGCTTATATCAAATCGGTGGAGGAGTGGTTGCCGCTCCCCGGTTCGATCGAAGCCATCGCGCAGTTGAGCAAGGCCGGCTGGACGGTGGCGGTTGCCACCAACCAGTCGGGCATTGCCCGCGGTTACTACGACCTCGCGGTCCTTGAGGCCATGCATGAGCGCTTGCGCGCATTGGTGGCCGAGCAGGGCGGTGAAGTCGGGCTGATCGTCTACTGCCCGCACGGGCCGGACGAAGGTTGTGATTGCCGCAAGCCCAAGCCGGGCATGTTGAAAACCATTGCCGCTCACTACGATGTAACGCTGGCGGGAGTGTGGTTCGTCGGCGACAGCCTGGGTGACCTGGAGGCGGCCAAGGCCGTCGATTGTCAGCCCGTTTTGGTAAAGACCGGCAAAGGCGAGAAGACTCTGGGCAAGACCCTGCCGGTGGGCACCCTGATTTTTGAAGACTTGGCGGCGATTGCCGCTGAACTTATCCACAATTAGAGCTCCCAAGACATCCTGATCAAGGACTGTTCGGGAAGCGCTTAAACAGTCGGGCACTGCCCGCAACGGTAAATGCCGCTATGTCGATATTGCAGGCCATCAGAACCTTTCTCTTTTACCTGCTGCTGGGCACCAGTTCGTTGTTGTGGTGCACGTTGAGTTTTTTTGTAGCGCCTTTCATGTCGTTCAGGACGCGCTACCGTTTTATCAATGTGTACTGGTGCCGTTGCGCGCTGTGGCTGAGCAAGGTTTTTCTGGGGATACGGTATGAAGTAAAAGGCGCCGAAAACGTGCCTGAGCGGCCGTGCGTGATCCAGTCCAACCACCAGAGCACCTGGGAGACTTTCTTCCTTTCGGCTTACTTCGAGCCCCTGAGCCAAGTGCTCAAACGTGAGCTGCTGTTCGTACCTTTCTTCGGCTGGGCCATGGCAATGCTGCGCCCCATCGCCATTGACCGGGACAACCCCAAGGTTGCTCTCAAGCAAGTGGCGAAAAAAGGTGATGAGCTACTCAAGGACAAGGTTTGGGTTTTGATCTTTCCAGAAGGTACCCGTGTTCCCTACGGGACGATCGGCAAATTCTCCCGCAGTGGCAGCGCATTGGCGGTAAACGCTGACCTGCCGGTGCTGCCGATTGCACACAATGCCGGCAAGTTCTGGCCCAAGGGTGGCTGGCTCCGGACACCGGGCGTCATCACCGTGGTGATCGGCAAGCCCATGTATGCCGAAGGTAGCGGGCCCCGCGCCATTGCCGAGCTCAATGAACGCGTACAAACCTGGAACGAACAGACCCAACGGGAGATGGGTTCGCTTCCACCCGGTCCTGTCGCGGAAGTGCCCACGGAACAAGCCGCTGTTTGATATCTGTGGATAACCTGTGCACCGTTTTTTCAAAATTCGTAACTTTTCTGTTTTATGTATTTGTTTTTAATACATATTTCATAAAAACATAAAAGCCGCCGACAGGTGCATAAGTTTTTTATAGCACCAAGATCGTCCGAAGGCTCGGGCCCCGTTCGGACGATCTTTACTCCGCCAACAACGGGAATCGCAGGCTGAACGTCGTGCCTTTGCCTACCACGCTATGGCATTCGATTTTCCCCTCATGATGGTCCACCACGGCCTTGACCATCGACAGTCCCAAGCCAATGCCATCCACACCGTGAGCCGAGGAAAACCGTCGATACTGGCTGAACAGGTCCGGTAGTTCTTCGGCGCTGATGCCCTTGCCCTGGTCGGCGACGTTGCAGGTCAACCAACCCGACGTGCAATGAACCTGCAGGGAAATGCAGGCGTCGGGCGGGCTGTACTTGATGGCATTTTCCAGCAGATTGAACAGGGCACGGGTCAGCAATGATTGATCCGCGCTCACCATCGCCTCTTCATCCTCTATTTCATGAATCAACTGGATGCGTTTTGCCTGGGCGATGGGCAGCGCCTGGTCAAGTACATCCAGGACCAACATGGCGAACAGCGTCGGTTGGAATTGATACGCCTCAGACTCGGCCTTGGCCAGTTGCACAAAGCCGTCGGTCAATTCCAAGGCGCGACGCACCTGCCGCTCGATCTGATCGAAGAGCGGATTATTCGCTCCGTTCTGATGCCGCTGCACATCCAGCAGGGCCAGGATCGCCGAGTGGGGCGCGCGCAAATCATGGGACAAAAAACGCAGCATGACGCTGCGCTGCTCTTCGGCTTCGCGCTCCGCGCTCAGGTCGATGAGGCTCAGTAACCAGCCTATCGGCGCCTCACCATCAACCGGCAATAGCGGGGCTCGTTCCAGACGCAGGCTGCGCTCCCGGCTGTCGCGAAACTCCACCAGGGGCAATGTGGATAATCGGTGAGGCACCCCGCGCTCCAGTCCTGGGTAACCCAGCTGCGCGAGATGCTCCAATACATCGCCCCCCGCCAAGCCATGGCCGAAGAGATCACGCGCTTTGCGGTTACCCAGCAATATCTTGCCTTGGGGATCGCTGATCATTGTTGCCACCGGCAGGTATTCGAGGCCATCGGCAATAAAGCGACGGGTGTCCCGGGTTCTCCCCATGGCTTGCTCCAGGGCCATGATCTGGCCCTGCAAGCGGTCGCTGCCCGTGTAGGGCGCACGACGCCGTTCGGGGAACACCTTGGGCTCCGCATCCAGGCGCGCCAGTTCCCAGCCAAAGTAGGCCAGCACCACGCTCAGCCGCCGCCAATTCCAGATCAGATAGCCAAACACGATGCCCAGCACGCTCGCCATGGGCGACCACCACCAACCTTCAGCCGCAAGTACGACACTGATCAGCAGGGCCATGCTCATGCCACCCACTGTCGTCCACAGCGCCAGGCGAGGGCGCAGCAATAGCAACCCCAGCACAACAGCGACCACAAACACCGACAACAACGCCGCTTCTGGCCCGTGGCGTGTTGGCTGGGTACTGAACGACAACAACGCGGTGAGCGGTAATAGAAGAAGACTTATCCACAACCATTCCCGTACCAATTGGCGAAACATGCGTTGGACTTGGGTCGGTTCACGGCTTTCACGACGACGCTGGTTGCTCATAAGCACCCTGACAGAACATAGGAACGGGGGATTTTTTTCATGGGGGGTCGCGTGTCGCCCCAGCAGGCTGAAGACCAAAGACTATAGCGGACTCGATAGGTGGCGCGCTGCTACCTTTCCCTGCGCGTCATGAGCCGGTATTGTCACTGCCAGCGACAGGGGACCTGCAACCCGACAACTTATCGGCCCGCCGAGGTTACATCGGGCAAGTGGAATATTTGTTCAGATTGCAGGCCACCCTGATGATGTCCGTTACTCTCGAGATCAAGGAATCGCATCCCATGCGTGTCGCCATACTGGATGACGAACCGGCCGAGCTGCGCCGGGTGGAACAGACACTGCAACAAATCCCCGGCAGGGGCGAGCAAGCCTGGACCTTGCACAGTTTTGAGCGCGGCGAAGACCTGTTGCGGCAGCTGCGCCGGGAAACCTTCGACCTGTTGATCCTCGACTGGCAATTGCCCGACATCAGCGGGTTGTCGCTGCTGCGCTGGACGCGGGAGCACATGGACTCGCCCCCGGCCGCCATCATGCTCACCAGCCGCGACGGCGAGCACGATGTGGTCCAGGCCCTCAACGCCGGGGCCGACGACTACGTGAGCAAGCCCTTCAGGCCTAACGAACTCAAGGCCCGGGTCACAGCCGTATTGCGACGCCATAACCTGCAACGTGCTCCAGCCAGCGACGTGCTGGTATTCAACGACCTGGAATTCGACGACGCCGAACTGACCGTCACCCGCGCCGGTATCCCCATCAGCCTGACCGAACGGGAATACCGCCTGGCCCGCTGCCTGTTCGCCAACCTGGGCCGTCCACTGTCCCGGGAGTATTTCTACGAGCGCTTCTGGACCCACGAGGAAATGACCTCGTCGCGCCCGCTCGACACCCACATCTACCGTCTGCGCAACAAACTCGGGCTGACGGCGGATCGAGGTTGGCAGTTGCTGACGATTTATGGGTATGGGTATCGGTTGGAGAGTGTGGCGGCGGGGAGTGAGGCTTCGGTGGCGAGTTAGGGCCAACGGGCGAAAAAAAGGCCAACGCATATGCGTTGGCCTTTTTCGTTGGGGCAGGGTGGCTGTGGATCAGAAATCCAGGTTAGACACCGCCAACGCATTGCTTTCGATGAAGTCACGACGAGGCTCGACCGCATCACCCATCAGGGTGTTGAAGATCTGGTCCGCGCCGATGGCGTCTTCGATGGTGACTTTCAGCATCCGGCGCGAGCCTGGGTCCATGGTGGTTTCCCACAGCTGGTCCGGGTTCATTTCACCCAGACCTTTATAGCGCTGGATGGTGTGGCGCTTGGTGCTTTCGGCCATCAGCCACTCAAGGGCTTCCTTGAACTCGGTAACGGCTTTCTTGCGCTCACCACGCTGGATGTACGCGCCTTCGTCCAGCAGGGTGCTCAGTTGCGCGCCCAGGGAGACGACAGTCTTGTAGTCGTTGCTGCCGAAGAAGTCGCGGTTGAAAGTGACGTAGTTGGACAGGCCGTGGGAGATCAGTTCGACCTCTGGCAGCCAGACGTTACGCTCACGGTCTTCACGCAGGCTGGCTTTGTACACCAGGCCAGACTTCTCTACGGTGCGCAGACGAACTTCGTACTGGGCCAGCCAATCCTGCATCGCAGCGTGATCGGACAGCTGTTCCATGCTGACAGCCGGCAGGTAGATGAAGTGCTCGGTCAGCTCCTGTGGGTACAGGCGCGACAGGCGCTTGAGAGTCTTCATCACCAGGCGGAAGTCGTTGACCAGGCGCTCAAGGGCTTCGCCGGAAATGCCTGGGGCCTCTTCGTTCAGGTGCAGGCTCGCATCTTCCAGGGCCGACTGCGTCATGTACTCTTCCATGGCGTCGTCGTCTTTGATGTATTGCTCTTGCTTGCCTTTCTTGACCTTGTACAGCGGAGGCTGGGCGATATAGATGTAGCCGCGCTCGATCAGCTCCGGCAACTGACGGAAGAAGAACGTCAGCAACAGGGTGCGGATGTGCGAACCGTCGACGTCGGCGTCGGTCATGATGATGATGTTGTGATAACGCAGCTTGTCGATGTTGTACTCATCGCGGCCGATGCCACAGCCCAGCGCAGTGATGAGCGTGCCGACTTCCTGGGAGGAGATCATCTTGTCGAAGCGCGCCTTCTCGACGTTCAGGATCTTGCCCTTGAGCGGCAGGATGGCCTGGGTGCGGCGGTTGCGGCCCTGCTTGGCGGAACCGCCAGCAGAGTCACCTTCCACGAGGTACAGTTCGGACAAGGCAGGGTCTTTTTCCTGGCAGTCGGCCAGCTTGCCCGGCAAACCGGCGATGTCCAGCGCGCCTTTGCGGCGGGTCATCTCACGGGCCTTGCGCGCTGCTTCACGGGCACGGGCGGCGTCGATCATCTTGCCGACCACCAGCTTGGCTTCGTTGGGGTTTTCCAGCAGGAAGTCGGAGAAGTATTTGCCCATTTCCTGTTCGACCGCGGTCTTCACTTCGGAAGAAACCAGCTTGTCCTTGGTCTGGGAACTGAACTTCGGATCCGGCACTTTCACCGAAATGATCGCCGTCAGGCCTTCACGGGCATCGTCACCGGTGGTGGCGACTTTATGCTTCTTCGCCAGGCCTTCCTGTTCGATGTAGTTGTTCAGGTTACGGGTCAGCGCCGAACGGAAACCCACCAGGTGAGTACCGCCATCGCGCTGTGGAATGTTGTTGGTGAAGCACAACAGGTTCTCGTTGAAGCTGTCGTTCCACTGCAGGGCGATTTCCACGCCGATGCCATCTTCGCGCTGGACGTTGAAGTGGAACACCTGATTGACCGCAGTCTTGTTGGTATTCAGGTATTCAACGAATGCACGCAGGCCCCCTTCGTACTTGAACAGCTCTTCCTTGCCGCTGCGCTCGTCCTTGAGGACGATACCGACACCGGAGTTGAGGAAGGACAGTTCACGAATCCGCTTGGCCAGGATGTCCCAGCTGAAGTGGATGTTCTTGAAGGTTTCGCTGGAAGCCTTGAAGTGAATCTGGGTGCCGGTGGTTTCGCTGTCGCCTACGATCGCCATTGGCGCCTGAGGCACACCGTGGACGTAGGTTTGTTCCCAGATCTTGCCACTGCGGCGAACGGTAAGAACAAGCTCTTCGGACAGTGCGTTCACGACCGATACACCTACGCCGTGCAGACCGCCGGAAACCTTGTAGGAGTTGTCATCGAACTTACCGCCGGCGTGCAGCACGGTCATGATGACCTCGGCTGCGGAAACGCCTTCTTCTTTGTGTACGTCTACCGGGATGCCACGACCGTTGTCACGAACAGTGATGGACTCATCCGGGTGGATGATGATGCTGATGTCATCGCAATGACCGGCGAGGGCTTCGTCGATGGAGTTGTCGACCACCTCGAACACCATGTGGTGCAGACCGCTGCCATCGTCGGTGTCACCAATGTACATACCGGGACGTTTGCGTACGGCATCCAGGCCTTTCAGCACTTTAATGCTCGTTGAGTCGTACGTATTTTCTTCGCTCAATGCCTTCACTCCCGATGGTCGTGGGTCTGGGTGATACGGCCCTGTTCCACGTGGAACAGAGCGACTGGCGTTTCCGTCTGCCAGCCTTCCCTCAATAATTCGTGATCTACACAGGTGATAAAAACCTGGCAGCGTAAGTCTTCCAGCAAGCGGCAGAGTGCGCGGCGGTGGGCTTCGTCCAATTCGGACGGCAAGTCATCCACCAGATAAATACACTGACCGCGTCGAGCCTGGCTGACCAAATGGCCCTGGGCAATACGCAATGCACACACCACCAACTTCTGCTGCCCCCGGGACAAGATGTCCGCGGCATTATGTGCGCCCAATCTAAGGCGCAAGTCAGCGCGTTGCGGTCCAGCCTGGGTATGGCCCATCTGCTGGTCCCGCTGCAGCGAGCCAGCCAGTACGGTGCTCAGTTCCCGGTCCTTGTCCCAGCCTCGGTAATAGCTGAGCGTCAGGCCCTCAAGCTCAACCAGTTCGCTCAAGGTCTGCTCGAAGACCGGTTTCAAGGCTTTGATGTAAGCGCGGCGGTATTCATCTATTTCAGCGCTGGCCTGGCACAGTTCCCTGTCCCAAACCGCTTGCGAAACGGCGTCAAGTGTACCATGCCGCAGCCAGGAATTTCGCTGGCGCAGCGCCTTCTGCAAGCGCTGCCAAGTGGCCATGAACCGCGGTTCCACGTGGAACACGCCCCAGTCGAGAAACTGTCGACGAATCTTCGGCGCGCCTTCCAGCAAACGGAAACTGTCCGGGTTGATCAACTGCAACGGCAGGATCTCCGCCAGTTGCGCGGCGCTGCGGGCATTCTGCCCATCGATGCGGATCTGGAATTCGCCTTGCCGGTCCCGTGATATCCCCAAGGCACTGTGACCGCCTTGCGCCAACTCCACCTGTCCGAACACGGTGCAGGCCAACTGATCGTATTGGATGACCGGTAACAGACGGGTGCTACGAAACGAACGAGCAAGCCCCAGCAGGTGAACAGCTTCCAGAACACTGGTTTTGCCGCTGCCGTTAGCGCCGTAAAGGATATTGATGCGGGGGGAAGGGGAGAAGGTCACCGGGTGCAGATTGCGCACCGCGGTGACCGAGACGCGACTTAAGGACATCTAGCTGATTACAGACGCATCGGCATGACAACGTAGGCCGAGTCGTCGTTATCGGATTCCTGCACCAGCGCACTGCTGTTGGAGTCCGACAGGATCAGACGCACTTGCTCAGTGGTCATCACGCCCAGTACGTCGAGCAGGTAGCTGACGTTGAAGCCGATTTCCAGAGAGCCGCCGTTGTATTCAACGCCCACTTCTTCTTCCGCCTCTTCCTGCTCCGGGTTGTTCGCCTGGATTTTCAGCTGACCGTTGGCCAATTGCAGACGAATGCCGCGGTACTTCTCGTTGGACAGGATCGCGGTACGGCTGAACGCCTCGCGCAGCGCCTGGCGGTCACCCAAGACCAGTTTGTCACCGCCTTTGGGCAGCACGCGCTCGTAGTCAGGGAATTTGCCGTCCACCAGCTTCGAGGTGAAGGTGAACTCACCCGTGGTGGCGCGGATATGGTGCTGGCCCAACACGATACTGACATTGCCGTCCGGCTCGGTCAGTAGGCGCGCGAGCTCCAGGATACCTTTGCGCGGGACGATGACTTGGTGGCGGTCTGGCTGACCGATATCGGCCTGCATCGAGCACATGGCCAGACGGTGACCGTCGGTGGCGACGGCGCGGATGATACCGGCGGACACTTCCAGGAGCATGCCGTTGAGGTAGTAACGCACGTCCTGCTGCGCCATGGCGAAGCTGGTGCGTTCGATCAAACGGCGCAATTTGCTTTGCTCGAGGCTGCAGGTCAGCGAGCCTGGGCCTTCTTCCACCGTCGGGAAGTCGTTGGCCGGCAGCGTCGACAAGGTGAAACGGCTGCGACCGGCCTTGACCACGAGCTTCTGCTCATCGACCTTGATGTCGATCAGCGCATCGTTGGGCAGGCTTTTGCAGATGTCCATCAGCTTGCGCGCCGGCACGGTGATGGAACCTGGATCGGCCGGTTCTTCAAGCTGTACACGACCGACCAGCTCGACTTCCAGGTCGGTACCGGTCAGCGACAATTGCTGGCCTTCGACAACCAGCAGCACGTTGGAAAGTACCGGCAAGGTCTGGCGGCGTTCGACGACGCCTGCGACCAGTTGCAGGGGTTTCAACAGGGCTTCGCGTTGAATGGTGAAATGCATGGTCTAGTCCCTTGCCTTAATAAGCTGCGCTGGTGGTCATCAAGTGGTCAGTGTTCGCAGCAGGTTCTTGTAGTCCTCGCGGATGTCCGCGTCGGATTCCTTAAGTTCGTTGATCTTACGACAGGCGTGCAACACCGTGGTGTGGTCGCGTCCGCCAAACACATCGCCAATTTCCGGCAGACTGTGGTTGGTCAGCTCCTTGGACAAGGCCATCGCCACCTGACGCGGGCGAGCCACCGAACGCGATCGGCGTTTGGACAGCAGGTCGGATATCTTGATTTTGTAGTATTCAGCGACAGTGCGCTGAATGTTATCCACAGAAACCAGCTTGTCCTGGAGCGCTAACAAATCCTTCAAGGACTCGCGAATCAACTCGATGGTGATGTCGCGGCCCATGAAGTGCGAATGAGCGATGACCCGCTTGAGGGCGCCTTCGAGCTCACGGACGTTCGAGCGGATACGCTGGGCAATGAAGAATGCGGCATCGTGAGGCAGTTCGACCTTGGCCTGATCAGCCTTCTTCATCAGGATCGCCACCCGGGTTTCCAGCTCCGGCGGCTCGACGGCAACCGTCAGGCCCCAGCCAAAACGCGACTTGAGACGTTCTTCCAGACCTTCGATTTCTTTCGGGTAGCGGTCACTGGTAAGAATGACCTGCTGCCCGCCTTCAAGCAATGCGTTGAAGGTGTGGAAAAACTCTTCCTGGGAACGCTCCTTGCGGGCGAAGAACTGAATATCGTCGATCAGCAAGGCGTCCACCGAACGGTAGAAGCGCTTGAACTCGTTGATCGCGTTCAGCTGCAGCGCCTTGACCATGTCGGCCACGAAACGCTCGGAATGCAGGTACACGACCTTGGCATTCGGGTTCTTCTTTAATAGGTGGTTACCCACCGCGTGCATCAAGTGGGTTTTACCCAAGCCTACGCCACCATAAAGGAAGAGTGGGTTGTAGCCATGCTTGGGGTTGTCCGCGACCTGCCAGGCTGCCGCTCGCGCCAGTTGGTTGGACTTGCCCTCAACGAAGTTCTCAAAGGTAAAGGTGCGGTTCAGGTAACTGGTGTGCTTGAGCGCGCCTTCGACCTGGACGGTGCGCTGTTCGGCGCGTACCGGAGCTTGTTGGGAGCTGGCGCCGGCCATTGGGTCGAAGCTGTCCCGCGAGGGCTCTTCGCTGACCTCGGCCACTTTTTGTGCATTACGCTTGCTCGGTGCCGGCGTGGGGGCCGGTGCGGCATGGTTAACCGGCGCCGCGACAGCCTGGGCCTGGGAGGCCGCAGCGGCCAACGGGGCGTTGGGGGCGGCGCGCGGCGCAGAGCTGCGTTTGCTGCCTATTAATAAGGACAGCGCAGGCGCCATGCCATTGCCATGCTCATCGAGCAGTTCCATGACCCGTCCCAGGTACTTTTCGTTGACCCAGTCAAGAACGAAACGGTTCGGTGCATAGACGCGCAACTCGTCGCCTTCGGCTTCGACCTGTAGCGGACGGATCCAAGTGTTGAATTGTTGGGCAGGCAGCTCATCGCGCAAAAGCTCCACGCACTGCTGCCAAAGTTCCACTGACACGGATATCCCCTAAGTTGAAAGCCGGTGAGGCAAAAACAAGCGGCCATTGTAGCGAGCGGACGCCCACTTATCCACATGCAGGTTGCTCATCCACCATGATTTATCAATGCCTTAACAACGAGCAAGACGACAGGCGGTCGGTGGATAAGCTCTGTGGATAACCGCCCGTGAGGTCGTTGCACAAGTGGGGGTTGAAGTCGGTGGATAACCTCCCTGTGGATAAGTAGCCATTCCACACACAGCTTATCCGACAGCGCAGCACAGGCTGAACACCGCTTTCCCCTGTAGTTGTCATTCTCTGTACATGGCGGACTACAAGGCCTAGGCATGGTTATCCACAGATAGGTGCCAGCCTTGCTTTTATAAGCTTTACAGAAAAGCTTTAAATAATTCCCTTCTTTTTATTTCTATATCTGGAGTCCTGCGATGAAGCCGCTATCCAGGCGCGATATCTATTTGAAGTAAACGCTGGTTGGAAATTGACCTAGAGGCTTGCTTTCTCTAGAATCCCCGGTCTCTTAAAACGGGGGCCATTCCGGCCCGTTGTGGACGAACCCAGGTAACACGACATGAAACGTACTTTCCAACCAAGCACTATCAAACGCGCTCGTACCCACGGTTTCCGTGCTCGCATGGCTACCAAGAACGGTCGTGCCGTCCTGTCGCGTCGTCGCGCCAAAGGTCGTGCGCGTCTGGCAGTTTGATAATCCGGCACTGGAGGTGAGTCAGGACTTCAGTCGGGAAAAGCGTCTGCTTACACCCCGGCATTTCAAGGCAGTCTTTGACTCCCCTACCGGCAAGGTTCCGGGGAAAAATCTCCTGCTCCTTGCGCGCAGCAACGATCTTGATCACCCCCGACTAGGGCTGGTTATCGGGAAAAAGAGCGTCAAGCTCTCCGTTCAGCGCAATCGCCTCAAACGTCTGATGCGCGAATCGTTTCGCCTGAACCAGGATTCTCTGGTCGGTTGGGACATTGTTATCGTCGCGCGCAAAGGTTTGGGTGACGTAGAAAACCCCGAATTGATTCAGCATTTCGGCAAACTCTGGAAGCGCTTGGCTCGTAACAAGCCAGCACCGCCAGCAGTCAACACCGAAACTGTAGGGGTAGACAGTCCCGATGCGTAAACTGGCACTCGTTCCGATCCAGTTTTATCGCTACGCCATTAGTCCCCTGATGGCCAGTCACTGTCGTTTCTACCCCAGTTGTTCTTGCTACGCGTATGAAGCCATAGAAAATCATGGCCTTCTGCGCGGTGGCTGGCTGACCTTTCGTCGTTTAGGTCGCTGTCATCCGTGGAATCCCGGCGGTTATGACCCGGTTCCGCCTATCCCTACCTCCCGTTCTTCTTCGATGGCCGAGTAATCATGGATATCAAACGCACGATCCTGATCGTCGCCCTGGCAATCGTGTCCTACGTAATGGTTCTTAAATGGAACCAGGACTATGGCCAGGCTGCCCTGCCGACTCAGAATGTTGCAGCCAGCAATACCGCACCGAGCTTGCCGGACACCACGACTGGCAATAGCACCGCCAGTAATGACGACATCCCCCGCGCGGCAAACGATACCACTGCTCCTGCCGAAGCCCCTGTGGCTGCAAGCAAGGATCTGATCCAGATCAAGACTGACGTGCTTGAGCTGGCAATCGATCCACAAGGTGGTGACGTCGCTCAGTTGAAGCTGCCGTTGTATCCGCGCCGCCAGGACCATCCGGAAATTCCATTCCAGTTGTTCGATAACGGCAATGAGCGGACCTATCTGGCCCAAAGTGGTCTGATCGGCACCAACGGCCCGGATGCAAACCCGGCCGGCCGCCCGGTTTACTCCTCCGAGAAGAAGACTTATCAACTGGCTGACGGTCAGGACCAATTGGTCGTGGACCTGAAGTTCAGCAAGGACGGCGTCAATTACATCAAGCGTTTCACTTTGAAACGTGGCCTGTATGACGTGACTGTTTCCTATCTGATCGACAACCAGAGCGCACAGCCCTGGTCTGGTGCGATGTTCGCGCAGCTCAAGCGTGACGCCAGCGATGATCCTTCCTCCAGCACCGCCACCGGTACCGCGACTTACCTGGGCGCTGCCCTGTGGACAAGTTCGGAGCCGTACAAGAAAGTGTCCATGAAAGACATGGACAAGGCGCAGCTCAAGGAAACCGTACAAGGTGGCTGGGTTGCCTGGTTGCAGCACTATTTTGTCACCGCCTGGATCCCGCAGAAAGGCGAGAACAACGTCGTCCAGACGCGTAAAGACAGCAAAGGCAACTACATCGTCGGTTATACCGGCCCGGCATTGACCGCTGCACCAGGTGCAAAAGTCGAGACCAGCGCGATTCTGTATGCCGGTCCAAAAAGCCAAGCGGTGTTGAAAGAGTTGTCCCCAGGTCTGGAACTGACCGTGGACTACGGGTTCCTGTGGTTCATTGCCCAGCCAATCTTCTGGCTGCTGCAACATATCCACAGCATCGTCGGTAACTGGGGCTGGTCGATCATCTTCCTGACCATGCTGATCAAGGGGATCTTCTTCCCATTGTCGGCAGCCAGCTACAAATCCATGGCTCGCATGCGCGCAGTGGCACCGAAACTGGCCGCCCTGAAAGAACAACATGGCGATGACCGGCAGAAAATGTCCCAGGCCATGATGGAGCTGTACAAGAAAGAGAAGATCAACCCGTTGGGTGGTTGCTTGCCGATTCTTGTCCAGATGCCTGTGTTCCTGGCGCTGTACTGGGTGCTGCTGGAAAGCGTCGAGATGCGCCAGGCACCGTTCATGCTGTGGATTACCGACCTGTCGATCAAGGATCCGTTCTTCATCCTGCCGATCATCATGGGCGCGACCATGTTCATTCAGCAGCAGCTGAACCCAACGCCTCCGGACCCTATGCAGGCGAAGGTCATGAAGATGATGCCGATCATCTTCACCTTCTTCTTCCTGTGGTTCCCTGCGGGCCTGGTGCTGTACTGGGTTGTGAACAACGTGTTGTCGATTACCCAGCAGTGGTACATCACGCGTAAGATCGAAGCGGCTACGAAAAAAGCCGAGGCGTAACTTGCTCTGTGGATAACCACACAAAACGCCCCCTAGTGGGGCGTTTTGCTATCTGCCACTTTTGTCTGGATACCGGTTTATGAGCGCACCTCGTGAAACCATCGCCGCCGTTGCCACTGCCCAAGGTCGCGGCGGAGTCGGCATCGTCCGTATTTCGGGACCGTTGGCCAGCGTCGCGGCAAAGGCCATCAGCGGTCGAGAACTCAAACCGCGGTTTGCTCACTACGGCCCTTTTTTCAGTGATGACCAGCAGGTGCTCGATGAAGGCCTGGCTTTGTATTTTCCTGGTCCCAACTCGTTCACCGGCGAAGATGTGCTGGAACTGCAAGGCCATGGTGGTCCGATCGTCCTGGACATGTTGCTCAAGCGTTGCCTCGAACTGGGGTGTCGTCTTGCGCGACCAGGCGAGTTCAGCGAACGCGCATTCCTCAATGACAAGCTCGACCTGGCCCAGGCCGAAGCCATTGCTGATCTGATCGAAGCCAGTTCCGCACAGGCCGCGCGCAATGCCTTGCGATCCCTGCAGGGCGCTTTTTCCCAGCGTGTGCATAACCTCACCGAGCAACTGATCGGCCTGCGGATCTACGTCGAGGCCGCGATCGACTTTCCCGAGGAAGAGATCGACTTTCTCGCCGATGGTCACGTGCTCAGCATGCTCGACAAGGTCCGCGATGAGTTATCCACAGTACTGCGCGAAGCCGGGCAGGGTGCTTTGTTGCGCGATGGGATGACGGTGGTGATCGCCGGAAGGCCAAATGCCGGCAAATCCAGCCTCCTCAACGCCTTGGCAGGCCGTGAGGCCGCGATTGTCACCGAGATCGCCGGCACCACCCGGGATATTCTGCGCGAACATATCCACATCGATGGCATGCCCCTGCATGTGGTCGACACGGCCGGCCTGCGGGATACCGACGACCATGTGGAAAAAATCGGCGTGGAGCGTGCGCTCAAAGCCATCGGCGAGGCTGACCGCGTGTTGTTGGTGGTCGATGCCACGGCCCCGGAAGCGGATGATCCTTTCGCTTTGTGGCCAGAGTTTCTGGAAACCCGGCCTGACCCTTCGAAAGTCACGCTGATTCGAAACAAGGCCGACCTGACCGGGGAACCCGTGACCCTGGAGGTCAGCGCTGATGGCCACGTCACCATTAGCCTCAGTGCGAAATCCGCGGATATGGGACTGGAGTTGCTGCGCGAACATTTAAAGGCCTGCATGGGTTACGAGCAGACTTCGGAAAGCAGCTTCAGCGCCCGTCGTCGGCACCTTGAGGCGCTGCGCCATGCCAGCGCGGCGCTTGAGCACGGTCGCGCGCAACTGACCCTTGCCGGAGCCGGTGAGCTACTGGCCGAAGATTTACGTCAGGCCCAGCAAGCTCTCGGGGAAATTACCGGGGCCTTCAGCTCTGATGACCTGCTTGGTCGAATCTTCTCCAGCTTCTGCATCGGTAAATAACCCATTCCTTAAGAACCCGGCCGCTATCGACCCTACAACGAGTCCATGCAGCCGGTTTTTTCCCTTTTCTGGAACGATTGCCCTGCATGGCGGCTTGCCTGTGGGCGGTGTCTGGATCAAAAACCAGTTTTCCTGTGGATTAAGCCCTGTGAATAACTGGCCCTGAGCTCGGTTGATAAACCCCCTTCAAAACTGAAGATAACCACCTCTGTGGATAACCACCCCATTCATCCACAGGCTTACACCGGTTATCCAAGCCCCTCAGCCGCACCTGACCACAGGGTTTTGAATCTCTGTACATATTGAATACAAAGGCCTTCAGAGCTTTATCCACAGAAGTGAGGCTCAGTAAGAATAAACATAAAAACAAAGGTTTTATAAATTTCTTTCTTTTTAATTTCTTTAACCTCGACTTCTCCACAGCTGGTTAAATTTTGTGCAAAGGGTTCTTTAGGAAAGGGGAAGTCCCTATACTTGCCGACCTGGCTCGAAAAACGCCCAAAGCCAGGCTCAAACCTATTTCCGAATTACCTGAATTAAGCAGGCACGAGGTGCGTGGTGGATTTCCCTTCCCGTTTTGAAGTGATCGTCATCGGCGGCGGTCATGCCGGTACCGAGGCAGCACTTGCATCAGCACGCATGGGGGCTAAAACCCTGTTGCTGACGCATAACGTGGAAACCCTCGGCGCCATGAGCTGCAACCCCGCCATTGGTGGGATTGGCAAAAGCCATCTGGTCAAGGAAATCGATGCCCTCGGTGGCGCGATGGCCATGGCCACGGATAAAGGTGGCATTCAGTTTCGTGTATTGAACAGCCGTAAAGGCCCGGCCGTGCGGGCTACTCGTGCCCAGGCCGACCGTGTCCTGTACAAGGCCGCTGTCCGCGAAATCCTGGAAAACCAGCCGAACCTGTGGATATTTCAACAGGCAGCCGATGACCTGATCGTCGAGCAGGACCAGGTGCGTGGTGTTGTGACCCAGATGGGCCTGCGCTTCTTCGCTGATTCCGTGGTGCTGACCACCGGGACCTTCCTCGGTGGACTTATCCACATCGGCATGCAGAACTATTCCGGCGGTCGCGCAGGTGATCCACCCTCAATCGCACTGGCTCAGCGCCTGCGTGAGTTGCCGTTGCGTGTCGGTCGCTTGAAAACCGGTACGCCACCGCGCATCGATGGCCGCTCTGTGGATTTCTCGGTGATGACCGAGCAGCCGGGCGATACGCCGATTCCGGTCATGTCGTTCATGGGCTCCAAAGCGCAGCACCCGAAACAGGTGAGCTGCTGGATCACCCATACCAATGCCCGCACTCACGAAATCATTGCCGCCAACCTGGATCGCTCGCCCATGTATTCCGGCGTGATCGAAGGTATCGGCCCGCGTTATTGCCCATCGATCGAAGACAAGATCCATCGGTTTGCCGACAAGGAAAGCCATCAGGTCTTCATCGAACCCGAAGGCCTGACGACGCACGAGCTGTACCCGAACGGGATTTCCACTTCCCTGCCGTTCGACGTGCAACTGCAGATCGTCCAATCGATTCGCGGCATGGAAAACGCCCACATCGTTCGTCCGGGCTATGCCATCGAATACGATTACTTCGACCCGCGGGACCTCAAGTACAGCCTGGAAACCAAAGTCATCGGCGGCCTGTTCTTTGCCGGACAAATCAACGGCACCACCGGTTACGAAGAGGCCGGTGCCCAAGGCCTGCTGGCTGGTGCCAACGCAGCGCTGCGCGCCCAGGGCAAAGACGCCTGGTGCCCGCGCCGCGATGAGGCGTATATCGGTGTGCTTGTGGATGATTTGATTACGCTGGGTACCCAGGAACCGTATCGGATGTTCACCTCCCGTGCCGAATATCGTCTGATCCTGCGTGAAGACAACGCTGACCTGCGCCTGACCGAGAAAGGTCGCGAGCTGGGGCTGGTCGATGACGTTCGCTGGGCCGCGTTCTGCAAGAAACGCGAGAGTATCGAGCTGGAAGAACAGCGCCTGAAAAGCACTTGGGTTCGTCCTGGTACCGAGCAGGGCGATGCCATCGCGACCAAATTCGGCACACCGCTGACCCACGAATACAACTTGCTCAACTTGTTGAGCCGCCCGGAAATCGATTATGCCGGGCTGGTGGAAGTGACCGGTCAGGGTGCGGAAGATCCGCAGGTGGCCGAGCAGGTCGAGATCAAGACCAAATACGCCGGTTACATCGACCGTCAGCAAGACGAGATCGCCCGTCTGCGCGCCAGTGAAGACACCAAACTGCCTGTGGATATCGATTACACCGGCATTTCCGGGTTGTCGAAGGAAATCCAGAGCAAGCTCGGTGCAACTCGTCCCGAGACCCTGGGCCAGGCTTCGCGCATTCCCGGCGTGACCCCGGCGGCCATTTCCCTGTTGATGATTCATTTGAAAAAACGCGGCGCGGGCCGTCAGTTGGAGCAAAGCGCTTGAGTTCGATGGTCACCTCGCAACACGCCGAAGAGTTATCCACAGGTGCCCGTCAGCTCGGCGTCAGCCTGACCGAAGCCCAGCACGCGCAGTTGCTGGGCTATCTGGCCCTGTTGATCAAATGGAACAAGGCCTACAACCTGACCGCGGTGCGCGATCCGGATGAAATGGTCTCGCGGCATCTGCTCGACAGCCTCAGCGTCATGTCCTTCATCGAAGACGGCCGCTGGCTCGATGTCGGCAGTGGCGGTGGCATGCCGGGTATCCCGCTGGCGATCCTGTTTCCTGGCTCGCAAGTGACCTGCCTGGACAGCAACGGCAAGAAAACCCGCTTCCTGACCCAGGTCAAACTCGAACTCAAACTGGATAACCTGCAAGTTATCCACAGCCGCGTCGAAGCGTTCCAGCCTGCCCAGCCTTTCAACGGGATCATCTCCCGGGCGTTCAGCAGCATGGAAAACTTCAGCAACTGGACTCGCCACCTGGGCGATGCCGATACGCGCTGGCTGGCAATGAAGGGCGTTCATCCGGCCGATGAGCTGGTAGCATTGCCGGCAGACTTCCACCTCGATAGCGAACACGCCCTGGCCGTACCCGGTTGCCAAGGCCAACGCCATCTGCTGATACTGCGCCGCACGG
Source organism: Pseudomonas sp. PICF6 (assembly GCF_009831705.1). Lineage (NCBI taxonomy): Bacteria > Pseudomonadati > Pseudomonadota > Gammaproteobacteria > Pseudomonadales > Pseudomonadaceae > Pseudomonas > Pseudomonas sp. PICF6. The sequence continues at coordinate 260,752 of NZ_WUUD01000002.1, read as the reverse complement.
CATGATTGGGAATACAAGCAACAATGGCTAAGGTATTCGCGATAGCGAACCAGAAGGGTGGTGTGGGTAAAACCACCACCTGCATCAACCTCGCAGCATCCCTGGTCGCGACCAAGCGCCGGGTGTTGCTGATCGATCTCGATCCACAGGGCAACGCCACCATGGGTAGCGGTGTGGATAAACATGGCTTGGAAAACTCCATTTACGATGTTCTGATCGGCGAATGCGATCTGGGCCAGGCCATGCATTTCTCCGAACACGGCGGTTATCAACTGCTGCCGGCCAACCGTGACCTGACGGCGGCCGAAGTGGTTCTGCTGGAAATGCAGATGAAGGAAAGCCGCCTGCGCAGCGCCTTGGCGCCGATTCGGGAAAATTACGATTACATCCTGATCGACTGCCCACCGTCGCTTTCGATGCTGACTCTCAACGCCCTGGTGGCCGCTGATGGGGTGATTATTCCCATGCAGTGCGAGTACTTTGCCCTCGAAGGGTTGAGCGACCTTGTGGATAACATCAAGCGCATTGCCGAACTGCTGAACCCGGAGCTGAAAGTCGAGGGCCTGCTGCGGACCATGTATGACCCGCGCCTGAGCCTGATGAACGACGTATCCGCCCAGCTCAAGGAACACTTCGGCGAGCAGCTCTACGATACGGTCATTCCCCGTAACATCCGTTTGGCCGAAGCGCCGAGCTACGGCATGCCGGCCCTGGCCTACGACAAACAATCCCGAGGCGCGCTGGCCTACCTGGCCCTGGCGGGCGAGATGGTTCGCCGCCAGCGCCGAAACCCACGCACCGCTGCTGCCCAGCCAACTTAAGGAAACCCCATGGCCGTCAAGAAACGAGGTCTCGGACGTGGACTGGATGCACTGCTCAGTGGCCCCACTGTCAGTTCGCTGGAAGAGCAGGCCGTACAAGTCGATCAGCGCGAGCTGCAACACTTGCCCCTGGACCTGATCCAGCGCGGCAAGTATCAGCCGCGTCGGGACATGGATCCGCAGGCACTGGAAGAGCTGGCCCAGTCGATCAAGAGCCAGGGCGTGATGCAGCCGATCGTGGTTCGGCCGATCGCCAACGGGCGCTTCGAGATCATCGCCGGCGAACGCCGCTGGCGTGCCAGCCAGCAGGCGGGTCAGGAAACCATTCCGGCGATGGTCCGCGATGTACCGGATGAAACCGCCATCGCCATGGCGCTGATCGAGAATATCCAGCGCGAAGACCTCAACCCGATCGAAGAGGCTGTGGCCCTGCAGCGTTTGCAGCAGGAGTTCCAGCTGACTCAACAGCAGGTCGCCGAGGCGGTGGGCAAGTCCCGCGTGACCGTGGCCAACCTGTTGCGCCTGATTGCCTTGCCGGAAGTCATCAAGACCATGCTATCCCATGGTGATCTGGAAATGGGGCATGCCCGGGCGTTGCTCGGTTTGCCGGAAAATCAACAGGTTGAAGGGGCGCGACATGTTGTCGCACGAGGCCTGACTGTGCGCCAAACCGAGGCACTGGTTCGTCAGTGGCTCAGTGGTAAACCGGCACCTGTCGAAGCACCGAAAACCGATCCGGATATCGCACGCCTGGAACAGCGCCTGGCCGAGCGCCTAGGCTCTGCGGTGCAGATTCGCCACGGCAAGAAGGGCAAAGGGCAATTGGTGATCGGTTATAACTCCCTCGATGAGCTGCAAGGTGTCCTTGCGCACATTCGCTGAAACAATTGCTCTTGTAGCGCGCAGTCGGAAATCACTACCTGGCAGTTGAATAGGGGCAGAACCGCCCCTATACTCTGCGCGCATTTTGTCGGCACAAATTATGCCAAGTTATTGAATTATGGCGGCCGATCATTGGAGAGCAAAAGCGATGGAAACACGCACGCCAAACCGCTTGCCGTTCCATCGTCTGGCTGTTTTCCCGGTGTTGATGACCCAATTCGTCGTTGTACTGATCGCTGCTTTGGCGCTCTGGCAATGGAAGGGAGTCGTCGCCGGATACTCAGGGCTTTGCGGAGGCCTGATAGCCTTGCTTCCCAATATTTATTTCGCTCATAGGGCATTTCGGTTTTCCGGCGCCCGAGCAGCCCAAGCCATCGTCCGGTCTTTTTATGCCGGTGAGGCGGGGAAACTGATTTTGACGGCAGTGCTGTTTGCATTGACGTTCGCAGGTGTGAAGCCACTGGCGCCGCTGGCTGTATTCAGCGTCTTCGTGCTGACCCAACTGGTTAGCTGGTTCGCTCCCCTGCTAATGAGAACAAGACTTTCGAGACCTTAGGGCGTTTGAGGCAACCATGGCAGAGACAACCGCTTCGGGCTATATCCAGCACCACTTGCAGAACCTGACCTTCGGGCAGCTACCCAATGGCGGCTGGGGCTTTGCTCACACCGCAGCAGAAGCCAAGGAAATGGGCTTCTGGGCCTTCCACGTCGATACGCTCGGCTGGTCGGTCGCACTGGGTCTGATCTTCGTGCTTCTTTTCCGCATGGCGGCGAAGAAGGCGACTTCCGGTCAGCCTGGTGCACTGCAGAACTTCGTTGAAGTATTGGTCGAATTCGTCGATGGCAGCGTGAAAGACAGCTTCCATGGCCGTAGCCCGGTGATCGCACCGCTGGCACTGACCATCTTCGTCTGGGTGTTCCTGATGAACGCCATCGACCTGGTACCGGTCGACTGGATTCCTCAG
>NZ_WUUD01000002.1:257883-258074 GCF_009831705.1 Pseudomonas sp. PICF6 | reverse complement strand
CCCGTTCGGCAGCAAGAACATTCTCGTTCAGGCCCTGCTGATCCCGGTGAACTTCCTTCTGGAGTTCGTGACCCTGATCGCCAAACCGATCTCCCTGGCCCTGCGTCTGTTCGGCAACATGTATGCCGGCGAGCTGGTGTTCATCCTGATCGCCGTGATGTTCGGCAGCGGTCTGCTCTGGCTCAGCGGCC
>NZ_WUUD01000002.1:257711-257873 GCF_009831705.1 Pseudomonas sp. PICF6 | reverse complement strand
GGCCATCCTGATCTCCGGCGATTCGCACATCCCATTCCGCGCCGTGTCGACTACCGACCCGAACGCGACCCTGGGCATGGCGTTCTCGGTTTTCGCACTGATCATTTTCTATAGCATCAAGGTCAAGGGCATCGGCGGCTTCATCGGCGAACTGACCCTGCA
>NZ_WUUD01000002.1:244871-257701 GCF_009831705.1 Pseudomonas sp. PICF6 | reverse complement strand
TGGGTGTAGTTCTGCAGTGGGCGTGGGCTGTGTTCCACATCCTGATCATCACCCTGCAGGCGTTCATCTTCATGATGCTGACCATCGTCTACCTGTCGATGGCGCACGAAGAAAACCATTAAGGCCAGTCTCGACTAGTCTGATGTCCTTCCCGGTCACACGGGAAGGGGCCCGAACGGGCTTGATGAAACGATTTGTTTTACCGCTTTAATCTAAAAAACCTAAACCATACGACGTAAAAGTCGGGAGGAAAGATGGAAACTGTAGTTGGTCTAACCGCTATCGCTGTTGCACTGTTGATCGGCCTGGGCGCACTGGGTACCGCAATTGGTTTCGGCCTGCTGGGCGGCAAGTTCCTGGAAGGCGCCGCGCGTCAGCCAGAAATGGTTCCAATGCTGCAAGTTAAAATGTTCATCGTGGCTGGTCTGCTCGACGCCGTGACCATGATCGGTGTTGGTATCGCTCTGTTCTTCACCTTTGCGAACCCGTTCGTTGGTCAAATCGCTGGCTAATTACTCGGATGTCTCGAGTAGATTGGTGTGATGGACAACGTAACTGCGAGGTGTTGGCGTGAACATTAATGCGACCCTGATTGGCCAGTCCGTTGCGTTCCTGATTTTTGTACTGTTCTGCATGAAGTTCGTATGGCCTCCGGTCATTGCGGCATTGCACGAACGTCAAAAGAAGATCGCGGATGGTCTGGACGCTGCCAGCCGTGCAGCTCGCGACCTGGAGTTGGCCCATGAGAAAGTGGGTCAGCAACTGCGCGAAGCGAAAGCTCAGGCAGCTGAAATCATCGAGCAAGCCAAGAAACGCGGTACCCAGATTGTCGACGAAGCCCGTGAACAGGCTCGCGTCGAAGCTGACCGTGTGAAGGCTCAGGCTCAAGCCGAGATCGAACAGGAACTGAACAGTGTCAAAGACGCCCTGCGTGCCCAAGTGGGTGCCCTGGCTGTTGGCGGTGCTTCGAAGATCCTGGGTGCCACAATCGATCAAAACGCGCACGCAGAGCTGGTAAACAAACTGGCTGCTGAAATTTAAGCGAGGGCGATCATGGCAGAACTGACCACGTTGGCCCGACCTTACGCTAAGGCGGCCTTCGAGCACGCTCAGGCCCACCAGCAACTGGCCAATTGGTCAGCCATGCTCGGCCTGGCAGCAGCGGTGTCGCAAGACGACACCATGCAGCGCGTGCTCAAGGCCCCGCGACTGACGAGCGCAGAAAAGGCCGCCACGTTCATTGACGTGTGCGGCGACAAGTTCGATGCCAAGGCACAGAATTTCATTCACGTCGTTGCCGAAAACGACCGTCTCCCGCTTCTGCCGGAGATCGCCGCATTGTTCGACCTGTACAAGGCTGAGCAAGAGAAGTCGGTAGACGTGGAAGTGACCAGTGCTTTTGCATTGAACCAAGAACAGCAAGACAAACTCGCCAAGGTTCTCAGTGCACGACTCAACCGGGAAGTGCGTCTGGACGTTACGGAAGACCCTGCCTTGATTGGTGGTGTCGTTATCCGCGCCGGTGACCTGGTTATCGATGGCTCGATTCGCGGCAAAATCGCGAAACTTGCCGAAGCATTGAAATCTTGAGTTTGAAGGGGCAGCAGAGCAATGCAGCAACTCAATCCTTCCGAAATAAGTGAAATTATCAAGGGCCGCATCGACAAGCTCGATGTGACCTCCCAAGCCCGTAACGAAGGCACTGTCGTCAGCGTATCTGACGGCATCGTGCGGATTCACGGTCTGGCCGACGTCATGTACGGCGAGATGATCGAGTTTCCGGGCGGCGTCTACGGTATGGCCCTCAACCTGGAGCAAGACTCTGTAGGTGCCGTGGTATTGGGCGCGTACACGTCTCTGGCTGAAGGCATGAGCGCCAAGTGCACCGGCCGCATCCTCGAAGTTCCGGTTGGTAAGGAACTGCTGGGTCGCGTAGTCGACGCACTGGGTAACCCAGTTGACGGCAAAGGTCCGCTGAACAACACCGAGACCGATGCGGTCGAGAAAGTTGCTCCAGGCGTGATCTGGCGTAAGTCGGTAGACCAGCCTGTACAGACTGGCTACAAGGCTGTCGATGCCATGATCCCTGTCGGCCGTGGCCAGCGTGAGCTGATCATCGGTGACCGTCAGATCGGTAAAACCGCTCTGGCGATCGACGCGATCATCAACCAGAAGAACAGCGGCATTTTCTGCGTCTACGTGGCAATTGGTCAGAAGCAATCGACCATCGCCAACGTGGTTCGCAAGCTGGAAGAAAACGGCGCCCTGGCCAACACGATCATCGTGGCTGCCAGTGCTTCGGAATCTCCTGCGCTGCAGTTCCTGGCACCGTACTCCGGTTGCACCATGGGCGAATACTTCCGCGACCGCGGTGAAGACGCGCTGATCGTTTATGACGATCTGTCCAAGCAGGCAGTGGCTTACCGCCAGATCTCCCTGCTGCTGCGCCGTCCACCAGGCCGTGAAGCTTACCCAGGCGACGTGTTCTATCTCCACTCCCGTCTGCTGGAGCGCGCATCTCGCGTTTCGGAAGAGTACGTAGAGAAGTTCACCAACGGCGCAGTGACCGGCAAAACCGGTTCCCTGACCGCACTGCCGATCATCGAAACCCAGGCTGGCGACGTTTCCGCGTTCGTTCCGACCAACGTGATTTCCATCACCGACGGTCAGATCTTCCTGGAATCGGCCATGTTCAACTCCGGGATCCGTCCTGCTGTGAACGCCGGTGTTTCGGTATCCCGTGTGGGTGGTGCCGCTCAGACCAAGATCATCAAGAAGCTCTCCGGTGGTATCCGTACCGCTCTGGCTCAGTACCGTGAACTGGCGGCATTCGCCCAATTCGCGTCTGACCTGGACGAAGCGACCCGTAAGCAACTTGAGCATGGTCAGCGCGTTACCGAGCTGATGAAGCAGAAGCAATACGCTCCGATGTCGATCGCTGACATGGCGTTGTCGCTGTATGCCGCTGAACGTGGGTTCCTGACTGACGTCGAAATCGCCAAGGTCGGCAGCTTTGAACAAGCGCTGATTGCTTACTTCAACCGCGATCACGCCGATTTGATGGCGAAGATCAACGTGAAGGGTGACTTCAATGACGAAATCGACGCTGGCATGAAAGCCGGTATCGAGAAGTTCAAGGCCACCCAAACCTGGTAAGCCGCAGCGGGAGTCGCAAGGCTCCCGCTTGCTAACCTGATAGGTGTTACATGGCAGGCGCAAAAGAGATTCGCAGTAAGATTGCGAGCATCAAAAGCACGCAAAAGATTACCAGCGCCATGGAAAAAGTGGCGGTCAGCAAAATGCGCAAGGCACAAATGCGCATGGCTGCTAGCCGTCCCTACGCGGAGCGCATCCGCCAGGTAATTGGTCATCTGGCCAACGCCAACCCGGAATATCGCCACCCGTTCATGATCGACCGCGCCATCAAGCGCGTCGGTTACGTTGTGGTGAGCAGTGACCGTGGTCTGTGCGGTGGCTTGAACACCAACCTGTTCAAGGCCCTGGTCAAGGACATGGCTGTAAACCGTGAACAAGGCGTCGAGATCGATCTGTGCGTGATTGGTAGCAAGGGTGCGGCTTTTTTCCGCAACTTCGGCGGTAACGTCGTCGCTGCTATCAGCCACCTGGGTGAAGAGCCGTCGATCAATGATCTGATCGGCAGCGTCAAGGTGATGCTGGATGCTTACCTGGAAGGCCGTATTGACCGCCTGTCCGTGGTATCCAACAAATTCATCAACACCATGACGCAACAGCCTACCGTGGAGCAGTTGATTCCACTGGTGGCGACCCCGGAACAGGAACTCAAGCACCACTGGGACTACCTCTACGAACCGGATGCCAAAGAGCTGCTTGACGGCTTGATGGTCCGCTACGTGGAATCGCAGGTTTACCAGGCGGTGGTCGAGAACAACGCAGCTGAACAAGCGGCGCGGATGATCGCGATGAAGAACGCTACCGACAACGCCGGTGATCTGATCAGTGATTTGCAACTGATCTACAACAAGGCGCGTCAGGCTGCGATCACCCAAGAGATCTCGGAAATCGTCGGCGGCGCTGCCGCGGTTTAACGGTTCAAATATTCAGAGGATCCAGCTATGAGTAGCGGACGTATCGTTCAAATCATCGGCGCCGTTATCGACGTGGAATTTCCACGCGACAGCGTACCGAGCATCTACAACGCGCTGAAAGTACAAGGCGCGGAAACCACTCTGGAAGTTCAGCAGCAGCTGGGCGACGGCGTGGTACGTACCATTGCGATGGGCTCCACCGAAGGCTTGAAGCGCGGTCTGGATGTTGTCGACTCTGGCGCAGCCATCTCCGTACCGGTCGGTAAAGCGACCCTGGGCCGGATCATGGACGTACTGGGCAACCCGATCGACGAAGCAGGTCCGATCGCCACCGAAGAGCGCTGGGGCATTCACCGTCCTGCGCCATCCTTCGCTGAACAGGCAGGCGGCAACGACCTGCTGGAAACCGGCATCAAGGTTATCGACCTGGTTTGCCCGTTCGCCAAGGGCGGTAAAGTCGGTCTGTTCGGTGGTGCCGGTGTGGGCAAGACCGTAAACATGATGGAACTGATCCGTAACATCGCCATCGAGCACAGCGGTTATTCCGTGTTCGCCGGTGTGGGTGAGCGTACTCGTGAGGGTAACGACTTCTACCACGAGATGAAGGACTCCAACGTTCTGGACAAAGTGGCACTGGTTTACGGTCAGATGAACGAGCCGCCGGGAAACCGTCTGCGCGTAGCCCTGACCGGCCTGACCATGGCCGAGAAGTTCCGTGACGAAGGTAATGACGTACTGTTGTTCGTCGACAACATCTACCGTTACACCCTGGCCGGTACTGAAGTATCCGCACTGCTGGGCCGTATGCCTTCGGCAGTAGGTTACCAGCCGACCCTGGCTGAAGAGATGGGCGTGCTGCAAGAGCGCATCACTTCGACCAAGGAAGGTTCGATCACCTCGATCCAGGCGGTATACGTACCGGCGGACGACTTGACCGACCCGTCGCCAGCGACCACCTTCGCCCACTTGGACGCGACCGTCGTTCTGTCCCGTGACATCGCTTCCCTGGGTATCTACCCAGCGGTAGACCCACTGGACTCGACTTCGCGTCAGCTGGACCCGAACGTGATCGGCCAGGAGCACTACGACACCGCTCGCGGCGTTCAGTACGTGCTGCAGCGTTACAAAGAGCTGAAGGACATCATTGCGATCCTGGGTATGGACGAGCTGTCGGAAACCGACAAGCAGTTGGTATCCCGCGCTCGTAAGATCCAGCGCTTCTTGTCGCAGCCGTTCTTCGTGGCTGAAGTCTTCACCGGTGCCTCGGGTAAATACGTTTCCCTGAAAGACACCATTGCTGGCTTCAAAGGCATCCTCAACGGTGACTACGACCACCTGCCAGAACAAGCGTTCTACATGGTCGGCGGCATCGAAGAAGCGATCGAGAAAGCCAAGAAACTGTAATCCCGGCGCCCGGCAACGGGCGCTAATTTAGGTTGAGGCAATCAGATGGCTATGACAGTCCATTGCGATATCGTCAGTGCGGAAGGGGAAATTTTCTCCGGTCTGGTCGAGATGGTGGTTGCGCATGGTGAGCTGGGCGATCTTGGTATCGCTCTGGGTCACGCACCGCTGATCACTAATCTGAAACCAGGTCCGATCCGCTTGATCAAGCAGGGCGGGGAATCCGAGGTGTATTACATCTCCGGTGGTTTCCTCGAGGTTCAGCCGAACATGGTCAAGGTCCTTGCCGACACCGTGCAACGTGCTGCCGACCTGGACGAAGCCTCCGCTCAGGAAGCCGTCAAGGCTGCTGAGAAGGCCTTGCATGAGCGCGGCGCCGAGTTCGATTACGGCTCTGCTGCTGCACGTCTGGCCGAGGCCGCAGCCCAGCTGCGCACCGTCCAGCAGATCCGCAAGAAGTTCGGCGGCTAAGCCGTCTGCTTTCTGTGCGATTGATTAAAAAGGGTAGCCTCGGCTACCCTTTTTTCTTTTTCCGACACTCATCATCTGGTCGCAGCCGCTGACCACCCAGGATTGGTAGCCAGTCATGTCTCTCGAAATCGTTATCCTCGCGGCGGGTCAAGGCACTCGCATGCGTTCGGCGCTGCCCAAGGTATTGCACCCGGTGGCCGGCAACTCCATGCTCGGTCATGTTATCCACAGCGCCCGGCAACTTGATCCACAGCGCATTCACGTGGTGATCGGCCACGGGGCGGATGCTGTGCGTGAGCGCTTGGCGGCGGATGACCTTAATTTTGTCCTGCAGGATAAACAACTGGGGACCGGCCACGCGGTCGCCCAGGCGGTGCCATTTATTACCGCCGATACGGTATTGATTCTCTACGGCGACGTGCCGCTGATCGAAGTCGATACCTTGCAGCGCCTGCTCAAGCATGCTGCTCCACAGCAATTGGGCCTGCTGACCGTCGAGCTGGATGACCCCACTGGTTACGGCCGCATTGTGCGCAACGCCGACGGCCAGGTGACAGCGATTGTCGAGCAAAAGGACGCCAACGAAGCCCAGCGCGCGATCACCGAAGGCAACACCGGCATTCTTGCCGTACCGGCTGAACGCCTGGGCGACTGGATGAGTCGTTTGTCGAACAACAATGCCCAGGGCGAGTACTACCTGACCGATGTGATTGCCATGGCTGTCAACGACGGGCTGGTGGTCGCCACTGAGCAGCCGCTGGATGCCATGGAAGTGCAGGGCGCCAACGATCGCCGGCAACTGGCCGAACTGGAGCGTCACTATCAATTGCGCGCCGCCCGCCGCCTGATGGCTCAGGGCGTGACCCTGCGCGACCCGGCCCGTTTCGATGTGCGCGGTGAAGTCAGCGTCGGCCGCGATGTGGTCATCGACATCAACGTTATCCTTGAAGGCAAGGTCATCATCGAAGACGACGTGGTCATCGGCCCGAACTGTGTGATCAAGGACAGCACCCTGCGAAAAGGCGTGGTGATCAAAGCCAACAGTCACCTCGATGGCGCCGTCATGGGCGAAGGCAGCGACGCGGGCCCATTTGCTCGCCTGCGTCCGGGTACTGTGCTGGAAGCCCACGCCCATGTGGGTAACTTCGTCGAGCTCAAGAATGCCCACATGGGCGAAGGCGCCAAGGCCGGTCACCTGACCTATCTGGGTGACGCTGAAATCGGTGCACGCACCAACATTGGCGCCGGTACCATCACCTGCAATTACGACGGCGCCAATAAGTATCAGACGACTATTGGTGAGGACGTGTTCATCGGCTCCAATAATTCGCTGGTTGCACCGGTGACCATCGGTGATGGATCAAACACCGCAGCAGGTTCAACCATCAATCAGGATGTGGATAAGTCTCAACTGGCTGTGGCCCGTGCGCGGCAGCGCAACATCGATGGCTGGAAGCGTCCGGTAAAAATCAAGAAAACCTGAGTTATCCACAACTCCGGTCGCGTCCATCGCGAGCAGGCTCGCTCCCACACTGAATTCTCGGCTGACACGGGCCCCGTGGACGCTGCAATCAATGTGGGAGCGAGCCTGTTCGCGATGGCGTTCATGTTCACCCAGTTTCTGAATTTTTCTGCTCTTGTCTTGACGACATGCTTCCAATAGGTTTTGATTACTTACGTTATCTTTCGAATCGAAACTTATCCTTATGTCCAAGCGCAACACACCACAGCGCCGCCACAATATACTTGCCTTGCTTCAAGAGCAGGGCGAAGTCAGTGTTGATGAGTTGGCCAAGCGCTTCGAAACCTCGGAAGTTACGATTCGCAAGGATCTCGCCGCGCTGGAAACCAACGGCTTGCTGCTGCGTCGTTACGGTGGCGCGGTTCCCATGCCGCAGGAACTGGTCGCCGATAACGGGCAAGCCGTCTCCAAATACAAACAAGCCATTGCCCGGGCCGCGGTGAAGCGGGTCCGCGAACATGCGCGGATTATCATCGACAGCGGCAGCACCACCGCGGCAATGATTCCTCAGCTCGGACTGCAGCCGGGGTTGGTGGTGATGACCAATTCCCTGCATGTCGCCAGTGCCCTGAGCGAGCTGGAGCATGAACCGGTGCTGTTGATGACCGGCGGCACCTGGGATCCTCATTCCGAGTCGTTCCAGGGCCAAGTCGCGGAGCAGGTCCTGCGCTCCTACGATTTCGACCAGTTGTTTATCGGCGCCGACGGCATCGATCTGGTCCGAGGCACCACCACCTTTAACGAACTGCTGGGCCTGAGCCGTGTAATGGCTGAGGTAGCCCGCGAAGTGATCGTGATGGTGGAGGCCGACAAGATCGGCCGAAAAATCCCCAACCTGGAACTGCCGTGGAGCAGCGTCCATACCCTCATTACCGATGATCGCCTGCCCGTGGAGGCCCGCGATCAGATTCAGGCCCGTGGGATCAATGTGATCTGCGCGTCTGTCAGCCAGGAGAAATAGCATGTGTGGAATTGTCGGCGCCGTTGCTGAACGCAACATCACTGCAATCTTGCTCGAAGGCCTCAAGCGCCTCGAATACCGTGGTTATGACAGCGCCGGTGTGGCGGTGTTTACCAACGACGAGAAGCTTGAGCGCATGCGACGCCCAGGTAAGGTCAGTGAGCTGGAACAAGCGTTGGACGCCGAGCCGCTGGTGGGGCGCCTGGGCATCGCCCACACCCGCTGGGCCACTCACGGCGCGCCGTGCGAGCGTAACGCCCACCCGCATTTCTCCGACAACCTGGCGGTTGTGCACAACGGCATTATCGAGAATCACGAAGCGCTGCGTGAGCAACTCAAGGCACTCGGCTATGTGTTCACCTCCGACACTGACACCGAAGTCATTGCCCACCTGCTCAATCACAAGCTCAAGGAACTGATGGACTTGACTGCGGCGCTCAAGGCCACCGTCAAGGAACTGCATGGCGCCTATGGCTTGGCGGTGATCAGTGCCGAGCAGCCGGATCGACTGGTTGCTGCCCGCAGCGGCAGCCCGTTGGTGATCGGTCTGGGCCTTGGGGAAAACTTCCTGGCTTCCGATCAGCTGGCGCTGCGTCAGGTCACTGACCGCTTCATGTACCTGGAAGAGGGCGATATCGCCGAAATTCGCCGCGACAGCGTGCAGATCTGGGACATCGACGGCAAAGCCGTTGAGCGCGAGACCGTTCAATACCGTGACGGCGCCGAAGCCGCCGACAAGGGCGAGTTCCGGCACTTCATGCTCAAGGAGATCCACGAACAACCGGCTGTGGTGCAACGCACCCTGGAAGGCCGCATGAGCCAGAGTCAGGTGCTGGTCCAGGCGTTCGGGCCACAGGCCGCCGAGCTGTTCGCCAAGGTTCGCAACGTGCAGATCGTTGCCTGTGGCACCAGCTACCACGCTGGTATGGTTGCTCGTTACTGGTTGGAAGAGTTGGCCGGTATTCCGTGCCAGGTCGAAGTCGCCAGCGAATTCCGTTACCGCAAAGTGGTGGTGCAACCCGACACCCTGTTCGTCACCATTTCCCAGTCCGGTGAAACCGCCGACACCTTGGCCGCCCTGCGTAACGCCAAGGAGATGGGTTTCCTTGCCAGCCTGGCGATCTGCAACGTGGGCATCAGCTCGTTGGTGCGCGAATCCGACCTGACCCTGCTAACCCAGGCTGGCCGTGAAATCGGTGTGGCGTCGACCAAGGCGTTCACCACGCAGCTGGTGGGCCTGCTGTTGCTGACCCTGTCCTTGGGACAGGTGCGCGGGACTCTGGGCGAGGGTGTCGAGGCAACATTGGTGGAAGAACTGCGCCGCCTGCCGACCCGTCTGGGCGAAGCCCTGGCGATGGACAGCACCGTGGAAAAAATCGCCGAGTTGTTCGCCGAGAAGAACCACACCCTGTTCCTGGGGCGTGGCGCGCAATTCCCGGTGGCGATGGAAGGCGCCCTGAAGCTCAAGGAAATTTCCTATATCCACGCTGAAGCCTATCCAGCCGGTGAACTCAAGCACGGCCCGCTAGCCCTGGTGGATAACGATATGCCCGTGGTCACCGTGGCGCCGAACAACGAGCTGCTGGAAAAGCTCAAGTCCAACCTGCAGGAAGTGCGCGCCCGTGGCGGCCAGCTGATTGTCTTTGCCGACGAGAAGGCCGGCATGACCAATGGTGAAGGTACTCACGTGGTGCACATGCCGCACATCCACGACATCCTGTCGCCGATCCTCTACACGATCCCGCTGCAGTTGTTGTCGTACTATGTCGCGGTACTCAAGGGCACTGACGTCGACCAGCCACGAAACCTGGCCAAGTCTGTGACAGTGGAGTAAGCCCTGGCAGCCGGGGTCGCGGAGGTGGTTTCGTCTCCTCTGCACCCTGGCGTCACCGGTTGCTGCCCTCCACCCCCCGGCTCCTGAGCGGCACCGCTGATCGCCGCTCGTCTGATCGTCACCCCCGCATTGCTCTTCATGAGCGTAAACATGAGGCCACGTCTTCCTCCTCTCACCGATTCAACAAATATCCGCGTTGACAAAAATTATTTTAGGTGACGATAATCGGCCAAGTCGTACGACAACGTATGACATAAAATAATAAAATCGACGCAGGCCCTGCTATGCCATTCGCTCCGACGGCTCATCAGCATCGCTCTCTGCCCTTTCTGCATAACCGTAGAAGGGCGCCTCTCTTCTCGCTTATGCATCCCAGCCAAGCGGGCCATGGCTTTCCAGACAGCCATACTTGTTCGACTCAACCAAATTCCTTGCATCGTTCGCTTCCTGCTGCGCCCCAGTACGGCATTGCCACTGCGCGCGGGTTGGCAATACGCCCGATTCATCCTCGCGACACCCATACCCAACTCCCTACCAACACCTTCTACGGCAGCATCTCTGGAGAACAATAATGAGAAAAACACTATGCGCCTCTCTCGTCGCTTCCTTCTTGAGCCTCACCGCCGGAGCGGCCGTTGCCGCTGATGCGAGCGACTGGCCGACACGTCCGGTGCAGGTGGTGGTCATTGCCAACGCCGGCGGCGATACCGACTTCAACGCACGGATGATGGCCAAGTACTTCACCAAAGTGACCGGTAAGTCCATGGTCGTCACCAACATGGCCGGCGGGGGCGGCACCATCGCTGCCGACGCGGTCAAGAGCGCGGCGCCAGATGGCAACACCATTCTGTTCACCCACACCGGTCAGATGATCGTTAACGAAGTGGCAGGGTTGTCCGAAGATCGCTTCGATGCATTCGATGTCTCCTGCATCGCGGGCGTCGATAAAGGCGCTGTGTTCGTCTCTGCCAAAAGCTCGGGCATCGACACCCTCGATCAGTTGATTTCACAGGCCAAGGCCAAGCCAGGCACCATCACCTACGGCACCGAGATGGGTAACTTCTCGCACCTGCAAGGCTTGATGTTCGAGAAACTCGCCGGCGTCAAACTGAAGATGGTCGACAGCGGCACCGTTTCGGAAAAAGTGGTGGCCTTGCTGGGCAAGCGCATTGACCTGGGTGCTATCAGCTATGGTTCGGTTCAGGACTACATTGCCAGCGGCAAGATGACCGCTCTGGGCCAGCCTAACGCAGAGCGCAACCCGCTGCTGGGTGACGTCAAGACGTTCAAGGAGCAAGGCGTGGACCTGGTCCTGGACAAGCCTTACATCGTCGCTTTCCCGAAAGGCACAGACCCGGCCATCGTCAAGAAAATGGCTGACACCATGAAGAAAATCACCGAAGAACCTGAATACGCTGAAGAGCTCAAGAAGTCCTTCAAGCAGCCTGTCAGCTTCCAGGGCACCGAAGAAGCCATTGCTACGCTGACCAAGACCCGTGACGACTTCATGCAGTTCAAGGACGAAATGCGTAAAGCCAAGTAAATCCTGGGAAACAGGATGGGGCGCTTACCGTATTGGCCAGCGCCCCTTTGCTCGGCCCTTCAAGTGAAAGAGGATCCTGTATGGATACCTACAAAAGAAATGAATTGTTCGCCGGCCTGGCGATGCTCGGTGCTGGTGTGGCGTACATGTTGTTGACCGCGAATCTGCCGCGTCGCGGTTTTGTCGACGCCGCTTTTGTGCCCTGGATTCTTTCCGGCGCGCTGTGCCTGTTGGGCGTGTTGCAGTTGCTGGCCTGGAGAAAACTGCCTCAGCAACGTGCCGAGCCTGTCGAGCCGGCCGAAGCCGCTGAATCGATCGATTACCCGACGGTTATCAAATCCATCGCCCTGGTGACGCTCTTCACCGCGCTGCTGGAAGTTGTCGGTTTCGTGATCATGACCACGCTTTACCTCTACGCCCAATTCATCGTGTTGACCCCCGCGGATCAGAAGGTCAAGCACGGGCTTTATGCCGTGATCGCGGTCGTTTCAGCAGCGTTGATTTTTGTGATCTTCCGTGAGGGCTTCGATTTGATGCTGCCCGCCGGTCTATTGGATTTCTAGGGGACGGTGATGATTGAGCTCCTGCAACAAGGCTTCGGTGCCGTATTCTCGCCCTACGTATTTGTCCTGATCACCCTCGGCGTTGCAGTGGGGATCGTCTTTGGTGCGGTGCCCGGCCTTTCGGCCACCATGGCCATCGCCCTGTGCTTGCCGCTGACCTATTCGATGGGCCCGGCCACGGGTCTGTCACTGCTGGTTGCTCTGTTTGTCGGCGCCACCTCGGGGGGGCTGATTTCAGCGATATTGCTCAACATACCGGGCACGCCGGCCTCCATCGCCACGACGTTCGATGGTTCGCCGATGATGAAAAAGGGCCTGGGCGTCAAAGCCCTGGGCATTGGCGTGGTGTTCTCGTTCCTGGGCACGATTTTCAGCATTGCGGCGTTGATGTTTATCGCCCCGATCCTGGCGGACGTGGCCCTGAGTTTCGGTCCCCATGAATATTTCTCCATTGCCGTTTTTTCG
>NZ_WUUD01000002.1:187972-244861 GCF_009831705.1 Pseudomonas sp. PICF6 | reverse complement strand
TCGCTGGTCAAAGGGCTGTTCGCCGGCGCCTTGGGCTTTGCCTTTTCAACCGTCGGGATCGCCCCGGTCGACGCCATTCGGCGTTTCACGTTCGACCTGCCGAGTCTTAACGGTGGCTTCGCCATGCTTACCGTCATGATCGGCATGTTTGCGGTCTCCGAAGTGCTGAAATTCGCCGAGAGCGCCCGCTCAAGCCACCGTGCCAAGCCACAGAACATCAGCATGAAAGGCGTGAAAGGGTTTGGTTTTTCCATCAAGGAGTTCATCAGCCAATTGCCGAACGCGACCCGCTCGGCGTTCATCGGCCTGGGCATCGGGATCCTGCCGGGCATCGGCGCTGGTACCTCGAACATTGTTTCCTACATCGCGGCAAAAAAGCGCTCAAAGCACCCGGAAGAATTCGGTAAAGGCTCCATCGAGGGCGTGGTTGCCAGCGAAACCGCGAACAACGCCGGTATTGGCGGTGCGATGATCCCGCTTCTGACCCTGGGTATTCCCGGAGACACCACCACGGCGGTGATGCTTGGCGGCTTCATGATTCACGGCATCCAGCCTGGCCCGCTGTTGTTCATCAGTCAGGGATCGCTGGTCTACACCATCTTTGCCGCGCTGATTCTGGCTTCGTTGCTGATGTTGGTGCTGGAGTTCTACGGACTGCGCATCTTCATCAAGTTGCTGGCGGTGCCCAAGCACATTCTGTTGCCGATCATCCTGGTGCTCTGCGTAGTCGGTGCGTTCGGCCTCAACAGCCGCATCTTCGACGTCTGGGCGGTGCTGCTGTTCGGCCTGATGGGCTATGGCTTCGTCAAAGGTGGACTGCCGATTGCGCCGTTCATCATTGGCTTCATCCTCGGCCCTATGGCGGAAACCAACCTGCGGCGCGGTCTGATGCTCTCGGATGGCAACTTCAGTGGTTTCCTCACCACGCCGATCTCGGCGGTCTTCCTGGCCCTCGCAGCGGCGTCTGTCTCCTGGCACCTGGTGACGGTGATCCGTCACAAGAAAAGTGCCGCCATTGAGCTGATGCGCAGCTAGTTCATCTCAATCGGTCGCTTCCACTGCTGCAACGCACGATGTGCGCTGCAGCAGCCGAATTCAAACGCCGGAGACAGTCATGCAAAACCCCAATTCTCTCTCTTCGGCCGATCTCGACCCGATGGCCTGGGAGACGTTGATCCAAAGCGTCGAGCAAGTGGTCGGCGCGGCGGGGCTGGTGCGTGATCCTGAACTTATGCACAGCTACCTGACTGACTGGCGTAACGCTTACCAAGGCCGGGCCGCACTGGTGGTGCGCCCGGCCACAACCGAAGAAGTGGCGGCGGTGGTGCGGCTTTGCCATGACGCCGGGGTTGCCTTGGTGCCGCAGGGCGGCAATACCGGATTGTGCGGCGGCTCGATCCCGGATTCGTCTGGTCGTCAGGTGGTGCTGTCGTTGACCCGGATGAAGCGCATCCGCGAAATCGACCTGGCCAATGAAACCATAACGGTCGAGGCCGGGGTGATTCTGCAGCAGTTGCAAGAAGCCGCTAGCCAGGCCGGTCGCTTGTTCCCGCTGTCACTGGGGGCCGAAGGCAGTTGCACGGTGGGCGGCAATCTGGCCACCAATGCCGGCGGCACGGCCGTGCTGCGTTACGGCAACATGCGCGAGCTGACCCTGGGACTTGAGGTGGTATTGCCGGATGGACGTGTCTGGCACGGCTTGCGAGGTTTGCGCAAAGACAACACCGGCTACGACCTCAAGCATCTATTCATTGGCTCGGAAGGTACGCTTGGGATTATCACGGCGGCGGTGCTCAAGTTGTTTCCGGCCACCCATAGCACGGCCACCGCTTGGGTCGCACTGCCCACGCCGCAGGCCGCGGTGGACTTGATCGGGCATATTCGCAGCCTCTGCGCCGACCGTCTGACGGGCTTTGAGATGATGTCGCGCCAGAGCCTGGAGTTCGTCCTGGATCATGTGGCTGGTTGCAGTGACCCCTTGCAAGGGCCGCACCCGTGGTACGCCCTGATCGAATTGCGCGACACGGTGCCCGACGCACCTTTGGACCTGTTGCTTGAAAGCGGCCTGGGCCATGCATTTGAGACCGGGTGGGTGATCGATGCCGTGATCGCCAGCAACCAGACTCAGGCTGCGGCATTGTGGGCTCTGCGCGAAGGTATTTCCGAGGCGCAGAATCATGAAGGTCCGAGCCTCAAGCATGACATCAGCGTGCCCGTCAGCCAGATTCCGGCGTTCATCGAGCGTACCGATAGCGCCTTGCAACAGGCGTTTCCCGGCGTACGCATTGTTTCTTACGGTCACATGGGGGATGGCAACCTGCACTACAACATCAGCAAGCCGCTGGGCCATGCCGATGCCCCGTTCAAGGCCCAGGAACAAGCGATCATGCAGGTCATCTACCAGATGACGAGCGCTTTCAATGGCAGCATCAGTGCCGAACATGGTCTGGGGCAAGCCAAGCCGGACGCGGCGGCCCATTTCAAGGATCCGCTGGAGATCGAGTTGATGCGTGCCATCAAGCACACGCTGGATCCGACCGGGTTGATGAACCCCGGAAAGGTGTTTGCCACCGGGCTGGAGTGATCGATCCTGCCTCTGCTAGCCTGCCTCAATCATGGCAGGCCGTCGGCCTTTAGGGCCACTCTGCCGCTTTCAGACACTGGACATGGAACGGCTGAATGACTCAGATAAGCACCAAAGATCGCGTGCGCATCAAGAAAGTCGAAGTGCTCTCGGACAACTGGTACGTGCTGCGCAAAACTACCTACGACTACCTCGGCCGCGATGGCCAGTGGCGCGAACTGGCCCGCGAGACCTACGATCGGGGCAACGGCGCGACCATCCTGTTGTACAGCAAGGCCAAGCAAACCGTGGTGCTGACCCGGCAGTTCCGCTTCCCGGCCTTCGTCAATGACCACGATGGTCTGTTGATCGAAACCTGTGCCGGCCTGCTGGATAACGACGACCCGCACACCTGCATCCGCAAGGAAACCCAAGAGGAAACCGGCTATATCGTCCAGGATGTACGCAAGGTGTTCGAGGCATTCATGAGCCCAGGGTCGGTGACAGAACGCTTGCATTTTTTTGTCGGCGAATACTTCGACGAAGATAAACAGCATGAGGGCGGCGGGCTGGAAGCCGAGGGCGAGGAGATCGAAGTGTTGGAGATGTCTCTCGACAAGGCGCTGGGCATGATCGAAACCGGGGATATCTGCGACGGCAAGACCATCATGCTGTTGCAGTACGCCAAGCTGCATGGGTTGCTGGATTAGCCTGCTTCATTGATCAATTCAGCCCAGGACGATGTAAGGCGCAGCGTAGGTCATTGGCTGCGCGATTTCATTCAACTGGACTGGGCGTCACTGTCTTCCTGGACGAGGTTCAGGTAATCCGAGGGTTCTGTCTGCTCCGGCAGTTCGGTCACGACACTGAAGTCACTGATTTCGATGGCGCCCACCCCGTGCCCCAGCAGATGGAAAGAGAAGGCCTTGCGGGGTTGCGGGTTATCGAAACGGATGTTCATCACCAGCGGCTGTTCGGGCGTCACCGCCACTTCCGTCGGCAGGTCGATCGCTACATCCTGCTCGAACTCTTTGGCCTTGAGGGAAATATAGGCCGCATTGTCCGGACCCAGGGCGCGGATGGTCAGGCTGACGCGGGTCTGTGAGCCCTTGGGCATCTCCAGGTATTGGGCACCGATCAGGTTGTCGGTCCAGTCGTTGGTGATCTGGGCCGGAAGCGGGATTTGATCGGCGCTGCCAAACTGATAATGCTGGTTGAGCGGTGTATGGAGCAGGGTGCGGTCCAGGGCCGTGGCCCGCGCGCTGATCAACCTGGCCCGTTGACCGCTGTATTGCCCGCCGTAAGTGGCGCGCTGCGTGATGAAACCTTCGCTGGTGTAATAGCGGCAGCGCTGCAGGAAATCGCATTCGGTGAAAGTGCTCTTGCCATCGTGGTAGCGCAGCTTGCCGTTGGTGAACGACATGATTTCCCGGCCCGTTGCGTAGTCCCGGAACAACGAGCGACCGGACAATGACTTGGGCACTTTGAAACCGAAGTAATCGAGGACCGAGGCGCTCAGGTCCACATGACCGTAGACCCCCGACTTGACCCGGGGCAATGGCTCCGGCGCCAATGTCAGGTTGAAACCCCAGGATGACGCCAGGCGTACATCGTCGATGCCGTGGGATTCGTCCGAGGTGATGATCACCAGGGTGTCTTTCAGCACGCCTTGGCGTTCCAGCCCCGACATGAAGCTGTCCAGTGCGTCATCCAGGTAACCGACGGCCGCCTGCTTGGTGGTGTCGTAGCGTTGCAGGTAGTCATCCGGCGCTGAGTAGGGCTGGTGCGTGCCCACCGTCAGCAGCGTAAGCATCCAGGGCTTCTTTGCCTTTTGCAGTTGCCCGACGTAATCCAGCGCGCCCTCGAAGAATGTCTTGTCGTCCTTGCCCCAAGGGAATTCCAGATAGGCAGGTTTGGTGAACCAGTCCATGCCCAGGGTGGTGTCGAAGCCGATGTGCGGCATGATCCGGTCCTTGGCCATGAACCGCAGGCCCGCACCTTGCAGGAAGTGCGTGGAGAACCCGTTGCGGCGCAACTGGGCCGGCAGGCAGGCCTGGTTGCGCCGGCTCAGGTTCAACATCTCGACGCCTTTGGGCGTGCCGTCGTCGAATTTGTCGTAGTCGCCACACAGCATCGAATACAGGCCACGAATGGTCTGATGGTTGTGCAGGACGTAGTCGGGTGTATTCATGCCGCGCTTGGCCCAGGCACTGAGGTGCGGCATCAGGTCCTCCTGATAGCTGCTTTTCAGGGCCTGACGGTTGACGCCCACGTAGGCGCCAGGAACGCCTTCCAGGGTGATGATCAGGACGTTGCGGGCCCGGCCCGGTGCAGGCAGGATTTTCTGGCCTTCAAGATCGAGCCGGGTAAGCCCCTCCATGGGCGGGGTTTGAACCACTGCATCATCTTCAAGCCATAGCTGGGTACGATCCTGCCCGGCGGCAACGGCTGCCGTGACGAGTTGGTGGGGAAGATTGAACAGGTTCCATTGGTCTGCCTCACTGGGTCGCCAGGTTTGCACCACACTGTGGCTCAGCAAAAGCACTACCGGCAGCGCCCAGGCGTGGCGCGGCAAGCGAGGCGCCATATACAACCGGCGGGGCCATTGGACGATCAGCCAGACCATCAACGCGACCAGTTGCACCCCTGCCAGCCAGGGATGGGCGAAGCCGCCGCTGGTGGAGTTTTCGACGAATTGCGGGTCGGTCAGGTAATGCAGGTCCGATGGGGTGGGCATGCGCCCGACAGCACTGACCAGTTCGATGCTGGCCAGCGTCAGCATGCTCCAGATCAGCAAAATGGGTAATGCCACCCACCAGGGACGACGGTAAAGCAGCACGACCAGCAACCCGCCCATGCCCAGGTCAGACAGATAGCCCAGCGGATCGGACCATCCCAGCGAGAGGCGCAGGCCCATGGGGATGATTAATACACATCCGGCCAGGGCGATGAGAGGGGCAAGGGGGTGCGTGAAGCCGCGGTAAAAAACATTCACAAAAAGGGGCCTTCCGATGGACGCCAGTCAGGCACGCATCTTGTGGACACGGGCTTGCGAGCAAGCCCGTGTCCACAAGACCTACGCCATGGTTCGAGTCATTAAGTTGTCATGAAAGTATGCTCGATGGTACCAAGCATAGTCGCAATTGACCGGGTCGATGTGCCGATGCCCGATCGCGTTGCGCTGTGGTTCGCTGGCGCAGCCCCCTACAATGGCGGTGCGGCGCTGATTTGAGGTGCGCAGCCAACTTGTATCAAGGTTTCTCATTGGGGGATGAATGGACAGGTTTCAGGAAATGCAGGTTTTTGTCGCCGTGGCCCAGGACTCCGGTTTCTCGGCGGCTGCGCGACGCCTGGGCCTGTCGGCGGCCAGCGTCACACGCGCCGTGGCGGCGTTGGAGCAGCGTATCGGTACGCCCTTGCTGGTGCGCACCACCCGCAACGTATACCTGAGCGAAGCGGGCCAGCGCTTTCTCGAGGACTGCCGCCGAATTCTGGCGGATTTGCAGGAAGCCGAGGATTCAGCGGTCGGCAGTCACGCCCAGCCCCGCGGGCAATTGACGATTACCGCCCCGGTGCTGTTTGGTCAGTTGTTTGTCACGCCGGTGCTGGTCGATTACCTGCAGCAATTCCCCGAGGTCGGCATCAATGCCTTATTGCTGGACCGTATCGTCAGCATGGTCGAGGAGGGCATCGACATTGCCATACGCATTGGCGAGTTGCCCGACAGCAGTCAGCACGCCGTGCGTGTGGGTGAAGTACGACGGGTGGTTTGCGGTTCCCCTGATCTCTTCGCTCGCCATGGCCGACCCGCACACCCGCAGGATCTGGAGCACATGCCGGTAGTCGCCTCATCGGCCACCGGTCAGATCAGAAACTGGACGTTCATCGACGCAGGGCAACCGCTCTCTGTGCGACCCGCGCCGAGACTGGTGGTCACGGCCAACCAGGCCGCAATCACGGCGGCCTGTCAGGGGTTGGGGTTGACTCGGGTCTTGTCTTATCAGGTGGCGGGCAACGTTGCCAACGGGGAACTGGAGATCGTTCTGGCTGACTTCGAACTGCCGCCCCTGCCGATCCATGTGGTGTACCAAGGTGGACGCAAAGCGCCGGCGCGAGTACGCAGTTTTGTTGACTTTACCGTCCGTGCATTGCGTGAGCACCCGGCCTTGAAAGGCTGAGACATTGTTTCGCTGTTTGAAACAATGGATTGCATATTCGGGTGATTCTCTAGTCTTCAGTCGAAGCGGAAGATGACCCCATCGACGCCGTTCTGCTGATGGCGTCACTTGCAACGGAGTCGACCATGAATCCCATCAAGCTTTATCACTTTCCGCTTTCCGGCCACGCGCATCGCGTTCAGTTGATGCTTTCCTTGCTCGGGTTGCCCGTCGAGGTGGTTTTTGTTGACCTGGCCAAAGGCGAACAAAAACAGGCAGATTTCCTGGCCATTAATGCCTTTGGCCAAGTGCCGGTCATTGACGATGACGGTATGGTGCTGGCCGATTCCAACGCCATCCTGGTGTACCTGGCAAGCAAGTATGGCAAGGGTCGCTGGTTGCCAACGGATCCGGTCGGCGCCGCCCGGGTACAGCGCTGGTTGTCGGTGGCGGCCGGGCCGCTCCATGCGGGGCCGGCCGCGGCGCGATTGATTACGGTATTCGGCGCGCCTTACAACGCAGAGGAGGTGATCGCCCGTTCCCACAGCCTGCTCAAAGTCATGGATCAACACTTGAGCAGCAGCGCGTATCTGACAGGTGACGTTGCGACGATTGCCGATGTTGCCGGCTACAGCTACATCGCCCATGCCCCGGAGGGCAATGTGTCGCTGGAAGACTACCCCCACGTACGTGCATGGCTGGGGCGGATCGAGGCCTTGCCCGGGTTCGTCGGTATGCCGCGTACGGTTGCCGGGTTGCAACAGCACGCCTGAAAATGCACTGAGTCACCTTGAGGCGAGGGGATTTATCCACTCGCCTCATCGGTGAGTGTTACGCGTAGGAAAGCGCCTTTTGCTCCAGCAACGCCTCATACAGTTGCAGCCATTTGCGGCCCATCTCCTCGGAGGTGAACAACTGCCGGTAACGCTCTTCGGCCCTGATGCCCATTTCCCTGGCCTGTGCCGGGTTGTCCCACAGGGTACGCATCGCTTCCCGGAAAGCTTCGGGGTTGCTGGGGGGCACCACCAGGCCGGTTTCATTGTGGATATTGATGTAGCTGGTGCCGGTGCCGATCTCGCTGGAAATCATCGGTTTACCATACATCGCGCCTTCGAGCAGGGAGATGCCAAACGCTTCAGAGCGCAGGTGTGAAGGGAACACGATGGCGTAGCTCAGCTCCAGCAATGCCACCTTGTCTTCATCGTCCAGGCGTCCGAGGAAGTGCAGGTTGCGCAGGCCCAGCGCCTGTGCCTGGGCATGCAGTTCTTTCTCCAGCGGGCCTGCACCGACGATGACCACCGGATAATCCACGCCTTTGAGGGCGTCGAGCAGAATGTGCAGGCCCTTGTAATAACGCATCACCCCCACGAACAGAAAGAAGCGCTCGCCCAATTTCGCCTTCCACTGCGCGATGCGTTCAGCGTCACGCTGTGGATAACTGGCTTTGTTCAAGCCATAGGTAATGATCTGGGTCTTATCGCGGTACTCCTTGAGCACGTCGCTGGTATGCACATAGTTAGGTGATGCCGCGACGATGCGATCCGCGCCGTTCAAGAAGCGTCGCATCAGGGGGCGATACAGTTTCAGCAGGTGCCGCTGACGCACGATGTCCGAATGGTAGGTGACCACATAGGGTTTTTTCAGGGCGCTGCAAAAATGCACCAGGTCCATGAATGGCCAGGGGAAGTGGTAGTTGATTACGTCTGCTTCGGCAGCCAGCTCGCGGAATTTCTTGAAAACACTGTAGGAAAACCCGGTGGAGGCCAGTTGGAAGTCCATCCGGGCCTGATGAACCTTATGCTGTCGGATGCTGATCGGACCCGGCGCTGGATCGTTGCTCAGCGTCAGCACGGTGTTATCGATGCCCAATCGGTCACTGCTGTCGCACAGCTGGAAAATAACCTGTTCGATGCCGCCCATGGAGTCAGGCAGATAGGTTTTGTAAAAGTGCAGGACTCGCATTCAACCTCCCAGAACCTGGCGATACGCCTGGGCGGTCACCTGTGCACACCGTTGCCAGGAAAAAAGCGCTGCTTGTTGCAACCCGGCTTCACGACACGCCTGCCAATGCAGGCGATCTTCGATCAACTGGCCCATGGCTTCGCGCATGCCTTGGGGATCGTCGGGGTCGCAATAATTGCCGGCCGCCCCGGCCACTTCCGGCATCGCCGAGCAGCGGGTGGTAATCACCGGGGTGCCGCTGGCCATGGCTTCGAGCACCGGCAGGCCAAAGCCTTCATAGCGCGACGGAAAAATCAGTGCACGTGCCCCTGCCAATAGCTGGGCAACCTGTTCGTCGGGCAAGTAGCCCGCGAGACAAACATGACCTCCGGCCAGGGCATTTTTCAACTCGTCGCTGAGTTGTGCGCGCTGCCATCCGCTCATTCCTACGATGAACAAAGGGAAAGTCTGACGGACGGATTCAGGTAGCCTGGCGTGGGCGCGCAGGGCCAGCGACAGGTTCTTGCGTGGCTCCAGGGTGCCGACACACAGAAAATATCGGCCCGCTTCCAGCCCATGGGCTTTGAGAACCCCATCGATGGCTTCGGGTTCGCGTGGATGGAAACGTGCAGCAGCCCCCAGCGGGGCGACTCTCAAGCGTTCCGCGCAAAGGCCGAAGTGTTCTCGGGCTTCATCGGCGATGAACTGCGAGTCCGTCAGAATCAGCTGCGACTGCTCTACCGCACGGCTGAGCCGACGCTCGATTTCCCTCAGTCGTGCCGGTGGTTGCGTCTCGGGGTAGCGCAGGTGCGTCAGGTCATGCAGCGTCATCACCGTCGGCCCTTCGAAGGCCAGGGGCCACAGGCTCGGTTCGTGATACAGGTCGATGGCGCGGGAACGGCCCTGATCGAAGCGTTTCTGTTCCAGCCAGCGCCGCGCCCGATAGGCCCCCGGTACTTGGCGCAGCAAAGGTGTAAGCCGCGAGTAACCTGGCGTGGCCGCTTGCGGCAACTGCGAGCTCCAGCCCCAGCCGTGGAACAATGACAGCTGTACATCCGGCTCCTGGGCCAGGGCAGTAGCCAGTTCCGCCACGTAATGGCCGATGCCGGTGCGTGGCGCCTGGAGAATCCGGGCGTTCAGAGCTATTCGCATGCGGTTTCCCTGTCGAGGATCACTTCATCGATGTGTCGCTCGATTCGCTCCACCAATTGCGCACTGGCCTGGCGCCAGCTCAGCCAGTGCCATTTATCGAGGGGACGACTGGCCGGGAAAACCCCGCTGTTTTCCATACCGGTCACCAGGTCTGCCAGGCTCTGGGGATCTTCGAGATTGAAATAGGCCATGAATTCACCGCCGATTTCTCGAAATACCTCAATGTCGCTGCCCATCGCCGGCAAGCCGCGTTGCATGGCCTCCACCAGCGGCAGACCAAAGCCTTCAACGTAGGAGGGGAACACCAGCGCAGTGGCATTTTGGTAAGCGTGTTCCAGGCTATGGTCCGAAAGATTGTTGAACATAAACAGGCGGCTGTTGAGTTGCGGGTGACGCTTTATGCGCTCGATCAAGTCCTCACATTTCCAGCCAATTTTTCCGACGATGCATAACCTTGCCTTTGAGCCGGCAGCCCAGGCGCGTTCGAACGCATCGAGCAGGTAAGCGTGGTTCTTGCGTGGTTCGATGGTGCTGACCATCAGGAACACCGGTTCGGGCTGCGTGAATACTCGCAGCAGTTTGCTGTCGATGGCGCTGGTGGCATCCGCCAAATCCAGTTCGCTGCCCAAGTGGAAATAGTCGAACCAACGTTCACTGACCTGCTGTTCGCCAACGCGCTGCTCCATCTCCAGCCGAACCTGATCACGGATGGTGCTGGAGATCGCGATGTAACCGTCAGCGGTGCGGGCAATCCAGTCGAACCAATGATTGAATACCTTGACCAGGCCGGCGTCGCAGAACTGCGGATGGGTCAGGGGAATCAGGTCGTAGATCACCGATACAATCCCGACCCCATCGCGCTTGAGCTGTTCGGCCAGAGGAAAGAAATCGGCGTGCCAGGAAGAGTCCAGCAACACCAGCTGATCGCCGGGCCGGTGCTGCAATGGTACGCAGCGCGTCGGGACGTGCTGGCGTTTGAGCAAGCGATCGAGCACCCGGATCGGAATGCTCAGAAAGCCCAGGGCAAACAGCCGGCAGCCGAAGTACAACGCGTGGCGCGCCCATCGCGACTGGCTGAAGGGGCGTCGCCGTTCGAGCGTTCGATGCCTGAGCCAGAACAGGCTGGCGAATTGCTCCAGCTGTACCCGCAGGCTGACCAGATCCAGCCCCCTGGAGGGCAACGGGGCGAGGCTCTTCACTTCGTACAACTTGCCCCGCAGTATCACAACGGGGATGCATTCGTGCTCTGCCTCTCTGGCCGGCAGTTCGCGGATAACGTTGCGCACTACTCGCTGAATCCCGGAATTGGCTCTGGGATGTTCATACACGTAGGTGCATTCCATCAGCAGGCGAGTCATGGCAGTTCCTTTTGCGTCAGTTCCTCAACCGCTGGTAATGCCGTGCGCTGGATGCTGGTGCGGGCCTGCAGCCACGAACAGCCAACGAAATCTTCCTGGCGATTGTTGATGACGTGGAACACCAGCCCGTAGTCGCGCCATTCGAAGTTGCGGTCCAGGTGCGAATCCAGTCGGGACAGGCTCAGCGCGACAGAGTAATTGCCCTTGCCCAGGCGCATGTCGAAACTGAAACGGAAGGTGACGTGTTCGCCGGCCTTGAGGTCGGTCACGGCTTTATCCTGGCGATGGGTGTTGATGCCGTACATGGGCTGGCCGAGGCGGTCCTTGATCAGGAAACCCAGCACCAGCCGCTCGATGTCCTGGCGGATTTCGACCCGCACCTGCAACACCATCGGTTGGCCGATTTCGGCCACTTCCACCGGCTGGCCCTGACTGTTCAACAGCTGTACATCAACAATGCCGGCCTCGCCGGTGCCGGAGATGGTACGGACCTGGCCGTTGGCGAGCATTTCCTGGCGGACGATCTGGCCCTCGCGCTGGGCAAGCATTGCGTTGTAATAATCCATCACCTCTTCCGGCTTGCCGCGCATGGCCATGCGCCCGTGCTCCAGCAGGATGGCGGTGTCGCAGATCGACTGAATCGCCGAGCGGTCGTGGGACACGATCAGCAGCGTCGTACCGGCCTTGCGAAAACTGCGGATGCGCTCAAAGCTTTTATGCTGGAAGTAGGCGTCACCCACCGACAGGGCTTCATCGACGATCAGGATATCCGGGCGGCGGGCCGTGGCGACGCTGAAGGCCAGGCGCATTTGCATGCCACTGGAATAGGTGCGTACCGGCTGGTCGATGGCCGCGCCGATTTCGGCAAAACCTTCGATCTCAGGCATCAACGATTCGATTTCCTCCACCTGCATGCCCAGCAACTGCCCGGCCATGAAAGCGTTCTGGCGGCCGGTGAAGTCCGGGTGGAACCCCATGCCCAGCTCCAGCAACGCCGCGACGCGGCCACGCAATTGAATGTGGCCGCAGGTGGGTTGGGTGGTGCCGGTGATCATTTTGAGCAACGTGCTTTTGCCCGCGCCGTTGACCCCGACGATGCCGACGGCTTCACCGGGCTGGATCTCGAAATCGACGCCCTGCAGGACCCAGTGCAATTGATGACGCGGGCGGGAAAAGGGAATCAGCCATTCGAACAACCGGCTCCAACGGTTCGGATACTGCTTGTAGGCCTTGCCCAGGCCACTGACGCGTAAATGCCCCATCAGAGTTCATCCACCATTTCACCGCCGCGGCGTCGAAACATCCGCAAACCGGTGACGCACATCAGTAGGCCGATGACCAACAGCGGTGTCAGCGAACTCCAGACCGGCCACTGGTTGTAGAGAAACAGATTCTGGTAACTCTGCATCAGCGCTGTCATGGGGTTGAGGGCCAGCAGTTGCTGGATCGACGGCGGAAGGATGGTCATCGGGTAAACAATGGGCGTCAGCCAGAACCAGAATTGCAGGCAAATGCCAAACAGTTGCCCGACATCGCGAAAGAACACATTGAGAATCCCCAGCAACATGCCCAGCCCGGCGGCGAACATCACCTGCAGGGCCAGCAATGGCACCAGCGCCAGCAACGTCATCCCTGGCCAGCGGCCGGTGATCAACAGGAAACCGAGAAAAAGGCCGAGGATGATCGCGAAGTTGATCCCGGCGTTGAACAGCACAATCACCGGCAGGCAGATCCTGGGAAAGCTGATCTTCTTCAGCAGATTGGCGTTTTCCAGAAACATGCCCTGACTGCGGGTCGTGATCTCGGCGAAGAACCCCCAGGTCAGCAGCCCGGCGCAGAGGTAAACGCTGTAGGCCATGCCATCGTCCACCCCCGGCAGGCGGGCGCGCATGATGTGGGAAAAAATCACGGTGTAGACGAGGATCATCGACAGCGGGTTGAGCACGGTCCACAACGCGCCGAACAAAGAGTTGCGATAACGCGCCTGGAATTCGCGCTTGACGCTGCCGAGGACAAAACCGCGGTAGCTCCACAGCGCACGGTGCAAGGTCAGCAACATCAGACGGCCCTGCCGTAGTGATCCTCGAAGCGCACGATGTCGTCTTCTCCCAGGTACTCACCGCTCTGGACTTCGATGATCACCAGATCGATGACGCCGGGGTTCTCGAGCCGATGGCGGTGCCCGGCGGGGATGAACGTCGATTCGTTCTTGGCCACCAGATGAGCCTCCGAGCCATTGTTGGTGACCTTGGCCATGCCTTCGACGACCACCCAATGTTCGTTGCGGTGATGATGCATTTGCAGGGACAGCGCCGCGCCTGGCTTGACCACGATGCGCTTGATCTTGAAGCGCGGGCCTTGTTCCAGCACGGTGTAGCTGCCCCATGGACGGCTGACCGTGCGATGCAGGCGATAGGCTTCGTGTTCCTTGTCCTTGAGCTGGCGCGCGACGCGGCGCACATCCTGGGCCCGGTCGGAATGGGCGACGAGGATGGCGTCGGCGGTGTCGATGATGATCAGGTTTTCCACACCCAGCGCGGCCACCAACCGTCCCTCACTCTGGACATAGTTGTTCTGGCTGTCGATGAACAACGCCTCACCGCTGACGCGGTTGTTCTGTGCATCGGCGGGCACCAGATCGGCGACGGCACTCCAGGAGCCGATGTCGCTCCAGTCGAATGCGGCAGGGACCACCACCACATTACTGGAGCGCTCCATCAAGGCGTAGTCGATGGAGATGTCCGGCATTTCGGAAAAATGCGCGGCGGACAGTTCCTGTTGTACGCAACCTGATGTCTCCACGGCCGTGCTCGCGGCTATGCAGGCGCGAGCCTGTTCCAGCAACGCCGGGGCGTGGTTCTGCAATTCCGCCAACAGGGTTTTGACTGAAAAACAGAACATGCCCGAGTTCCACAGGAAACGGCCGCTTTCCAGATAGTGTGTTGCGGTTTGCAGGTCGGGTTTTTCGACGAAGCGCACGACCTTGGCAGCGCCCTGGGTATCCAGGGGTTTACCCCGTTCTATATAACCGAAGCCGGTTTCCGGTGTCGTGGGCAGTACACCGAAGGTCACCAGATAACCGCTTTTGGCCAGTTGCGTGGCATGCTCCACGCTAGCCTTGAAGGCCGCCTCGTTCTGGATCAGGTGGTCTGCGGGCATCACCATCAGGATGGCATCGTCACCGTGCAGGGCTTGCACCGCGAGCGTCGCCGTAGCGATGGCCGGCGCGGTGTTGCGGCCTGTCGGTTCAAGTACGAAATGGCCGCGATGGCGTGCCAGATGTGCGCTTTGGTAGTGGTCGCGGCTCTGAAAGTAATACTCGCGATTGGTCACGGTAACGATGTCGCCGCGGCCGTCGAACAACCCGGCGGCGCGTCGGTAGGTCTTGCTCAGCAGCGACTGGCCGTCAGGCAGGATCATGAAGGGTTTGGGATGGCCCTCGCGGGACATCGGCCACAACCTCGTGCCGGCACCGCCGGAGAGAATCATGGGAATCAGCATGGCCTACTCCTTGGCGACGCGTTTCATGTCCGCATCCATCATCATGCGGATCAGGGTGTCGAGGTCGGTCCGGGGTTTCCAGCCAAGAACCCGTTGGGCCTTGGCCGGGTTGCCGAGCAACACGTCCACCTCAGCCGGGCGGAAAAACGCCGGGTCGATCTTCACGAAGTCACGGTAGTCCAGGCCCACATGCTCGAAGGCTATCCTGCACATCTCGCGCACAGTGGTGGTCACGCCTGTGGCAACCACGTAATCGTCGGGTTTGTCCTGTTGCAACATCAGCCACATGGCTTCGACATAATCGCCGGCAAAACCCCAGTCGCGCTTGGTGTCGATATTGCCCAGGCGTAACTCCTGCTGTTTGCCTTGCTTGATGCGCGCAGCAGCGTCGGTGACTTTGCGCGTCACGAATTCGATGCCGCGCAGGGGCGATTCATGATTGAAAAGAATGCCGCTGCTGGCGTGCAGACCGAAGCTTTCGCGGTAATTGACGGTGATCCAGTGGCCGTACAGTTTCGCCACGCCATAGGGGCTGCGTGGATAGAACGGGGTGTGCTCATCCTGCTGCTCGGCCTGGATAAGGCCAAACATTTCGCTGGTGGACGCCTGGTAGAAACGGGTTTGAGGGCTGAACTGGCGAATGCCTTCGAGCAGGTGGGTCACCCCGAGGCCATCGACGATTCCCGTGGTCACCGGCTGGTTCCATGAAGCGGCGACGAAACTCTGCGCGGCCAGGTTATACACCTCGTCCGGCGCTGACTTGATCACGGCGCGTTGTACCGAGCAGGCATCGGCCATGTCGCCGTCCAGGTAAACAATGTCGTTCTCGATCCCGGTCTCGCGTAGCCGCCAGCGCGAATCGCTGCTTCGTCGGGCCACCAGGCCATGAACTTTGTAACGCTTGTCGAGCAGTAACTTGGCCAGATACGCGCCGTCCTGGCCGGTGATCCCTGTGATCAATGCACTTTTCATTCTTGTTGTACCCGTATCTCCCAGTCGGACAGGATCGCCCGCAAGGATTGTTGTGTTGTTGTTTCAGGCGTCCATCCCGTGGCCTGGCGTAGCTTGGCAGGGCTACCGCAGACGCGACGCTGTTCTGCGCGGCGAAGACGCGCAGGGTCCTGGATCAATTGCACATCGACCTGGGCGATGTCGCCCAATTGTTCGATCAGGCTGCGAATGCTTTGCTCGTGACCCGAGCAGATGTTGTAGGTCTGCCCCGGCGCGCCGTGATCCAGCAACGCCAGGTAGGCTGAAATCACATCGCCTACGTCAAGAAAGTCGCGGGTGACATCGATATCGCCCACTTGCAACTGGGCCGATTGCAGGCCCAGCTTGATGCGGCTGATCTGCCGGGCCGCGCTGGCGATGACGAAGCTGTCTTTCTGACCGGTGCCGATGTGGTTGAAAGGGCGGGCTACCAGTACCGGCCAGCCTTCGCTCATGCCCCATTGCAGGCTCAGCAGTTCGGCTGACAGCTTGCTGACGGCATAGGGGTTGCGCGGGGCAGGGGCGTGCAGTTCGGTAATGGGGAGCTGGGTTTCATTGACCTGGCCATACACATCACCAGAGCTGACATACAGAAATGTTCCGGTGAACCCCCGGGCCTTGAGGGCCTGGAGAAGATTCAAGGTGCCAAGCAGGTTGATTTGCAGGGTGCGGGCCGGATCGCGAAAGGCTTCGGGAACGAATGTCTGGCCTGCCAGGTGGATCACGGCATCGGGGATCTCGGGCCAGAGACCTTCCAGGGATCTACCGTCTGTCAGGTCATAACGGCTTGGGACGGACATCACCTGCCAACTGGAATTGGGGGCATCCAGGCGAGATTTGATGTGGCGTCCTACGAAACCGCCGAGGCCTGTTACGAACAGACGTTTTTTCAAGCACCAGCCCTCTCGATGCAAACTTCGTCTGGTGCGGATCTGAGTAGGATATTTCCGTAAGTTCGGAGAAACCCAGTTGAAAGTCAGCCCAGATGAAGCGTTTGTTGTAGTTGTTTGGTTGCCAATCTGTGCCAATTTCGAAGCAATTTCAACCATGTAAATCGTGACCGGTCAGTTCTCATATTTATAGCCGGTTTATTCTCATTCGCCTGTTCACGAACCCTTGGTTGATGTGGTTAGAATGCCCCTTGTCACGATCCCTGCGATGTCGATTTCAAGTCGAACCACGGGGCAAGGGCCACTAAAAACAAGAACGAGACGGGTACGCAGACAATCGACGAGCAACGGCCTCCTGGCCGGGCCGGTTCGTGAGTCGACCGTCATGAGGTGGAGTCGCCGGGATGGCCGCTCCATGATGGGATGCCATGAATTTCATTCTTTACTCGGACGTAAACGATCACTCCATCAGCCAGAGCCTCGGCCGCCCTGAGTACAGTTATTACTTCGTGCTCAAGGCTTATCGCCCCGTGCTGGAAAGCCTGGGCCGGGTGCATGTGGTGTCATCGGTCGCCGAGGTCGATCCGCTCTATCAAACGTTGCAGCAGGCGGGGCAGGACTGTCTGTTTCTCTCGTTTTCACCTCCCCACAAGACGCCCGTCGATCTGTTGTGCCCCATGGTCTGCGTGGTGGCCTGGGAGTTCGACTCGATCCCGGCCGAGCACTGGGATGACGACCTGCGCCATGACTGGAGCCGCACGCTGGCGCGCCATGGCCGGGTGATTACCCTGTCCAGCCACACGGCCGAGGCGATCCGTCGTACGTTGGGCGAGGATTTCCCGGTGCTGGTCTTGCCCACGCCGCTGTGGGAACGCTTCGCTGCGGTTCGTGAGCAATATCCCATCACACCGGTCAATCCGGGCACGCTCCTGCAGATCAAGGGCTGCATCATCGACAGCCGCCCCCTTGGGCTGTCGGCAGATGGCTTGATCGCTCCGCTTGCCGAAGGGGCATCGGGGAGGGCGTCCAGCGAACCTGCGGCCCTGACGTGGCGGCGCCGCGCTTTCATCTCCCGGCATTACCTGCGCGAAGTGCTGCGCGCCTTGACCGCAAAGGCTACCCAAGGGCCGTTGTGGCTGATCAAGCACAATCTGTTGTGCTGGTATCGCGAAGCGGTTCGCGACCTGGTGCCAGTGCCGGTGCGCATTTTGGTGAGCCGACTGATGAGAGGCCCGACGCGGCCTGTGCCAGGTGTCGTCGAGTCCACTCCAGAGTCGGCGTCACCGGAACATCCCCAAGCGGTGCTGCCGGATACCCATCGGGTGGTGGAAACCCAAGTCAGCGGGGTGGTCTATGTCAGCGTGTTCAACCCCGATGACGGTCGCAAGAACTGGCATCACTTGATCACGGCATTTTGTTGGGCGCTGCGGGACGTCGAGGACGCCACGCTGGTGCTGAAAATGACCCAGAACGACCTGTCGACCTACTACGTCGAGTTGCTCACGCTGCTGTCCCAGCTATCGCCGTTCAGCTGTCGGGTAGTGGTGATGCATGGCTATTTGGAGGACGAACAATTCGCCCGGTTGTACGGTGCGGCGAGTTTTTACGTCAATGCTTCGCGCTGCGAAGGCTTGTGCCTGCCGCTGATGGAGTTCATGTCTTGCGCGCGCCCGGCCATCGCGCCGGACCACACGGCGATGCGTGACTACATCGATAGCGAGGTGGCCTTTATCGTCAAATCCAGCCATGAACCCACCATCTGGCCGGAAGATTCGCGCATTTTGTACCGCACCCTGCGCCATCGGCCCGACTGGGGATCGCTGAAACTTGCTTACCAACAGAGCTACGCCATGGCCCGGCATCAGCCGCAGGCCTACCAGGCCATGGCGGTGGCGGCGAATGAGCGCATGCGTCGCTATTGCGGTTTTACCCCGGTGCAGCAGCGCCTGGTGGATTTCCTGGCCCCGCAAGGCCGTGCCGAGAGTGCGCCGCTGCTGGCCCAGGTGGGCTCCACATCATGCTGATCATCGTTTATTCGGAAACCAATCAGAGCAACATTCTGGCGAACCTCGGCAAACCCGAATACAGCTATTACTTCGTGCTCAAGGAGTTTCGCCCGGTACTGGAGCGGCTGGGACACGTCATTGAAGTGACCCGGCCGGAAGAAGAAGTCGATCAGCTATATGCCGATTGCCTGGGGCGCGGCGAGGATTGTGTCTTCCTGTCCTTTTCCCCGCCCCATCGCACAGATGCCCACTACGCCTGCCCGACGATTCCCGTCTTCGCCTGGGAGTTCAGCACCATTCCAACCGAAAGCTGGCAGGGTGAGCCGCGGCACGACTGGCGAGTGGTCCTTGGCGCGACCGGCATGGCGATTACCCATTCCAGCTTCACCGTCCACGCCGTGCGGGAGGTAATGGGGGCGGACTTCCCCATCGTTGCCATTGCCGCTCCGGTATGGGACCGGTTTTACGCGCGCGGTGCGGTGCTGGCCCAGCGACCTACGGTCGATCACATGCGCCTGCAGTTGCGCGGGCTGTTGATCGACAGCCGCACCGTCGACCTGCGGCCCTACGGCCCGCCAGCGCACCAGGCCGGTACGGCGCTGGTTTTTGATGCGCCGGCCCAGGATTGCGAGCTGCTTCTGGACGGAGTGGTGTATACGTCGGTCTTCAACCCTTACGATGGACGCAAGAACTGGAAGGACATGATAAGCGCATTTTGCGCGACGTTCCGCGACGTTCCTGACGCAACGCTGGTACTCAAGCTGACCCACCACGACGTCACCGCCGCTCTCAACGACATGCTGCACCATGTCTACAAGAACCAGTCATACCGTTGCCGCATCGTGCTGATCCACGGTTACCTGGCGGACGCGGACTACGAGCGGTTGGTGGAGGCCACTCGCTATGTGGTCAACTGCTCTTACGGCGAAGGCCAATGCTTGCCCCTGATGGAGTTCATGTCCTGCGGCCGGCCGGCGATTGCACCCGTGAACACGGCGATGGCCGATTACATCGACCACGACAATGCCTTCGTCGTCGAGTGCACCGAGGAACTGACTGCCTGGCCCCACGACCCGCGTGCAGCGTTTCGAACCCTGCGCTATGTCACCGATTGGGACTCGCTGTGCTCGGCCTATCGCGCCAGCTACGACGTGGCCAAAAACGACCCCGAGCGTTATCGCCGCATGTCGGCCCATGCCGTGCGCAGTCTGGAAACGTTCTGCAGCCAGGCCAACGCCGAGCAGCGTCTGCGGGTGTTTTTTGAACAGGTATTGGAGCGTCGCCGGAACGCGCAGCAGCCATGATCGGGCGGTTGCTGGCGTGGCTCAGGCCGCCCGTCGTACCTGCCGTGTCGCCATCGACTGGCGCCGTGTCGCCCCGTGACGTGGGCCTCTACGATGCAATGCTCGACGGCTGGTTTCTCAACGACAGCGGCGAGCTGCTCAAAGGCTTTGCTATCACCGCCCAGGACACCTTGTTGGACGTTGGTTGCGGGGAGGGCGTGGCGACCTTGTTTGCAGTACGCCAAGGCGCTTCAGTGATTTTTACCGACAGCGAGCACGACAAGGTGCGCAGCCTGGCCCGTCAGGTCGAGGCCCAGACCCGCGCGCCGTTTCTGGGTCTGGTCAGCAATAGCCTGCCGCTGCCGCTGGCCGATGGCTGCGCTGACAAAATCGTGTGCATGGAAGTGCTCGAGCATGTCGACCAACCCGAGCCGTTCATGGCCGAACTGGTGCGCATGGGTCGGCCAGGGGCGCAGTACCTGCTCAGCGTGCCGGCCCCGGTGGGTGAGCATTTACAGCAGGGCATCGCACCGCCGGGTTACTTCCAGTCTCCCAACCATGTGCAGATTTTCAGTGCCGAACGATTCGCTGCATTGGTGGAGGACGCGGGGCTGGTCATTGAGCATCGCCAGGCCAGCGGCTTTTTCTGGGTCATGGGCATGATTTTTTTCTGGGCCAGTGAACGCGCGGCCGGACGAGCCCTCGAGGGGGCGGTGCGTGACCGGATCCAGGCGCCTTACCCGCCGCTGATGGAGAGCTGGGCGAGTCTCTGGCAGGGCGTGCTGACACGACCCGATGGCCTGGCGATCAAGCAGGTCCTCGATCAATTCATGCCCAAGAGCCAGGTCATCATTGCCCGCAAACCTGATCCTGCCA
Organism: Pseudomonas sp. PICF6; assembly: GCF_009831705.1. Taxonomy (NCBI): domain Bacteria; kingdom Pseudomonadati; phylum Pseudomonadota; class Gammaproteobacteria; order Pseudomonadales; family Pseudomonadaceae; genus Pseudomonas; species Pseudomonas sp. PICF6. The sequence continues at coordinate 224,144 of NZ_WUUD01000002.1, read as the reverse complement.
CCCGGAGCTCAGCATGAGCAGCAAGCGAATCATGGACATCGAGTTGTTGCGCGCCGTTGCGGTGATGGGCGTGTTGTTTCATCACGTACAAGGCATGCCGTTTCCCGGCGGATGGCCGCGTCTGTCGGCTCTTTCCGGTAGCTTCCAACTATGGTGGGGCGTGGATCTGTTCTTCGCGATATCGGGCTTTGTCATTGGCCGCAGTCTGATCCCGCAACTGCGCGGTTGTGACAATTCTCGGCAGTTCTGGGCCACCGCCCGCGAATTCTGGATTCGCCGGGCGTTTCGCCTGCTGCCGTCGGCGTGGCTCTGGTTGCTGCTGATGCTGCTGGCTGCGTTGTTTTTTAATCGTTCCGGTGCGTTTGGCAGTGTGCAAGCCAACGTACAGGCGACCCTGGCCGGTTTTCTGCAATTCGCCAATTTGCGTTTTGCTGATGCATTCATGCGGTATGAATATGGTGCGAGCTTTGTTTACTGGACGCTCTCGCTGGAAGAGCAGTTCTATTTGATTCTGCCGCTGCTGGTGTTCGTCTCGCGCCGGTATCTGGTCTGGGTGTTGCTGGCGGTGGTGCTGGTACAGTTTTTCACCTGGCGTGCGGTATGGCTCTCGGTGATCCGCACCGACGCCCTGGCCCTCGGCGTGCTGCTGTCGATCTGGAGCTTGCGGCACGGGTACGGGCGGTTCGAGCCCAAGTGGCTGCGCTGGCCCGGAGCGGGGATGTTGCTGATCGTCGTTTTGGGGGGCGTGATGGCGTGGATTGCCACTGAACACTTCAATCTGTCGTTCTACCGTCTTGGGGTCATCGCGCTGCTCAGTGCCGTGCTGGTATGGGTGGCCTCCTATGACCGGGACTATCTCCTGCCCCGCAGCCCTTTGAAAACCGCGTTGACCTGGGTTGGCAGCCGCTCCTACGGGATTTATCTGATCCACATCCCGGTGTTTTTCCTGCTGCGCGAGCTGTGGTTTCGTTTCGCCCCGTTGGAGTCGCCGGACATGGCGAGTGATCCCTGGCTGGCCCTTGCCTGTGCCTTGACGCTGATCGGGCTGTTGAGCGAACTCAACTACCGGATGGTTGAAATGCCCATGCGCCAGCGCGGAGCTCAACTGGTTGAACGCCTGCGTGCCGCCCGTCCCGTCCTTCCCGTCTCTGGAGCCCCTTCATGCTGAGCCTTTTGAAGAAACTCACCACGGGTACGCCCGCGCCCGCAACACCAGCGGCCGACAAGGTCGATCCCTATATGCTCGGGCTGCACGATGCGATGCTCAGCGGCTGGTTCAATCAGCAAACCGGAGAGCTGTTCAGCGGTTTCCCGGTTGCGCCTGAGGACATATTGCTGGACGTTGGCTGCGGCGACGGTGGCAACGTGCATTTTTGTGGCATGCGCGGGGCGAAGATTATCATCGCCGACATCGACGCGGCCAAGGTCGAGGCCACCCGCCAGCGCTTGAGCGACACTCCGGCGCGTGACGTCGAATGCCATGTGACCGACTGCAACCCGCTGCCCATTGCCGATGGTACGGTCACCCGCGTGGTGTCCACGGAAGTCATTGAGCATGTCGACGACCCGGCGCAGTTTCTCGCCGAGCTGGTCCGGGTCGGCCGGCCCGGCGCGCTGTACCTGTTGAGCGTGCCGCACCCCAGCTCCGAAGATCTGCAAAAAGACATCGCCGCGCCGGAGTATTTCCAGAAGCCCAACCACATTCGCATCATCAGTGAAGAGCAGTTCAAGGCGATGGTCAGCGAGGCCGGGCTGGAGGTGTTGAGCCACAGCCAGTACGGTTTCTACTGGTCGATGTGGATGCTGTTGTTCTGGGAAGCGAAAGTCGATTTCAGCAATGCCGACCACCCGTTGCTCAACCATTGGGCCGACACCTGGCAAGCGGTGCTCAATTCGCCACGCGGCGCGCAGATCAAGCAGGCGCTGGACGCGGTGGTGGCCAAGAGTCAGGTGATTATTGCGCGTAAGCCTGAATGACAGGGTGCCGAGGATGAATTCATTTGTGGCAGGTGCGGGAGGGGTTAATCTGCCAGCCTTTTTTGGGTGCTGAAACTCCATGGCTTTTCTTTTCCGGCTATCGCTGATCCTTGCCGCAGTGCTGTTAAGCGGCTGTGAACAGTCCCCGCCACCGGCTCTCGATCAACAACTCTATGTCTGGCAGCGCCAGTGGACGCCGGCTCACGTGCCGGCGCTGCAACAAAGCCACAGGGATTTTTCCAGCCTGCGCATTCTTGCCTTGCAGGCCTTTCCCCAGGCCGGCTGGAGCCGCGCGCGGATCGATGCGCAACTGCTCAAGGCTGACGGTCGACCGCTGATCGCAGTGATACGCCTGGACGGTCAGCTCAAATTTCTGGATCAGGACGATGTGATCGCGCAGATCCAGCAGCTGCTGAGCGACTGGCAAGCGCAAGGCCTGGCCCCAGTAGGGATCGAGATCGACCACGACGCCGGTAGTGCGCGACTGCCTGCCTATGGCGCATTTTTGAACCGCTTGCGGCAAGCCCTGCCCGCCACGCTGGGGCTGAGCATCACGGCATTACCTGCCTGGCTCGACAGCCCTGCGTTGCCAGGGCTGCTGCGGACGGTGGACAGCAGCGTGTTGCAGGTCCATGCGGTCAGTGATCCCCGGCAGGGGCTGTTCGACCCGAAACAGGCTTTGCGCTGGGCCGAACGCTGGAGCGGTGTTACCACGCGACCGTTCTATCTGGCCCTGCCAGCCTACGGCATGGCGCTGTTGACTCAGGACAGTGGTGTGCCGGTGGTTGAAAGTGAAGTGCCGATCGATCAAGGCGGCGAACGTCGTGAGCTGCTGGCCGACCCGCAGCAAGTGGCCGGGCTGGTGACAGAACTGCGGGCCGACCCGCCGACACATCTGGCCGGGCTGATCTGGTTTCGCCTGCCGCTGGCGGATGACCGACGTGCCTGGAGTTTGACCACCCTCGGTGCCGTTGCGCGGGGAGACCGCCTGGATAGTCGCCTGGCCTTGCGTGTGCGTGAACAGGACGGGCTTTACGATATTGAGTTGGTTAACCAGGGCAATCTCGACAGCCCCTGGCCCCAACGCCTGACCTTGGTCGTTGGCGCCTGCGACGGTGCCGATGCGCTGGCGGGGTACACGTTGCAACAAACTCCCGGACTGCTTACCTTCACCCGCATTCAGGAAGGCCGCCTGGCCGCCGGCGCCCAGCGTGCCGTTGGCTGGGCGCGCTGTACGAAAATTGACCAAGGAGGTTTCAATGTTCACCCGTAAGTGGCCCAGTCGTCTGCTCTGTCTGAGCCTCAGCCTGCCGTTGGGCCAGGTGCTGGCCTGCGGACCGGATTTCCCGATGCGCCTGCTGGATAACCGCAGCCAATCGCTGGCGGATCTGCCCGAAGGCAGCTTTCGCTTCGAGATCAGTCGCCTCGGCCACGCCATAGCCGGGCTCAAGTCGGCCTCCGATGCGACGGCCAACCCGGATCAGCGTTATGGTGATGTGCCTGCCTACGTCGAACAACGCAACAAGGCCGAACGGCTTGGCCTGACCCCGCCGCAGCAAGCGGTGGTGGAGCGGGTGCGGGCGCTGACCGACGTTCAGCAGGTCACCACCGAAGCGGCGAATCTGCCTGCCGAACTGCGGCTGTACGCGATCGGCGCGGCAGCCTTCAACGCCGGCGAGCATGCGCTGGCGGTCGATTCGTTCCGTCAGTTGCTCGCGTTGCCATCGCATGAGCGCCGGTTGCGCAGCACATGGGCCGCGTATTCCCTGGGACGGGCCTTGTTCGCCATGAGCAGCGAGGCGGGCAGCGGTGAACCGGCCGTATTGCTGGAGCAGGCTCAAGAGGCGTTCCGTCAGGCTCGTCAGTTGAGCATCAGTGGCTTCAGCGACCCGTTGGAGCTGGGTGTCGCCAGCCTCGGCGAAGAAGCCCGGGTTGCCTACACCCGTGACGATTGGAACAGTGCCATTGAACTCTACGCCAGCCAGAACCTGCTGGGCTCCGAGGTCGGCTACAGTTCGTTGAAACAATTGGTCGGTGACCTGAGCGAGCTGCCGGACGAGCAGTTGATGCGCCAGCTCAAAGGCAAAGCAGTGCAGCAACTGCTCACCGCTTCGTTGCTCAGCCGTATCGGTTGGTCATTCGGTGAGCAACCGGCCGGCGAGAAGCGGCTGGTCAAGTTGCTGCAAGCCAGCACCCGTGACAGTCTCGATAATGCCGATCGTCTGGCGGCGGTGAATTATCAGCAAGGCGATTATGCCGCCGCCAAGGCGTTCCTGGAAAAGGCCGGGGATAGCGGGCTGGCCTGGTGGCTGCGGGCCAAACTGGCGGTGCGCGAGGGTGACAAAGGCGCCGCGGCGGCGGCCTATGCCAAAGCCGCCCAGGCGTTTCCCAAAGACGAGTCGTGGGGCGAGCGACGCACGCCGGATTGGAATTACGAGTCCGTGCAACCCAAGTGCCGGGTCGAAGGCGAAAGCGCGATCCTGGCCTTGCAACGGGGCGATTACCTTCAAGCCTTCGATCAGCTCTACCGCAGCCAGAGCATTTATTGGTATGACGCCGCTACGGTCGCTGAGCGGGTGCTGACCGTCGACGAGCTCAAGCAGTACGTCGATGCTCAAGTCCCGGCGGTGCCGCCGTTGAGCCAGCAGGATCGCGACAATTACGTGCAACTGCCGGTGGCCGCGAACCTGCGCAATCTGCTGGGGCGTCGCTTGCTGCGAGAAGGACGTTACGACGAGGCGCCGGACTACTTCGACAACGTCGAGCTACAGAACCAGGCCCGAGCGTATGGGCAGTTGCGCCAGGAGGCCGAGTCCAGGTGGTGGCCCACTCGACGGGCCGAGGCGTATTTCAATGCGTCCTGGTTCGCGCGTACCCACGGTATGGAACTGCTCGGTTACGAGATGGCACCGGACTACGCTACCTTTGGCGGCAACTATAGCCTTGAACCCGCCGACCTGAAGGTCGGACCGCTGATCAGCGAAGGCGAGTGGCAACGCCAGCAGGCCAGCGCCGCGCAACCGGACGCGCGTTATCACTATCGTTTTGTCGCCACGGCGTTGGCGAGCCAGGCGGCCGATAACCTGCCCCATACCAGCCATGCGTTTGCGGCGGTGCTGTGCGCCGCGGTGGGGTACAACTCCAGCCTGGCGGAGCAACGCGCGCTGTATCAACGTTATGTGCAGCACGGCCCTTACGTGGAGTGGGCCTGGGATTTTGGCCGCCACTGCCCTTATCCTGATTTTGGCAACGCGGACAAACGCTACGTGACCCAGGCGCTGGAGCCGATTCGTTCGGTGTTGCGGCCCTATAAGGTTTGGCTGCAAATAACCGGTGGCCTGCTGGTGGTGGCGCTGGGGCTGGGATTGATCAGCCGTCGCCAGCGCAAGGCCCGGATTTCGGCTCGTTAAGCTTTGTAGACATCCACAACACGCGGGGAGCAAGCCTTGCTCCCCGCGTGTTGTGGATAAGTTCACGCATTACATCTGTGTCGCCATCCCTTCCACATTCATCGCCGCCTGGCGCAAGGCTTCCGAGCGGGTAGGGTGCGGATGACAGGTCAAGGCGATGTCCTGGGCTGAGGCACTGAACTCCATGGCGACGCAGTATTCCCCGATCATCTCGCTGACGCTTGGCCCCACTAGGTGTACGCCGAGGATTTCATCGGTCCGTTCATCGGCCAGTACTTTGGCGAAACCTTCGGTCTCGTGGTTGATCTTCGCCCGGCTGTTGGCCGTGAACGGAAACTTCCCGACCTTGTAGGCGCGGCCTTCAGCCTTGAGCTGTTCTTCGGTCTTGCCGACGCTGGCCAGTTCTGGACGGGTGTAGATAACGTTGGGGATCAGGTCATAGTTGACCTCGCCGGCCTTGCCGACGATCTGTTCGATGCAGGCCATGGCCTCGTCTTCCGCCTTGTGGGCCAGCATCGGACCGGATGTCACGTCGCCGATCACCCACACGCCGGGCGCTTCGGTGCGGTGGCCGTTGTTGGCGAGCAGGCCGCGTTTGTCGGTGCTGAGGCCGACGTTCTCAAGCCCCAGCCCCTGGGTATACGGCCGACGGCCAATGGCGACCAGCACATAATCTGCGTCCATGAGCTGCGTCTCGCCGCCCGCTGCAGGCTCAACCTGCAATTGCACGCCGCTGGCCGAAGACGTGGCGCCGGTGACTTTGGAACTCAGTTTGAACTGGATGCCTTGTTTGGCCAGGGCCCGTTGCAAGGTCTTGCCGGCCTCGCCATCCACGCCAGGACAGACGCGATCGAGGTATTCCACCACCGTGACCTCAGCGCCCAGGCGCCGCCAGACCGAACCCAATTCGAGGCCGATGACACCTGCGCCGATCACCACCAGATGACGCGGCACTTCACTCAAGGACAATGCACCGGTGGAGTCGAGGATGCGCTGGTTATCGATCTCCACACCCGGCAGGGGAGTGGGCTCGGAACCGGTGGCGATGACGATGTCCTTGGCGCTCAGTGTGGTCTTGCCGCCGTCTTCACCAGTGACCGTCACTGTGCCGGGCCCGTCGATGTGGCCCCAGCCCTTGATCCATTCGACCTTGTTCTTGCGAAACAGGAACTCGATACCCTTGGTCAGGCCTGCCACGCTCTCGTCCTTCTGCTTCATCATTTGAGCGAGGTTGAGGGTGGGGCTGACTTCGATGCCCAGATTGGCGAATGGCGTTCCCATGGCCGCTTCGTACAGCTCCGAGGCGTGGAGCAATGCTTTGGAGGGCATGCAACCGACGTTCAGGCAGGTGCCGCCCAAGGTGGCTCGGCCCTCGACACAGGCGGCCTTCAAGCCCAACTGTCCGGCGCGAATCGCCGCGTTATACCCACCGGGGCCACCGCCCAGAATGATCACGTCGTAGTTGCTCATGGCGCTTCTCCCGCTCTGCTTGAGAAAAATTATGATCGTAATATGTGCGTTCTCGAATATCTCGGTCAAGGGCCAGGGTCGAGAATTTGCGAGAAGGTGCTCAAACATAAATTTCACAAGAGCCGTTATAAGGTAACGATATGTAACAGAGCCGCGTCGGGGTGGTATGCAAATCGATCTTGATGTCGAGGGGGCAGAGGTGGCCCAGTTGCCGCGGTTCCAGCAGGCGCTCTTTCAGGGGCGTCGCTTGAGGCGGATCGCCTTCGGGTTGGGTGGCGTAGCGAGCCTGGGTCTGGTGGTGGCGTTTTTCATCGGGTTGTTCTCGCCGCAGTCGGTGTGGCCGCCGCTGCTGGTCAGTCAAAGTGCCGGAGTATGGGTGCTGGTGGCGGGTCTGCAATCGGCCTGGTGGATCACCCAGTGGCGGGGCAGGGCGCTGATGCCGGTTATGGATATCCCGGTTTCTGAAACCCCGCCAGTGGATGACCATGGCTGGTATGAGTGCCTGCTGGATCGAATCAGTGTCCGTTGGATCGCCCTGCTCAAGCACATCGGCGGCCCCACATTGTGGCTGCTCGGTTGGGCACTCCTGGTGCTGTTCAGTCTGGAGCAAACCTGGAACCTGGAATTACCTGCGACCGAGCTCGGCGTGTCGGCCAGTGTGGGAGCGGTGCTCTCTTTGCTGCTGGCGTTCGGGTTGTTGGTGTTGGAGCGTCAGTGGGTCCAGCAATCCCCTCAGCCATGGCCGGAGGCCCAGGCGCTGGCTCAGCTGACCCGGGTGGCGATTGTCGTACTGGTGCTGGGCGCCTTGTGCGTGCTGTTCGCCGCACAAACGTCCATCTGGCCGGTGCGCCTGGCCGTGCTGATGGGGGTGCTGCCGGCTCTGGTGGCGGCGGAATTGTTACTGCGCGCATTGCTGTCGTTGTTCAGCCCGCGCCGGGATTCCCTGGAGCCATCATTGCTGGGCCGAAGTGTCATCGCCGAGTTGCTGCGCTGGCCGCCACAGCCGTTGTCGGCGCTGCAACATGAGCTGCACAGTCATTTCGGTATCGACTTGCGTCAGATCTGGGCGTTCAGCTACATGCGTCGCGCCTTTTTGCCGGTGGTGGCGCTAGTGTCCTTGGTGGGGTGGCTGCTGACTGGTGTGCATGAGGTTCCGTTGCAAGGGCGGGGCATCTACGAGCGCTTTGGTAAACCGGTGGAAGTATTCGGCCCTGGCCTGCAAGTCGGCTTGCCGTGGCCGTTGGGCAGGGTGTTGAACGTCGAGAACGGCGTCGTGCATGAACTGGCCACCAGCGTCGGCGGCAACCGGATGGTTACCGAGGCTGATTCAGTGGAAGGACCGGCACCCGCGGCTGCCAATCGATTGTGGGACGCCAGTCATGTGAACGAAAAATCCCAAGTCATTGCCAGCCGCCGAGCCGACCAGCAGAGCTTCCAGATCGTCAACATGGACGTGCGTTTCGTCTATCGCATCGGCCTCACCGACGCGGCGGCACTGGCGGCCACCTACAACAGTGCCGATGTGCCCGCGCTGATCGGCAGCACCGCCAGCCGCGTTCTGGTGCATGAGTTCGCCTCGCGGACGCTCGATGGTTTGCTGGGTGTCGATCGGGTCAGTCTGGCGGATGAAATCGGCCGTGCAGTACAGGCTGACTTGCAGAGGCTCGACAGCGGTGTGGAAATTCTGGCAACGGTGGTCGAAGCGATTCATCCGCCGGCCGGCGCCGCCAATGCCTATCACGGCGTGCAAGCGGCGCAGATTGGCGCCCAGGCCCTGATCGCCCGGGAGCGTGGTGCCGCAGCGCAGCAGACTAACCAGGCGCAGTTGCAAGCCAGCATCGTCCATGACCAGGCTCAAGCCACCGCCCGAGAAATCAATGCGACCGCCCAAGCCGCCGACTTGCGCTTTAACGCCGAACGCCAAGCCTACGCAACGGCTGGCCATGCTTTTGTGCTGGAGCAATACCTCAGCCAGCTAAGCCAGGGACTTGGCAATGCAAAGCTGCTGATTCTCGATCATCGCCTGGGGGCTGGGAGCAACGCGCCCACCCTCGATTTGCGTACGTTCACGCTGCCGGCGGATCCCGCCTCGCCACCTAACCCTGTCCAGCCAGGAGCTGCCCATTGAGCCAGTCTTCTTCACATGATCACCATGATCATCCCGGTCACGCTCATGCCGGCCACCACCATCACCATGGGCATCATCACCATCATGACGATCCACATGTGGCCGGCCCGTTTCCTTGGGGCCGGATGGGCTGGGCGGCACTGCTGGTGGCGTTTGCTATCGCTGCCGCCAGCCTGGTGCAAGTGCGCTCGGGCGAGGCGACGGTCATAACCCGTTTCGGCAATCCGGCGCGGGTGCTGCTGCAACCGGGTCTGAACTGGCGCTGGCCGGCACCGTTCGAAGCGGCGATCCCGGTGGACCTGCGATTACGCACCACCTCCAGCGGGCTGCAGGACGTGGGTACCCGCGACGGATTGCGGATCATTGTTCAGGCCTACGTGGCGTGGCAGGTGCAGGGTGACCCGCAAAACGTTCAGCGCTTTATGCGTGCGGTGCAGAATCAACCGGATGAAGCTGCACGGCAGATTCGCACGTTCGTTGGTTCAGCCTTGGAAACCACCGCCGCCAGTTTTGATTTGGCCAGCTTGGTCAATACCGATGCCAGCCAGGTGCGCATCGCCGATTTCGAAGCTCAGTTGCGGCAGCAGATTGATCAACAATTGCTCAGCACCTACGGCGTTCGGGTGCTGCAAGTTGGCATCGAGCGCTTGACCTTACCGTCGGTGACGCTGACTGCGACGGTGGACCGCATGCGCGCTGAGCGTGAAACCATTGCTACTGAGCGCACCGCCATTGGCAAGCGTGAAGCGGCGCAGATTCGTTCTGCCGCAGAGCGTGATGCGAGGATTCTTCAGGCCGATGCAAAGGTGAAAGCGGCTGAGATCGAGGCGCAGTCCCGTGTTGAAGCTGCCGGGATCTATAGCAAGGCATACGCCGGGTCCCCCCAGCTCTACAACCTTCTACGCTCGCTGGACACCTTGGGAACGATTGTTTCCCCGGGTACGAAACTGATTTTGCGCACCGACGCCGCACCGTTTCGCGCCTTGGTAGAGGGCCCACCATCCGTGGAACGTTTAGGTGGAACACGGCCATGAGTTTGGTTCCACGTGGAACAAATACCTCCGTCAGCCCCTGGATTCAGGCCGGACGGCTAGCCTTTCTGGCGCTCTATGCCGTCACGGTTTTAGCCGCGCTGGCCTGGGCATTTTCAAATGTGCGACAGATTGATCCGCAGAGTCGTGCAGTGATCCTGCGTTTCGGCGCCCTGGATCGAGTCCAGAATGCCGGCCTGTTGCTTGCTTGGCCTCGTCCGGTGGAACACGTGATCTTGCTGCCAGCGGCGGATCGGGTCCTGGAGCGGCGGGTGGAAAACCTGCTACGTTCGGATGCGGCTTTGCAGGCTGATCGCGTCGCCAGTTTTGCCACACCGGTCAGCGATGCACTGGCCGGTTCTGGCTATCTATTGACCGGTGATGCGGGTGTGGTGCAGCTGGATGTGCGGGTGTTCTACAAAGTCAGTGAGCCCTATGCCTTCGTTGTACAGGGCGAGCATGTGTTGCCGGCGCTGGACCGGTTGGTCACCCGCAGCGCCATAAGCCTTACTGCAGCACGGGACCTGGATACGATTCTCGTGGCTCGTCCCGAATTGATCGGCCGCGATAACCAGGCGGCCGAACGTCGTGAACGCTTGCGCAGTGATCTGCTCCAGGGCATCAATCGACGCTTGGCCGATCTTGCCGCGACAGGGCAGGGGCTAGGGATTGAGGTGGTGCGCGTCGATGTGCAATCGAGCCTTCCGGGCCCTGCGGTGAGTGCGTTCAATGCGGTACTGACCGCTAGCCAGCAGGCAGACCAAGCCGTGGCGAACGCCCGCACCGAAGCCGAGAAACTGACCCAGACCGCCCGCGAGGACGCCGACCGTGCCCTTCAGATTGCCCATGCTCAGGCCAGTGAACGGCTCGCCAAAGCCTCGGCTGACACTGCTACGGTCCTCAGCCTGGCGAAGACTCAGGAGAGCGATCCTCAGATGTTGCTACGTCTTTATCGTGAACGTATCCCCGGGATTCTTCGCCAGGCCGGTTCAGTGACAACGGTCGATCCGCAAGACGATTCCCGCCTGATCATTCAGGGAGCTGAGCAATGAACGCCGAAACCCTCACCGCGCCCATGTTGTCTTCCAGTGAACAGCGTACGGTTGCGCGGCAACTGACGCTGGCGATGATTGCCCTCGGTCTGCTCGCGTTGGGTCTGGTATGGCGCGGATGGGCACCAGAGCAGAATGCTGTCAGTCAATTACTGTGGGGATTGGCCTCCGTGCTGGTGGCTGTACCGGTGATGCGTTCGGCCTGGTACAGCCTGCGATATCCGAGCCTGCATGGCGTCACCGATCAACTGATTGCCCTGGCCATGCTCGGCGCTTGGGCCACGGGGGATTTGCTGACGGCTGCGCTGTTGCCGATCATCATGACCTTTGGTCACGTGCTGGAGGAGCGCAGCGTCCTCGGTTCCCAGGAAGCCATCGATGCCCTCGCCCAACTGACCCGAAGCCAGGGGCGCAAGGTTCAGGCCGACGGCTCGATAATTGAAGTCGACAACGCCACGCTCCAACCCGGCGATGTGGTGGAGGTGCGCGCCGGTGATCGGGTGCCGGCGGATGGTCGGGTCCTGTCTGGCCAGGCCAGTCTCGACACCGCGCCCATTACGGGTGAATCGGTGCCGTTGGAGGCGCTGGTGGGCACTGAGGTTTTTGGGGGCGCGATCAACCTCGATGGCCTGCTACGCCTGGAAGTGACTCGCACGGGGGATGAGTCGACGCTGGGCAGAGTCATTGCCCTGATGCAAAACGCCGAGCGTTCCAAGCCGCCCATCACCCGGTTGCTTGAACGGTACGCCGCCAGCTATCTGGTGCTGGTGTTGCTGTTGGCGGCGGTGACCTGGTTCGTTACAAACGACGCCCAGGCGATGCTGGCGGTGTTGGTGGCAGCGTGTCCTTGCGCACTGGTCCTGTCAGCTCCGGCGACGGCGGTTGCCGGCATCGCAGTCGCGGCGCGTCATGGAATCCTGATCCGTAGTGCGGCCTTCCTGGAGGAACTGGCGGACCTGACCTCGCTGGTCGTCGACAAAACGGGCACGCTCACCCACGGCATCCTTCGCCTGCAATCCATCGACAGCGTCCGCGAGCATGAATCCTTTCTGCTGCCATTGGCCGCCAGCCTCGGTTCGGCCAGCAGCCATCCGGTCAGTCGTGCGTTGGCTGGGTTGGTGGCGCCGGAAAAATATCTGCCGCTGACCGAAATCCACGAACACCAAGGGTTGGGTGTGGTGGCGATGACCGACCAAGGTGAGGCGGCTCTTGGTCGGGCTGAGTTGTTCGCCCGGTTGGGGATCGAGACTTCGCCGATCCCTGACCATGACGGACCTATTGCCGGCCTGGCCTTGGGTGGAACGTTCATCGCCTGGCTGTTGTTGGCCGACAGCACCAAGCCGGAAGCGCGCCAGGCCATGGCTGAGTTGCGGGCGCTGGGCCTGGGGCGCCAGTTGTTGCTGACCGGGGACCGCCAGAGCGTAGCCAACAGACTGGCGCGGGAAATCGGTATTGGCGAAGTGCAGGCTCACGCTTTGCCTGAAGACAAACTTAAACGGGTCATAGCCGAGATCGACCACGGCTTGCGACCCATGGTGGTGGGGGATGGCATCAATGATTCCCTGGCGCTCAAGGCCGGAGTAGTGGGCATAGCGATGGGGGCGGGTGGCTCGGACATCGCGCTTGCGTCGGCGGACATTGTATTGATCGGCAGTGACCTGCGCCGCCTCGGCACTTGCGTGCGCCTGAGTCGTCGATGCAGGCGCACGTTGCAGGTCAACGTGATCATCGGGTTGGGCTGGACGCTGGCGATCATCGCTTTCGCCGCATTCGGTTGGCTTGGCGCGGCTGGGGCGATGATCGCGGCATTGCTGCATAACGTGAGCACGTTGCTGGTCTTGGGCAATGCCGGGCGTCTTTTGCGGTTTCAGGAACCGTTGTTGAAAATCGAGACCCTCGACCAAAGGGGAATTTCGGCGAACTGTAGGCCATACTCATAGTCAGCTACGCAGAGGGTGTACCCCTTCAGGGAGTTACTGGTTAGAACAGTAGATGTGGAAGGCGATAGAAAAAGGCTATAAATTCGATAGCCTGCTATTTTTCTAGGATGGTCTACCCTCATTTCAGTCGTCTGAAACAAGGGGGATATCTCATGCTCGCGCAACTTCCACCGGCCTTACAGAATCTGCATTTACCGCTTCGGCTGCGGCTCTGGGACGGCCATGAGTTTACGTTGGGTGCCGACCCCAGCGTCACGATCGTGGTCAAGGACCCACAAATGGTCGCGCAATTCACCCACCCCAGTCTGAACGCGCTGGGTGCGGCGTTTGTAGAAGGCAAGCTGGAACTCGAAGGTTCGATCAACGAAGTCATTCGCGTCTGTGATGAACTGAGTCAGGCGCTGATGGAAGACGATGGCGCGAATCAACCCGTGCGTTCAGTTCATGACAAGGAAACCGACGCCAAGGCGATTTCCTATCATTACGACCTTTCCAACGCGTTCTATCAGCTGTGGCTCGACAGCGACATGGCTTATTCCTGTGCCTATTTCGAGACCGGTAGCGAAACCCTCGAACAAGCCCAGCAAGCCAAATTCCGCCATCTGTGTCGCAAACTGCGTCTGCAACCCGGTGATTATCTGCTGGATGTGGGGTGCGGATGGGGTGGTTTGGCCCGTTACGCTGCCCGGGAATTCGGCGCCAGGGTCTTCGGCATTACCCTCAGCCAGGCGCAACTGACCCTCGCTCGGGAACGGGTCAAGGCGCAGGGGTTGGAGGATCAAGTGGAGTTGCAGTTGCTCGACTATCGGGACCTGCCCCAGGACGGTCGCTTCGACAAGGTGGTCAGCGTCGGCATGTTCGAGCATGTCGGTCATGCCAATCTCCAGCAGTACTGCAAAACGCTTTTCGGCGCGGTCCGCGAGGGTGGCTTGGTGATGAACCATGGCATCACCGCCAAGCACACTGATGGCCGCCCGGTCGGACGTGGCGCGGGCGAGTTCATTGAGAAGTATGTGTTCCCCAATGGCGAGCTGCCGCACCTGTCGATGATTTCCGCCCAGATCAGCGAAGCGGGGTTGGAGATTGTCGATGTGGAAAGCCTGCGCATGCATTACGCCCGCACGCTCGATCATTGGAGTGAGCGACTGGAAGACAACCTTGAGGCCGCCGCCAAAGAAGTGCCGGAGCAAGCGCTACGGATCTGGCGCCTTTATCTGGCCGGATGCGCCTACGCATTCGCCAAGGGGTGGATCAACCTGCACCAGATCCTGGCGGTGAAGACGCACGCCGATGGCAGCCATGAATTGCCTTGGACTCGCGACGACATCTATACCCCTTGATCAGATGTGTGCCACTTAGAGTATCGGGGAAATAAGCCGGGCGATCCGCATGCCGATCTTCTGCAGGCGGTGGGTCTCCCGGCTTTCCTGTTTGTCTATTTCCAGCGCTTGGGCGAAGTCGTCCTCGAGCATCTGCTCGACCTGAGTAGCGAACGAAATATCCACGGTCAGTAGCATCACCTCGAAGTTGAGCCGGAACGAACGATTGTCCAGGTTGGCGCTGCCGATGGCGCTGATTTCCCGGTCAATCAGCACGACTTTCTGGTGCAGGAAGCCCGGCTCATAACGAAACACCCGCACGCCGGCCCGTACGGCTTCGAACGCGTACAGGCTCGACGCCGCGTAGACGACCTTATGGTCCGGGCGTGAGGGCAGCAAGATGCGCACGTCTACCCCGCGCAATACCGCCAGGCGCAACGCAGCGAATACCGCTTCATCAGGAATGAAGTACGGCGTGGTGATCCAGACACGTTCGCTGGCCGCATGGATCGCTTCGACAAAAAACAGTGAACAGGTTTCGTACGCGTCGGCCGGGCCGCTGGCCAGCAACTGGCAGAGTACGCCATCATCCGGGTACGCGTCCGGCAGGATGAGCGGCGGCAATGAGCGGGCCGCCCAGAACCAGTCTTCAGCAAACGACTCTTGCATGCTCGCCACGACGGGCCCGCGTACTTCCACATGGGTATCGCGCCATGGCGCCAAGGGCGGCTTTTCACCCATGTACTCATCGCCCACGTTATGGCCGCCAACGAAACCCAAGACGCCGTCCACCGCGACGATTTTGCGATGGTTGCGAAAATTGACCTGGAATCGGTTGAGCCAGCCGCTACGGGTGGCGAAGGCTTTGACATGGACCCCGCCATCACGCAAAGCCTGGACGTAGCGGTGGGGCAGGGAATGGCTGCCAATGCGGTCATACAGCAGATACACCGCAACACCTTCGGCGGCTTTCTTCAGGAGCAGCGTTTTCAGACGTTGACCGAGGCGGTCGTCGTGGATGATGAAAAACTGAATCAGCACGGCTTCCCGGGCACTCTCAATGGCCTCGAAAATCGCCTCGAATGTGGCGAAGCCATTGATGAGCAAGCGCACCTGGTTGTTCGCCAGGCACGGCGTGCGGCCCAGCTTGGGCATCGCCCGTAACGAGGCGTAGGCCTCAGAGGCGCGGGCGGCGAGGGCTTCTTCGACCCATGGCCGCCAGTTCAGCTCGGAAACCGCTTTGCGCATTTCTTCGTTGGCTTGCCGGCGCGCCTTGATATAGCCGTCGAACGTGCTCCGGCCGAAAACCAGATAGGGAATCAATGTCAGGTAGGGGATAAATACCAACGACAGGGCCCAGGCGATGGAACCCTGAGCGGTGCGCACCGTAAGCACCGCGTGAACGGCGGCGATGGAACCCAGAGTGTGAAGCAGTGCGATCAGGTAACCGAAAACATGCGGGCCGAAGTAATCCATGGGGCAGCCTTGCTCCTGAAGTTTCAATGCTTAACAGACCATGTTCCACGACGGATGTCGCTAATTAATTCACTCCTGCCGAGCCTGAACCGAAGCCTGTGGGAGACGTCTAACGGCCACCTGTCCTCTGGAGTGCTTGTGATGAAAGTTTGTCTGCTGGGTTTGGCCCTGACGGTTGGTTTGTCGGTTTCTGTGGCGGCTCAGGCGCAGATGCTTCAACCAGGGTTGTGGGAACTGACTACAAGCAATATGAAGGTCGACAACCAGAATCTGCCGGACCTGCAACTGATTCTTGGCCAACTGCAAAACCAGATAACCCCGGAGCAACGGGCGATGCTGGAAAAGCAGGGCATCACCATGGGTGGCAAGGGTATTCGCGTATGCCTGACCCCGGAGCAGGTCCAGACCAATGACATTCCGCTGCAAGACCCGCAATCGGGGTGCAAGCAGCAGATCACCGAGCGCACCGGCAATCAGTGGAAGTTTCGTTTCAGTTGTCCGAAAGCCCAAGGCAATGGGGTCGCGACATTCCAGAGTGATCGGGAATTCACTACGGCGGTGAACGGCACATTCAATGCCACCGGCATCCAGCAGAACGGCAGCCTGGACACTCGCGCCGTGTGGCTGGGGCAGGATTGCGGGACGGTCAAGCCGAGGGCTTGAATCCCGCTCTGGCGTACATGAGCTGGTTGATCTGTGGCAGCAAGGCTCGTGCGCGTCGCGAGCAAGCTTTGCTCCCACGGAAGTTCGTTCAAGGGCGCTTGCAAATCATGGCCGGCGCAACGCGTCGTACAACGTATTCAGGTTGTACTCGAACAGCCCGATGAAGGTACTGGCCGGCCCGCTGGCCGCCAGCGCATCGGAGTACAGCGTGCCGCCGATGTGCGCACCGCTTTCAGCCGCTATCTGCTTGAGCAGGCGCGCGTCCTTGATGTTCTCCATGAACACGGCTTTTACTTTTGCTTGGCGTATCTGGGTAATCAGCGCCGCGACATCGGCGGCCGAGGGCTCCCGTTCAGTGGACAGCCTCTGGGGCGCGATAAACTCAATGCCATAGGCCTGTCCCAGGTAGCCGAAGGCATCGTGGGACGTCACGATCCTGCGATTGCCCGGTGGCAAGGCACCAAGCTTGGCCTTGGCATCGGCGAGCAGCGCATAGATCTTTTTCAGATACGCCTGGCTGTTACGTTCGTAGTCGGCCTGGTGGGCCGGGTCGGCGGTCTCCAGCGCCTTGGTGATGTTCCTGACGTACAGCTCGGCGTTTGCCAGGTTATGCCAGGCATGCGGGTCGGGGACGGTCTCGCCCTCTTCATCCAGCGAACGAGGAATAACGCCGCGACTGGCGCTGATCACCGGTGCGCTGGTTTCGGTGCTGGTGACCAGGCGATCCAGCCACGGTTCAAAACCCAGACCATTCTTGATGATCAGTTTGGCGCTGAGCAACGCCTTGGCGTCGTCTGGGGTGGGTTCGTAAGTGTGAGCATCCGCGTCCGGCCCCACCAGGTTGGTGATCTGGATATGCTCGCCGCCGACCTCTTGGGTCATGTCGGCAAGGATGCTGAAGCTGGTCACCACTTGGAGCTTTTCGGCTGCAGACGTGGATAAGGACAGCATCAGACTGAACAGCACGAGCAGAACGCGCATCGGGAAACACCTCATTGGGATGTGAGTAAAGGCGGGCGACGCAGCAAACCGTGCACCGGACCGAACACTACGGACAGCAGATACAACGCGCCCGCCACCAGTACGATGGCCGGCCCGCTGGGTAGCGAGAAGTGGAATGACAACAGCAGTCCGAGCCACACCGACACACATCCAAGCAGCGCCGCGACTCCCATCAGAACCGGCAAACGGCGGCTCCAGAATCGTGAAGCGGCAGCCGGCAACATCATCAAACCGACCACCATCAGTGCACCGATGGCCTGGAAGCCGATGACCAGATTCAGCACGACCAAGGTCAGAAATACGCCATGGGCCAGTGGGCCCAGCCGACTGACGGTTTGCAGGAAAAGAGGGTCCAGGGTGTCGAGCAACAGCGGTCGGTAAATCAGCGCCATCGCGAGCAGGCTGACCCCCGAAACCCAGAGCATGCCGGTAAGTGTCGGGCCATCTACCGCCAGCGCGGAGCCGAACAACAGGTGCAGCAAGTCCAGGCGTTTGCCGGCCATACCAAGAATCAACACACCGGCGGCCAGGGAAATGGGATAGATCGCCGCAAGGCTGGCGTCTTCCCGCAGACCGGTGCGACGGGTAATCCAGGCTGCCACCCCGGCCATGCTCAAGCCTGCACCGAGTCCGCCCAGCGTCAGGGCTGGCAGGCTCAGCCCGGCAAACCAGAAACCCAGTGCGGCTCCGGGCAAGATGCCATGAGCGACGGCGTCGCCTATCAGGCTCATGCGTCGCAGAATCAAAAACACCCCAAGCGGTGCCGTGCTGCACGCCAATACCAGGCCGCCCAGCAGCGCCCGGCGCATGAAGACAAATTCCTGAAAGGGTTGCCAGAGATGGGTGGCCGCGAGCATCAGGCCACCTGCGTGAGGGGTTGTTGGGAAATCAAATCGACACTGCGGCCCAGCGTGCAACCGGCCTGGCTGACCAATAGTGTATGAGGAATATGTTGGCGCACCGCAGCGAGATCATGACAAACCACCACCAGGGTGCGGCCTTCGGCATGCCAGCCGTGAAGGTGTTTCCACAGTAGCGCCTGGCCTTGTTCGTCGAGGGCGGCGTGGGGTTCGTCGAGCAACAGCAGGGGCGCTTCAGCCAAACTCAAACGGGCGAGAAGGGCGCGTTGCAACTCGCCTCCCGACAACGCCATCAACGAGCGATGCTCCAGGCCATCCAACGCCCAGTCTTGCAGTACGGCTTTCAAGCGATGGCGGCGCATCGCTGGCGTGTGTCTGCTCCCCCAGGATCCCGCCGCCACCAACTCTTGCAAGCTGATTGGAAATTGCCGATCCAGATGTTGCTGTTGCGCCAGAAACGAGACGCTGCCGCGACGTGGAACATCCAGCACGACTTTGCCGGATAGGGGTTTTTGCAGGCCCGCCAGCACTTTCAGCAGGCTGCTTTTGCCCGCACCGTTGGCTCCGACGATGGCCGTCAGGCTTCCCGCCGGCCGCTCTATGTTCAACGGGGGTGTGAGGGGGTGGCCCGGGGCGCCCCAGCGCAATGACTGGCAACGAATCACAGTGCCTCCCTGACCCAACGGCTTTGTGCCACAGCGTCATGGGCATGCAAACTTTCGGCGTGCACCACTCGCACATCGAGGGAGGCGATATCGGGGGATCGCCTCAAAGCCATGCTCAGCCGCCGCGCGGCGTCTTCACAGAACATTAGGTTTTGACCATTGGCGAGGGCGAAGGCTTGTTCGTCTGCCCGTTTCACGGCGGTTTGTACGGCCGTGCCGAGGGCTGCTTCGGCTTCGTTGATGAGCGACAGCAGCGGCAATTCGTCGACGTCGCTGTTCAGTCTCAGCTTCACCGTGGCCGTGCTGCGTTGACTGTGAGGCGTGGCGAGGATGCCTTTTGATGAGCCTAGCCAGGCCAGGACTCCGGCGTGCTCGAGCGCTTTATTGGCAAAGTCGTCTACAAATTGCTGCTGGATTAACTGACGAGCGAGCGCGGCCGAGCAAGGGCAGGTGGACGAGTAGGCAATCTGAATGGTCAGTTCCACGTGGAACACATCATTTTTCAGGTGGGCCTCGACGCTGACCGGATAGCGCTTCCAGCCAGCCAGTGGGCTGACTAGCGCAGGGCGCTTGAACAGTAGATCGGTACAAATGCTCAGCGAGGCGGCGTCGGACAGACCGGCGTGACTGTCGAGGAATTGCTGGAGGATTCGGCGTAACAGCATGGGAGACAGCGCTGCGCTTTCGAGCAGCTCCAGCGCCAGGTACAAGCGTGACATATGGATGCCTCGGGCTTCACCGTCGTCAAGGCTGACACCGGCATCAGCGATCGCGTTAAGACGCTGACCGTCGATCAATACGGGTACCGCGATGCCGCACATGCCTACCCAGTCAAGGGCCAAGGCCTGGCGCGAAGCCTGCGCGGCAACGTCCGGCAGAGTGAACGCATTCATATTCAAGGTCCGTCATAGGTACACAACAAACGTTATACTATAACAGTGTGTTCGACGAGCACTAGTTCATGAACGCAGTTTCATTTTGCTGGGTGTGAGGGCTTTTCGTACCGTTCCACGTGAAACATCAGCGTGGTGCGTCCTGGCAACCGCTTATGCGTCCGCATAAAAATTTCCCAGTGCTTCCACCCGAGCTCGAGAAACGGTTGAGTGTCGTCCAACCTACGCGCCGGCTGTATCCCACCCAGGTCTCTCCGTCAGAAGCTATTCCGGTAAAGAACGTCAGCTGGCCATAGCGGCTAGTGGTTTGTGCCCAATAGCGGCGGCCATTTACTTCAAATCCACGGAGATACAGGGTGTTTCCGGCCGTCATGACGCTGTAGGCATTACCTTGCCCATCGACACAGGCCAGTAAATTCGCGCTGCGAGTGCAGTTTGCCAACATAGGGCTCTGGGCTGAAGCATCTAGCGCCAATAGCAGCATCGGGCTTGCGAATACGAATTTCAGAAAACTGCGCATGTTTTTTACTTCAGACCGGTGGAGCCGAGAGGCTGGTTAAATGTTGTTGTTATACTATAACATTAAAAAGGCTTAGACCTTGAACCGAACCCAAGCCTGAAGAAAAGAGCCGCGACATGCATTCAACCGCATCAGCGCGGCGCGCCCGATGAGGATATACCTGGTGCCCAATCGTCTCCCTGTAACCGTGCTGTCCGGATTTCTCGGCGCCGGTAAAAGCACACTGCTCAATTACGTCCTGCGCAATCGCGACAACCTGCGCGTCGCGGTGATCGTCAACGATATGAGCGAGATCAACATCGATGGCAGCGAAGTCCAGCGAGATGTCACCCTAAGCCGGTCTGAAGAGAAACTGGTGGAGATGAGTAACGGCTGCATTTGCTGCACGTTGCGTGAAGACCTGCTGGAAGAAGTCGGCCAGCTCGCCAGGGAAGGCCGTTTCGACTATCTGCTGATCGAGTCCACGGGGATTTCCGAACCCTTGCCGGTGGCGGAAACCTTTACTTTTCGTGATGAACAAGGCCGCAGCCTGGCGGATGTGGCACGGCTGGACACGATGGTAACGGTGGTCGATGGGGTCAATTTCCTGCTGGATTTCCAGGCGGCCGAAAGCCTCGCTTCACGCGGCGAAACCCTGGGGGAGGAGGATGAGCGTTCCATTACTGATCTGTTGATTGAGCAGATCGAGTTCGCCGATGTGATTCTGATCAGCAAAATCGACCTGATTGGCCGTCACGAACGGGAGGAGTTGATCGCGATTCTGGAACGGCTCAACGCCCAGGCGCAGATCATTCCCATGGTTATGGGCCAAGTACCGCAGGAAAAGATCCTCGACACAGGCCTTTTCGACTTCGAGCGCGCGGCTCAAGCACCGGGCTGGCTGCAGGAGCTGCGCGGTGAGCACGTGCCCGAAACAGAAGAATACGGCATCGCTTCGGCAGCTTACCGGGCGCGCAGGCCGTTTCATCCCCAGCGTTTTTTCAGTTTTATCGACCGTCCGTGGACCAATGGCAAGCTCCTGCGCTCCAAGGGCTTCTTCTGGCTGGCCAGCAAACATGAGGAAGCGGGCAGTTGGTCCCAGGCCGGCGGCTTGATGCGACATGGATTCGCTGGGCGCTGGTGGCGGTTCGTGCCGAAAAGCCAATGGCCGCAAGATGAGGAAAGCACCGCAGCCATCCTGAAAAACTGGCTTCCCGCCACCGGTGATTGCCGGCAGGAGCTGGTATTCATCGGCCAGAATATCGACTTCACGCAACTGACCGCCAAGCTGGACGCTTGCCTGCTCAGTGACGCGGAAATGGCCCTGGGTGTCGACAGTTGGCGTTTGCTGCCGGATCCGTTCGGCCCTTGGCATGACGAGGCCGCAGCGTGATGCTGGCGCCCAGTCCGAAGCGGGAAGTGCCGGTACGCCAGGTTCAGGGCGATACCCCGCGGATCCTGACGCAAATTCTGGACGACGATACCAACCTGGCGGTCTGGCAACGTCAACTGCCGGCGCACATCAGTGATTTTGCGGCAATGGTGCTTTCCATGGATCAGCCTCTGGCCGAATCGCGGGTGCTCGACCTGCCGCACGAGGACGCGCAACCGGCACTGGACGGTCTCGCCGCAGGCTTTGGCGATCTGCATGGCTATGAAGGCTTCATCACCGATGTCTCCTGGCTGGTCAGTGCGTTTGCCTGCCTGCTGGGCGCCAAACGTGTCGGTCTGCGCCTGCGAGCGCTGGACAAGGCCATGTGCCCGCGTTTTCACGTCGACCATGTGCCGGTACGGCTGATCACCACGTACGCTGGCGCGGGCAGCCAGTGGCTAAAGGAAGGTGTGATGGATCGTCGATGTCTGGGGCAACCTGACGCTGAACCGGGTGACCCGCATGCGGTTCAGCAGTTTGCCTGTGGCGATGTGGCGCTGCTCAAAGGCGAGAAGTGGCATGGTAATGAGGGCATGGGCATGATCCATCGCTCGCCGCAGCTGGCGCCGGGGGAGCGGCGATTGATCCTGACTCTGGACTGGCTCGCTTAAGGTTTGAGCCAGTTGCCCTGACTTTGTCCTTCACAGAACGGCTGCAAATAGGCCGCATCGCTGGCTACGCCGTAATAGTGAATATCCTGGCGGTAGGGCATATTGGCGACCTGGGCATTGCTGCAGATGCCAAACGCGCCGCCAGGGCATTGATCGACGTACTGTACCTCGACTTTTTGTCCGGCAAGGTTTGGCTGGCAGAAGCCGTCGGCGAACAGTTTCTGCGGAATATTGCGGTTCTGCTGGCAGACTTTTACATCGAGCCGTTCTGCCTGGCTATGCACGACACAAGCCTGGGCCAGCGCCTGGTTCGACGTCAGCGCCAATAAAAAACAGCCAATCAACCGCATGTTCACCTCCCTCGAAAGCCGCCGATTATGTTGCAGAACATTCCCACCCACGTCATCGCAGGCCCTTTGGGGGCTGGCAAGACCAGCCTGATCAAGCAATTGCTGGCGCAGCGCCCGGCGAATGAGCGCTGGGCGGTGCTGATCAACGAGTTTGGTCAAATCGGCCTGGACGCGGCGTTGCTGACCCAGACTGCCGATGGTATCGCACTGGGCGAAGTGGCCGGGGGCTGTTTGTGTTGCGTCAACGGCGCGCCATTTCAGATCGGCCTCGCTCGTTTACTGCGCAAGGCGCGCCCGGATCGACTGTTTATCGAGCCCTCCGGCCTGGGCCATCCGGCGCAGTTGATGCGGCAACTGAACGAAACGCCATGGCTCGGCGTGCTGGCGGTTCAGCCTTGCGTGTTGGTGCTCGATGCCCGAGCGATGGCGGATGGCACGCCGTTGCCCGACGCGCAACGGCAAACTCTGGCCGATGCAGGGTTGGTGGTGCTGAACAAATCCGAGCACTTGAGCGAAACCGAACGCCTGGGCATCACCGCGCAACTGCCGGAGATTGCCCTGTACTGGACCCGACAGGCAGCCTTGCCGATCGATCGGCTGCCAGGTCTTGCGGCTCGCGGAAGCGGGATTGTGGCTAACGTGAGTCTGCCCAGGGAGGTGGGACAGATGCCGGCCGTCTGGACCGACCCAACATCGCCCATCTGCCTGTATCAGCAACAGGAAGGCGGCTGGAGTATTGGCTGGCGCTGGCATCCGAGTCAGCGACTGGACACGGCGACGTTGACGCGCTGGCTGCAAGGCTGGGGCTGGAAGCGGGCGAAGATGGTTATCCACAGCGCCGATGGCTGGGTTTCAGCCAATGCGCTGGAGGGCGCGACGCTGCGGTGGCAGGCCAGCGAGTGGCGCCAGGACTCACGAATCGAATTGATTTTTGATGAGCCTCAAGACGTGGCAGCGCTGCAAGCCGGCCTGGCTAACTGTCGGTGCCCGTGAGTCAGCCTTGCTTCAAGGCTTCCATTTGTTGTGTTCCTGGCGCCACTGACTCAACTCGATGACTTCGGCCCTGGGCCTGGTCTGGACCGGTTCGATCGGTGTCGGCGCTGACTCTTCGAACGGCATTGGGTAAGGCGCCAGCTCGATTTGCGCGCTGTGGGCCCCGAACTGGGTAATGGTGCCCGAATGGCGCGATTCACCCGTGACGGTGAATTCGAAGTTATAGATACGGGCCAGGCGCCGGCGTCCGCTGGCGTCTTTGACGAACCCAATCTTTTTCAGCGCCACGTTGCCGTCCAGCAGCTCGATCTTGAGGTTGGCGCAATGTTGCATGACCCTCGCCAACGCTCGTTCGCGCAAACCATGGTTGTGCCACAGCCAGGCGCCGGCGGTAGCCAACAGCATCAGCACGAAAATATTTCCAAGGGTCAGCATGAACGAAGTGCTCCTACAAGTTGCTGTCAGCTTAACTGTGTCCCCGGTCTGTCGTACAGGTTGCGTTTAGTCGCATACTGCGCGGCTTGAATTTCATTCGTTTTACGGAAACATCCCGCATGAAACGTACCCCTCATCTGCTTGCCATCCAGTCCCACGTGGTCTTCGGTCACGCCGGTAACAGCGCTTCAGTCTTTCCGATGCAACGGGTGGGGGTGAACGTGTGGCCGCTCAACACCGTACAATTTTCCAATCACACTCAGTACGGACAGTGGACCGGCGACGTGCTTGCCTCTGAGCAGATACCGGCATTGGTAGAGGGGATCGCCGCAATCGGCGAGCTGGGCAATTGTGACGGGGTGTTGTCCGGTTACCTGGGCAGCGCCGCCCAAGGGCAGGCGATTCTGGCGGGCGTGGCGCGAATCAAGGCGTGCAATCCCAAGGCAATTTATTTGTGTGATCCGGTCATGGGGCATCCGGAGAAGGGTTGCATCGTGGCGCCCGAGGTGAGCGATTTTCTCCTGGAGGAAGCGGCTGGTGTGGCGGACATCATGTGCCCGAACCAGCTGGAGCTGGACAGTTTTTCGGGACGCAAGGCGCAGTCGCTGCTGGACTGCCTGGCCATGGCTCGCGCGCTCCTGGCCCGTGGACCCAAAGCGATACTCGTCAAACACCTGGCCTATCCGGGAAAGCCGGAGGACAGCTTCGAAATGTTGTTGGTAACCGCCGACGGTAGCTGGCACCTGCGTCGTCCATTACTCGCATTCCCTCGTCAGCCGGTGGGGGTGGGAGACTTGACCTCGGGGCTGTTCCTGGCGCGAGTGGTGCTGGGAGACAGCCTGGTGGCGGCGCTCGAATTCACTGCCGCAGCCGTACATGAAGTACTGCTGGAAACCCAGGCGTGTGCCAGTTACGAGTTGGAACTGGTACGCGCCCAGGACCGGATCACCCATCCGAGGGTAAGGTTCGAAGCTGTACCGATCAGCCTCTGATCAACGCGAATCCCTGTGGGTGCGAGCCGGGCGGATCTGTTAAGGGCCGTCGGCTTTGATTTCCTGATAGCGCCTCTCCAGCTCCTGGCGAATTTGCCGACGCTGCTGGGCTTGTTCGTAACGGCGTTTTTCTTCGCTGTTCTGCGGTTGCAATGGCGGGACGGCGGCGGGTTTGCGCTGATCGTCCACCGCAACCATGGTGAAGAAGCAGCTGTTGGTGTGGCGCACCGAGCGTTCACGAATGTTTTCGGTCACGACTTTGATGCCCACTTCCATTGACGTGTTACCGGTGTAGTTCACCGACGCCAGAAACGTCACCAGCTCGCCGACATGAATCGGCTCGCGGAAAATCACCTGGTCAACCGACAGCGTCACTACATAGCGCCCGGCGTAGCGGCTGGCGCAGGCGTAGGCGACTTCGTCGAGGTACTTGAGCAGGGTGCCGCCATGCACATTGCCAGAGAAGTTGGCCATATCGGGGGTCATCAGCACCGTCATCGACAGCTGGGCGTTTCCGGGTTCCATAACGTACTCACGGTTCAAGGCAGCAATTTCGGGAGTGCACCTCTGCGGGTGCTGGAAGGTTTTCAAACTACCAGTATCGGGACGCTGCGCCTGTGGCAGCCGTCACGCTCCGGTGGATCTGTTTCCATATATTGCACTGTCTTTTTGTCGGAAGTCGCGGTGGTACCCTTCAAAAGCCCCTTGCGAGGGTATTTCCTACAAAGGAAACGGACTCGTCCAGCTCTGTGATGAGTCATTTGAACAGGGAGCCCCACCATGCATGCCATCAGTTTTATTCAAGACCTGGCGATCATCATGATGGCAGCGGGGCTGGTCACCGTACTCTTTCATCGTTTCAAACAACCCGTGGTGCTGGGTTACATCGTTGCAGGCTTCATCATCGGCCCGCATACGCCGCCTTTCGGTTTTATCCATGACGAAGAGACGATCAAGACCCTGGCCGAGTTGGGGGTCATCTTCCTCATGTTTTATCTGGGCCTGGAGTTCAGCCTGCGCAAGTTGTTCAAGGTGGGCGCCACGGCGTTCATCGCGGCGTTTCTCGAAATTGTGTTGATGATCTGGATCGGCTACGAAATCGGGCGCTGGTTCGACTGGAACACCATGGACTCGTTGTTCCTCGGGGCGATCCTGGCTATCTCCTCGACCACCATCATCGTCAAGGCTCTCAATGACCTGAAGATGAAGAACGAGCGCTTTGCGCAACTGATCTTCGGGGTCCTGATCGTCGAAGACATCCTGGGCATCGGCATTATCGCCTTGCTGTCGAGCATCGCTGTCAGCGGGACGGTCAGCTCCGGCGAAGTGTTCTCCACGGTCGGCAAATTGTCGTTATTCATGATTGTCGCCCTGGTGATCGGCATATTGCTGGTGCCCAGGCTGCTGGCTTACGTGGCGAAGTTCGACAGCGACGAGATGTTGCTGATCACCGTGCTGGGCCTGTGTTTCGGCTTTTGCCTGCTGGTGGTCAAGCTGGAATACAGCATGGTGCTGGGAGCGTTTCTGATCGGCGCGATCATGGCCGAGTCGCGGCAGTTGCTGAAAATCGAACGGCTGGTGGAGCCGGTACGCGACTTGTTCAGCGCAATCTTCTTCGTCGCCATCGGCCTGATGCTCGATCCGGTCATATTGCTCCAATACGCTTGGCCGATTGCCGTGATTACCGCCGCAGTGGTGCTGGGCAAGATGCTCTCTTGCGGCCTCGGTGCTTTTATTGCCGGCAACGACGGGAGGACCTCGCTGCGAGTCGGGATGGGCCTTTCGCAGATCGGCGAATTTTCCTTCATCATCGCATCGCTGGGGATGACCTTGCAGGTCACCAGCGATTTCCTTTATCCGGTAGCGGTCGCGGTTTCGGTACTGACCACTCTGCTGACCCCGTACCTGATCCGGGCCGCCGACCCTTTATCGGTCAGGCTGGCTGCCGTTATGCCACAACGGCTGTCGAGGGTACTGGGAATGTATGGCGAGTGGCTTCGCAGCATTCAACCCCAAGGGGAGGGGGCGCTGGTGGCCGCCATGATCCGGCGGATTTTGCTGCAGGTGGGCATCAATCTGGCGCTGGTCATCGCGATTTTTATCGCCGGTGGCTACTTTGCCGAACAGATGTCGGCCTACCTGCAAGCCTGGATCAGCGACCCGAGTTGGCACAAAGCACTGATCTGGGGCGGGGCGTTGTTGTTGTCGCTGCCGTTTTTGATTGCCGCGTATCGCAAGCTCAAGGCGTTGTCGATGCTGCTGGCGGAAATGGGCGTGAAGCCGGAGATGGCCGGCCGTCACACCCAGCGCGTGCGTCGAGTGATCGCAGAAGTGATCCCGATCCTCTCGCTGCTGATGATTTTCCTGCTCTTGGCAGCCTTGTCGGCCAGTATTCTGCCGACCAACAAGTTGCTGGTACTGATCGCGGTGGTGGCCACGGTCGTGGCGGCATTGCTCTGGCGCTGGTTCGTCCGCCTGCATACGCGGATGCAGGTGGCCTTGCTGGAGACCCTGGACAATCACAAGGAATCGTCCGGGCATTGACCGGCGGCGGGCGTGCGGCGGATCAGCTTTCCAGCCAGACGTCCCGGGCCCAGTGCCAGACCGATTCCCAGGTTTCTTCGGCAATCAGCTCTTCTTCGGCCTGCCACAACACCACGGTCCCGTCTTCTTCGACGCAGTAATAGTCGTCGCCGTCCTGGCAGATCGGGATCAGGCTACGGTCGACACCGGCATCCCAGGCGTTGGCGGCCACATCTGGCAGATAGGTGTGGGACTGCGGATCGGTGACGGTCACGGGTTCCAGGCTGCCGTAGACAACATCGCTGACCGTCAGCAAAAACTCTCTGAATACGAACGGAATATCGATGAACAGCTGCTCTTCGATCTCCACCAGCAAGTCTTCGTCAGGTAACTCCAGTGGAACCGGCACGGGTTCGTTGGCTTCACGCAATTGTTCGATGATTTCTTCCACGTCCGGGATCCTCTTTCTCGATGGCGCGGTTTATATGGAGCGGTTTATACAGTAGCTCGCTATAGATGCAACCGCGAAATAGAAAACCCCGGCCTGAGCCGGGGTTCTTTTATTTCAACATGCAAAACGCGCAGAGGTTCAACCGTTCTGGCGGATACCGGCCACCAGCCAAGGCTGGTCATCGCCCTGGGGACGTTCCATGTTCCAGCTTTCGCTGAACGCTTCGCCTTTGTCGAAGCGCGAGTCCTTCGACACACCGCTGAAGGTCAGGGTGGCGATGGTCTTGTCGGCGCGATCATCGACACCGTCCAGCTGTACTTGCAGATTGTCGATGTAGGTCGACTGGAAGCCATCGCCCAGTTCGGCCCGCTCGCGCTTGAGGAATTCCAGCAGTTGCGGGGTCACGAACTCAGAGATCTTGTCCATTTCGTTCGCATCCCAGTGTTGCTGCAGGGACATGAAATGGTTGCGCGCCGCTTCGATGAAGCGCTCTTCGTTGAACCAGGCTGGCGCATTGATCACCGGTCGAGCAGCCACCGGTGCTGCCGAACCGCCGAAGATCGAACCACTGGCCGGTTGCTGGTTGAACACCTCACGTTGCATCGGCGCATGACCGGCCGGAGCCAGTTGCTCCTGCTGCTTGCGACGACGGGCGGCAATGAAGCGGAAGACCAGGAAGGCGATGACCGCCATGATCAGGATGTCGAAGATCTGCATGCCCTGGAAGCCGTCGCCCATGAACATGGAGGCGAGCAGGCCACCGGCGGCGATGCCGGCCAGGGGGCCGAGCCAGCGCGAAGCACCGCTGGCTTTGGTGGCGGCGCCAGCCGCACCGGCCGCGCCCGCAGTAGCCGCGGTAGAGCCGGCCGCAGAGGACGGCGCCATCTGGCTGGTCTGGTGGGTCGGGGCAGCGCCCGAACTTTTACCACCGCCAAAGCGCTTGGCGGCATTGGCGTCGATGGCCATCGTCAGGCCGATGCACAACGCCATGGCGATGCTAAGAAAACGTTTCATATAAGGGCATTCCCATTTGTGGATAGCACGCGCGCCATGTTGCACAGGTGAACTGTTGCTGGCTAGCGGCAGAGTGTTTCGGGCTTTTGCGTGACAGGTTAGGTTCAGCTTCAGCCGCGCAAGAGGGCTTGTTGGCTTTTGGCTGTAGGAAAGGGGGACAAGTTCTATCGGAAAGGCAGCAGGCGTGAGCAATCCGACCTGTGGGAGCGAGCCTGCTCGCGATCGCGGTGGGTCAGTCACTGTCAATGTTGCCTGATCCACTGCTATCGCGAGCAGGCTCGCTCCCACATAAAAAGCTTTCAGAACGCCTAGATCGCTTCCAACTTGGCATACCCCAGCATCAGCCACTTGCTGCCTTCGCTGAAGTTCACCTGAACCCGGGCCTGGGCGCCGGCGCCTTCGAAGTTGAGGATCACGCCATCGCCGAACACCGAATGTCGCACGGTCTGGCCGAGACTGAAGCCGGTTTCCGGGATGTCGCTGCCGCCAAACAGACTGCTGGTGCTTTGCTGCTGGCCGCCGCCGAACGGACGGCTGACGCTGTTGGACAGCCGCACCTCCTGAATCAGGCCTTTGGGCACTTCACGGACGAAGCGCGACACCTTGTTGTAGGTTTCGCTGCCGTACAGGCGTCGGGTCTCGGCGTACGTCAACACCAGGTTCTGCATGGCGCGGGTGATGCCAACGTAGGCCAGGCGTCGTTCCTCTTCCAAGCGTCCCGGCTCTTCCAGGCTCATCTTGTGCGGGAACAGGCCTTCTTCCATTCCCACCAGGAACACGTAGGGGAATTCCAGACCCTTGGCACTGTGCAGGGTCATCAACTGGATGCTGTCTTCATGCTCGTCGGCCTGGGTGTCGCCGGCCTCCAGAGAGGCGTGGCCCAGGAAGGCCGACAGTGGCGAAAGCTCTTCGTCTTCCTCGGTGTTCTCGAAGTTGCGTGCGGCGCTGACCAGTTCCTCGAGGTTTTCCACCCGGGCCTGGCCTTTCTCGCCCTTTTCCGCCTCGTGGTAGGCGATAAGGCCGGACTGCTCGATAACGGTCTGAGTCATCAAATGCAGCGGCATGTCCGTGCACTTGGTGGCCAGGTCGTCGATCAGGTCCATGAACGCCTTCAGCGCACCGGCGGCGCGGCCGGTCATGCCCTTGTTGGTGACTAACTGGCGCATGGCTTCCCACATCGACACATGGCTGTGGCGCGCGTGGTCGCGAATCGCTTCGACGGTTTTCTCGCCAATGCCCCGGGTCGGGACGTTGATCACCCGCTCCAGGGCCGCGTCGTTGCCGCGTCCTTCGAGCAGGCGCAGGTAGGCCATGGCGTTCTTGATTTCGGCGCGCTCGAAGAAGCGCTGGCCGCCATAGATGCGGTACGGGATACGTTCGCGCAACAGGGCTTCTTCCAACACCCGGGATTGGGCGTTGGAGCGATACAGGATGGCGATGTCGCTGCGGGCCAGACCGGTTTTCAGCGCGCTTTCGATGGTTTCCACCACGTAGCGGGCTTCATCGTGTTCGTTGAAGGCGGCATAGAGGTTGATCGCTTCGCCTTCGCCGCCGTCGGTCCACAGCTCTTTACCCAGGCGCCCGGTATTGTTGGCGATCAGGGCGTTGGCGGCTTTGAGAATGCCGGCGGTGGAGCGGTAGTTCTGTTCCAGGCGGATCACTTGGGCGTCAGGAAAGTCCGCCGAATACTGATGAATATTCTCGATTTTGGCGCCGCGCCAGCCGTAGATCGACTGGTCGTCATCGCCCACCACCATCAGGCTGTCGCCGCCCTTGGCCAGCAGGCGCAACCAGGCGTATTGCACGGCGTTGGTGTCCTGGAACTCGTCCACCAGCACATGCCGGAAGCGCTTCTGATAGTGCGCCAGCAGGCCTGGGTGATCGCGCCACAGGTCCAGTGCGCGCAGCAGCAGCTCGGAGAAGTCGATCACGCCAGCCCGCTGACACGCCGCCTCGTAGGCTTCATAGATGCTGCGCATGGTCGCCAGGAACAGATCGCCGCTGGCCTGGATGTGTTGCGGGCGCAGGCCTTCGTCTTTCTGGCCGTTGATGAACCACTGGGCCTGACGGGCCGGCCAGCGCTGTTCATCCAGGCCCAGCTCACGGATCACCCGCTTGACCAGCCGCTGCTGGTCGTCGCTGTCGAGAATCTGGAAAGTCTGGCTAAGGCCGGCTTCCTGCCAATGCGCCCGCAACAAGCGGTGCGCCAGGCCGTGGAAGGTGCCGACCCACATGCCGGCCGGGTTGATGCCCATCAGTTGCTCGATGCGATGGCGCATCTCGGCAGCGGCCTTGTTGGTGAACGTCACCGACAGGATCGAATGGGGCGAGGCGTTCTCGACCTGGATCAACCAGGCGATACGGTGCACCAGCACCCGGGTTTTACCGGAGCCGGCACCGGCCAGGACTAACTGACGACCCACGGAGGCCGCTACGGCCTGGCGTTGGGCATCGTTGAGGGAGTTCAGCAGAAGGGAGAGATCATCGCGCATCGGGGCATTCTAGGGTGCGGCGGCAGCCCGGGCAAACCGAGCTTTGCCCCAGCCGATAAAAGACCGGTCGGTGATGACCGGTCGGTCATGGGCCACAGGCATTGGCCGGGCTCGCTTGAAGGGCTCGCGACCCAATGAAATAGCGACTTTTTCAGCATTTTTATGAGCTTGGGCAGTGTGGGATGGCCGTTGCCTTGTGTATGCTCGCTGCATGTTTCGGGTTCTCCATGCTCCGCTGAATAAGAACAAGAACAGTGCCTATGACCCTAAATTCCGATCTGGCGGGCCCCTGTGTGGAGCCACGGATCATCTGCAAGCAGTACGCCACGGAAATGGCGGTCGAACGCACAAGGCTGTTGTATCAGGGTTCGCTGCTGCCCACGCTGTTCATGTTGGTCAACGGCCTGGTTTGCGCCGCGTTGTTGTGGGGGCCTTCGCGTCATTTTCAGGTCAGCGTCTGGCTGGTCTGGTTGCTCTCGCTGGTTGCGCTACGGGTCATTCAGGTGGCGGCCTTCGATTCGGCGATACCCAGCCGCCAGGCGCACCCGATATGGTTGCGAATGTTTTTGCTCGGCTCGGCGATGACCGGACTGACATTGGCCGGAGCGGGTATTGCACTGGTACCGGCCGACAGCTTCCAGCAACAGGCCTGGGTGTTCGGCCTGATTGGCGCGGCCACCTTGTCAGCCAGCGTTGCCTATGCCGTGAGCCTTCCGGCATTTTTGTCCTTTACCTTACCGTGCCTGTTGCCGGCCATTGGTTATCTCTTCTGGGGCGGCGATGAGCAGCAGCGCGGATGGGGCTGGCTCGGACTGGTCGTACTCGTCTCGCTCAGCGTGGTGGCCTGGCAGGTCAACCGGTTGATACAAAGTGGCATGCTGCGAAGGTTCCAGAATCAGGCGCTGATCGAGCATTTGCAGCAGGCGCAAGCGCGTAGCGCACAGCTCAACGAGGCACTTGGCCGCGAAGTCGAACAACGCCGCAGCGCCGAGGAAAAACTGCGGTCGGCCCAGGTAGGGCTGGAGGCGCGCGTGGTACAGCGCAGCCTCGAGTTGGAGGCGACCAGCCAGGCCCTGAGCAAGAGCGAAGCCCGTCTTGACCTGGCGCTCAAGGCCAGTGAGTTGGGGCTCTGGGATTGGAACCTGCAAACCGACGAAGTCCATCACACTCAGCTCAAGGAACTGTTCGGCCTGGAGCCTGAGTACATCACAGCGATGCTCAGTCACCTGACCCCGCGTCTGCACCCTCAAGACGTGCCGGCCCTCAAACGCGCCCTCGTTGAGCACCTCAAAGGCCGCAGCGAGGACTACCAGATCGAATACCGCGTACGTCACGGCGATGGCCATTGGGTCTGGATCGAAGACCGCGGTCGGGCTGTGGAGCGCAGCCCGAGTGGCCGAGTGTTGCGCATGGTCGGCACCCGGCGAGACATCAGCACCCGTAAAGAACTCGAGCAACAGCGCCAATTGGCGGCCACGGTTTTCGAGGCCGCCAGCGAAGGCATTGTGATTTTTGACCCGCATTACGCACTGCTGGCCGCCAATCAGGCGTTCACGCGGGTCACCGGTTTTAATATCGATGACATGCTGGGGCGCAATGTCGTCGATTTGCCCTGCAGTCGTGATGCCCGCCGGCACTACCCGATCATCCGCCAGGCGCTCAAGCAACACGGCACCTGGCAAGGTGAACTGGTGGAGGCCCGGGCCAATGGCGAGTTGTATCCCCAGTGGCTGCAACTGAACGTGGTGCGCGATGTTCGGGGACATGTGAGCCATATCGTGGGCTTCTTCGCCGATCTTTCGGCCCGGCGCGAGTCCGAAGAGCGAATGCGCTACCTGACCCATTACGACGAGCTCACCGGGCTGGCGAACCGCTCATTATTCCGCGAGCGCCTGCACGAAGCCCATCAACGGGTGCGTCAGGGCGGCCGACGCAGCCTGGCATTGCTGCATATCGACCTGGACCGTTTCAAGCTCCTTAACGATAGCCTCGGCCATGATGTTGCTGACCAACTGTTGCAGAAGATGGCCCGCCGCCTGATCAATGCGTTGCCTGAAGCGGACACCATCGCCCGCTTGTCCGGCGATGAGTTCGCCGTGTTGTTCGATGCCTACGGCAACCTTTCCAGCCTGGCGCGGGTGGCGACCCGCCTGTCCGCCAAGCTGCGCCTGCCGCTAACCATCGAGGGCCACGAACTGGTGGTCAGCGCCTCGATCGGCATCAGCATGTTGCCCGACAATGCGAGGGAGATTTCCACGCTGGTCAGTCAGGCGAACATGGCCATGCAACATGCCAAGCATTTGGGCGGCAACAATTTCCAGTTCTATACCGACAGCCTCCAGGCCAGCACGCTGGAGCGCCTGCAACTGGAGAATCAGCTGCGCAAGGCCCTCGAAGAACAGCAGTTGAAGGTTTTCTATCAACCCAAACTGTGCCTGGCGACCGGCCGTCTGAACGCTGCCGAGGCGTTGGTGCGTTGGGATCATCCGGTCATGGGCCGAGTTCCGCCGGGAGACTTCATCAGCCTGGCCGAAGAGACCGGGCTGATCGGGCCGATCGGCGAGTTCGTGTTGCGCCAGGCCTGTTGGCAGGCGTGCCAATGGCAGCGTGAGGGGCTGGCGCCGATCAGGGTGTCGGTCAACCTGTCGGTGCATCAGTTGCGCCAAGGCAAGCTGGTCAGCCTGGTTCGGCAAGTGCTGGAGGAAACCGGTCTGGCGCCGCAATACCTGGAACTGGAACTGACTGAAAGCCAGTTGCTCGACAGCGTTGAGCACATCATCGCGACGTTCCAGCAATTGCGCGACCTCGGGGTCAAGCTGGCGATCGATGACTTTGGTACCGGCTATTCGTCTCTGAGTTATCTCAAACGCATCCCTGTGGATTACGTGAAAATCGATCAGGCGTTCATTCGTGGGCTGACGGAGGGTAGCGAAGACGCGGCCATTACCCGGGCAATCATTGCAATGGCCCATGGGTTGTCGCTCAAAGTGGTGGCCGAAGGCGTCGAGCGGCCAGAGCAGCTCGAGTTTCTGAAAGCCGAACAATGTGATGAGGTTCAGGGCTATCTCATCAGCCGACCGGTTGAAGCACAAGGGTTGGCCGCGCTGTTATGGGCTAATCGGGATGATTGCTAGCCCGCCGTTGCTACATGGCGTGCATGCGGCATGAAACCGGGAGATTGAGTTACGGATTGGGCGGGCAAAAAGCCGATTCTTGTAGTATAACTACAAGCTTGCTACATCCCGGCTTCTGCCAATAACAAGAGTCCAATCCCTTGAACCTGTTGCAACACATCGCCCAGTCACGCCATCTGCTGCGCAAGTCGGAGCTGAAAGTCGCCGATCACGTATTGCTTGATCCTGCGGCCGTGATGCACAGCTCCATGGCCGATCTTGCCCACAGCGTCGGCATCAGCGAACCGACCATTGTGCGTTTCTGCCGAGCCATCGGTTGTTCGGGTTTCCAGGACCTGAAACTCAAGCTGGCGCAAAGCCTCGCCGCGGGTGCGAGCTTCGGCCAGTTTGCGATCCATGAAGACGATTCGGTCGCCGACTACAGCCTGAAAATCTTCGACACGACCCTGCATACGCTGATGGAGGTTCGCGAGAAGCTTGATCCGGTGGCGTTGCAAAAAGCCGTCACGGCCATGTCCCAGGCCCAGCGTGTCGAGTTCTATGGTTTCGGTGCTTCGGGCGCGGTGGCGGCCGATGCCCAGCACAAGTTCTTCCGGTTGCTGCTGACGGCCGCGGCCTATTCCGACCCGCACATGCAGGCGATGTCGGCGGTCACGCTGAAGCCCACCGACGTGGCGATCTGCATTTCCCAGTCGGGCCGTTCCAAGGATCTGCTGATCACCGCCAACCTGGTGCGCGAAAGCGGCGCCTCGTTGATCACCTTGTGCCCGAGCCAGACGCCATTGGCCGAGCTGTCCACGGTGAACCTGGCCATCGACGTGCATGAAGACACGGAGATCTACACGCCGTTGACCTCGCGCATCGCCCATCTGGTGGTGATCGATGTGCTGGCGATGGGCGTCGCCATGGCGCGCGGCCCAAGTTTGGTCAATCACCTCAAGAGCGTGAAACGCAGCCTGCGCAGCTTGCGGTTGTCACCCAAGTCGGTGAAAGCGCTGGACGATTGACCGCTGGTCTTGAAGTTGGGGCATCTGTGGCGAGGGGATCTGCGAATTCATCGTTCTGTAACGCTCGCGCCGCCAAACCGTCATCGCGCGCCTTCATCGTAAAGCTCCCGTATACGTCTTGGGAGTCTCGACATGACCCAGTCCTACGAAGAACGCAGCGCCGTCAAAACCCGTCGTCAGCAGGAAGACCAGCGCCGCATGGCGTTTCGTCGTGCCATCGAAGACCGCTGTGAGCAGCGCCAGCTGCTGGCCGAAATCAGCGAGTTTCCGGACGCAGCAGAATTCAACTATTGGCAGGCAACATCGGCGGCTTCCCGTCGAAACGCTCAACCAGGCCAATGATCTGAGCACGC
>NZ_WUUD01000002.1:169870-187962 GCF_009831705.1 Pseudomonas sp. PICF6 | reverse complement strand
CAGCTCCTCCACCGGCAACTCGATGAGAGCGCCGGACACCATCTCCCGGCTTACGGCGTGGCGCGTCAACAGCGCCACGCCCAGCCCTGCGAGAACGCATTCGCGTTGGGCCTCCGCCGACGCCACTTCCAGCGTCTGGGTGAAGTGCACCCGTTTCTCCTTGAAATATTCCTCGCAGGCCAGCCGCGTGCCTGACCCTGGCTCGCGCAGCAGCAGCGTATACGGCTCAAGGTCTTGCAAGCGCAACGGGCCCATGTGGCACAGCGGATGGTCGGGCGGCGCCACAGCGACGATCGGGTTATTGAGAAATGGCAGGAATTCCAGGCCCATGTCCTGAGGCACCATGGACATGATCACCAGATCGTCCCGGTTGTCCGAGAGCCTTCGGATCACTTGGCCGCGGTTGACCACCGTGAGGTTCAGGTTGACCTCCGGGTGCTGGCGCTTGAAGGCGGCGAACAGGTGCGGCACGAAGTACTTGGCGCTGGATTCCACCGCCAGCTTCAGTTGGCCTTGCAGCGAGCCCTGCATGTCCGACAACTGCATGTCGAGGTTTTCCAGGCGCCCGAAGATGTCCCGGCTGGCGCGTTGAAGGGCTTCGGCGGCTTCGGTCATGTAGAGTTTTTTGCCAACGTACTCAAACAGCGGCTGGCCAATCAGCTCCTCAAGTGATCGAATCTGTAGGCTAACGGCCGGTTGTGTGAGAGACATTTCGTCGGCTGCGCGGCTGTAGGACCTCAGGTCGCACACCTCATTGAAAATCTGCAGTTGACGCAATGTCATACGCATCAATGACTTACGCATTTTCTATAGGCTCTCGGGCGGGGCGGATGAGTCAACTATAAGTCTTTGCTTATGCACGACCCAATAAATATTCATTTTTGTTAATCAACAGCCAGGACTAGTGTGGTGCTGCGACCGATTGTTACATCTGGTCACGCGTCGACCTGAAGCTCCAGGTCGTGGTACCACCGGCTCAAGGGAACCTCCAATTGATAACAAAGATCCTGATCGCCAACCGTGGTGAGATTGCCGTCCGCATCGTGCGCGCTTGCGCCGAGATGGGCATTCGCTCGGTCGCGGTCTATTCCGACGCTGACCGTCATGCGTTGCATGTCAAGCGTGCGGACGAGGCCCACAGCATCGGCGCCGATCCGCTGGCCGGCTATCTCAACCCGCGCAAACTGGTGAACCTGGCTGTGGAAACCGGTTGCGATGCGTTGCATCCCGGTTATGGCTTTCTCTCGGAAAACGCCGAGCTGGCGGACATCTGCGCCGAGCGCGGGATCAAATTCATCGGTCCGTCGGCTGAAGTCATTCGCCGCATGGGCGACAAGACCGAAGCGCGTCGCAGCATGATCAAGGCCGGCGTACCGGTCACGCCGGGCACCGAAGGCAACGTATCGGGCATCGAAGAGGCCCTGACCGAAGGCGACCGCATTGGTTACCCGGTGATGCTCAAGGCTACGTCCGGTGGTGGCGGTCGGGGTATCCGTCGCTGCAACAGCCGCGAAGAACTCGAACAGGCTTTCCCGCGGGTCATTTCCGAAGCCACCAAGGCCTTTGGTTCGGCGGAAGTGTTCCTGGAAAAATGCATCGTCAATCCCAAGCACATCGAAGCGCAGATCCTGGGTGACAGTTTTGGCAACGTGGTGCATCTGTTCGAGCGTGATTGCTCGATCCAGCGTCGCAACCAGAAGCTGATCGAGATCGCCCCCAGCCCGCAACTGACGCCTGAGCAGCGCGCCTACATTGGTGACATGTCGGTGCGCGCCGCCAAGGCTGTGGGCTACGAGAACGCCGGCACCGTGGAGTTCCTGCTCGCCGAGGGCGAGGTGTACTTCATGGAGATGAACACCCGGGTGCAGGTGGAACACACCATCACCGAAGAAATCACCGGCATCGACATTGTTCGTGAACAGATTCGCATCGCCTCCGGGCTTCCGTTGTCGGTCAAGCAGGAAGACATTCATCACCGTGGCTTCGCGCTGCAGTTTCGGATCAACGCCGAAGACCCGAAAAACAACTTCCTGCCCAGTTTCGGCAAGATCACCCGCTACTACGCCCCCGGCGGCCCGGGCGTGCGCACCGACACAGCGATCTATACCGGCTACACCATTCCGCCCTTCTACGATTCGATGTGCCTGAAGCTGGTGGTCTGGGCGCTGACCTGGGAAGAAGCAATGGACCGTGGCCTGCGGGCCCTGGACGACATGCGTCTGCAAGGGGTCAAGACCACCGCGGCGTATTACCAGGAAATCCTGCGCAACCCGGAATTCCGTAGTGGCCAGTTCAATACCAGCTTCGTTGAAAGCCATCCTGAGCTGACCAACTACTCGATCAAGCGCAAACCCGAAGAGCTGGCCCTGGCCATCGCCGCCGCCATTGCCGCCCACGCAGGCCTGTAAGGAAAATAACAATGTCCAAGAAGATTCACGTAACCGATACGATCCTGCGCGACGCTCACCAATCGCTGCTCGCCACCCGCATGCGCACCGAAGACATGCTGCCGATCTGCGACAAGCTCGACAAAGTCGGCTATTGGTCGTTGGAAGTCTGGGGCGGCGCAACATTCGACGCCTGCGTGCGCTTCCTGAAGGAAGACCCGTGGGAGCGCTTGCGCCAACTGCGTGCGGCGCTGCCCAACACTCGCCTGCAAATGCTGCTGCGTGGTCAGAACCTGCTGGGCTATCGCCATTACAGCGATGACGTGGTCAAGGCGTTCGTGGCCAAGGCTGCGGTCAACGGCATCGATGTGTTCCGTATTTTCGATGCGATGAACGACGTGCGTAACCTGCGGGTCGCCATCGAGGCGGTGAAAGCCGCCGGCAAGCACGCCCAGGGCACCATCGCCTACACCACCAGCCCGGTGCACACCATTGAGGCTTTCGTAGCCCAGGCCAAGCAAATGGAAGCCATGGGTTGCGACTCGGTGGCGATCAAGGACATGGCCGGTTTGCTGACCCCGTACGCCACTGGCGAGCTGGTGAAGGCATTGAAGACCGAGCAGTCGTTGCCGGTATTCATCCATTCCCATGACACCGCTGGCCTGGCGGCGATGTGTCAGCTCAAGGCCGTAGAAAACGGCGCCGATCACATCGACACCGCGATCTCCAGCTTCGCCTGGGGCACCAGCCATCCGGGCACCGAATCGATGGTTGCAGCCCTTAAGGGCAGCGAGTTCGACACTGGTCTGAACCTGGAATTGCTGCAGGAAATCGGCCTGTATTTCTATGCGGTGCGCAAAAAATACCACCAGTTCGAAAGCGAGTTCACGGCGGTGGACACCCGCGTCCAGGTCAATCAGGTGCCGGGCGGGATGATTTCCAACCTGGCCAACCAGCTCAAAGAGCAGGGCGCGTTGAATCGCATGAACGAGGTGCTGGCAGAGATTCCACGGGTGCGCGAAGACCTTGGCTTCCCGCCGCTGGTGACCCCGACCTCGCAGATCGTCGGCACCCAGGCGTTCTTCAACGTGCTGGCCGGTGAGCGCTACAAGACCATCACCAACGAAGTGAAGCTCTATTTGCAGGGCGGCTACGGCAAGGCTCCGGGTTCGGTGAATGAGAAGCTGCGCCGTCAGGCCATCGGCAGCGAAGACGTGATCGATGTGCGTCCGGCCGACCTGCTCAAGCCGGAAATGACCAAGCTGCGTGGCGAAATCGGCGCACTGGCCAAATCCGAAGAAGACGTACTGACTTACGCCATGTTCCCGGATATCGGGCGCAAGTTCCTCGAAGAACGCGAAGCCGGCACCCTGACTCCGGAAGTGCTGTTGCCAATCCCTGAGGCGGGCAGTGTGAGCTCGGCGGGCGGTGAAGGCGTGCCGACCGAGTTCGTCATCGATGTTCACGGCGAAACCTACCGCGTCGACATCACCGGCGTGGGCGTCAAGGCTGAAGGCAAGCGTCACTTCTACCTGTCCATCGATGGCATGCCCGAAGAGGTCGTGTTCGAACCGCTCAATGAGTTTGTCGGCGGCGGCAGCAGCAAGCGCAAACAAGCCACTGCGCCGGGCCATGTCAGCACCACCATGCCGGGCAACATCGTCGATGTGCTGGTCAAGGAGGGCGATGTGGTGAAGGCCGGCCAAGCGGTGCTTATTACCGAAGCCATGAAGATGGAAACCGAAGTGCAGGCGGCTATCGCCGGCAAGGTCACCGCCATTCATGTCGCCAAGGGCGACCGGGTCAATCCGGGCGAGATCCTGATCGAGATCGAAGGCTGAGCTAACAGCCTCGATACAACCGTTTAACCTCGGGGGGGCATGTGCTCCCCTTTTTTTTGCCTGTCAGAACATCATTCGCCATTGGCCCATCAACGCCCCGTTACGGTTGTCCTGACCGGTTTCACCCTTATAACTCACCCCCAGGGTATGCCTGGGCGAAACGGCCAGGTCCAGCCCTGTTTCGAAGAGCAGGCTGTCACGGTCCAGTTCGACGCCTTCGACGGTATACGACTTGCCTGCGCCGACCAGGCCCTGGCGGGAAGCGCCTCGGGTCTCGCCGTAGAGATGTTTCCAACCGAGACTCAAGCGCGGCGTCAGTCGCATGCCCTGGTCAAGAGAGAATGACCGGGCGAGGTGCAGGCCCAGGTTGCTGTGGAAATAGTCCTGGGTCTGACCGTTGAACTGCAACGCCGCGTCGCCACCGTTCTCCGAATAGCGATCGCGTTGGTAGCGTTGGTAACCAAGGTCGATATAAGGCTCGATATCGAAGTGACCGATGTTCAGGTTGTAACCGAGCTGGCCAAAGACCTGCTGCGTATTGGCATCGTAGCGACCTTTGAGGCGATCCCTGAAACCGTTGAAGAGCACATGACGCTTGGTACTGCCGTCATGATTGCCGTAAACGGCGCCCAGGCGCAGCGCCCATGGCCCGTCCTGGCGCAAGGCGTAGGCGCCCAGGTGCCAACTGTCGAGCCGACCATCGAACTGCTGGCCGTCCAGCCGGGTTTGCGTCTTGCCGCCGATTATCCCCAGGCGCCAATCAGGGCTGATGGCCCAGTCGGTTCCCAGCATCACACCTCTGGTCGAGTGTTTCAGGGCATAGCTGCCCAATTGTTTGCCGATACTGCCGCTGTTACCAATGGCCTGGACCCAGACTTGACCGTCAGCATGCACGTTCCCCGGGTTTTTCTGGCCCATGGCCGAAAGCATTCCGCTGCTGATCGGCGCGATGCTGCTCAAGGTGGCGTTGCCCAGATCCGCAGTGTTGTAGCCACTCAGTTGGTCGATGGCGCTGGCGGCGGTCATCATATCGCTGCCGAGCAAGGCGTTGATGGCGGCGTTGGGTTTTGCGACTGGCTGGGTGGTTTGCAATTGGCCGGTGGGTTTGGGAGCGGTGCTGGTGATTTTGGGTGGCTCGACGGGTTTGATTGCTGGGGCTTCGATCCCTGGTCGGGCACCAGCTGCCTGTGCAACGGCGGGCCCGTCGTTGGGGACGGGCGCTGTTGGTTTGACCGGTTGCAGCGCTTCGATATGGGCCGCAAATTCTTGCCCGTTTTCGGTAGTTGCTGCTTGCTTGAGGGGAACATCGTTGCGCGCGTAAGTCAGGTTGACTTGCGTATCGGTGGGGCTCAGCGTCGCCGTCATGAAGGCCAGATTGCTGGAGACCGTGCCGAACGTTCCTTCGATCTTCCCCGCGCGGATGACCGTGTGCTCGCGCGCCTCAATGTATTCGCCCGGCACGCCGGCGACGGTCAGCGTCGCGTTGTTGAGGAGCGCGGTGCCTTCAACGTTGATCGTGGAGCTACCACCATCTGCATTGACCCCGTAGATCAGTTCGGCACTCTCCGCCAACGAGAAGTCCTGAGTAATGGAGGGTGCGCCTATTTCGGGGCCGACTTCCAACTGGCCCGCGACACTCAAGAACTCCACAGTGCCATTGCCGCTGAAGCTGGCCCTTTCGCGTACATGAACCTGTCCATTGACCACGCCGGAGTTCGTCATGCTGGCACCTGGCTCGACAGTCACGCGATTGGCGACCACGCCCTGGTTGTCCAGCTTGCCGAGAACCCCTACCTGGCCGTCGATTCGGCCAGTATTGAGCAACGTGGCCTCTGGCTCGATCACCCCCCAGCCTGCGAAATGCCCGGTGTGTTGCCATTCACCTTGCGCAACCTGCAAAGCCATGAAGTTTCGGGTTTCAGCCAATATCGGATGCTTGGCGGCGTCCAGGCGCAGAACGTTTTTTCCACCGCCACCATCAATGATCCCGGGGAATTTTGCGTTTGCGCTGATGATGACCCAGTCATTTTTGCCCGTCCATTTCGCGTCGCCTTTACGGGAGGTGTTGGCATTTTGCCGCTTGGTATCCTTAGCTTCGGCGAAGGCCCTGAGGTGCTCTTGTTGCTCGGCGGTTGTGAGAATATCGGCTGATGGCTGAGCCATCGAAACATCCGCGCAGCCGAGCGCCAAGGCGATTGCCAGGGCAAGGTGTTGGGGTGGGTGTAAATGTTGGATAGACATCGAGTGCGGCCTCTCTTGAAAGAAGTCCGCACTTTAAAAATTCCACCCCCGGTCACGCTGCCAGCTAACGCCGCGCCTTGGGCAAGCCACAGCAGATGGAATCTGTAGGCCGGTCGTGTTGCGATCCAGAGATTGTCGCGTTGGCTTCCATGACATGAAGCGTCGCCCTACAAGATCCTCGGAACTGTCCTGTCAGCTGCGCTTGAGATAAGCCTTCCCATAATGCCGCTCCGTCCGCGCCTGGATCAGCTCCAACGCGATGGACATCAACCAGTAAATGATCGCCGCCGTGGTGAGCATTTCGATGTAGCGGTAGCTGGAACGACCATAGGATTGCGCCAGGAACATCACTTCCCAGACGCCCATCACCGAGATCAGGGACGAGTCCTTGAGCATGGAGATGAATTGGTTGGTGGTCGGTGGAATGATGGTGCGCATGGCCTGGGGCAGGGTGACGCGCCAGAAGATCACGGTTTCACCCATGCCCAGCGCAAGGGAGGCTTCGCGCTGGCCATGGGGGACGCCAAGGATGCCGGCGCGG
Organism: Pseudomonas sp. PICF6; assembly: GCF_009831705.1. Lineage (NCBI taxonomy): Bacteria > Pseudomonadati > Pseudomonadota > Gammaproteobacteria > Pseudomonadales > Pseudomonadaceae > Pseudomonas > Pseudomonas sp. PICF6. The sequence continues at coordinate 180,952 of NZ_WUUD01000002.1, read as the reverse complement.
AAGATTTCGCTCAGGTAGGCGCCGTAGTTCAGCGACAGGGCGATGATCCCGGCGGCAATCGCGCCCGGCACCAGCCCCAGTTGTGGCAGGCCCAGGTAGATCAGCAGAATCTGGATCAGCAGCGGTGTGCCGCGAAAGAACGACGCGTAGAAACTGGCAATGCCGAAGGCTACCGCGCTGCTGGACAGCCGCGCCAGGGCGGTGATGAAACCCAGCAAGGACGAAGCGACGATCGAACACAGGCATAGAAACAGCGTCAGCGCCGCGCCCTGCAGAAAGCCGTTGGGTGCCAGGTGCACGCCCAGCAGATTCGGCAGCTTGTCCAGGATGATGGAGAATTTCAGGTCGAAGCTCAGGAAAAAACTCGCGAACAACACCAGCATGGCTGCCCAGATCAGGTACAACCGTGTGCGAAAACCGAAGATCTTTTTCAGGCGCGACTCGGCCACCGGTTGCGGTGGCCGAGAAGGGGATGGAAAGGAAGTCATTGGCTGATGTCGGCGCCGATCCATTTTTGGGAAAGCTTGCTCAAGGTGCCGTCCTGTTTCAACTGGGCGAACACTTCACGCACCTTGCTGTTCCACTCGGCGTCGCCTTTTTCGATGGCCACCGAGTTCGGCTCGGAATAGAGCGCCTCGCCCGCCAGTTTGAAGCGTTTGTCTTCGCTCAGGCGCGGCTGCGCAGTCACCAAGTTGGTCAGCACCGCGTCCAGCCGCACCCCGGCACCCAGCCCCAAATCCTGGAAGGCCACGTTGTCGGTGTCGTACGGGGCGATCTGCACGTCCTCGAAGGGGTAGCTCAAACGGGTGTCTTCGGCGCCTTCGATCACCAGGTTCTTGTTCAGGTAGCTCTCGTAGCTGGAGGCGCTGGTGAGGCCGACTTTCTTGCCGCTCAGGTCACTGGCGCCATGGATGCTGTCGTCCTTGGCGTTGACTACGATCACCGCTGGCGAGGCGTAATACTGGACCGGGAAATCGAACACCTCGGCGCGGGCCTTGCTTGGCGTCATGGAGCAGATGCAGATGTCATAGCGCCCGCTCCAGCGCCCGGCGGCAATCACGTCCCAGGAGGGGGTTTCCAGGCGCAGTTTCACGCCCAGTTTTTCGGCGACCGCTTTGGCAACATCCACGTCAAAACCGTCGAGCTGGTTCTGATCGTTGAGGAATGAGAAGGGCGGATAGCTTTCCATCAGCACGCCGACCAGTTCTTTTTTCTGCTCGATGCGATCCAGCGTGGCGCCAGCGAGCGCTTGTGACGAAACGGCCAGTAGAGTCAGGCCGAGGGCCAGCAGCGGTTGAAATTTCACGAGAGATCCCTGGCTGAAAAATAAGTTGTGGTTAACCGATGGGTGCGTATTAAATAGTTATAAGAAGGACTCCGGTAGTGAGTATTTTTCATAAGCTTATGAGTGAATCGCATATGGGCGCAGCAACGATAGTCATCCTTGATGGCGGCATGGGCCGCGAACTGCAACGTCGGGGCGCCCCGTTCCGACAACCCGAGTGGTCGGCGCTGGCCTTGAGCGAAGCACCCCAGGCGGTCGAAGCGGTACACGCGGCCTACATCGCCAGCGGCGCCAACGTGATTACCAGCAACAGCTACGCCGTAGTGCCGTTTCACATTGGAGAGGAGCGCTTTGCAGCCGAGGGCCAGGCATTGGCGGCGCTGGCTGGGGAGCTGGCGCAGCGGGCGGTACAGGCCTCAGGCAAATCAGTACGGATTGCCGGGTCGCTGCCACCGTTGTTCGGTTCCTATCGACCCGATTTGTTCGATGCTTGCCGTGCCAATGAACTGTTGGCGCCGCTGGTGACAGGCCTGGCGCCTCATGTTGACCTGTGGTTGGCCGAAACCCAAAGCTCGACGGTTGAAGCGCGAGCGATCCACGCCGGGCTGCCGAAGGACGGCAAGCCGTTCTGGCTGTCATTCACCCTGAAAGATGAAGACACCGATGAAGTGCCGCGCCTGCGTTCCGGTGAGCCGGTGGCGGACGCGGCGGCAGTGGCCGCCGAGCTCGGCGTCGAAACGCTGCTGTTCAATTGCAGCCAACCAGAAGTGATCGGCGCAGCAATCGATGCCGCGCGGGACACCTTCGAGCGTCTGGGGGTGAAGATCCACATTGGAGCCTACGCCAACGCGTTCCCACCGCAGCCGAAGGAGGCGACGGCCAACGACGGGTTGGACCCGCTGCGCGAAGACCTTGATCCACCAGGGTACCTTCAGTGGGCGGCTGACTGGCGCAAGCGCGGGGCAAGCCATCTGGGCGGCTGCTGCGGGATTGGGCCGGAGCATATTGCGGTGCTGGCGCAAAAGCTGGTCTGAGCCTGGTTCATCGTACTGTGGAATAACCCTGTGGCGCGGGGCTGCGCAGCGGCCCTAAGAACTTGCGGTTGCTGCGCAACCGAGCGCAAGCTCCTTCGCCACGGAGTCGTGAGATTCTGCTGACATTTGGACTTACGCTTTTCCCCGAACCCTCTAACCCCTCCATACATATGTATGTCATTTCCGCTCGAACGGCGCGATAGGGTCCCAGCCCTGATCACAACCGGACACTGAAATGACTGTTTTCTCTGAAAATGAACGTGGCGTGCCTTCTTTCGCGCGCTTGAAACCCATCAGCCTGTTACCCAACGGGAGCCGATTTCAACCTCATACATTTGCCGATCAATGGTTAGCCCAATGGGGCCTCACCGGCGAGGTGCAGGTTCAGGTCACTTATCTGGAGGTCGAGACTGTCGATTCGGCCGCTGAACGCAAAACCGCCGCGGTGGCGTTGCGGGACGCCGTGACACAAGGCTTTCTGAGAGCCCATCAAAGCCGGGCTTCCTCCTCCGCCTTGTCCCCGCGAGAGGGCTGGGTTTATCCCCACCGAAGTCAGATGTCCCTGGACTTTTCGTCACTGCGGGCCAACGGTAAAGCACTCTCGCAAGACGTCCTGCAGCAATTGCGAGCCGGCATCGAGCCCGGTTATCAGGGCACTGGACAGCCCCTCATCACCGAGGTGGATGCTCACGGCAATCTGCTCGGCGCCCGTGAAAAAGAGCAGCTCCGGCAATTGGGGCTTCTGGATGCCAATCAGGTGAAGCTGGCCCGGTTGCTCGCCGCGCTTCCAACGTTCGACACGGTACTCAAGAGTCTGCTGGTCGGCAGAATCAAGGCAAAGCTTGCGCAAGGGAAATTCCGTGCCTCGGCGTTTGAGCACCTGGACCCGGATCACTGCTACGTGAACCACTTTAGCGTCGACTCGATGGGTAAGCGTGCGTTGATCTCCTCGCAGCGTTTTACCGACGTCATGTTGAGCTGCCTGACAACGGACACACGGCCCACCTACACGGTCGATGGCGTGGGATTCTTCAGTCGTGCGGATACGGTGGAAGAGGCTGACAGCCTATTTGTCAGCCCATTGGATCGGAAAACTGCAGCGATCATGGAGTCGGCATTCTATGTCGCTCAACCGGCCACCAACGAAAGTCTCAAGCGGCAGTTTCAGGATGACCTCCTTGCGTTTCGCACGGGTAAGTACGTAGCGGACTGGCTCGATACACCAAGCCCATCCACAGCTGAAGCGGCGCTTGCTTTTTTGCTGTACCGGCGCTTCTTGTATTTGTTCGATCTGTACAAGGCTGATCGGGATCCGGCCCTCCAATTGACTCTGAGTGAGCGCAACCTGCAGAACGATGAGGATCGCCTGCTGGACCTCATCACGACCCATCCTCGCATGACGGACAGAAACCGCCTGTTGCGGGCGCCCATTCCCCATGTTTATGCCGTCATGCTCGACATGGGTGCCGCAGCGCCCCGCAAATGGCCCGCTGCAATGGCCATCAAACGGGCCGATCAGTCCGCATTGTTCCTGTACTCGCTGGAAGGAGGGATCCAGAAATTCCGTTCCTTCAAGGATCTGGTCAATAAGGTCAGCCCTGTCTATGAGGGACAAAAACGCAGGATTCGGGATATCGCCTCTGAATTGTCTGGACACGCCTTTGAAATCGCCGCAGATGACCTGCTGCGGTTTCAAAGTGCCGCGCTGGAAACGTTTCTGAATGCGCCTGTAAACGAAACACTCGCCTTGCCTGCCTTTGCCCTGAATGTCGAAAATGCGCGGGACCTGCCCATGCTGTCCCTTGCCGGGCCACTGGCTGCGCGCCAGGAAACCCTGGTTGAAGACAATCGCCCTGATTTCTTTAAAACGGCGACCTCTGCGGAAAAATCGCATTATCGCGGTCTGGAGCTGCTGGTATTGGAAGCCGCCTATAAATCGGCAGCCAGTGATATCCAGACGTTGTTGCAGTTCACCCGCCAGAAGATCAGGCAATATCTGCAAAAGGTCGTGCACGCGGACATAGACCCCGATCCGGACCTGTCCATGGTTACGTTTTTCTATGGGAAGAGGGCCAACCCGGGGCAGTCCCGTGTCAGCAGCCTGACCCAGTTGCTATTGGATAACCTGCGACCGTCTCAGCACCCGAATGCAATGAGGGAGGTACTGAGCGCTTACCTGATCGATTCCGACGGCGAACGTATCCGCAACCCGGCCAACGGCTATTTCATTACGTTGAGCGGGCGCGAACTGGCCAAGATGGTGACGAGCATCGATGCCGGTGGCAGTTATGAGGCCATGCTCAGGGAGCAAATGAATAAACCGGCCTACAAGAACGCCTGGCAGACAGCGTACCTGGCCAATCTGAAATTCAAAGGCTATGAGGCCTCGCTCAAGGGCGACACAGTGTTCAAGGCCCTGGTGGTCGATAAGACCTTCAACCCACCCAAATCAACGAAGAAACTCGCCCTCTGGCTGGACGCTGTCCTGAGCTCGCCGTCGGTAGAGGCCCGCGCCTCCGTCATGGGGCGCAGCGTGCATGTGTACGGTCTGATGTTGGGTGGAAGCATGGCCGTCGGCGGCCGACACGCCCATATGGGCAATGCGGTCAGCATCAATGGTGTGCTGGTGTTTTCCGATCAGGAAGGGCCGGATATCAAGGGCACCGTGGGGGTTTATTTTCCCGACAGTCCCGAGGGCGAGGACTTCCACGAGTTTGCCGATCTGAGCGAGGGCGTTGCCGAGCTGTTACCACGGGAGGATTGGCAGGCGTATTTCCGTTCGCGCATCTCCACGCGTAACCCTTCCGAGATAAAACGCACGCTGGGGCAGCAAGGGGGGCGTCCGCTGATTCGCGGTTCGTTGATCACCGGCGATCTTCTTGAAGCCCTCCACCGGGCGCACATCAACTTTCACAGTGCCCATGCCGATCAGCGTTCCAACAGTAACCGCGATGTCCGTCATCAAACCTATGGCAGGTTCGGGCAGATGGCGATCGAGGTTGTCATGGAGTTGGCCGGTATGTTCCTGGCGCCGGGTTTCCAGATGCTCAAGAGCGCCATCAAGACCGGCTTGCTGGTGTACAGGACCGGGGCTATTCCGCTGAACCTGAAGACTCTGGCGCTCGTACATGCGGTAGCGAACCATGGCGGATCGCGTCTTGCCCGAGGCACCGTGCCCTCTCGGGGCCAATCTTTTTTCCGCGCGGTGACCGCGCGCCAGAGTCAGGATGAAGCGCTGTCCGGGTTGCCATTGGACATGGCGATCTATGCTCCTTATGCGGTGAAGGATGTCTCGGTGATCCGTGGGCTGACCGCGGACGCGCGAGGCTTTTATCGTGCCACGATCAGCAATGTGGCCACCGGCAGTGTGACGGCTCGCCCCGTGTATGTGCGACAACCCGACGGGACGGTGTTCCGTGTGCATGACCACACGAAGCTGGATGCAACCGAAGCCACCCTGGTCAACCCGATGACGGGGCTGGACATCCGCTCCAGTGGGGTGATGCGCAGCACCGTGGCGCGCATGTCCGATGGGCAGTGGCGTGCCGTGGGCTTTGGCCGGGGCGGCGGCAAACGGCCGGGAGACCCGAACCCCCAGCCGGGCCCTTCGAAACCCAAGATTGCGGCCATCTCGTCTTCTGTCCTGTCGGAGCAGATTCGGACACCAGGCACCTGGAACAACCAGTTGATGGACCTGATTCCGTCAATCGTGACGCGTCTACCCAGTTGGCCGCACAACCGGAGCTTGCTGATCATCAATCGACAGACACCCGAACATGTCTGGTCGGTGCGTTTTACCCCCGGGCAGGAAGAAGCCATCTATCCGATGGGGAACCACCCCGACGCAACAGATACGGATATTGTCCTGACTCGCACGACCCAACACCATTACGATCTGGAGCTGGGAGGGGCGGTCGTGGAAATCCCTCGCGATGGTGATTGTTTCTTCAATGCCGTCACCCGAGGGCTGGACGAATCGTTGTCGATGCAGGGCTTGCGCAACGAAGTGGCTGACTATATCGACCAACATCCACATATCGGGCAATACGTGGCACCTCTGCCCACCCAGGCACAACAGGCGCTCTTCGAGAATGCTCCTTCGCTGGACAACCTGTTGGGCCCGGCGGCGATGCTCGATCTGACCCGGATCGTTTACGGCGCGCCCAACCCGCATCGCCTGTTCCAGCCGACCTTGCGTTACCTGGACCTGCATATCAACAGTTCCGTGCGCGCGGCGATCACTGCAAACCCGGCCTCCAGGTTGCCGCCGGAAATCCTTCAGCAAGTCGGACGCATATTGTCGTATCGACCTCCGGCCAGATTGGCGCCCAGCGTCAACGCGCCTTTTTCCGGGCAGGAAAGGCAATCCATGCAACAACTGTTCGAAGACATCCTGTTGGGCCCGGTTGAGGGCAGGTTGGTCCAGGAACTGCTCGATGACAGGTTCCTGCTGATTACCACCGATGTAGCGCATATTCTGCTCGAATATGGCGTTACCGCGAGGCAACTGATCGACCATCACCCGAAAAACAGCTCGGCTTACATCCTTTACGAAGAAGCGCTGCATGGTCATTTGAACGACGATCAGATCGAAGCGCTGCTCGATGGGGCCTATCTGGTCAATAGCGACGACCTGGATGATGCCAAGGGTCTACTGGTGAGTGATGCCGGCAAATACGTTGATGATACTTCGGAGCTGTTCGAGCATTTTATTTACACGGACACGGCCGAAAGGACCGTAGATCTGTTCAAAACTGCCCTCAGAAGTTTTCCCGACTTGCTACGGCGGGCGAATCTCGTCTTCAGGTCGCCGGTCATCTCTCACAACCTGGGCGGTTTGCTGCGCGTGAGTGAAGTGGCCAGGTGGATACGTAACCCGGCCCTGTCCGATAAGCGCTTCGAGATCCTCGCGGAGTATGCCAGCACCCGTTATCGCGAATTGGAGCAGACAGAAAATATCGATGTCGATTGGATGCAGCTGTTTGACGACCGGAACCTGGAAAATATCGTTACGCATCAAGAAGCATTGGCGGATTTTCTGGTGTTCCTGGGGGGCGCCAGGGGGAACAGCATGGACAGCGATATACCTGCTGTCGCCAAACTGTTCAGCATTGCAGAGCAGCCTCCGTCCAACAGCCGGGTCGCCTTGTTATTCGATGTTCCGAATCTTTGGGCTTCTCTGCAGACGCTGCGACAGGATTACGCCAGCCAGATCTGGGCCGACCTGATTGGCCCGCACTTCAACGACGCCACCATCCGCCTGGCGCTTGCCCGACCTGGAGCGCTGAATTCCGAGATGCACCTGGCCCTTGCCCTGAGAAGCAGCCTTGGACCGGAAGAGTTTCGCGCGAACCAGATCATTCAACGCCTGCTTTCCATTGGTCAGCGGCGGGCCCAGCAGTATCTCTACAACTTTGATTTCCCGACCAATCGCCTGGGCCATAGCCTTCTGGATTTTGCCGTGTATGTGGAAAGCCACCTGGCAATACCCGACTGGGCCTGGCAGTACGCAAGGCGTGGGGTCACCGCCGATTCGCTCAAGAAGATTGGAGAGGTGAAACCCAAACCCGAGTGATATCGGCGATTGACAGGCAATGAATACAGTGACTGATAAATAGCCTTCGCGAGCAGGCTGGCTCACATCGGATCGGCTGCGAACACCCGTTCGGTGCTCTGCGCCAACCCCCTGTGGGAGCGAGCCTGCTCGCGATAGCTGACTGTCAGGCGAAACAATTCAAGAGCGACACTCCACCAACCCAAGCACCTGCCCACCCGCGCTCTGGTTCTCCTCACTCAGCCAGCGCTCGAATCCTGCCCGGATCGCCGGCCACTCCGAATCCAGCATCGAGTACCACGCGGTGTCGCGGTTCTGGCCCTTGACCACCATATGCTGGCGGAACACCCCTTCAAAGGTGAAGCCCAGCCGCTCGGCAGCGTATTTGGAACGGGCATTGGCGTTGTTGCACTTCCATTCCAGACGCCGATAACCCAGAGCGAAAGATTCCTTGGCCAACAGATAAATCGCCTCGGTGCTTTTCGGCGAGCGCTGCATCGGCGCGCCGAAGGTCACATGGCCGATCTCGATGCGGCCTTGTGCTGGCACGATCGACATCAGGCTGAGGATGCCCTGCACCTCGCCACTGGCGCGGTCGATCACGCTGAAGAAATACGGGTCGACGTTGGCGGCGTGATTGGCCAGCCACGCATCGAACGCACTGCGATCCTTGAACGGGCCGTAGGGCAAGTAATCCCAGAGTTTCGGGTCGGCACCGGGCCCTTCGAGGGCTTGCCACAGGCCGTCGGCGTGACGCGCCGGATCGAGTTTTTCCAGGCGGATGAAGCGCCCTTCGAGCAACTGCGTAGACGGCGCCGGAGCGCCTTTCCAATCGGCGAGGGAAATCGACATGCTGCGCTCCTTACAGGGCTTTGCGAAATTGAATGAAACCCGGGCGTTCGGCGATGCGCTCATAGAGCTGGATCGCCGTCGCGTTGGTTTCGTGGGTCAGCCAATGCACCTTGCAGCAACCATCGGCCTTGGCGGTGGTGTAGACAAATTCGATGAGCTGGCGACCGACCCCGGTGCCGCGGCTGTGCTCTGTCACCAGCAGGTCTTGCAGGTAGCAGGAGTTTTCGATGCTCCAGTTCGACCGGTGATAAATGAAGTGCACCAGGCCTACCGCCGTGTCGCCGTTCCAGGCGAGGGCGCCGTGGGTCGGCTCGCGATCATCGAGCAGGCGTTGCCAGGTGCTTTGGCTCACGGCCTGCGGCAGTTCGGTGTTGTAGAAACGCAGGTAGGCCTGCCACAACGGCAACCAGGCGGCGTGATCGTCAGCGCTGACGAGGCGGATCTGGGGTTGGCTCATGTTCACTCCTTGGGCGATAGGTCATGCATCAGGTGTGCGAGGGCCTGGTCCTGCGGGTCCAGGCTGGCGGCAAGACCCTGGCGCACCCCGCTGATGTCCGCGGGGCTGCGGTTCTGGCTGAGTTTGCGTTTGCCTTCCAGGCGCTGGATGGGCAGGGTGAAACCGACGATGGCCTTGAGCATGCTGTCGATGTACTGCGCCGGGGCATCATCGATTTTCCAGGGCTGGGCGCGGCCGGCTTCGTGACGATCGGTCAGGGCGCCCACCAGGTTACGCAGGCGATGGGGATCGCTGAACACCTCTGCGCGGCCATAGGCGTGTACGGCCAGGTAGTTCCAGGTCGGCACGACTTTGCCGTGTTCGGCCTTGCCGGGGTAGAAACCGGGGCTGACGTAGGCGTCGGCCCCGGCGAAAACCACCAATGCTTCGGCACCGGCTTCCAAGTCACGCCATTGTGGATTGGCCCGGGCCATGTGGCCGTAGAGGCTGCCATTGGGGCCTTGTTGCGGGTCCAGCAACAGTGGCAAATGACTGGCCTGCAAGCCGTGGTCACCGTGAGTGATCAATACAGCCAGGCGGCAATCACCCATCATGGCATGCAGTTGGGGCAGGTCTTCGACGACAAAGGCTTGTGGGTTGTACATGACGATTTTCCTTGGCGAATGCGAGCATCCTAGGCAGGCTATTGGTCTGTTGTAAGAGCCACTTATGACCAATTCGATAGGTCCATTTGCGAGGGCGCTCATGAACAACGCCGTGCCGCCACTGTCGTTCAACCCCGCAGGCATTGAGCTGGACCGCCGCCAGGGGCTCAGTCGCCAGCTTTACCAGGCTTTGCGTATGCGGGTGCTGGATGGGCGGTTGGCCAGCGGTACGCGTCTGCCGGCCAGTCGCGATCTGGCGGCGGCCTTGGCGATTTCCCGCAATAGCGTGGTGCGGGCCTATGACCAGCTCTACGCCGAGGGTTTCATCGAGGGACGGGTCGGTGACGGCACTTATGTGGCAAAACTGTCGTCGACGGCCCTGCCGCTGAAAAACATATCCACAAAAGTATCCACAGGGTTTTCAACAGGCTTATCCACTGGTTTATCCACAGATTGGCTGGATTTACCTGTGGGTCCATCCAGTAAATTTATCCACAGCGGTGCATTGGAACGGGTCGGAAAGCACCATTTGCCCCAACCACCCCTGGGGCCGCCAAGGGCATTTCGGGTCGGTGTTCCGGCGTTCGATCTGTTTCCTTTCGAGGTTTGGGCCAAGCTGAACGCGGCTTTCTGGCGCAAGCCGGATCTGCAGCAACTGTGCTATGGCGATTCCCAAGGTGATGCGCGCTTGCGCGGTCTTATCGCAGCGTATCTGCGCAGCTCCCGAGGCCTGCACTGCACAGCTGAACAAATTGTGATCACCAGCGGAGCTCAGCAGGGCATTAGCCTTTGTGCACAGCTACTGGTGGACCCGGGTGACGTCGTGGCTGTGGAAAACCCCGGCTATCGCGCTGCCGGGCATGCGTTCTCGGTCGCCGGTGCCGAGGTCAGAGGGGTGCCCGTGGATGGCGATGGTCTGGATTGCGCGGCGCTGGGTACGTTGAACCACTGTCGGCTGGCTTATGTCACGCCGTCCCATCAGTACCCGACCGGGGTCGTCATGAGCCTTGCGCGGCGCTTGGAGCTGCTGACCTGGGCCGAGCGCAATAATGGCTGGATCGTCGAGGATGACTATGACGGCGAGTATCGCTACAGCGGTGCGCCGCTGGCGCCTCTGGCTGCACTGGATCGCCAGGGGCGGGTTCTTTATGTCGGGACGTTCGGCAAAGTCGCGTTCCCGGCCTTGCGCCTGGGTTATCTCGTGTTGCCACCCGGCCTGGTAGACGCCTTCGCCCGACGTCGTGCGGTGGATGTAC
>NZ_WUUD01000002.1:163538-169860 GCF_009831705.1 Pseudomonas sp. PICF6 | reverse complement strand
CCAACGGCACATCAGGCGTATGCGCCGGGCCGCCCTGGCCAGGCGCGACGCGCTGCTGGCCGGCTGGCCGAAGGCGGTTCCAGGGGTTGGCGCCATGCCCACGGTGGTGGCGGGCCTGCACGTCACTGTGCCGGTGGACAGCGTCGAGCGTGAGCAAGAGCTGATAGCCCGAGCGACCCATGCCGGTGTCGAAATCAATGGCTTGAGTGGCTATTGGTTGCCCACCACGACGACGCCAGTGCGAGCCGGGCTGGTGCTGGGGTTCGCGGCCGTCCCGCCAGCAGCGATTGGCACCGCGCTGGCGAGCCTGGCCAAGGCCTGGAGAACAGGAGGCTGAGCGCCTGGCACAATCCCTGTGGGAGCGAGCCTGCTCGCGAAGACGTGGGCGCATCCAACATGGCGGCTGGCTGATCCACCGCTTTCGCGAGCCAGCCCGCTCCCACAGATTCAGATCCTGACCGTTATGAGGGCCGCTTTGGAAAGAACACTTCCCTGGCCTGATCCACCGCAATTTCGCTGCGGTAAAGATCGATCAATTGACGCTGGGTGAGATCCTGGGTGGCGTCGGCGCGTGCTCCCTTGTTGACTTGTTCCGGTGTTTTCAAGCGACCGGAAAGGTAGGCGTGGGCGGGGACCCAGTCGGTGGAGTAACGGAAATCGGCAAACCAAAGCGTTTTGTTTTCCTTCACGTCCCTGATCTCATACCGGTCGAGATAGCCGCGAAGAGGGCCTTTGTTTTTTTGTCGGTTCTTTAGTTTGGTGATGGAAATACGGTTGCGGCTTTTAAGCCAAATGACGCCATCCATGGTCGGAGGGCGATGTTTGATGACATTCAGTACGGCATCGAAGGCTTCCTCGTACAGGGCCTTCGCTTGCGTCTTGAGTGCCATGCGCAGGGCTTCGGCGGTACGCTTTTGTTTTACTGACACTTCAACGGTTTCGTTCGAGGCACTGTCCACTGCCTTTTTGATTGCAATGCCGACTTTCTCCATCCTGTTTGCATGGGCGTTCAGGATCATTCCGAGACCGGTGGGCGATCGGCCTGGCGCATTCATGTGCTCCTCGACCTGCGCCTGGAACGCCTCCAGCCCATCGATCAGGGCTTGGCCCTTTGCGAGGCTGGTTGCCAGTGGCGGGACGATCTGCGGCGTGTCGGCGAGCGCATGGGGCACCCACTCACCGGTTCCCTTGCGGTGGAAGGTGGCGATGATCTTGTCCGTGACCGGGTTCTTCACATCGACCCAATCGGTTTCTTCCTGCATTTTCGTTAAACGAGGCTCACCACTGACAAGGCCCCAAAAGCGTGCCCTGATGAACTTTTTCCTGAACCTGGGGCGTGGCTCGTAAGGGTTGCCCATGCTGCGCCGGTTGCTTCTCTCATCCAGGGCCTGGGCCAAATGTTGCAGTGCCCGTTTTTTCAGGCCGCCGATCTGCTTGTTCAGCCGATTGAGTTCGGCCGGCCGGGCGCTGTCCTTGTATTCAGTGCCCACGTATTCGAGTTGTTCTTCAAGGGCGGTGAACTGTTCCGTGAGACTGCCAAATGCATCGATTTGCTCATCCAGCCGGATCACGCTGCGTTCCTCGATGGCGTCGTGCAGGCTTTGGAAGGCGATCGTGGCGCTATCAACCAGTTGGTTAATGACGGCCCAACCTTCGGGCACTGTATTGATGCTGTCGAGCGACAGGCAGAGGTGGCGATACATGTCCAACTGGATAAGACGAATACCGTCGCTCTTGTAGGTCGGCATTCTTCCACGGTGCTGCCGGATAAACTCAAAACCTTCACGCCCCAGTATCTTGAGCCTGGAAAAACGGGTCTCCATGTAATCCAGGCGCTCGTTCATATCCTCGCCGACCCGGATCATGCTTTCGGCTGCATCGACGTGCTGCTGCTCCACGACCGCGACGCCGGTGGTGGCCATGTCCATGGCTGTTCTCAGGGCAGGGGTAAACCGCTCTTTCAGCGCGTCTATCTCTTCGAACGTGAAGTTGATCTGTGCGTTCAGGTAGCCAAGCCTGGCTTTAGGCGCGTCGGGTCTTGATTGGAAGACGGGCCATTGCGTCAGTATGTTCAGCGCTTCTTCATAGCTTTCGCGCTGGGTTTTCAAGGTGCTCAAGTAAACGTTGCGCTTGGTCTCCTTGGCGGAGCCCGAGGCGCTGTTCAATTCTTGCGCATTCATTGTCAGCAGTGCCTGGTGCTCCGGTTTTTTTTCTTCGAAGCGGTTCAGTTCGGCCAGCAGTTGAACGCTGCGGCGGTGAGTGTCGGCGATGACTTTTTCCATCGCACCTTTTGAGCCCGTTCCGCGCAGGCGCAGACGGATGTCGATATGCCAATTGCCGTGTACATCCAGCCTCAGGGGAGGGCCCAGGCGCGAGGGATTCTTCCCGTCGACGACGCAGACCTTATCGCCCACCATCAGCACGTTGAACCATTTTTCTCCCACTTTGGCGTACCACCGCCCCTGTCGTTGATAGAGCCCTTTGGACATGCCATCGGTATGGGCCTGCCCTGGTGTTTCGGGCGCGTCGACACTGAAACTCTCAAGGAGCTTGGCACCCTCTCCCGATTTGCCTGTCAAGGCACCGCTGGAATGGATGGACTCATAGTGTTCGGGGTGCGGTTGCTTAGCGGTGGAAGGCGCGAGTTTTTCGATAATGAGCTTGGGTTTAACCAGCTTGACCGGCTCCTCTAACACCTCCGGCGCCGCTGCCCTGCGACTGCGTGTGCCTTCTCTGGCATGGTCGATAGCGTGGGTGGTGATCGCCATGGCCAGGTTCAGCAGCAGGTCGACGAATGCCTCCCATGTGGCTTGGTCGTTGGCGTGTTCGCTGTCCTGCATCAGCGTTTCAATGTCATCCAGAATTTGCCAGAGCCAGACGGCGGTGCCCACGGCAGCGCCCAGATAAGGCAGGGCCAGGTTGAAAATCAGCCAGCCTGCCTGCTTGAACGTACTCCAGCGGGTTTCGCTGTTGGAGACCGATTGCCGGTCTGCAAGCTCGACCAGGGCATTGGCATTGGCCTTGAACAACAGTGGCAGGAAATCGGAGCCCAGGGTTTTTTCGCTCAAACCGACGGGGGCGCTATCGAGCCATGATGTAAAAGGGTCCGTCGCAAACTCAACGATGACCCAGGGTGAGGGCAGCGGGCCCGAGAAAATGTATCGGCTGTAATTGCTGCGCACCTCATCGGGCAGCCAGGCCAGGACCGATTGGCGCAATTCAGGGATTTGCCTGATCGCATACAACAGGTTGCTGGAGGAGGGGTACTGGCACAACTGCGGCTCAAGCAGCGGTCGATAAAGCAGGCAGGGACCGGCGTCTGGATTCTTCGGACCGATCACGAACATATTGGTCACGATGTCTTCCGAGGGGATCAGTTTCTGTTGGGATATGAAGGCCAGCCTGCGCAAGACGATGGGTTGTCCGTCGACCTTGCGATCGGCTTCCTCCGGCTCCATCAGTGCGGCGACATAACGGTAACCCCGTTCGTCGATGTTCCCACGCCCTCGGATCTTTCCCTCCAGCGCCAGCATGGGCAGTTGAATGCGCAACTGGGAGGTGTACAACTCTTCGCGGCGGGCTGATTCGGTCGGATCGTCGAGCAGTTTGCTCTTCACCAGATCGGGATAGACGCGACCGATATCTATCTTGGTGATGAGGCTTTCGATGTAGTCGGTCGTCATCCAGGTGGGCAACACCTTGCCGGTGAGGGACCTGACGGTTTTGTTGCCCAGGGGCAGTGCAATCAGGTTTTGCAAGGCCAGCTCAACGAGATTGAACCGGGTGGTCTCGAATTTGCCCGGAACGATAAAAGACCCCCAGGCCACGAGGCTGCGAATCTGGATCTCGATTTTTTCCGGATCGAGTGTCGCAGCGTCGGCATGGTCCGCTTGCATCTGCTTCTTGAGGGCGTTCAAGGCAAACTCCTTGATAGGAGCAATATCGTCCAGGTAGGTCTTGCCGGCATGGGAACTGCTCAACGCCGAAAGGTTTTTCATGTGCTGGGCGAACAGAATCTGATCGGATATCGACGCTGCCAGCAGCCAGTCGGGGATCTTTTTATCGAACCACGTCGCGCCAAGACCTTTTTCTGCGTCCAGCCCGCTGGTCACTGGCTGTTCGTCTTCGATGGATGCAATTTTTTTCAGAAAGCTGGGGGAACCGAGGATCTTGACCTGCATGGCGATCAGGCCGCAGGCCTTTTGATCGAAGATGTTGCCGGTGGGCTCATACAGCCGCCACTGGATTTTCTTGCGGAACGTGGTGTCCAGTTGCGTCGGGAGAAATTGCCCCAGCGCTTGCTGTGAATCGAATTTTTTATAGCTGTCGCGCAGCGAGTACGTAAGGATGACCTCTTTGCTGGCGATGGTTCCGATCAGTACCACCAACGAGTTTTCATTCAGGCGGCTCACTTTGGTCCCGTCAACTTCATCGATGTCGATCAGGTACGCGTGAGTGTCGTAGCGATCATGTTGCTTGCGGTCCTCCGGGTTGGGGTAAAGGAACAATTGCCTGGCCATGTCGCACTCAGTCGCGGTCCAGCCATTGACCTCTTTGACGTCCCAGATCTTGCGCAGCGTTCTGGAGAGCTCATGCCAGCGTGGTCCGGATGTGCCCACTGGCGCGTTCCAGTACGCCAGTTGTTGTTCCTGGCAGGCGGACAACATGACGGGCTCCAGTTCGTTGATCAGGGCTCCGATCTGTTCGATACGTACCGGCAGATGCACCTCCGGGGTGCTGATCGGTAGCTGAGTCAAAAAGTGCACGCCTTCGATCAGCATGGTCGAATCGCTCGCGCCTACTCGTTCGGCCACCATATCGCTGAGGGTTTCGTAACGGGTGGGCAGTTCCAGGATTTCGCCGTCGACAATGTCCCAGCGAGGCTCGCCAACGACTGTGTTGAGCGGATCGAGGTCCAGTGTCGGATACATTTTCTTGAGGGCCCTGCGCAGGAGCACGGCGGCAACTTCCGGGGAGGTAGGCCCTGCGAGTAGCTGGTTGAGCACAGCATTCTTGAGGCTGGCTTCAGGTGTAGTGTTCGTGGTTGTAGAGGTTCTGGTCATCTGACGCTCCCTGTCTTGCGATAGGTGGAATCCCCGCCGCTGAATGCTTCGGGGATTCCATGCTAGGGAGGTACAAGACAGGGAAGGTGGTAACTATGTATAGGCCGGCTGACAATGCCCGGTTGGGAATAAACCCCTTGCCGCAGAGCCTTTACTGGCCGGATTTAATCCGGGTCCAGGCCCGCGTCCGCGCGCGCTCGGCGTCCCTGGGCAACGGTTGCAAGGTGTAGAGCGTAGCCATCGCCGCCTCGGTCGGATACAGGTTGGGGTTGCTGCGGATCGCCGGGTCGACCATTTCGGTGGCATCCTTGTTGGGGTTCGGATAGCCAACGAAATCGCTGACCGGTGCGATTACCTCCGGTTGCAGCAAATAGTTGATGAAGGTGTAGGCGTCGTCCGGGTTTTTCGCCCCTTTAGGGATGGCGAGCATGTCGAACCAGATTGGCGCGCCTTCCTTGGGCAGGCGCATGTCCACGGTCACGCCGTTCTTGGCATCCTTGGCGCGGTTGGCCGCCTGGGAGAAGCTACCGGAGTAACCGACCGCCACGCAGATATCGCCGTTGGCGATGTCGGCCATGTACTTGGACGAGTGGAAATAGGTGATGTGCGGGCGGATCTTCATCAGCAGCGCTTCGGCCTTGGCGTAGTCCGCCGGCTTCTTGCTGTTGGGGTCCAGGCCCAGGTGCTGCAAGGCCAGGGGCAGGATCTCCGACGGTGAGTCGAGCAGCGCCACGCCGCACTGCTTGAGCTTGCTGATGTTCTCTTCCTTGAAAATCAGGTCCCAGCTGTCCACCGGCGCGTTGTCACCCAGGGCGGCTTTGATTTTGTCCGGATTGAAACCGATCAGGATGGTGCCGTACATGTAGGGCACGGCGAATTTGTTGCCGGGGTCGTTGGCTTCGATCAGCTTCATCAGCTTGGGATCGAGGTGGTTCCAGTTTGGCAGTTTGCTGCGGTCCAGGGGCTGGAACACCCCGGCCTCGATCTGCTTGGCCAGGAACACGTTGGACGGCACCACCACGTCGTAGCCGGAATTGCCGGTCAGCAGCTTGGCCTCCAGCGCTTCGTTGGTGTCGAAGATGTCGTAGACCAGTTTGACCTGGCTGTTCTGCGCCTTGAAATCGTCCAGGGCCTTGGGCGTGATGTAGTCGAACCAGTTGTAGACACGCAGGGTGCGCTCTTCGGCCTGGACAGCGCCGCACAGCAGCGCGGCGCACAGGCTGGGAACCATCAAACGCTTGAGTCTGTTCATGCTGTTA
>NZ_WUUD01000002.1:159530-163528 GCF_009831705.1 Pseudomonas sp. PICF6 | reverse complement strand
ACCGCATAGCCGCCTTCCATCACGAACAGGGTCGGTTTGCCGAGCGTGGCGATGCGCTTGCCCATCGCCAGGTAATCCGGGCTGTCGAGCTTGAACTGCGAGATCGGGTCGTCCTTGAAGGTGTCCACGCCCAGGGACACGACGATGACATCGGCGTCGTAGCCTTGGATTTGCCCGCAGGCCTGCTCCAGCGCGACGCTCCAGGTGTCCCAACCTGAGCCGGCCGGCAAAGGGTAGTTGAAGTTGAAGCCTTCACCGGCGCCTTCACCGTACTCGTCGGCGTAGCCAAGGAAGAATGGAAACTCGGCTTCCGGGTGGCCGTGGATCGAAGCGAACAGCACGTCGCTGCGCTCGTAGAAAATCGACTGGGTGCCGTTGCCATGGTGGTAATCGACATCGAGGATCGCGACCTTCTTATGGCCCTGGTCGAGAAACGCCTGGGCGGCGATGGCGGCGTTGTTGAGGTAGCAATAACCGCCCATCAAGTCGCCGGCGGCGTGGTGCCCCGGCGGGCGGCACAGCGCGAAGGCACTGCGAGCGCCGCGCTGGATCTCGGCCTGGGCGGTGAGGGCGACCTGGGCGGCGCTGTAGGCTGCCTGCCAAGTGCCAGCGGTAATCGGCGCGCCGGCGTCGAAACTGTAATAACCCAACTGGCCGTGCAGGCTCGTGGGTATGACCGTGCGAAAGGTCCGCGCCGGCCAGGTGAAGGGCAACAAATCGCCCTCGCGGTTGTACTTGGCCCAGCGGTCCCAAGCACCTTTGAAAAATTCCAGATACGCCGCGCTGTGGATGCGCTGGATCGGCCCCAGACCAAAATCCTGCGGCGCCTCCACTGGCCCCAGCCCCTGCGTCTTGACCCGCTCCAACACATGATCGGCCCGGGACGGCATCTCGAAGCAGGGCATCAATTGCCCGTCCATCAACTCGCAACGCCCGTGGTGCAGGTGGTGATCGTCTGAATAGATCGTCAGCATTTTTTTGTTCTCCGCAAGGCTGGTCGGTTTGAACACAGTCTTGCGGTGTGCGGCGTTTCAGAGAACGGCAGGAGAGGCCAAAAGGGGATCGAAATGGCCAAAAGGTTTGACCGTAAATCGCCCCTTGGTGGCGCGGGTGTGCGCGGGGTTGGGGCATGGAACCCCTGTGGGAGCGAGCTTGCTCGCGATGGCGGCGGCACATTGCAGCCTGGTCTAACGGATGTAAGAGGTCCGTGGCGAGGGAGCTTGCTCCCGCTCGGCGGCGCAGCCGTCGTAGACCGGTTGTTGCGGTCTGCCTGGCGTCAGCCTTTAGGACGCCGGATGTGTCTGAGCGGACGCCATCGCGGGCAAGCCTTGCTCCCACAGGGTTAGGTGTTGTGCGTGAAAGCGGCGATTAACGAAAGCTCAGGACCTGAACTGACTCGGCGCCACCCCACTCCAGCGCACAAAGGCATGTCGAAAACTGGCGGTTTCGCTGAAGCCGAGCATTTCGGCAATCTGATAGATCGGCAATTTATCCTCGCACAGCATCTGCTTGGCCCGTTCGAAGCGCAGTTCGTCGAGCAGTTCTTGATAGCTGCAGCCCATATTTTTGAGGTGACGACGCAAGGTGCGCGACGAGCAGTTCATTTGTTCTGCCAAGCCTTCCAGGCCAGGAGCGGCGTTCAATTGTGCACTGAGCAGTTGGCGAATCCGCCCCAGCCAGGCCTGGCGACCGGTGAACTCGGTGTTCTGCCGACGGCAGCGTTCGGCCATGGCGTGGTGGGTGATGGGGTCGGCCAGGGGCAGCGGTTGTTCCAGCCAGTGACGGTCGAAGGCGAACGCGTTATCGATGCTGTCGAAACGCACCGGGCAGTCGAAAAGCGCTGCGTAGCGCGCCTGGTAATCGGGCGCCGAATGTTCGAAGCGCGCCGCGCGCAGGGGCAGCGTCTGGCCGAGCAGGTCGTTGCAGATGACTTTGAGCGAAACCATGCAGAACTCGGCGTTGAACACCGCCAGGGCCGGGTTCTCCCGATAATCGCTGGCGCTGAGCCAGACCGTTTCATGGCCTTCTTCCAGATGCAGGTCGAAGAGTGTTCCCAATAGCGCCGGATAGCGCAGCGCCAAACGCAAAGCGTCACCCAAAGTGGCACTGCTGAGCAGGGCATACCCGAGCATCCCGTAGGACGACACGTGCATGCGCAAGCCCAGTTCCAGGCCGATGTCGCGCTTGAGGGCCACGGCATTGGCGCAGACCTGCATCTCCTGATTGGTGGTGATGCGCGTGTCGGCCCGGCTCAGATCCGCCGCGCTGATGCCGCTGCCGGTCAGCAATGCATCACTGGGCAGGCCTTCGTGCTTGAAGGTATTGAGTACCAGGGAGACGGCGTTGAGTGTGGTCAGGTGGGAGTGAAGCATGTTCGTTTCCGGCCGGAGGAGGCTGGAAATGGAGCAAGTTGTGTGCCGGGCGGTTTTTCAGCATGAACCACAGCGGCAAAGGAATTTATCTGTGGCGAGGGGATTTATCCCCGTTGGGCCGCGCAGCGGCCCCCCTGAGTTCTATCTGATAAAGCGCGGCGTTGAGGCAGTGGGGGCGCTCCGCACCCCAGCGGGGATAAATCCCCTCGCCACAAGTTGATGCCCGGCTTGAATTAGGTGAGTTCGCCACACAGATCCAGCTCAACCAGCCGGCGAACCTCATCCACCGGCAGCCCGGCGCCGATCAACGCCTGCAACTTGCCGAGCGCGGCTTCGCGGGTCATGCCGCCGCCGGACAGCACGCCAGCGCCCCGCAAACGGCTGCCGGCCTCGTATATATCCAGCTCGACGCCACCTTCATGGCATTGAGTCACGGCCACGACCACCACGCCGCTGTCCCGCGCCCGCTCGAGGCTGGCGAGGAAGGCCGGGTTGTCGCTCGGGCCGGTGCCGCTGCCGTAGCATTCCAGCACCAGGCCCTGGATGCCGCTGCCCAGCAGGCCATCGAGAATTTCGGCGCTGATGCCGGGAAACAGCGGCAGCGCCGCGACGTTCGCCAGTTGCTTGGGCTGGTCGTAATTGAGCTGTGCCGGCAGCGAGGTTGCCTTGATGCCACCGCCCTGACGCTCCAGGCGTTTGAACGGATGGCGACCGAAGCTGCGCACCTTGGCGCAACGGGTCGGGGCCAATAGCTCGCCGTGGAAATACAGATGCACACCCGGCGCCAGCCCCTGGCCGAGGGCGACCAGCGCGCCACTGAGGTTTTCCCAGGCATCGCTGTCGGTCACGCCGGCGGGCAACATGGAGCCGGTGAAACACACCCGCGCATGCAGGCCGAGTAACTGGAAGCTCATGGCGGCCGCGCTGTAGGCCAGCGTATCGGTGCCGTGCAGGATCAATACGCTGTCGCAGCCCTGTACATCCACGGCGTCGACCACTGCTTCGCGCAGTTGCTGCCAGTAGGCCGGGGTCATGTTGGCGCTGTCGATCAGCGGCGACATTTCCCGGAAACGCCATTGCGGGATGACGAGTTCGGGTTGGCTGTGCAGGTAATCGCGCATCCGTGCTTCGAAACCGGATGCCGGGGCCAGGCCATGGGCGCTGGCCTGCATGCCGATGGTGCCACCGGTGTAGAGCACCATGACGTGCTGGGCGGCAGGGTAGGTCGAGAAATTCATGGGTGTTCTCCGAGGACGAAAGCGACAGCTCATCGGGCTGTCACAACATAAGGTCGAGCATGACGCCGACCTTACGCTGTGTCACGCCGGGCGCAGAGGGTGCGCCCGGTTTTTCCAACAGCCTACCGATCAGCGTTGCGCGGCGGCCACGCCTGCCGAAGCCTTTCCAGGCGCGGCTACCGGTGCCGAAGGGTTGGCTGGCCAGGCCTTGCGGTCCAGATCCAGGTCCGGGAACTTGCTTGAATCGAAAACCGGAACCTTGATGCCGGCCGAACGCTGGTCATCGTAGTCACGCAGGATGCGCATGCCGACCTTGAACAGCAGGAACAACGCGATCAGGTTCACGAACGCCAGCAGGGTCATGGTGATGTCGGCGAAGGCGAACACG
>NZ_WUUD01000002.1:159095-159520 GCF_009831705.1 Pseudomonas sp. PICF6 | reverse complement strand
CCGAGGTTTTCGATGGCACCCCAGAAGATCAACACCAGTACCAGGGTGCGGTAGCCGATCAGCACCTTGCGGTTTTCGCCGACCATGAAGCGCAGGTTGTTCTCGCCCAGGTAGTAGTTGTAGAGGATCGAGGTGAACACGAACAACGACAGGGCCACAGAGATGAATACCCGCCCCCAGTCACCCACCACGGCGGCGAGGGAGTTTTGGGTCAGGGCAATACCGTCACCTTCGAAGCCCGGGGTGTAGAAGCCCGACAGCAGGATCAGCAGCGCGGTGCAGGTGCAGATCAGAAAGGTGTCGAGGAACACGCTGAACGCCTGAATCACACCCTGAGCCACCGGGTGCTCGACCGAGGCCACGGCGGCGACGTTTGGCGCACTGCCCAGGCCCGCTTCGTTGGCGAACACGCCACGCTTGACGCC
>NZ_WUUD01000002.1:155694-159085 GCF_009831705.1 Pseudomonas sp. PICF6 | reverse complement strand
AAGGCCGAAGGCGCTTTTGACGATGGTGGTCAGCATGGCCGGCACCTGATCGAACTGCAGCACGATCACGTAGAGGGTGACGCCGATATACGCCAGGGTTTTGACCGGCACCAGCAGATCAGCAACCTTGGCGATGCGCTTGATCCCACCGATGAACACCAGGCCCAACAGCACCGCCAGGCCAATGCCTGTGTAGGTGGTGTCGAAACCGAAAGCGTTGTTCAGCGAGTGAGTCACGGCATGGGCCTGCAGGCCGTTGAAGGCGAAGCCGAAGGTGATCAGCAGCAGGAACGCCATGATCATGCCCAGCCAGCGCTTCTGCAGGCCGTGCTGGATGTAATAGGACGGGCCACCACGGAATTGGCCTTCGGCGTCGCAGCGCTTGTAGAGCTGGCCGAGGGAACATTCGAAGAAGCTGCTGGACATGCCGACCAGCGCGGTCACCCACATCCAGAACACCGCGCCGGGCCCGCCGAGGGTGACGGCGATGCCGACACCGGCGATGTTGCCCGCGCCGACACGACCGGCCAGGCTGAGCATCAGGGCCTGAAAGGAACTGAGCTGACCGGCGCTGCTTTTGAGGCTGTCACGGAACACCGCGAACATGTGAAAGAAGTGGCGGAACTGGACGAAACGCGAGCGGATCGTGAAGTAGCTACCGAGCCCGACAATGAGCACGATCAGCACTTTCCCTGAGAGGAAGTCGTTGATGACTTCGAGCATGAGTATTCCTCGCTGTTTTTTGTTTAAGCAAATGCTGGCCATTTGGAAACATCGTGTTACATCGGTCGGCGCGCGGCACAACAGGTGAGGCGATGTTTCGTCCCGGTCCATATTGCGGGTTTGTTATTAGTTCGGTTTTCGCATGTGTTGGGGGTCTCGTTTCTGACGACCGCTCACGCGAAGAGGGGCGGCACTATACCTACCAGTGCGGCGCCCGTCTGCACGATTGTGGTGCGTGCGACGAAACGGACCTTTGAATCACCTGGCCTCGCGGTCAGGTTCTTGCGGGGGCGAGCCTGCTCGCGATGGCTGGCGACGCGGTTTTTTCAAACGGCAGCGCGTCATCGTTTATCGCGAGCAGGCTCGCTCCTACAGGTTCTCTAATCGTTTGTAGCTATCAGTTAAAAAAAAGGGCTTGGGGAATAAATCCCCAAGCCCTCAAAAGGTGAGAGGTGTCTAGTCCCTCGACCTGGTGAGCAGTCATTGCGTCGATCACGCCTTCAGCGGGACGAGACGCGGAGCAATCATGTTTTCGGGGCGCAGGATGTCGTCGAGCATGGCGTCGTCGAGCAAGCCTTCTTCGCGCACCAGTTCCAGTACGCCGCGGCCGCTTTCCAGCGCAACACGGGCGATACGGGTGGCATTTTCATAGCCGATGTACGGGTTCAGGGCGGTGACCAGGCCGATCGAGTGCTCGACCAGTTCGCGGCAGCGCGCTTCGTTGGCGGTGATGCCGACGATGCAGTGTTCGCGCAGCATGTCCATGGCCCGTTGCAGCAGGCGGATCGAGTCGAAGATCTTGAAGGCGATCAACGGCTCCATCACGTTCAATTGCAGTTGCCCGCCTTCGGCCGCGATGGTCAGGGCCAGGTCGTTGCCGATGATCTGGAACGCTACCTGGTTGACCGCTTCGGGGATCACCGGGTTGACCTTGCCCGGCATGATCGAGCTGCCTGGCTGGCGAGCCGGCAGGTTGATCTCGTTGATGCCGGTGCGAGGACCGCTGGACAGCAGGCGCAGGTCGTTGCAAATCTTCGACAGCTTGACCGCGGTGCGCTTGAGCATGCCGGAGAACAGTACGAAGGCACCCATGTCGGACGTGGCTTCGATCAGGTCGGCGGCCGGTACCAGCGGCTGGCCGCTGATGGTTGCTAGGCGCTGTACGGCCAGGGCCTGATAGCGCGGATCGGCGTTGATGCCGGTGCCGATGGCGGTGCCGCCCAGGTTTACTTCGGTGAGCAGTTCAGGCGCCAGGGTTTTGAGGCGTGCCAGGTCTTCGCTCAGGGTGGTGGCGAAGGCGCGGAATTCCTGGCCGAGGGTCATCGGCACAGCGTCCTGCAGTTGGGTGCGGCCCATTTTCAGGACGTGGCTGAACTCTTCACCCTTGGCGGCAAAGGCTTGGATCAGGCTGTCGAGGCTGGCCAGCAACGCGTCGTGACCCAACAGCAGACCCAGGCGAATCGCGGTCGGATAGGCGTCGTTGGTGGACTGCGCCATGTTCACGTCGTTGTTGGGGTGCAGGTACTGGTATTCGCCTTTGTTGTGGCCCATGGCCTCCAACGCAATGTTGGCGATGACTTCGTTGGCATTCATGTTGGTTGAAGTGCCAGCGCCGCCCTGGATCATGTCCACCACGAACTCTTCGTGGAAATCGCCGCGGATCAGTCGTGCACAGGCTTCGCTGATAGCGGCGTGCTTGGCTTCGCTGAGTTGGCCCAGCTCGCGGTTGGCATCAGCGGCGGCCTGTTTGACCATTGCCAGACCGACCACCAGCTTGGGGTAATGCGAGATCGGGACGCCGGAGAGACGGAAGTTGTTCACCGCTCGCAGGGTCTGGATGCCGTAATACGCTTGCGCCGGTACTTCAAGTACGCCAAGCAGGTCTTTTTCTGTGCGGAATGATGCAGCGGAAGACATGATAGAAATCATCTCGATAAGGACCCGGTCTGAGCCGGAACGCTGTGAATCCTAGGCTTTCAGAAAAATTAGGGCCAATGCTGTTAAACACTGCCCTATGCACATTCGGCATAATGCGGGTGTGACGCCGACGGTACGGCGAGCGTGTGACCTGTTTTGGTGCGTGCCTTGGGAGGACGTGATGAATCTAGAAAGCAAATGGCTCGAGGACTTCAGTGCCCTGGCCGCGACTCGCAGTTTTTCCCAGGCGGCCGAACGGCGCTTCGTGACGCAACCGGCCTTCAGCCGACGCATCCGCAGCCTCGAAGCGGCGCTGGGGCTGACCCTGGTCAACCGCTCTCGCACACCGATCGAACTGACAGCAGCGGGGCAGTTGTTCCTGGTGACGGCGCGCACCGTGGTCGAGCAACTGGGTGAAGTGCTGCGTCATCTGCACCATCTGGAAGGCGGGCAGGGCGAAGTGATGCAAGTGGCGGCCGCGCACTCCCTGGCGCTGGGCTTCTTCCCGCGCTGGATCGCACAACTGCGCAACGAAGGCCTGAACATCGCCACGCGGCTGGTGGCGACCAACGTCGGCGACGCCGTGCATGCGTTGCGTGAAGGGGGTTGCGATCTGATGCTGGCCTTCTATGACCCGGATTCGGCCATGCAAATGGACCCGGAGATTTTCCCCTCGCTGCACTTGGGCCAGACCGAAATGCTGCCGGTGTGTGCCGCCGATGCTGAGGGCAAACCGCTGTTTGACCTTGAA
>NZ_WUUD01000002.1:112181-155684 GCF_009831705.1 Pseudomonas sp. PICF6 | reverse complement strand
CCAGCGTGCCCTTGCTGGCCTACAGCGCCGGTGCATTTCTCGGACGCTCGGTGAACCAGTTGCTGCGCCAGCGGGCCCTGCGTTTCACCACGGTTTACGAAACGGCCATGGCCGACAGCCTCAAAAGCATGGCGCTGGAGGGCCTGGGTATCGCCTGGGTGCCACAACTGAGCGTGCGTGCCGAACTGGCCCGAGGCGAACTGGTGGTCTGCGGCGGCGCGCAATGGCACGTGCCCCTGGAAATCCGCCTGTATCGCTGCGCGCTGGTGCGCAAGGCCAACGTGCGCTTGTTGTGGCGCAAGCTCGAGGGCGGCGCGGCGCAAGGCGTGACTGGCACCTGATACCACGAAGATCCTCTGTCGGAGCGAGCCTGCTCGCGATAGCGGTGTGTCAGGCAACGATGATGTTAAATGTCAGTCCGCTATCGCGAGCAAGCCCGTTCCCACAGGGGAATTGTGGTGCTTTTTCGCTGACCTGAGAGTCAATAAAACCGCCGTTTAACCACAAATGACAGATGGTCGCGACAGGGGCTGTTTATCTATTTCATTGAGGTATACTGCGCGGCCTTCGGCCGGTCCAGATCGGCCATAATTCGTACAACAAGCCACGCCGGTTTCCTGCGTGGCTTGTTGTTTTTTGACGCGCCTGCGGGCGCCCAGAGAGAAGAGGCACGACGATGAGTGCACTGGTTGGCGTGATCATGGGCTCCAAGTCCGATTGGTCCACCCTTAGCCACACCGCCGATATGCTGGAAAAGCTCGGCATCCCTTACGAGGTGAAAGTGGTCTCCGCCCACCGCACCCCGGACCTGCTGTTCCAGTACGCCGAAGAGGCTGAGGCGCGTGGCATCGAGGTGATCATCGCTGGTGCCGGTGGCGCGGCCCACCTGCCAGGCATGTGTGCGGCCAAGACTCACCTGCCGGTGCTGGGCGTGCCGGTGCAGTCGTCGATGCTCTCGGGCGTCGATTCGCTGCTGTCGATCGTGCAGATGCCGGCCGGCATTCCGGTCGCGACCCTGGCCATCGGCAAGGCCGGTGCGATCAACGCGGCCCTGCTGTCGGCGAGCATCCTGGGCGCCAAGCACCCACAATTTCATACCGTGCTGAAAAAATTCCGTGCTGAGCAGACAGACAGCGTCCTGGACAATCCAGACCCACGCATTGCCTGAGGTGGTTGACGAATGAAGATCGGTGTAATCGGTGGCGGCCAGTTGGGTCGCATGTTGGCCCTGGCGGGAACGCCGCTGGGAATGAACTTCGCTTTCCTCGATCCGGCGCCGGACGCCTGCGCCAGCGCGCTGGGTGAACACCTGCGGGCCGACTACGGTGATCAGGACCATTTGCGCCAACTGGCCGATGAAGTCGATCTGGTGACCTTCGAGTTCGAGAGCGTCCCGGCCGAAACCGTTGCCTTCCTGTCCCAGTTCGTCCCGGTCTACCCGAGTGCCGAAGCCTTGCGCATCGCCCGCGACCGCTGGTTCGAAAAGAACATGTTCAAGGACCTGGGCATCCCTACACCCGCGTTCGCCGACATCCAGTCCCAGGCCGACCTGGAAGCCGCCGTTGCTTCCATCGGCCTGCCGGCCGTCCTCAAGACTCGCACCCTGGGCTACGACGGCAAGGGCCAGAAAGTCCTGCGCAATCCTGAGGATGTGGCCGGCACGTTCGCCGAGCTGGGCAGCGTGGCCTGCCTGCTGGAAGGTTTTGTACCGTTCACCGGGGAAGTCTCGTTGATCGCCGTGCGGGCTCGCGACGGGGAAATCCGTTTCTATCCGCTGGTGCACAACACCCACAAGGACGGCATTCTCAAGCTGTCCGTTGCCAGCACCGATCATCCGCTGCAGGCCCTGGCCGAGGACTACTCCAGCCGTGTGCTCAAGCAACTGGACTATGTCGGCGTGATGGCGTTCGAGTTCTTTGAAGTGGACGGCGGCCTCAAGGCCAATGAAATCGCCCCGCGCGTGCACAACTCCGGGCACTGGACCACCGAAGGCGCCGAGTGCAGCCAGTTTGAAAACCACCTGCGGGCGGTGGCCGGGCTGCCGCTGGGCTCGACCGCCAAAGTCGGCGAAAGCGCGATGCTCAATTTCATCGGCAAGGTGCCGGACAGCGAGAAAGTCCTGGCGATTGCCGATTGCCACCTGCATCACTATGGCAAGGCGTTCAAGGCCGGGCGCAAGGTCGGTCACGCCAACCTGCGCTGCGCTGACCGGGCCACGCTGGCCCAGCAGATCATCAAGGTCGAGACACTGATCGCCGAACAATAGTCTTCAGTGTCGGTGGAACCATTGGTCGGCTAACTTCTCTGATGGCTAGGTGCCAAAGCCCGAACGGGCTTTGGTCTAGCGACTTACCTCAGAGGGAAATGCCATGGGAATCATTGGAACCATCTTTATCGGCTTGATCGTGGGCCTGCTGGCGCGCTTCCTGAAGCCGGGCGATGACAGCATGGGCTGGATCATGACCATCCTGCTCGGTATCGGCGGTTCGTTGGCAGCCACTTACGGCGGCCAGGCCCTGGGCATCTACCAGGCTGGCGAAGGCGCCGGTTTCATCGGTGCCCTGGTGGGCGCGGTGGTGTTGCTGGTGATCTACGGTCTGATCAAAAGAAACTGATTCTGTGACAAAGCCCCCTCTGCGTTGGCGCGCAGGGAGGGCTAGAATGCCCGGCGTCGTACTTCCTACTTATTGCCGAGCTCATTCATGCGCCGTTTAGTCTTGACCCTCCTTCTGCTGGGCAGCGGCCTGGCCCACGCCGCCGAACTGCCGGAAACCGACTGGCTCGAACTGATGCCCAAGTCGGATCAGAAAGCCCTCGAGGCCATGCCCGAGATTGACCACAACACCCCCGAAGCCAGCGGCACCTTCACCGAAAAAGGTGGCTTGAAACAAAGCAAGGGCTTACCGGCGGTCATGTATTCGAGCAAGACCGTGGCGTCGATGAACGACCGGCATATCCGCCTGGGCGGCTACCCGGTGCCGCTGGAGTCCGACGCCAAGGGCCGCAGCACGCTGTTCTTCCTGGTGCCTTACCCTGGCGCCTGCATCCACGTCCCGCCACCTCCGCCCAATCAACTGGTGCTGGTGCGCTATCCCAAGGGTTTGAAGCTGGACGACATCTACACACCGCTCTGGGTGACCGGCACGCTGAAGATCGAAAAGGTCGACAACGACCTGGCCAGCGCAGCGTACGCGCTGGAAGCGGAAAAGGTGAGGGTGGTGCAGGAGGCGGATCTGTAACGGCCGGCTGGCCTGATACAAATCCCAATGTGGGAGCGAGCCTGCTCGCGAAGCGGTGGGTCAGCCATCAACGATATTGACGGTCAGTCCGCTATCGCGAGCAGGCTCGCTCCCACAAAGTTTTGTGGTGCGGCTTAGAGCGGCTTGCTACCGATGCTCACCCCGAGGGTATGACTGGCCTGCGGCAACAGCGTTACCACATCGTCCATCACATTCGCCGTCTCGATACACAGCATGCGCTGCCAGCCATCGTCGGCCATGTCGCTGAAGGCCTTGGCGCGTTCGGTCCAGGGGTTCCAGATCACCGCCGAGCGTGAACCGCTGCTGGTCAGTTCGATGCGTCGTTCCCAGTGCGGGTCAACGATGCTCAGCTTCGCTGGGGTATCGAGATAGATGCGATCAGTCTCGCCGGCAAAGTGCAGATCGCCGGCCTGGGTCACGGTATTCCAGTCGTCCAGTGTTTCGATATAACGCAAGCCATCCACGCCTTCGACATGCACGTTGCGCACGTCACTGACAGCGAAGTAACTGTGCAGCGCCTGGCTCAGGCTGACGGTTTCGCTGCCGCGGTTATGGCTGGTGAGGTGGATGTGCAACTGCTCGTCCATCACGATAGTCAGCGTCAGGTCCACCTGATGGGGCCAGCCCGAGAGGCCGTTTTCGGGGTAGGGCAGCACGAATTCCACTTTCAGGCTCTCGCCCTGGGCTTCGATGCCCTTGAGCTCCCAATCCATGGCCCGCACCAGGCCGTGAGCGGTGGCCGGATCGTTGCTCACGCGCATGGCCTGCACGCTGTCGGGGTTGCGCGTCAGGTTGCCGAACCACGGCCAGCACACCGGCACCCCGGCACGGATGCTCTTGCCCGCCTTGAACGTTGCCTGGTCGTTGAGCCAGATCAGCGGCGGCTGGCCGTCGACCTGATAGCTGAGGATGTGCGCGCCTTGCTGGGCCACCAGCAACTCGGCCTGACCGTGGCGGATGCGCCAGCCGTTCAGTTCATCCAGTTTGACGGCTTCGACATGGGGCGTAGGCATACTGCAAGTCTCGCTCAGGAACATGAACTGCAATGGACCGCAAAACGGCCCCCGTGTTTAACGGGCGCGCGGCGGAACCGAGCGGGTACGGCCACTGCCATCGATGGCGACGAACACAAACACCGCCTCGGTGACCTTGCGCCATTCGCTGGACAGCGGATCGTCACTCCAGACCTCGACCATCATCTGGATCGAACTGCGGCCGATCTCCAGCGCCTGGGTATAAAAAGACAGCTGGGCACCCACGGCCACCGGCACCAGAAATGCCATGCGGTCGATCGCCACGGTGGCCACGCGTCCACCGGCCACTTTGCTGGCCATGGCCGTGCCGGCCAAGTCCATCTGGGAAACCAGCCAGCCGCCGAAAATATCGCCAAAGCCGTTGGTTTCGCGGGGAAGCGCGGTGATTTGCAGGGCCAGGTCGCCTTGCGGGATTGGATCTTCCTGTTCGAGCTCTATCATGCCGGGGGTGCCTCTGACCCGTAACTCTGTCTTATGTATCAGGTGAATAGCCGTCTTTGAAAAAAACGATTCAGCCCGAACATGCGTTCGTCACGTTTTTCGTAAAGGCGTGCCAAAGGGAAACTCTGCGAAACCGGCTGGCAGGTTACTACGCCACCAACGACGTTTTCGCACAGCAACCCCTTACAGAGTGTTGCAAGGTTGCGAGTATATCGAGCGATAGACGTCGAGACGACCACCCGGTTCCGATTTTGACTGTCAATTACGCACCTCTATGTGCTTTTTTGAACAATTTGCTATCGTGCCGAGCCTGCCCACCGTTGTCCGGGGTTGCAGAACTGACTATAAGAGAAGCCCTTGCCATGACCACTGCGCCTTCGAGCACGGCGACACCCGTTCAATCGGCTCGTCCGTTGACCCGTAACGATTACAAGACCCTGTCGCTTTCTGCCTTGGGCGGTGCGCTGGAGTTCTACGATTTCATCATTTTCGTGTTCTTCGCCACCGTGGTTGGCAAATTGTTCTTCCCCGCCGAAATGCCTGAGTGGCTGCGCTTGATGCAGACGTTCGGCATTTTTGCCGCCGGTTATCTGGCCCGGCCGCTGGGCGGGATCATCATGGCTCACTTCGGTGACCTGCTGGGACGCAAGAAAATGTTCACCTTGAGCATTTTCATGATGGCCGTGCCGACCCTCATCATGGGATTGCTGCCGACCTATGCCCAGATCGGCATGTGGGCGCCGATTCTGCTGTTGCTGATGCGCGTGATCCAGGGCGCGGCCATTGGTGGTGAGGTGCCGGGAGCCTGGGTGTTCGTTTCCGAGCACGTTCCGGCGCGCCACATCGGCTACGCCTGCGGCACGCTGACGTGTGGCCTGACCGTGGGGATTTTGCTGGGTTCGTTGGTGGCCACGGCCATCAACAGCATCTATACGCCGGTGGAGGTCGCGGATTACGCCTGGCGGATTCCGTTCCTGATGGGGGGTGTGTTCGGCCTGTTCTCGGTGTACCTGCGCCGTTGGCTGCACGAAACCCCGATATTCGCCGAGCTGCAACTGCGCAAGGCCCTGGCTGCGGAAGTACCGTTGCGAGCGGTGCTGCGTGATCATCGTGGCGCCATTGCCCTTTCGATGTTGCTGACCTGGCTGCTGTCGGCCGGCATCATCGTGATCATCCTGATGACCCCGACCGTGCTGCAAACGGTGTATCACTTCAGCCCGACCACCGCGTTGCAGGCCAACAGCCTGGCGATCGTATTCCTGAGCTTTGGCTGCATCGGCTCGGGCGTGCTGGCCGACCGCTTCGGTGCCGGGCGAGTGTTCGTGTTCGGCAGCGCGTTGCTGTTGATCACCTCCTGGACCTTCTACCACAGCCTGTTCAACCACCCCGACTGGCTCTTTCCGCTCTATGCCCTGAGCGGGCTGCTGGTGGGCACCATCGGCGCGGTGCCCTATGTCATGGTCAAGGCGTTTCCGGCCGTGGTGCGCTTCAGCGGCCTGTCGTTCTCCTACAACCTGGCCTATGCAATCTTCGGCGGCCTGACTCCGATGATCGTCACTTTGCTGCTCAAGGAAAGCCCGATGGGGCCGGCCTATTACGTGGCGGTTATCTGCGGTATCGGGATTGCGGTGGGGGCGTATCTCTGGAAGGAAGGTCGTTAAGCAGTTATTGACTGTATTGACTTCATCGCGAGCAGGCTCGCTCCCACACCGGATCTGCGTTCACCGCACATCCCCTGTGGGAGCGAGCCTGCTCGCGATTGGGCCTGCGCGATCGTCTTTTAAATCTCAATAATGGCCTTTCATCCAATTGTCATATTTCAGCCATAGAGTGTTCACACGGCTTACCGATACTTGGCCGACTTAACACACCTATCTGCTAGGAGTAAGGCATGAAACTGAAGCGTTTGATGACGGCAATGACCTTTGTCGCCGCTGGCGTTGCGACCGCCCACGCGGTTGCCGCTGTCGACCCAGCCATCCCGAGCTACACCAAGACCACCGGTGTGTCGGGCAACCTGTCCAGCGTCGGCTCCGATACTCTGGCCAACCTGATGACCCTGTGGGCCGAGAACTACAAGAAAGAATACCCGAACGTAAATATCCAGATTCAGGCCGCCGGTTCTTCCACTGCGCCACCTGCTCTGACTGAAGGCACCTCCAACCTGGGCCCGATGAGCCGCAAGATGAAGGACAACGAGCTGCAGGCCTTCGAAACCAAATACGGTTACAAGCCTACTGCTGTTCCAGTGGCCGTGGACGCCCTGGCGGTGTTCGTACACAAGGACAACCCGATCAAAGGCCTGACCATGGCTCAGGTCGATGCAATTTTCTCGTCGACTCGCCTGTGCGGCGCCAAGGCTGACGTCAAGACCTGGGGTGACCTGGGCGTGACCGGTGACCTGGCCAACAAGCCAATCCAGCTGTTCGGTCGTAACTCGGTATCCGGCACCTACGGCTACTTCAAAGAAGAAGCCCTGTGCAAAGGCGACTACAAGTCCAACGTCAATGAACAGCCTGGTTCGGCGTCGGTTGTACAGTCCATCAGCAGCTCGCTCAACGGCGTTGGCTACTCGGGCATCGGCTACAAAACCGCCAGCGTGAAAACCGTTGCTCTTGCCAAGAAAGAAGGCGGCGAGTTCATCGAAGACACCGAAGAAAACACCCTGAACGGCAAGTACCCACTGTCGCGTTTCCTCTACGTTTACATCAACAAGGCTCCGAACAAGCCTCTGGCCCCGCTGGAAGCTGAGTTCCTGAAGCTGGTTCTGTCCAAGCAAGGTCAGGAAGTTGTGGTCAAGGACGGCTACATCCCGCTGCCAGCCAAGGTTGCCGCCAAGGCCCTGGCTGACCTGGGTCTGTCCGAAGGCGGCAACGTCGCCAAGAAGTAACACCTGAGCCCGGGCCACACCCGGGCTTTTGTGGGGGCGAGCTAGCTCGCGATAGCGGTAGGTCAGTCAACATTGAGGTTTGAATGTGATGACCCCATCCCGAGCAAGCCCCCCACACCCCAATTTCTGTCCGCTGCCGGTATTCACGGGCGGCGGATTTGTTGCGTCACTGCATTGTCATCTTTCTGTCATACAGGATCGCTAGGGTGTGCGCATGAATGATCTGGCCAATTCCACAATGACTACGACTTCCCCTCCCAAGCGCATTGACTTCAATACGCCTGAACTGCAACGCAAGCGCCGTATCCGCGCGCTCAAGGATCGCCTGACCCGCTGGTACGTTCTGGTCGGCGGGCTCGCCGTGCTGGCGGCCATTACCTTGATTTTCTTCTTCCTGGCGTATGTGGTCCTCCCGCTGTTCCAGGGCGCGGACCTGACCTCCAAGGACTCGATTACTCCTGCCTGGATGCAGGACGCCGGCAAACCGCTGATGATCGCCATCGAAGAGCAGAACCAGGTGGCGATGCGGATCTCCGACAAGGGTCAGGCGCTGTTCTTCGATATCGATACCGGAGCAGAGCTGCGTCGTGTCGACCTGCCGGTGCCGGCGGGTGCCAGCGTGACCTCCATCGGCGAAGACCAACCCGGCAGCCCGCTGGTGGTGATCGGTCTGTCCAACGGCCAGGCACTGGTGGTGCGTCATACCTATAAAGTCAGCTATCCGGACGGCAAGAAAACCATTTCGCCGGCCATCGAGTACCCGTACGGCGAAACGCCGATTGTGCTCAACGAGCAGGGCGCGCCGCTGGAGCACGTATCGCTCAACGCCACTGATTCGACCCTGTTGCTC
This sequence comes from Pseudomonas sp. PICF6, assembly GCF_009831705.1. Classification (NCBI taxonomy): domain Bacteria; kingdom Pseudomonadati; phylum Pseudomonadota; class Gammaproteobacteria; order Pseudomonadales; family Pseudomonadaceae; genus Pseudomonas; species Pseudomonas sp. PICF6. Next base: position 147,209 of record NZ_WUUD01000002.1, on the reverse strand, counting down.
GCCGGTTCCACGGGCGCGCAACTGCAGGTGCTGTCGATCACCAGCGAAGAAAACATGATGACCGGTGAAGTCACCAGCGAGCAGACGCGTATCGATCTGCCGCAGATGACCGAGCCGGTCAAAAACATCTTCGTCGACCCGCGTCAGCAATGGCTGTATGTGGTCAACGGGCGTGCCCAGGCCGATGTGTTCAGCCTGCGGGAAAAGAGCCTCAACGGTCGCTACAAGCTGCTTGAGAACGGCGACGCCCAGGTCACCGCCAGCACCCAATTGGTAGGCGGGATTTCCCTGATCATTGGTGACTCCACAGGTGGCCTGGCTCAGTGGTTCATGGCCCGCGATGCGGACGGTGAGCAACGCCTGAAACAGATTCGTACGTTCCAGATGGGCACTGCGCCGATCGTTGAGATCACCGCCGAGGAACGGCGTAAAGGTTTCGTGGCCTTGGACGCTTCCGGCAAACTCGGCGTGTTCCACAGTACCGCTCACCGCACCTTGCTGGTGGACCAGGTGGTCGACGGCCAGGGCCTGTTCGGCATGTCGCCCCGGGCCAACCGTCTGATCGTGGAGCAAGGCGGCAAGTTGCAACCGTTGCTGCTGGATAACCCACACCCGGAAGTCTCGTGGAGCGCGTTGTGGGGCAAGGTCTGGTACGAAAACTACGACGAGCCTAAATACGTCTGGCAATCGACCGCGGCCAACACCGATTTCGAACCCAAGATGAGCCTTTCGCCGCTGACCTTCGGCACCCTGAAAGCGGCGTTCTACGCGATGCTGCTGGCTGCGCCGCTGGCGATTGCTGCCGCGATCTACACCGCGTACTTCATGGCCCCGGGCATGCGCCGCAAGGTCAAGCCGGTGATCGAACTGATGGAAGCGATGCCGACGGTGATCCTCGGTTTCTTCGCCGGCCTGTTCCTGGCGCCCTACGTCGAAGGGCACCTGCCAGGTATCTTCAGCCTGCTGATGTTGTTGCCCGTTGGCATCCTGGTGGCCGGTTTCGTCTTCAGCCGCTTGCCTGAGTCCGTGCGCCTGAAGGTGCCAGAGGGCTGGGAAAGCGCGATGCTGATCCCGGTGATCCTGTTCGTGGGCTGGCTCTCGCTGTACATGAGCCCGTACATGGAAGCCTGGTTCTTCGGTGGCGACATGCGCATGTGGATCTCCCATGATCTGGGCATCACCTACGACCAGCGCAACGCCCTGGTAGTCGGCCTGGCGATGGGTTTCGCGGTCATCCCGAACATCTACTCCATCGCTGAAGACGCCGTGTTCAGTGTGCCGCGTGGCCTGACCCTGGGCTCGCTGGCCCTCGGTGCCACGCCGTGGCAGACCATGACCCGCGTGGTGATTCTCACCGCCAGCCCCGGCATCTTCTCGGCGCTGATGATCGGCATGGGCCGTGCGGTCGGTGAAACCATGATCGTGCTGATGGCCACCGGTAACACGCCGGTCATGGAAATGAACCTGTTCGAAGGTCTGCGCACCCTGGCGGCCAACGTGGCGGTGGAAATGCCTGAGTCGGAAGTCGGCGGCAGCCATTACCGCGTGCTGTTCCTGTCGGCGCTGGTGCTGCTGCTGTTCACCTTCATCATGAACACCCTCGCCGAGCTGATCCGTCAGCGTCTGCGCAAGAAATATTCGTCGCTTTAAGAAAGGTAGAAGTCTGTGAAACAGAACTCCCTGAAAGGATGGTTCAAGAGCGGCGCCCCCGGCGTCTGGATCAGCGGTGGTGCGGTGTCCATCGCGGTCATCATGACCATTGGCCTGCTGGCAGTGATTGCCGTGCGCGGTCTGGGCCATTTCTGGCCGGCGGACCTGATCCACGCCAGCTACAACGTGCCGGGCATGCCCGCGCATCTGGTTGTAGGCGAAGTGGTGCAGAAGGAATCAGTGCCCCGCGAGCGTCTGAAAAGCGCTGGCCTGCCGGTGCCGGACGAAGGCCCCGAGTTCATGACCCGCGAGTTGATCAAGGTCGGCAACCGGGACCTCAACGGCACGGATTTCACCTGGATCGTCGGTGACTGGCTGACCAACCAGACCACGCCGCCGGAGCTGATGGCCATCGAGCGTCGTGAGTGGGGTAATTTCTACGGCTACCTGGTCAACGTCAAAGAGAACGGCAAGGTCATCGCCGAAGGCGAAGCGGCCTGGCCGGAACTGCAAGCTCGCGTGGCCCGGGTCAACAAACTCGCGGCTGAGCTCAAGACCCTGGAAAAATCCGACATCGGCGCAATCAACGCAGGGCTTGAGCGCATTCGTCTCAAAGGCCGCAAGCTGGAGCTGGAAGGCAAGCTGGACGCTGCTGCACAAGCGGACCTGGACGCTGACCGCGCCGAGCTCGATGCCCGCTACAAAGACATCGAAGCGCGTCTGGGCGACCTGCATTCGCAGTTCAACCGCGACAGCCTGACCGCCCGCGATGCCAATGGCAAAGAACTGGAAATCGAGATCGGCAAAGTGGTGCATGCCTACCAGCCGAACGGCATGGGGACGTTCACCAAGATCGGTTTCTATTTCAGCAAGGTCTGGGAATTCCTCAGCGACGATCCTCGTGAAGCCAACACCGAAGGCGGGATCTTCCCGGCGATTTTCGGCACCGTCATGATGACCCTGATCATGGCGATGGTGGTGACGCCATTCGGTGTGCTGGCAGCGGTGTACCTGCGCGAATACGCTCGCCAGGGACCGATGACCCGCCTGATCCGCATCGCGGTGAACAACCTGGCGGGCGTACCGGCCATCGTCTACGGTGTGTTCGGCCTGGGCTTCTTCGTTTATGTGTTAGGTGGTTCGGTTGACCGGTTGTTCTTCCCCGAAGCCCTGCCGGCACCGACATTCGGTACCCCGGGCCTGCTCTGGGCGTCCCTGACCCTGGCGCTGCTGGCGGTGCCGGTGGTGATCGTCGCCACCGAAGAAGGCCTGGCGCGTATCCCCCGTACCGTGCGCGAAGGCTCCCTGGCCCTGGGCGCGACCAAGGCTGAGACACTGTGGAAAATCGTGCTGCCCATGGCGAGCCCGGCGATGATGACCGGCATGATCCTCGCGGTGGCTCGCGCCGCGGGTGAAGTGGCGCCATTGATGCTGGTAGGCGTGGTGAAACTGGCCCCGTCGCTGCCGCTGGACGGCAACTACCCGTACCTGCACTTGGACCAGAAGATCATGCACCTGGGCTTTCACATCTATGACGTAGGCTTCCAGAGCCCGAACGTCGAAGCGGCGCGACCGCTGGTATACGCCACGGCGCTGTTGCTGGTGCTGGTGATTGCCACGCTCAACCTGTCGGCGGTGTGGATCCGTAACCACCTGCGCGAGAAGTACAAAGCACTCGATAGCTGATTTCACACTGATCTTTTGTGGGAGCGAGCCTGCTCGCGATGGCATCACCTCGGTTTTAAAGCCAAACCGAGTTGCCTGAATCGCGAGCAGGCTCGCTCCCAGACAACCGAACCGAATTTGTTAGCACAGGGAGCCTCCCATGCAACACGAGACACAAGCACGCGGCATCAACATGTCGGCCCTGGGCCGCGACAAGCAGAGCCTGGACCTGGCTCAGGAAACCGTCGCCATCGAAGTGCCCGGCCTGAACCTGTTCTACGGTCAGAAGCAGGCGCTGTACGACGTCAGCCTGAACATTCCGAAACAGCGCGTCACCGCGTTCATCGGCCCGTCGGGCTGCGGCAAGTCAACCTTGCTGCGCACCTTCAACCGTATGAACGACTTGGTGGACGGCTGCCGCGTCGAGGGCGAAATCAACCTCTACGGCAACGACATCTACCGCAAGGGCGAAGATGTGGCCGAGCTGCGTCGTCGTGTGGGCATGGTGTTCCAGAAGCCTAACCCGTTCCCCAAAACCATCTACGAGAACGTGGTCTACGGCCTGCGCATCCAGGGTATCAACAAAAAGCGCATTCTTGACGAAGCCGTGGAATGGGCGCTCAAGGGCGCGGCGCTGTGGGACGAGGTCAAGGATCGTCTGCACGAATCGGCACTGGGCCTGTCCGGTGGTCAACAACAACGTCTGGTGATTGCCCGTACCATCGCCGTTGAGCCGGAAGTCTTGTTGCTCGACGAACCTTGCTCGGCCCTGGACCCGATCTCGACCCTGAAAGTCGAAGAGCTGATCTACGAGCTCAAATCCAAATTCACCATCGTCATCGTGACCCACAACATGCAACAGGCGGCGCGGGTTTCCGACTACACCGCCTTCATGTACATGGGCAAACTGGTGGAATTCGGCGACACCGACACCCTGTTTACCAACCCGGCCAAGAAGCAGACCGAAGACTACATCACCGGTCGCTATGGCTAGTCGAGGCCGCTGTAAGCCGCACGTTTGACGCGGCGATACAGAAGCGGTGCGGTATCAGGATCAACATTCAACTGCTTGAAGCTTGCAGCTTGAAGCTTGCAACTTTCGCGGAGCGCACAAGATGATTTCGAAGGAAGGCCTTACTCACCACATTTCCGCACAGTTCAATGCCGAGCTCGAGGAGGTGCGCAGTCACCTGCTGGCCATGGGCGGGCTGGTGGAAAAGCAGGTCAACGACGCGGTGACCGCGCTGATCGAGGCCGACTCCGGCCTGGCCCAGCAAGTGCGCGAGATCGACGACCAGATCAACCAGATGGAGCGCAACATCGACGAAGAGTGCCTGCGCATCCTGGCCCGTCGTCAACCGGCCGCTTCCGACCTTCGCCTGATCATCAGCATCTCCAAGTCGGTGATCGATCTGGAACGAATCGGCGACGAAAGCACCAAGATCGCCCGTCGCGCCATTCAGCTGTGCGAAGAAGGCGAGGCGCCGCGCGGTTACGTCGAAGTTCGTCACATTGGCGACCAGGTGCGCAACATGGTGCGCGACGCACTGGATGCCTTCGCCCGTTTCGACGCCGACCTGGCACTGTCGGTGGCCCAGTACGACAAGATCATCGACCGCGAATACAAGACCGCGCTGCGTGAGCTGGCGACCTACATGATGGAAGACCCGCGCTCCATCTCCCGGGTGCTGAGCATCATCTGGGTGCTGCGTTCTTTGGAGCGTATCGGCGATCATGCGCGCAACATCTCGGAACTTGTGATCTACCTGGTGCGCGGCACCGACGTGCGGCACTTGGGGCTCAAGCGCATGAAGGCCGAAGTGGAGGGCACCTCGTCCGAAACCGCTAATGTTCCGGGCGAAACTGACGATAAGTAAGATTGCCCAAGAAAAGCGCCCGGCCTTCTGGTCGGGCTTTTTTTTGCGGCTTTTTTAATCGAAAGCAGCACCCCGCGAACGAAGAGTCCCGGCGTGACTGAAGGTTTTTTGGCAATATGCCATCAGTAAAAGCGGTATGCTTGCCGGGATTTTTTAGAGGTGTATCTGGATGAGTAAGGTCAGTGTGTTGGTCGTGGACGACGCTTCGTTCATTCGTGACCTGGTGAAGAAGTGCCTGCGCAACTACTTCCCGGGCATCCGCATCGAAGATGCGGTGAACGGTAAGAAAGCCCAATCCCTGCTGGCCCGTGAGGCGTTCGACCTGGTGCTGTGCGATTGGGAAATGCCGGAAATGTCGGGCCTGGAACTGCTGACCTGGTGCCGCCAGCAGGACAATCTCAAGGGCATGCCGTTTGTGATGGTCACCAGCCGCGGCGACAAGGAAAACGTGGTCCAGGCGATCCAGGCCGGCGTTTCCGGCTACGTCAGCAAGCCGTTCACTAACGAGCAACTGCTGACCAAGGTCAAGCAGGCCCTGCACAAGGTTGGCAAGCTCGACACCCTGATGAACAGCGCTCCGACCAAGATGAACTCGGCGTTCGGCAATGATTCGCTCAGCGCGCTTACCGGCGGCAAGGCGGCTCCGGTTGCGGCGGCGGCTCCGGCGGTCAATCCATTTGCCAAGCCTGCTGTCGTTGCAGCTGCCGCGCCCGCCGCTGTTGCTGCTCCAGCCCGCGGCATGCTCAACAGCCCGCCGGTCAAGGCGCCTTCAGCCTCCACCGCCCCGGCTGGCGCCAACCGTGGTCAGGGCCAGTTGCGCCTCTCCAGCGGCACCCAGCAATGCGTGATCAAGGCCCTGAGCCTCAAGGAAGCGCTGCTGCTGGTCAAACGCACCGACACCCTGCCACAGGTGCTGGAAAGCGCCGTGCTGGACATGGAGCAGGGCGACAACGCCGAAACCGCTCGCCTCAACGGTTACTTGCACGCCATCGTTGCTCACGAGCAGACCCCCGACAGCGAATGGCTGCAACTGACCTTCCGTTTTGTCGATAAAGACCCACAGAAGCTCGACTACATCTCCCGCCTGATTGCCCGCGGTACAGCGCAGAAGCACTTCGTACCTGGCGCCTGATTCGGCGGCGTCCTTCAGTCAGTCATCGCGAGCAGGCTCGCTCCCACAGTGATCTCTGTTGTTCACAAAATTTGTGTCCACAGCAGATCCAGTGTGGGAGCGAGCCTGCTCGCGATGGGGTCACCAGCGGCAATAGCGCCCTATCGGCCAACCCATTTTGAAACATCCGTCGACTACGCTGGTCCATCCAGCTGCTAGGCTGCTGTACAGGCCTTCATTTCGACAGAATTCTTGCCCATGTTTTTGCCCCTGCTGTTTGCCTGTGGTCTTGTCCTGGCCTCCACCTCGGCCGTGGCCATGACGATATACAAATCCACCGATGCCAATGGCGTGGTGTCCTACAGCGACCGCCCCAGCAAGGGCGCGCAGGTGTTCGTGTTCCGTGATCGCATGGTCGAACGTCTCGAGCGCCAGGTGTTTCTCGATATCAAGAAACAGAAGGGCGCGGACGCGGTGTTCGTGCGCAACGACTTGTACGCGCCGGTGGAGATCGAATTGAGTTTTGCCGGGCTACGCAACGTCAGCGGGGCACCGAGCCGGCCGATCCGGCGGGTGCTGCCGGCGCGCAGTAACCTGCGTCTGGCGCTGCTCACGGCCACGCGCCCCGGAAAGCCTTTGGTGTATACCCCGCGGTTCGAATACTCCCTGGGCGACCCTGCAGGCACGGCGCAGGCTTATCGCTACCCGCTGCCGTGGCGTGGTGGTCCGTTTCGGCTGAGCCAGGGGGCCAACGGTCAATACAGCCACTATGGCCCCAAAAACCGTTATGCCATGGACATCGCCATGCCCGAGGGCACGCCGATCATCGCGGCGCGCGGCGGCGTGGTGGTCAAGACGGAAAATCACCAGACCGGCCGTGGCACCGACCCGTCGGGCAACTTCGTGCGGGTGCTGCACGATGACGGGACCATGGGCGTGTACCTGCACCTGCAAAAAGGCTCGGTGAGCGTGCGGGAAGGGCAACGGGTGATGGTGGGAACGCCGCTGGCGCTGTCGGGCAATACCGGCAACAGTTCAGGTCCGCACCTGCATTTCGTGGTGCAGCGCAATACCGGGTTGGGGCTGGTGTCGATTCCCTACCAGTTCAATCAACCGGTGGGCGACTTGCCCAACTTTGCGTTGGGCAAGCAGTAAGTCCTGAATAGGCAGGGGGCTCTTGTGGCGAGGGGATTTATCCCCGCTGGGGCGCGAAGCGAGCCTCAGCACTGCTAACTCAATTGACCCGTCACCCTGGAATGTCAGCTTTTGGGGCTGCTTCGCAGCCCAGCGGGGATAAATCCCCTCGCCACAGGGGTGTTCAATATCAGGTTGACGCTCAATCGAGCATCAACACTTTCGCCAGGATGATCTTGGGCCCCTTCATCTTCTTGATGATTATCCGCAGGCCTTCGACTTCCAGCACTTCTTCCTCTTCCGGCACGCGCTTGAGGGTTTCATAGACCAGCCCGGCGAGGGTCTCGGCCTCGATGTGGTCCAGGTCGATGCCCAGCAGGCGCTCGACCTTGAACAACGGCGTGTCACCGCGCACCAGCAGCTTGCCCGGCTGATAGGCCAGGATGCCGCGCTCGGCCTTGCGGTGTTCGTCCTGGATGTCGCCCACCAGCACTTCGAGCACGTCTTCCATGGTCAGATAACCGATGATGTTGCCGTCGGCTTCTTCAACCAGGGCGAAGTGCGAGCCGCCCTTGCGGAACTGCTCCAGCAGCTGCGAGAGCGGCATGTGCCGCGACACGCGCTCCAGTGGGCGGGTGAGTTCGGCCAGGTTGAACGACTCGGGAATGTGATCCAGGGCCGCCAGTTCCAGCAGCAGATCCTTGATGTGCAGCAGGCCGACGAACTCCTGGCGATCGCTGTCGTACACCGGATAGCGGCTGAACTTGTGGCGACGGAACATCGCCAGGATCTCCTTGAGCGGCGCATTGAACTCCAGCGTCACCAGGTCTTCCCGGGAGTTGGCCCAGTCCACCACTTCCAGCTCGCCCATTTCCACAGCCGAGGCCAGCACACGCATGCCCTGGTCGCTTGGGTCCTGGCCACGGCTGGAGTGCAGGATCAGTTTCAGTTCTTCACGGCTGTAATGGTGCTCGTGATGCGGGCCGGGTTCGCCTTGGCCGGCGATACGCAGGATGGCGTTGGCGCTGGCATTGAGCAGGTAGATCGCCGGGTACATGGCCCAGTAGAACAGGTACAGCGGCACGGCGGTCCACAGCGACAGCAGCTCGGGCTTGCGGATCGCCCAGGATTTGGGTGCCAGCTCACCGACCACGATGTGCAGGTACGAAATGATGAAGAACGCGGTGAAGAACGACACGCCCTTGATCACTTCCGGCGACTCAACGCCGACCGCGCCCAGCAGCGGCTCCAGAACGTGGGCGAACGCCGGCTCACCGACCCAGCCCAGGCCCAGGGAGGCCAGGGTGATACCCAGTTGACAGGCCGACAGGTAAGCATCGAGCTGGCTGTGAACGGTACGCAGGATATGCCCGCGCCAGCCGTTTTTCTCAGCGATGGCCTCGACCCGGGTCGAGCGCAGTTTGACCATGGCAAATTCGGCCGCAACGAAAAAGCCGTTGAGCAGAACCAGGATCAGAGCAAAAAGAATCATGCCGAATTCGGCGAAGAGTGTTGCCAGGGACAAGCCAGGGGAAGGGTCCATGATGGAGTTTTGCGGGTTCCGTATATTCGAAAGGATTGGAAATGAGTGCCTGAAAAGGCAGGCACAAGTCAGCCAATGTAGCGGCTGACTGGGCCGTTGCCTAGTGGCGAGTGCTGGCCGGTCTCAATCGGCGGCGCGGGTGAGGCGCGCGCGAACCGTCTGTGCCGGGGCAAAATGGCAGGTAAACGTACTGCCGTGGCCGGGCACGCTGCTGATTTCCATGCGCCCGCGATGCCGCAGTAACACGTGCTTGACGATCGCCAGGCCCAGCCCGGTGCCGCCGGTATTGGAGTTGCGGCTGGAATCGACGCGGTAGAAACGTTCGGTCAGGCGCGGCAGGTGTTTGCTGTCGATGCCGATGCCCGAATCCTGCACGCTCAGGTGTGCGCCTTGGCCGTCGCCCCACCAGCGAACGTGAATCCGGCCTTGTTCCGGCGTGTACTTGACGGCATTGAACACCAGATTGGAGAAGGCACTGCGCAGTTCGGCCTCGCTGCCCTTGAGCTGCACGTTCGGGTCGGCTTCAAGGGTGATGGTCTGCTGCTTGGGCCCGGAGAGTTCCTGGGCATCCTCAACAATGATTTGCAGCAAGTCGTCGACAGGCACCGGCTGGTTGTCCGAGGGGTAATCGGTGGCTTCAAGTTTGGCCAGCAGCAGCAGGTCATTGAGCAGGGTCTGCATACGCCCGCTTTGCTGGTGCATCTGCTGCAACGCGCGGCTCCAGCGTGGGTTCACTTCCTCGACATTGTCCAGCAGGGTTTCCAGATACCCGCAGATCACGGTCAACGGCGTGCGCAACTCATGGGAGACGTTGGCGACGAAGTCTTTGCGCATCTGTTCCAACTGATGGATGCGCGTCACGTCACGCACCAGCATCAAGTGCTCGTTGTTGCCGTAGCGCGTGAGGTACAGCTGAATGCGCACCCGGTCATTGGTGGGCGAAGGAATCTCCAGCGGCTCGGCGTAGTTTTCCTGTTCGAAGTATTCCTTGAAGCGAGGGTGGCGCACCAGGTTGGTCACCGGCTGGCCGCTGTCCTGGGGGGTCTTGAGGCCCAGCAGGGTTTCGGCGGCGCGGTTCCACCATTCCAGGTTGCCATCGCTGTCGAGCATGATCACCGCGTCCTTGAGCGCCGCAGTGGACTCCTGGACCCGGTCGATCACCGCTTGCAGGCGGCCACGCACGCGCTGGTCGCGCCGTTGCAGGTGATAGATGCTGTCGAATACCTCACCCCACAGGCCATAGCCGTCAGGCGGGGCCTCGTCGGGTTTATGCAGGCGCAGCCACTCATGCATGCGCAGCAATTGCTTGAGCGTCCAGGCCAGGTACAGCGCCAGGCCCGCAGCCAGACTCCAGCCGTAGAAGCCGGTGATCAGGCCCACGACCAGACAGCCGGTCACTAGCAACAACATGTGGCGAATCAGGGTGCCATGCCAGTTTTGATTCAATTGAACGCGCGTCCTTGTCAGCTTGTCGGGCGGTAAGGGCTCGGGTCAGGCCTTGGTCGAAAAACGGTAACCGGTGCCGCGCACAGTTTGTACCAGATTCTCATAGGCATCGCCGAGGGCTTTGCGCAGGCGACGAATGTGCACGTCCACGGTGCGCTCTTCGACATAAACATTACCGCCCCAGACCTGGTCCAGCAGTTGCCCACGGGTATAGGCGCGCTCCTGGTGAGTCATGAAAAATTGCAGCAGGCGGTATTCGGTCGGGCCCATCTCGGCGGGTTTGCCGTCGATGGTCACGCGGTGGCTGATGGGGTCCAGCAGCAGGCCGCCGACTTCAATCGGTGCCTCGCCATCGGTCGGACCGGCGCGCCGCAACACGGCCTTCAGGCGTGCCACCAGCTCCCGAGGGGAAAACGGCTTGGTGATGTAGTCGTCGGCGCCAACTTCCAGGCCCTGGATCTTGTTGTCTTCTTCGCCCTTGGCGGTGAGCATGATGATCGGGATATCACCGGTCAGCTCATCGCGCTTGAGGCGTCGCGCCAGTTCAATGCCAGACGTACCGGGAAGCATCCAGTCCAGCAGAATCAAGTCGGGCTTGCGGTCGACGATGATGGCGTGGGCCTGTTGGGAGTTTTCTGCTTCCATGCAGTCATAGCCGGCCATCTCCAACGCAACGGCGATCATCTCGCGGATGGGCGCTTCGTCGTCGACGATCAGAATGCTCCTGCCAACCATGGGGTAATCCTCTTGTCATTTAACTGTCTTGCGCCGCATTAGATAACGGAATTATTGCAGTCGTGTGACACTTGTTTCGGCACCCGGCAGTGTAGAGGATCCTGGACTAAGCTTTTGAGTCCGATTCCTGACAACTGCAAAAGAAGGTTTCCATGACTTACCTTACCCAATCCATCAAGGCTCTGGGCCTGGCGGTTGCCTTGGTGCTGCCGGCGCTGGCGTACGCGGCTGACGAACCGGCGATGATCAAAGATGGCATGCTGACCGACCACAAGGGCATGACGTTGTATACCTTTGAAAAAGACCAAGGCGGCAAGTCAGCGTGCATTGCCAAATGCGCCGAGAACTGGCCACCGCTCAAGGCTGAAAGCGCTGCCATGCCCATGGGTAAATGGACCGTGATTACGCGCGACGACGGGTCGTCGCAGTGGGCCTACGACGGCAAGCCGCTGTACACCTTCGTGAAGGACAAGAAAGCCGGAGACAAGACCGGTGACGGCGTGATGGGCGGTGCCTGGAAGGTTGCCAAGCCCAAGTAGCTGATCGGTGCTAAAACGCTTTTGTGGCCGGGGAGCAAGCTCCCCCGCCACAAAGATTTCATGACCGTGGGTTCAGCGCTGGGTCAGCGGTCTCACCGCAACGCGTAATCCAGCACAATCCCCACGAAAATCGCCAACCCGGCCCAATGGTTGTGCAGAAACGCCTTGAAGCAGCGCATCCGGTCCCTGCTGCGGGTGTACCAGAATTCCCAGGCAAAACACCCGGCAGCGGCCACAAGCCCCAAGTGGAACCAGCCGCCCAACTGGAATTTCGACCCGGCCAGCAGCAGGCAACCCAAGGCCAGGCCCTGCAGCGTCAGGATGATCACCCGGTCGGCATCGCCAAACAGAATGGCCGTGGACTTGACGCCGATCCGCAAGTCATCGTCCCGGTCAGTCATCGCGTAATAGGTGTCGTAGCCCACCGTCCACAGCAGGTTGGCGATGTACAGCAGCCAGGCCGCCGCCGGCAAATTCCCGGTTTCGGCAGTGAACGCCATCGGCATGCCCCAGGAGAACGCTGCCCCCAGCACCACTTGCGGATAGTAGGTGTAGCGCTTCATGAACGGGTAACTGAACGCCAGCGCCAGCCCGCCGAGGGACAGCAAGATGGTCGGTGCATTGGTGCACAGCACCAGCAGGAAGCTCACGCCCATCAGCACCGCGAAGAACACCAGCGCCTCTTTCGAACTGATCTTGCCGCTCACCAGCGGGCGCTGTTCGGTGCGTTTGACGTGGCCGTCCACCTTGCGGTCGGCCCAGTCGTTGATCACACAACCACCGGCGCGAGTCAGAACCACGCCAAGCACGAAAATCACGATGTTGGCCAGGGACGGCGAACCTTCCCCGGCAATCCACAAAGCCCACAACGTCGGCCATAACAGCAGATAGATGCCGATGGGCTTGTCCAGGCGCGTCAGTTGCACGAAGTCCCACGCCCGCGGGTTCAGGCGGTTCAAGGATTTGAGCAGTTGCACGTACATCAGCAGTTCTCCGAATAGGCGCGGGCGACGGTCCACAGGCGCGGCAGGAAAATTTCCGCCACCAGCACACTCAACGTTCCGCGATCAAAACGCGAACGGCGGCCCCACAGTTCACGAGCGCGCACCTCAGCCGGCAACCATTGTTCGGGGTAATGGCAAACCTCGATGGCCCGGCGCTGGAACGCCTGGTCGCAAAACAGCAACTCGCCCAGAGAGCGACTGCCCAGCTCGTCCATCTGCAAACCGTCGCCCTGCAACGCGCTACGCGCCGCCACACTGCGGGCAAACACCCAGGCCTCGCCATGGCCGCGCAGATACACCTCGCGTACCCAGCCTTCGCTGCCCTCGGCCAGATCCAGCGCGGCACATTCATCGGCACGCAAGGGTTGCCAACCTTCGAACAGCGGCGTCACGCTGAAACGCTCATCCGACAGCCGCGTCAGGCGCCGGGTCAGGGACCCTTCGTCGAATAGCCAGTCGAGCACACAGGCGTCAGGGCGAGGCGACAGCAGGGGCTGGGGCAACCATTGGAGTGTAGGAAATATCGAATTTGTATGCGGCACAGAGGTCTTGAATGGCAGCAAATGAGGCCGCGAGCTTACCATGTCGGTTGGCGAATTTGATTCAGCGGGGCGGTCTTAGCGTCGATCATGCTTGCATCTCTCGCGACCGATCAGTACAAAACGCCCTGAGCCGGAAGGGGCAGCTTTACATCGACCCAACCATACCGGCAAATGCCGACACCTGAGGAAGTACCTGAATGAAAAAGTGGCAATGTATTGTCTGCGGCCTGATCTACGATGAAGCCCTTGGCTGGCCGGATGACGGCATCGCGCCCGGCACTGCCTGGCAAGACGTACCCGAAGACTGGCTCTGCCCGGACTGCGGCGTGGGTAAATCGGATTTCGAAATGATCGCTATCTGATCGTTTCCTGCATGGAGAGCTACATGGAGAGCAACATGAGTGCACCTGTCGTCATCGTCGGTACGGGCCTTGCCGGTTACAACCTGGCCCGGGAGTTTCGCAAACTCGACAGCGAAACTCCGCTGCTGCTGATCAGCGCCGATGACGGTCGCTCCTACTCCAAGCCCATGCTCTCCACAGGCTTTGGCAAAAACAAAGACGCCGACGGCCTGAGCATGGCCGAGCCGGGCGCCATGGCCGAGCAACTGAACGCCGAAGTGCGCACCCACACCCGCATCAGCGGCATCGATCCGGGCCACAAACGCTTGTGGATCGGCGAAGAAACGGTGAACTACCGCGACCTGATCCTGGCCTGGGGCGCAGAAACCGTGCGCGTGCCGGTGCAGGGTGATGCCTCGGACCTGATCTTCCCCATCAACGATCTGGAAGACTACGCACGCTTTCGCGCAGCTGCTGCCGGCAAGCGCCGGGTACTCTTGCTCGGTGCCGGGCTGATTGGCTGCGAATTCGCCAACGACCTGATCCTGGGCGGTTACGAAGTGCAACTGGTCGCGCCGTGCGAGCAAGTCATGCCGACCCTGCTGCACCCTGCGGCCGCTGCGGCGGTACAGGCCGGGCTGGAAAGCCTCGGCGCGCGTTTCCACCTGGGGCCGGTGCTCAATCGCCTGCAACGGGTGGCCGACGGGCTGGAGGCGCACCTGTCCGACGGCCAGGTGATCGCCTGCGACCTGGTGGTCTCGGCCATCGGCCTGCGCCCCCGCATCGACCTGGCCGCCGCTGCCGGCTTGGTGGTCAATCGCGGCGTGGTGGTCGACCGCCACCTGAAAACCTCCCACGCCAACATCTACGCCCTGGGCGACTGCGCCGAGGTCGACGGCCTGAACCTGCTGTACGTCATGCCGCTGATGAGCTGCGCCCGCGCCCTGGCCCAAACCCTGGCCGGCAACCCGACCGCCGTGCGCTACGGTGCCATGCCAATTACCGTGAAAACCCCGGTGTGCCCACTCGTGGTTTCGCCACCACCGCGGGGCAGCGAAGGCGTGTGGAGCGTCGAAGGGCAGGGCAGTGACATCAAGGCCCTGTGCCGCGACGCCAACGGCAACCTGCTGGGTTACGCCCTGACCGGCGCGGCGGTGATGGAAAAACTGGCACTGAACAAAGAGCTTCCAGCGCTGCTGGCGTAAATGCCGGTCCTTCTGTCGTAAATACCCTGCTTTCGGCGCGACAAAGGCCGCCCTGACACTGGCGCCGCCTGCGGCCCCGTGCCATCCTCACTCCCGTCTGCCGCAGAGTAGAGCCTGCGGCGCCTTAGGGGCTGTTTCCATGAGTACAGCCCAGACATAACAACAAAAAAACCGTCAAAAGGGGCTTCATTCATGCGTAAACCAGAACTCGCCGCCGCCATCGCGGAAAAGGCTGACCTCACTAAAGAGCAAGCCAACCGCGTCCTCAACGCCGTTCTCGAAGAAATCACCGGCGCCCTGCACCGCAAGGACAGCGTCACCCTGGTAGGCTTCGGCACCTTCCTGCAGCGCCACCGCGGCGCGCGTACCGGCAAAAACCCACAGACCGGTGAGCCGGTGAAGATCAAGGCCAGCAACACCGTCGCCTTCAAGCCGGGCAAAATGTTGAAGGCCAGCGTCAATCCATAATCGCCGCGGGTTCCCCGGTTAGGGGGCAAGCGGTAGAAAAAAAGGGCATGCCGATTGAGTCGGATGCCCTTTTTTTATGGCTTTTTCCCGAACGTCGAAGGCCCCAAACCGCCAATGTGGGAGCGAGCCTGCTCGCGATGGCCGCCTGTTGGTTGGGCGAGGGGATTTATCCCCGCTCGGCGGCGCAACCCAGATTAACGCCCGTATACCTTCTGCAACTGCGCCTCTGTCAGCGCATCCTCGAACGGCACCGGCACTGATTTCACCGCGCCGTAGAGGTTGCGATAACGCCAGTAACTGCCGTTGTGGGCCAGTTGATAACCGCGCTCGACCACGCGCTGACCATCGAGCACATAACGCAAGGTTTCCTGGGCGGCTGGCGGTGGGGTCGGCAGCATCAGGTCGGTGGTCAGCACGCGCATCGATTCGTCGATGCACTCGTCCAGCACCGCCGTGACTTGCGTCAGATCCAGGCTGCCATCATCAATGCAGCGGCTGCCGCAACGCCGAATCGGCTGGCTGGTGACTTCGATGCGCATGCGGTACAGCGCCGAACCGGCAATATCCTGGACCTGCACCTGATTGATCAGCACGAAACTGCCGCGATCGGGGGTGAGCATCAGTTTAGGTTCGACCAGTAGGCGCGCGGTCACGGGCCCCATTCCCTGCTTGAGGCCGGCCGCCAGCGAAGCCTGCTGGAAACGCTGTTGCAGACGTTCCTGCAACGGCACGCCCGCCAACAGATCGGCCAGCGGGCGCGACTCCTTGGCGGCAGCGTTTTCCGCATCCCGCTGCAAGCTGCCGCTGCCCATCTGGGTATTGATCAGGCTGGCGACCAGCAAACCGGCAAGCCCGGCGGTGTTGCCGGAACTGGCGATCAGATTATGGCTCGACGACGCGGCCTGCTGCGCGGCCTTGGCGTCGACCACAGTGCTGGCCCCCACGAACGCCGGCGGCAGTTGTACATCCACCTTGACCCCATGGGCCTGGACGTAAGTCACCGCCTCTTGCGACTTGAAACCGGCCGGCGGCGCAGGCTTCTGCGCGCAACCGGCCAGCACCAGCAGGGCCAGCGTGGCGGCCGCTAACAGCGCCCGTTTCATTGTTGTTCGAACGGGGTGATCATTTGCTGGCGGCTGGTATCCATCGCCTGATAGAACGCGTTGGTCAGATTGGCGTAGTTGGGCTCGTCCCACTCACCCTGAGCGGCCTGCACGACGGCAAAAGGTTTGAACCACAGCAGCTTGTTGTCGGCCAGATCAACCACCATGCCTTGCCCGCCCACCTGCGCCATCGGCACGCTGGTCGGCACGACGCTGTAATAGCTGCGAGTGGCGCCGGTAGCCAGAATGTTGACCAACAACAGGCGATCCACCCCGTAAGTCGCCTTGAGCGGCGTCAGGTCGCGGACCGTGTAGCCTTCGCGGAAACTGACTTCCTTATAGACCTTTAGATCCACCGGCTCGTCGATTCGTTTGGCCTTGTAACCCTTGGCCTGCAACTTGGCGACGATGGCGTCCGGCAGCGTGTTGAGGTCCTTGACTTGCCATTTCTCGACATTGTCGCTGAGCGTGCTGTTAACGCCCTTGTTGATAGCTAAATCCAGAAGGCCCTGGTTACCGGTCAGCGCCAGCACAGGCTCCGGCACCACAGTAATCGCCACGCCGATAGTCGGCTCCTTGGCGTCCCAGAATTGATGATCCAGCGGTACTGGCGGTTGAACGTGGGCACAGCCGGTGAGGGTGAGGCAGGCGAGTAACGTCAGTGCAGCGAGGGTGCGGAAGGTGTGAAAAGACATGCATCAAGTCCTTATGATTTAAAAACGATGCTGCCTGTGTCGGCAGCATCGGGCGGAACAATAGTGGCAGATTGATATATTTTTTCAGCTGGGCTACAGCTAGGAGTGGGAAGTGACTTCGTCACCCTGCGGAAATTCAGAGTCTGCAGCGCCAGCCAGAGTTCTTGAGTCAAATGATCGAATCAACATCCAGTGTGTAATGTTTACCGACGGAGTACCCGTGCGCACCGCTTATTAATTCGATATCAACCTCCTCAGTCGGCTCCATTGCCAGTTGCTCGGCGACCCTGTTCTGCGGATGTTCGTGCCAGCGGGCTAAACTTTGCGCCAATCGTTCGGGATGCTCGGACAAACTTCCATAAACGTCTTTTTCGTTGACTGACGCCGTACGCAGTGTGGCTAGACGAGCGCGGGTGGTTTGGATCTTGTCTATCTCGCGGGCGAGTGCAATGTTAACGGGCCTTTCGCTACGCCTATTTGGTGCCGAGCGTCTCGTCTGGTGACGGTTTTCGTCGCGTAACTGCTGGGTAATCCGTTCCAGCGCACTACCTATCCATTCATATTCGAGCTTTGTCACTAGGCTGTCTCCAGTAGCCTGCGCTTGCTGCCAGCGGCGCAAGGTCGCCCAACAAGCGGGGATATAGCTGGGGATCATGAAATGGTTTCTAACGTCGAAGAGTTGAGATAGGAATGAAGGACGATCCGGCAAGCCGCGCTTATGGTGAAGGGCTATTTCGCAGGCGGCGTGTTGAGTAATGGTGTCGCAACTGGGTGTCCAGAGAATCGAGGACTTCTCCCCGCGACCGAGTTCAACCGGCAAGAAATGTCGCAAGATACCGTGGTGTTCGTAGGCCTCGCCCGTCCAGTTCGTGATGCCTGCCACGAACATTGAAAGGCCGAGCGGCACGTTGGCGAACATCAGTGCCGTGCCGACGCCATACACACCTGTTCTGGTGTTCATCCAACTGCCGGGTAAGCTGGGTACCGGGTCGTTGTGGTTGACCATGCGATAGTGCAACAGGGGGCCGGCGTTTTTAATGAACGTGGAATCGGCGGCGCGGGGTGCGCCGTAGGTGTAGAGCTGGATGCTGTAGCTTTCATGTCTGCAACGCAGCATCTCGGAAAGTAATAACGCCACTGCGCCTCCCAGGCTGTGGCCGCAGATCAGCAGTTTTTGCCCTGCGTAGAATCGGTCCAGATAACTCGTCACGAAGGTCGCGGCATGTTTAGCGGCCCGATAGAAACCTCGATGCACATGGCCCGCACCTTCTTCAAAAGGTACTTGGAGTGCATCGGCGTCGCGCAGGCCGTCGGCGAATTGCTGGGTTCCACGCACTGCGATCAGGATCAATTCGTCGTTGTGGGTGATGAAGGCTTGGGTGTCCGTGCTGTCTTGCTCGTCGGTGTCGTCGAAAAAATGAATGTTGGCGGGATGTTCCTGATGTACGCCTGACTCTGGATCGTTGGCCGCGTAAAGAGTTGGGTCGAACGGGACGATCTCCAGGCGCTTGGAGTAGGGCACGTCCTCGTACAGAGGGTAGAAGTAAGGTTCTGTTTGCTCTGGGTTGAGCTTCCAGATCTCTTCAAATTTGGCCAAAGCATCCGCGAACCAATGACCCACGCTTGGCTGTTGGTTGAAACTTACCGGTGTTTCTATCGGCGATTTGTCAGGTGTCTGGCCGAAGGGGCAATAGGTCAGGGTCGACATGAGCGCCAGTTGGTATAAGTTGAGCGCGCAGAACTCGGGTGCGGTGGACAGCATGGGCCGCAAGGCCCGCAGTGGGCGTACCTCCAGCACGGTGTGCCTTTGGGGCATCAAGGCCACCCCGAACTTGCCATGTTCTCCCATGAGTCTCGCAGGCCCCGTGCCGGGTGGGTAGTGACGGTTCACCTCTGGTGGCAGATGCGTGGAATGTTGGACCAAGTGGCGCACTTCCACTTGGAAAAATTCATCAGCGCAGGTTTGCGCGGGTTTTTCTCGGGGGCGGGAGGTGTTGCTGTTCAGGCAGCGTGTTTGTTCGGCGCGAACTTGCAGTTCGGTAATTTTGAGGGGGTAATGCTTCCTGCTAATCAGTTCGTTGTACCCTGCATCGTTGCCTTGATAGAGTTCAGTGAACGCAAGGGCAATAGGCCCCGCACAATGGTTGGCCACTTTCCCTACCCCGTCAGTGTCTAGCTGGCCGTGATATTCAAGCCCTTCTGCATCAGTCGCGGTATAGGCCAACCCGGCATACGGTTCGCCTGAACCGAACTCGTCAGTGAGTTGAAAAGTGGTCCACTTGCCTTGTCGAGGGCAAGAAACCATTCGTCCATTTAAAGAAGACATTATTTCCTTATTTGAAACTGCCATTGAGTCCTTTCCTTATTCGATGCATCCGGGATAGACGGAGCAGATACGGCCGTCAATCATTTGAAATGTGCTGAAGTCTTTAAAGTTTCCGAGACAGAAAGCGTGTTGATCTTCAAAGCCCTTGCCCATACAGCGTTTATATCCATTTTTGAACTTCACCCATTTACCGGTGAAGTAGGGTTCCTCCTCCGGCGCCAGGGAAATTTTCATCTTCACGGTCTTGCCTGGTAGCTGTTCGAGGGCGTACGCAGTGAAGGGACGCCCGTGTCCAGGTTCGCCGAGTGGGTTGGTTTTTTTACAATCGAGGATTTTTCTGAGAATGCGAGGCTTTCCTGAGGTACGAAATAACCATTGGCATTGACCATAAAAGCGGCTTTCTCCCGCTTCGTTGAAAGTCCCCTTATATGTGTTTTCCAACTCATCACGAATAACGACGTTGGCCGTGTCATGACTGACATCGCTCCAGTCTTGGCCGTAGGCGGAGTTGATTTTGAGTTTGATGCGGTTGATCACCAGCGGACATCCCTTACGGGTGGTTCGAATAGTGATCCGGGAGTCAGGTGTATATTCCTTTCGCCACTCTCTGTTAAACACGAGGGCTTTGTTGTCCCTTTTCTCGACGGTGCAGCTCTCACCCCTGGCGGGGGAGTAGTACACCGCCGCAACGTAGGCAAAGTCGGGCGGCAAGTCAGCGGTAAAGATGAAGGTATTCACCTGTTCCTGGGCGCAACCCGTCGTTATCGCCAGGCATAAGCCAAGGTTCATCATCCGCAGGTGATTGTTCATTGCGGCGCGTCCCCTTGCCAAACCTGCGCCGCCAAGCGCACTCGTTCAAAGTGTTCGTCGGGGGTTTCGCCAGGACGCGCATGCCAGTGTTGCGCCAGCTTCTGGGTGAAGGCTTGCAGGCTTTGGGTGAGCAAAAACTCCAGGGGGGCGGGCGCCAGCCAATTCCATGCCTCGGCCTGATCAAGCGTGGCGCGCAACCATATCTGCGGATCCTGTTGTTCGGCGAGCTGAGCGTAGGCCTGAAGATGCTCGGCCAACAAAAAACGGTGGGCGTTGATCAGGCGAGTTTTCATCGCTTGCTGTTGAGCAACTGGTAGCTGTAGCCAAAGAGGAAAGTCTGGCACCGCAATAGTGCCTGGCGCCGGGTTATCCGTGCATTCCCAACAGGCGCCCTGCCAATAGCACACGCTGATCGCCGGCCCGAGGTAGCCCGGATAGGCCTCAACGGGCAGATGCCTGAGAGCCTTGGCCAATACTCGATTGTCCTGAAAGCGATACAGCGCCTGATGCGGGCGATCTCCGATGATCAACCGTTTGCGCCAGTGTTCCACAAACATGGGCATGTGCCCTTTGGGAACGCTGGCAAACCACCCCCAGTCACTGTCCGGGCGCATGAGCAACTCGTTGATATTTTTGTCGCCGGGATCGACGGTGAAGACAAACGGCCCGGCATCACAGAGGTCTGCGACCACCGTTTGCCCATAGACACTGAGGTACTGGTGAGGGCGGCTGTTCTTCAGCAATGTCTGGCGTATCTGGCGCTCATTTTCGGAGTCCAGAACGAGACACAAGGTGTGGCCGAGACTCTGGTGTGTGAGTAACCATTGATAAGGGCGTGAATGAGTCATGCAGCGGCTTCCATTGGGCAGATACCCTCCCGGCAGGCCTCGCAGATAGGGCAAAAGTCGGACCCTAAGGCTTTACTGGCCGCCATCAGGGCGCGTTGAGTAGGCGCAAACAGCGGGAGCTGATCCGGTAACGTTGCCAGGGGAGGCGCTAATCCGGGCTTGAATGACGGGGCGGTTGCACCGGACAGTGGTGATCCACCGATCTGGATTTCACTGCTGCTATGGATACCGCTGTGGTCGATCACCAGTTGTTGGCCCCCGGCATTCAAACTGAGGGTTGCGCCTGCCTGGAGAACCACATGGGCGCCTGCCTTGATATGTACTTGCTGTCCGGCCTCAACGACCAGTGTCTGTTCAACGCTCGTGTGACGGTTGGCGACACGCAGATAGTCGTTGCCTCCAATCTGGGTTACGCGATCGGCAGCCGTGGTTCGATACTCACCGGCTTGCAGTACAGTGGTGCTGTTGCCCTTGATAATCTCTCGTCGTTCGTTGCCAACCTCCAGACGACTGTCGTTCTCAACCTTCTGCTCCATGTCACGCTGGGCATGCAGGTAGACCAGCTCCTGACCCACGCGGTCTTCCAGATGCAACTCATTGAAGCCCTTGTTGCCTGGCGAGCTGCGAGAGCGAAACACCGTGCGGGTCTTGTGTGCAGGGAGCGGGTAGGGCAAAGGGTTGACGCTGTTGGTCAGGCATCCACTGATCAAGGGTTTGTCGGGGTCGCCCTCCATAAAGGTCACCAGCACCTCCATGCCCACCCTTGGAATCGTGACACTTCCGTAGCCGTTGCCGGCCCAACTGGACGCAACTCGTAACCAACAACTGCTACGGTCATTGAGATGACCCGCGCGATCCCAGAAAAACCTGACCTTGACGCGACCATAGGGGTCGCAATGGATGTCTTCGCCTTCAGGACCAGTGACTATGGCGGTCTGGCTGCCCGATATGTGTGGTTTCTGATGAACCCGCTGCGAACGGTAGGTTGCATCCCAAGGTGTGGCAATGAAACGATTGCGGTAGCTCTGATAGAAGTCGCCTTCATTCGCGGAGGGGGTGTAGGTGAGGTTTTCTTCCAGCACTTGCGGTTGCCTGCCTTGATGATGCACTTCGGTCAGCAGCCAAAGATCATTCCATTCCTGGCGAGGGTGCCCACTCAATGCCAGGAAGTGTCCCGTCGCCAGCTCCGGTTGATTACTTTTGCCTTCAGCCTGGCGGTAGTCGGCACGATGCCGTTCCAAGGCTCGTTGACTGAGTAACCTGCCGCGTTTGTCCTGAGCAAAATCGGCGGGGTAATCGTAGTCTTCCAAGTCTGGCCAGATGCTGTCGCTGTCTGGCTGACAGCCGTTCTCCAAAGGAAATGCCGCCTTCCTGAAATCGTAATTACGACGAGTGACCCTGCTGGGTCGTATCTCCAATCGCAGATCAAAACGCTGGATAACCGGTTCGTCGTTAACCAAGTCCCTTTCGTGCCTATAAACAATGGACCGTTTCAGTCGGCGAAACACCGTTTGATCATCGCCAAATACCAAGCGATGGTCCGATGCACTGTGTTGGAAGTGATAATGCAAGCCTTCTTCGTGACACAGACGCTCAATGAAATTTAAGTCAGACTCGTGGTACTGCACGCAGTAATCACGTGGCGGATAGTTGGAGTTTAATTGAAAGCGATGAGCGTCGGCGAGAATGCCATGTTCTTTTAAGATTAATGAGATGATTTGCGGGACATTGATGTGTTGGAAAATTCGTTGATTAGTACGGTGCTGCAAATAAGCCAGTCGTGGAGCCAACCTGATCGTGTAATGAGCCAGACGCTCACCGAACTCACGTTGTACAACGCGATAAATTAGTCCATGTACACCGCGGCCCTGTTTGTTTAATACAAGAAATGCCCGTTTATTTAATAAGCTTTCAAGGTCCATGTTCTTTCGTTCGCTGACGAGGTCAATATCGAAAGAATAAGCCGTACTAATGGCTTCATAACCATTGAAGGCCAAGACCTGTAGATCATGGTCGAGGTCAGGAATCGAGAGGTGAAAATTGGGTAACTCAATAGTGGAGTGCATCAGTTCATCCTTGGGTAATGGCTTCGGCTCCTTATTCCATTGAAGCAGCCCCCGATGCCCGACAAGGTCTGAAGCTTAAAAAAAGAAAAGGATGTAGGAATTTTCTCCGAGATAAATGCATCGGCGTCCAGAAATTATTTGAAGTAACTTAAAATTGACTGGATGGCGTATTTCAGTAGGCAGATGCGGCAGTGGAGGGAAAAATTCTGATCATTCGATTTGTTATTATTCTCTTGCGAAAGGAGAAAAATCCTACTTTTTTATGTTCCGTATTTTGGCATTCTTGGCGGCATCCGAGTGATTGGAGAGCGATGTAATATTTTGTGTTGAAGGGGCTCGATTGTATGGGGTGAAAACCCTACGAGTGACATCGAATGCTGACCTTAAATAATCATGCTGTCCTAACTACTTTGCCTCCCTAACTGAATTCCCTGAATCGAGAAGTGAATGCCGTATTCCGGAAAACTGCCCGCCCATTATCTGGCTCTCGCCGAGTCTCCTGTGTCTGCAGAGAGTTTCGCCGGTGCGGACGTGCGTTTTTCTAATGAATACGAAGCGTTGGAAAGCGAGCTGGGTAAATCCCAGTCGATGCATCAGGGCGGTCAGGTCGATTGGCTGAAAGTACTTGAACAAAGTGAAGCCCTGTTGCGAACCCAGTCGAAGGATCTGCGCGTAGCCGTCTGGCTGACATGGGCGTTGTATCAGCGTGAGTCTCTACAGGGGTTGCTTGCCGGCCTTTGTGTCCTGCAATACCTGTGTAAAAACCATTGGTCCGAGATCTACCCGGCCAAGGCCCGAACCCGCGCCGCGAGCATCAATTGGCTGGTGCCTCGCCTGGAGCAGGCGATAGGGGATGACATCGCGATTAGGGACCAACTGGCGTTGTTCCGACATCTGGTGGAGCAACTGGAAGGCCTTGACGCCGCTTGCACCGCTCACTTGGGCGAGGAAGCGCCGTTGTTGTTGCCGCTGTGCCGGCGACTCAGAAATATGATCCGGCGCGTTTCTGAAAATCGACCGCAATCCGGCGTGGTTGGGGATGTAGCGGTTCAGGTGGAGCAGGCAGCAACACAGTTGCTCGCAGTCGGTGTCGTGATAGAGAACGAAAAAGAGGCCCAAAAGGCCCTGCGAGTACAGCAGGACGGCGCTCGTATGTTGTGCACCTGGTGGCTCAAACAGAAAGCGACCGACGTTCGCGCTCTTCGCCTGAATCGCACGCTAATTTGGCTGCCCATCGACGCTTTACCCGAGCGCAACGCTGAGCAGATTACGTCGCTGCGCGGGCTGCCTACGGACAAACTCAAAAGTTATCAGGACAATCTCCAACAAGGCCATTTTGCGGATTTGTTGTTGGAGATCGAAGGTAGCCTGGCGAAGTCCCCGTTTTGGCTCGACGGCCAGCGACTCGCGTGGGAGTGCCTGCAAGGCCTGAACGCTGAGCAGGCCATGCGTGAAGTGGAAGTCCAATTCGCATTGTTCATTCAACGGCTAGCGGGGATTATCGATCTTCGTTGGCATGACGGCGCGCCGTTCGCCGATCCGGCTACCCGAGCCTGGATTGCTGCCCAGGTCATGCCTCATCTACAAAACCACACCCCGCAGCCCAAAGCTGATGTCACCGGCAATCAGATGCTTTGGGAGCTGGCTCTGGAAGAGGCTCAGTTGGTCCAGCGTCAGGGGGGCCTGAAATCCGCCATCCAGATGCTCAAACAAGGTATGCAAAACGCTTACGGTGCGCGCGAGCGGTTCTGCTGGCGTTTTGCGATGGCTCGTTTGTGCTTCTCGGCCAGGAAATACGAACTTGCCAAGGTCCAGCTTGAAGCCCTCGATCAGACGCTACAGAACGCGGACTTGAATGCCTGGGAGCCCGATCTCGTGTTGCAGGTGCTGCATCTGTTGCACAACTGCTGTGAGCTGCTGCCCCAAAACCATGCAGTGCGCGAGCGCAAGGAAGAGACCTACCGCAGGTTGTGTCACCTCGACCTCGAACGGGTCATTGAATAGGCCTCCAGGCCTCAATCGTTAGGAGAAAGTCATGGCCAAAGAAGGCTCGGTCGCCCCAAAGGAACGCATCAACGTCACCTTCAAACCCGCTACCGGCGGAGCTCAGGAAGAGATCGAGTTGCCGCTGAAGTTGTTGGCAATCGGTGATTACACCCACCGCAAGGACGAACGCAAAGTCGAGGATCGCAAACCGATCAGTATCGACAAGATGACCTTCGACGAGGTGCTGGCCAAACAAGAGTTGAACCTGACGCTGAGCGTGCCAAATCGTTTGCAGACCGAGAGTGGGACAGAAGAGCTGTCCATGCATTTGCGCGTCAATTCGATGAAGGACTTCAACCCGGCCAACCTGGTCGATCAAGTGCCTGAGCTGCGGAGGCTGATGGAGTTGCGCGACGCGCTGATGGCCCTCAAAGGCCCCTTGGGCAACGCACCTGCGTTCCGCAAAGCCATTGAAGGCGTACTCGCCGACGACGAATCGCGTGCACGTGTACTGGGTGAGCTGGGCCTGAGCGCCTAAGCCCAGCAAGCCTGAGTCCCTATCAGTCAAGGAAACCTCCACTATGAGCACCCGAGCAGCGCAGCAAAAGAACAGTGAATACGGCGGATACAGCATTCTCGACAGTATCATCGCCGAAACCCGCCTGACCCCGGATGACGAAGCCTACGACATCGCCAAGCGTGGTGTGTCGGCGTTCATCGAAGAACTGCTCAAGCCGCAAAACAGTGGTGAGCCGGTCAAGAAAGTCATGGTTGACCGCATGATCGCCGAGATCGATGCCAAGTTAAGCCAGCAGATGGACGAGATTCTTCATCACCCGGCGTTCCAGGCGCTGGAGTCGGCGTGGCGCGGTTTGCAGTTGCTGGTCGAGCGCACCAACTTCCGTGAGAACATCAAAATCGAGATCCTCAACGTTTCCAAGAATGATCTGTTGGACGATTTCGAAGATTCGCCGGAGGTGATGCAGTCGGGGTTGTACAAGCACATCTATACCGCGGAGTACGGCCAGTTCGGTGGCCAGCCGGTGGGCGCAATCATCGCCAACTACTACATGTCCCCGAGCTCACCAGACGTGAAGTTGATGCAGCACGTGTCCAGCGTCGCTAGCATGTCCCATGCGCCGTTCATTGCTGCCGCCGGCCCAAGGTTCTTCGGTCTGGAAAGCTTCTCCGGCTTGCCGGACCTGAAGGATCTGAAAGACCACTTTGAAGGTCCGCAATTCGCTAAGTGGCAGAGCTTCCGTCAGTCGGAAGACGCTCGCTACATCGGCCTGACCGTGCCGCGCTTCCTGCTGCGCAACCCATACGACCCGGAAGAAAACCCGGTCAAGTCATTTGTGTACAAGGAGACCGTAGCCAATAGCCACGAGCACTACCTGTGGGGTAACACTGCGTACGCATTCGGCACTCGCCTGACCGACAGTTTTGCCAAGTTCCGCTGGTGCCCGAACATCGTGGGCCCTCAAAGTGGAGGGGCGGTCGAGGATCTGCCGCTGCACCACTTCGAAAGCATGGGAGAAATTGAAACCAAGATTCCCACCGAGGTGCTGGTTTCCGACCGCCGCGAATACGAGTTGGCGGAGGAGGGCTTCATTTCCCTGACCATGCGCAAAGGGAGCGATAACGCCGCATTCTTCTCCGCCAGCTCCGTGCAGAAGCCCAAGTACTTCGGGATCAGCGCCGAGGACAAGCATGCAGAACTCAACTACAAGCTCGGCACCCAACTACCGTACATGATGATCGTCAACCGCTTGGCTCACTACTTGAAAGTGTTGCAGCGCGAGCAACTCGGCTCGTGGAAAGAGCGCACCGATCTTGAGCTGGAACTGAACAAGTGGATCCGCCAGTACGTCGCCGACCAGGAAAACCCAAGCGCCGAGGTTCGTGGTCGTCGTCCACTGCGTGCTGCCCAGATCACTGTCAGCGATGTGGACGGCGAGCCGGGCTGGTATCGCGTCAGCTTGAATGTGCGCCCGCACTTTAAATACATGGGGGCCGATTTCACCCTCTCGTTGGTTGGCAAATTGGATAAGGCATAAGCGGGCGTCGTCTATGGCTGGGTACGGCAGTCTTTTCGAGCGCTTGAACGGCGATGTCGAAAAACGTTCAGGTTTGAGTCGCGATGTCTGCGTCATGGCTTCTGTGGCTGCACATCTGGCCAAGATGCTCAGCACCCGTGCGGGTAGCGTGCAGACGTCTCCCGATTATGGATTGCCGGATCTCAATAACATGCGCTTGAGCCCGCACGATGCCCGGAGCCAAGCCCGCAAGGCGATCAAGGCGCTCATCGAGTCCTACGAGCCACGTCTCAGTAGTGTTTGTGTCGCGTCAGTGCCAAGTAGCGCTGATCAGCTCCGGCTGTCCTTCAATATCGACGCTTTGTTGGTTATGGACGGTGACAAGCAGCAAGTGAGTTTTACCGCGTGCCTGGACGGTCGCGGCCAAATCAAGGTCAGCCAAGGATAGCTATCGATGTCGTTCAACCATTACTACCAGAGCGAGCTGACCGCACTTCGCCAACTGGGTAGGCGTTTTGCAGAGCGAAACCCGGCATTGGCGCCATTCCTGGGGCACGCCGGGCGTGACCCGGACGTGGAGCGGTTGTTGGAAGGGTTCGCCTTTCTGACAGGGCGCTTGCGCCAGAAACTCGATGACGAACTGCCTGAACTGAGCCATTCGCTGATGCACCTGTTGTGGCCAAACTACATGCGGCCCTTACCGGGGTTCAGCATAGTGCAGTTCGATCCGCTCCAGCGATCCGGCCCTGCCATTCGGGTGGCGCGTGACACGTCGGTCGAGAGCAAGCCGGTCCAGGAGGTACGCTGCCGTTTTCGTACCTGTTACCCGACCGAAGTGCTGCCGCTAGACCTTACCGGGTTGAGTTACTCGATGCAGGGCGATGGTTCGCTATTGAGCCTGCGTCTGGAGATGGGGTGCGAGGGGCATTTGGGTGAGTTGCAACTGAGCAGTCTGCGTCTGCACCTCGCCGGCGAGCGTTATATCAGCCAGATGCTTTACCTCAACCTGTTGCGCAACCTCAAAAGCATCGAGCTGATCCCGCTGAATGGCGCTGGCATGCCTTTGACCATTGCAGATGGCTCGCCCCTAACCTTCAGGATCGGTGCCGACCGTGTCCAGCCAGTAGGGTTTGCCGAAGAAGAGGCCCTGATTCCCTATCCGCTTAATACCTTTCGCGGCTATCGTTACCTGCAGGAATATTTTGCCTTCCAGGACAAGTTCCTGTTCGTCGATGTCCACGGGCTGGACGTTCTCAGCGCGTTACCGCAAGAGACCCTCAAGCAGATGCGCGGCCTGGATCTGCGCTTCGATATTGGCAAGTGCGGTGTCCAGCAGCTGCGTCCGACGCTGGATAACGTGAGGCTTTATTGCACACCTATCGTCAATCTGTTCACCCATGATGCGCAGCCGATCCGTCTGGATGGCAAACAGGACGAGTACCTGCTTCTGCCAGCCAATTATGACCGGGAGCACTGCGGTGTGTTTTCTGTCGAAAGTGTCATCGGCTGGAACCCCGGCGGTTTGGGTTATCAGCCCTATGTGCCGTTCGAGTCGTTTGAACACGACTCAAGCTTCGAAGCGCCCCATCACCGCCCCTATTACAGTGTCCGCCAGCGTCTGTCCTTACTGCACGGCGGCCTAGACACCTGCCTGGGCTTTGATGTTCGGCACGCTCAGCCCCATGAGACCCTGTCGATCGAGCTGATGTGCACCAACCGGAATCTGCCGCAGCAACTGCGTGTGGGTGACATCGACCAACCCGGTGAAGGCAGCCCTGAATCGTTGAGCTTTCGCAACATCAGCCCGGTGACTCCGAGTTTCGCCCCCCCGCTCAACCGCGACTTCCTCTGGAAGTTGGTCAGCAACATGTCACTCAACTATCTGTCGCTGGCGGACGTGAACGCCCTCAAGGTGATTCTCGAAACCTACGATTTCCCGCGTTATTACGACGAGCAGACAGAGAAGGTCAGTAGGCGTCTGCTGGACGGACTCAAGTCAATCAGGCATCAGCACGTCGATCGCCTGCACCGGGGGTTGCCGGTTCGTGGCTTGCGCACCGAACTGACCATCGACCCGCAAGGGTATATCGGCGAAGGCGACTTGTTCGTTTTTGCCTCGGTCCTTAACGAGTTTTTCTCGCTATACGCCAGCCTCAATTCGTACCACGAACTGCGGGTGAGCAGCACTCAGGGAGAGGTGTATCAATGGACACCCCGCATGGGCCAGCAGCCGCTTCTATAAGCGCGCTGACGCAAGGGATACGTGAGTACTCGCTGTTTCAGGCCGTGCTGCTGGTCATTGATCGGCTGCGTGAGGTCTGCCCGTTCTTGAACGATGAGGAACTCTATGAGCGTCTGGAGTTTCAGGCGAATCCAAGCCTGGGATTCCCTGCGAGTGACATCGATCGTGTGGAGTTTTTTGAGGAGCATGGGCAGGTACGGGCTCGTTTGTGTCTGAATCTGATCGGCTTGGTGGGTACAGGCTCGCCGCTACCGGCGTTCTATGGTGAGCAGGCCCTCGGAGAGGACGGGAACGGTAATCCGACTCGCCAGTTCCTTGATCTGTTTCATCATCGACTTCATCGGCTGATGCTGCCGATCTGGCGTAAATACCGCTATTGCGCCAGTTTTCAGAGCGGTGCCGACGATCCATTTTCCGAGCAATTGTTTGCGTTGATCGGCTTGGGCGGCGAAGAAATCCGCAAGTCCACTCAATTGAACTGGAACCGTTTGTTGCCGTATCTGGGCCTGCTGAGTCTGCGGGTTCATTCGGCGGCGTTGATTGAAGCCGTACTGCGTTACTACTTCAAGCACGCCGAGATGAACATCGAGCAGTGTGTTGAACGCTGTGTGGACATCCCGGATGAGCAACGCAATCGTCTTGGAAGTTCCAATAGCCTGCTGAGCGCAGACCTGGTCCTGGGGGAGCAGGTTCGTGATCGCAGCGGCAAGTTCCGGATCCATATCCACGAACTGGATTGGCAACGTTTCCATGAATTTCTGCCCATCGGAGTCGGTTATCAGCCGTTGTGCTCGCTGGTGCGTTTCACCCTGCGTGCCCCCCTTGAATATGACATTCGCCTGGTCCTGCACCAGCGAGAGATACGTGAACTGCGTATCGGTGAAGGGAATACCTGTCGCCTCGGCTGGACCAGCTGGATGGGGCAAGAACACGCCGATGGTGTAGTGACCCTGGGCAGTAAAATTCATTTGGAATGGATGACATGATCAACGTAGATCTACAGCAACTTATTCAGGCGTTGGACGCCGATACGCGCAGAGACTTGGAGCGTTCTGCCGAGCGCTGCGCGTCTCGTGGTGCCAATAAAGTCCTGGTGGAAGATTTGTTGCTGGGCTTGTTGGAGCACCCGCAGGGTCTGCTCGCGCATGCCTTGCTGGATGCCCGGATAAGCGCCAGCGAACTGAGCGCCGCCCTGCAACCGCGGATTGAACACGGCGCTTCCCATAACCCGGTATTCGCACCTGAGTTGGTGCAATGGCTACAAGATGCATTGCGAGTGGCCGATCTCGAACTGGGGCAAAGCCAGGTCGGGCAAGCCGCTTTGATCCTGGCAATGCTGCGTAATCTGGATCGTTACGCAGACAGCCCTTATCAGGCATTGCTCGCTCGGATGAACGCCGGGCGCTTAAAGGCGCTGGTCTTGTCGCGAGGAGCCCAACCGGGTACGAATCAATTGATCGCACCAGACGATTCCCTACTGCAGCGCTTCACTCAAAACCTGACCCAGCAGGCACGCGACGGCCATCTCGACCCTGTGCTTTGCCGGGATGACGAGATCAGGCAAATGATCGATATCCTGGTTCGTCGCCGCAAGAACAATCCGATCGTGGTCGGCGAAGCGGGAGTGGGCAAAACTGCCATTGTCGAAGGACTGGCCTTGCGCATTGCCGGCGGGGAAGTGCCGTCTGTACTCGAAGCCGTTGAAGTGCTGTCGCTGGATATGGGGTTGCTGCAGGCCGGAGCCAGCATCAAGGGCGAATTTGAGCGACGCCTCAAAGGTGTGATCGACGGGATCAAAACTTCACCTAAGCCTATCATCCTGTTCATCGACGAGGCTCATACGCTGATCGGCGCGGGCGGTAACGCTGGCGGCTCCGATGCGGCCAACCTGCTCAAGCCAGCCCTGGCTCGAGGTGAGCTTTGCACCATAGCGGCTACCACCTGGACTGAATACAAGAAATATTTTGAGAAAGATCCGGCTCTGGCCCGGCGTTTCCAGCCCGTGCGAGTGAACGAACCTACCGTCGGTGACGCAGTGACGATTTTGCGGGGGCTGGCTAGGGTTTATGAGGCCAGTCACGGTATTTACCTGCGAGATGATGCGGTGGTCGCTGCAGCACACTTGTCGGCCCGCTACCTGGCCGGCCGTCAACTGCCGGACAAGGCTGTCGATGTGTTGGACACTGCCTGCGCCCGAGTGCGCATCAGCTTGGCTACTGCGCCGCAAAGCCTTGAACGATTGCGGGGTGAATTGGCCGAAGGCGAGCGGCAGCGCCAGGCGTTGCGACGTGACGCAGAGGCTGGCCTGTCGATTGATATCCCACAACTGGCGGCCCTGGAGGCACGTCTGGTTGCTGTTCAAGACGAGTGTCAGGTGCTGGAAACTCGCTGGACGGAGCAACGAACACTGGCCGAACACCTCCTGTCGTTGCGTCAACAATTGGCCAGTACGCGCTCAGCGGCAATGGATCCAGCACTGAGTGTCGAAACCCTGGAAGTGTCGTTGCACGAGACCCACAGCGCGTTGATGGCTGCGCAGGTTCACGAGCGCCTGATCAGTTTCGAGGTTTGCCCGCGACTGGTAGCCGAGGTAATCAGCTCCTGGACGGGTATTCCGTTGGCGCAACTGGCAAGGGAGCACAATGCAAGAGTCGCCAGTTTCTCTGCGGACTTGCGCGCTCGCATTCGCGGTCAGGAGCAGGCAGTGCAGGCACTTGATCGCGCAATGCGCGCTGCCGCTGCTGGCCTGAACAAACCCGACGCCCCGGTGGGCGTATTTCTGCTGGTGGGACCGAGCGGGGTCGGAAAGACTGAAACGGCGCTGGCCATGGCCGACCTGCTGTACGGGGGCAGTCGCTTCATTACCACGCTCAATATGGCCGAGTTCCAGGACAAACATACCGTCTCGCGGCTGATCGGCGCGCCACCGGGTTATGTCGGTTTTGGCGAGGGCGGCATGCTTACGGAGGCAGTGCGGCAAAAGCCCTATTCAGTGCTGCTGCTTGATGAGGTCGAAAAAGCTGACCCGGATGTGCTGAACCTGTTCTACCAGATATTCGACAAAGGTCTGGCAAATGACGGGGAAGGGCGAGAGATTGATTTTCGTAACACCCTGATTCTGCTGACGTCGAACCTGGCCAGCGAACTCATCAGTGATCTGTGCGAAAACGGCGTGCAACCGAGTGTCGAACACCTCGAAACAACCATTCGCCCGATACTCAGTAAACATTTCAAACCGGCACTGCTTTCGCGCATGTGTGTGGTGCCGTACTACCCGGTAAGCGGGCCGGTACTGCGCGAGCTGGTGGAGATCAAATTGGATCGCTTGGGAGAGAGGCTGCTTCGTCGGCAGTTGGGGTTCAGTTATTGCGGGCGCCTCGTTGATCAATTCGTCGAGCGCTGTACCCGCAGCGACAGTGGCGCGCGGCTGATTGACCATTTGCTTGACCGACAACTAATGCCGCTGGTTGCCGACCGCTTGCTCGCGGCCATGGCGGGTGGTGAACAACTGCGACACGTACACGCCACGCTCACCGGTGAAGCAAGCGTAACTTGCGAGTTCACTTGATGGGCACGATGTTCAAGCAGGTTGCGCAACAGCTGGCCTGCGCTGAAGCCCTTCTGGCGCAGTTTTCCCGCCTGTCGCGGGCGGTGGATGATGCTGCATTGTCGGCCGATTTCATCCTGGGTGTGGCGAGTCTCAGTGGCTGCGAATTGGCGCAGTTGTACGTGTTTGACGCTACTCACTCTCGCCTGGAAATGCACACCGAATGCCTGGAAGGCCAGTTGCAGTTTCGTGAGCGCAGCAGCGTCCCTTCCGATTACAGCAGTGAGCAACTGTTGCAGTTCGCCTTGGATCAGAATCGCGTGGTGTGTCTTGGCACATTGAGTGGCAGCCTGCACAAAATAAGTTTTCTGCCGACGCGGGCAGCACCGTGGCAGTCGCTGCTCTGCGTGCCTCTCGTCAATCAGCAGGAAACCGTAGAAGGTCTGTTGTTATGCGCTAGCGATCGGCATATGGACCTGCATGGGTTTGCCGAGCCTCTGGGGGACCTTGGGGCGTTCGCCCTCAACCGGATGCATCAGTTACAGCGTGTGCCTCGTCCAACCCGGCCCGTCCCCACAAGCTTGCCCAGCGTAGATGGCTCTGGCCTGGTCGGCAACAGCGCGGCAATGCGCCAGACCTGGTCATTGATCAGCAAAGTCCTGCACAGCCCTTACACCGTCCTGCTGTGTGGTGAGACCGGCACAGGCAAGGAAGTGGTGGCTCGGGCGATCCACGATTGCGGTGGACGGCGTTCCAAGGCGTTCATCGTCCAGAACTGCGCGGCAGTTCCCGAACATTTGCTGGAGAGCGAGCTGTTCGGCTATCGCAAGGGGGCTTTCACCGGGGCTGATCGGGACCGCCCAGGGCTGTTCGATGCGGCCAACGGAGGCACTCTGCTGCTCGATGAAATTGGCGACATGCCGTTGTCCCTTCAGGCCAAGCTGCTGCGGGTGTTGCAGGAGGGAGAGGTCCGTCCGCTGGGGTCCAACGACACCCACACAATCGATGTGCGCATCATTGCCGCTACGCATCGCAACCTGAAGCAGTTGATGGAGGAGGGAAAGTTCCGCGAGGACCTGTATTACCGCCTTGCTCAGTTTCCGATCCAGTTGCCGGCGTTGCGTCAGCGCGACGGAGACATCCTTGAGCTGGCGCGGCATTTCGCCGACAAGGCTTGCACGTTCTTGCGACGAGATCCGGTGCGCTGGTCCGACGCGGCGCTGGGCCACTTGGCTGCGTATGGTTTTCCCGGAAATATCCGGGAACTCAAGGCCATGGTGGAAAGAGCCGTGCTGCTGTGTGAGGGCGCAGAACTATTGGTCGAACATTTTGCTTTGCACATCGAAACTCCTCCAGACCAAGACCACTTAAGTCTGCGTGAGCGGATGAGGCAGATCGAACGTAAGTTGCTGATCGATTGCCTTCGCAAAAACGCCGGTAACCAGACGCTTTCCGCCCGCGAACTCGGCTTGCCGCTGCGCACACTGCTGTATCGCCTTGGGCGCCTGAAGATCTGTCGCAGGGACTTCGATGAATGACCCTCGCTCTTGTTCACTCATACCTATCCCTGTCTGCTCCTTTCACTTCTGGAGACTTTTTTCCATGTCTGTCTATTCCCGGCAAACCGTCCTGCTGACCCTGGCGGTGTTACTTGGCCTCGGCGGTTGCAGCGGCAATTACAAATTCAATGACAGCAGTTATCGCCCACTGGGCGATCCGCAGGCGGCCAATCGCGGCAAATAACCGCAAGGAGCTCATCAATGGAACTTGTTTTCGAAATATTGAACGCCAGGCAGTTTGTCGCGGTGCAGTCGTGTCAGAAGACTTTCGGACCGGCCGGCGGCGTGATCGGGCGGGGCGAGAGCTGCGACTGGGTTATTCCCGACCGTCAGCGATTCCTGTCCAAGCGTCATGCACAGATCAGTTTCCATGAAGGTGTGTTTTTTCTCACCGACATCAGTGGCAACGGCGTGACCGACAGTGAAAGTGGTGTGCGCCTGCCCAAGGACGAGCCGGTACGTATCAAGGACGGTAAAGCCTACCTTCTGGGCGATTTCGAAATTCGAGCCCGGTTGATATCCGGCCCTGCGAGCAGCCGTGCTGAACCCC
>NZ_WUUD01000002.1:103452-112171 GCF_009831705.1 Pseudomonas sp. PICF6 | reverse complement strand
CTAGACCCGCTGAAGGCCATGGATCAACGAGAGCAGATGTTTTCTGATATCGATAATCTGATAAACCCCGCTGCGGTCCCGTCCGACACCCCGGGG
This sequence comes from Pseudomonas sp. PICF6, assembly GCF_009831705.1. Classification (NCBI taxonomy): domain Bacteria; kingdom Pseudomonadati; phylum Pseudomonadota; class Gammaproteobacteria; order Pseudomonadales; family Pseudomonadaceae; genus Pseudomonas; species Pseudomonas sp. PICF6. The sequence goes on along the minus strand of NZ_WUUD01000002.1, from coordinate 112,075 downwards.
CGTTCGGACTACGCTCGTGTCGATATGGAAAGCCTGCTACTGCCGGAGCTGGTCGACGCTGTGACTACACCTGAGCCGGTCACGGCCCCAACGTCCGGCGCGTTGGAATCCTCAAACGACGGTTTCTGGGAGCGCTTCGGCAGCGCGCTGGGCATGGACCTCAATAGCCTGGACGGCGAGGCCCGCGAAGCCTTGGCGATCAACGCTGCTGTGCTGCTCAAGCAAAGCGTCAAGGGTTTGCAGCGGAGCCTGCGGATTCGTTCGGAGTTGAAAAACGAACTGCGTCTGGCCCACACCGTCGTCGAGGGCGAGCAGAAGAACCCGTTGAAGTTTGCCGACGACAGCCATCACGCGCTGCAGATGCTGTTGAGGTCGGACAAGCCTGGCCAGTTGTCGGCCGAACAAGCTATCGCTCGGGCATTTCGCGATCTACAGGCCCATCAAGTGGCCTTGCTCAGTGCCAGTCGCGCGACCTTGCGTGCAACGCTGGAACATTTTTCACCCCGGCAATTGATGCTTCGTCTGGCGCTGGGTGACAAGCCTCTGGTCAATACCTCGGGCCGCTACTGGAGGGCTTACGGCCGCTATCACCAATCCCTGTGCCAGGACGATGAGTGGACCGAGCGCCTGCTGGCTCGCGACTTTGCCCAGGCTTATGAAGAACAGATTCGTTTAGTTTCCACTCTGCACAATGATCGCCACGGATGATGGACATGTCTCGCCGCACGATGTTTTTTCTCCGAAATTTAACAGTGCTTGTCACTACGGTGCTGCTGGCCGGTTGCGCCTCGCTATCGCCATTTTCGACGATAACCAAGCTCAACCTCACGCTGACTGCTACTGATCAACTCAACCCGGACCTCAACGGACGACCGTCGCCAGTGGTGGTGCGGTTGTTTGAACTCAAGCATCCGGTGGCTTTCGAGAATGCGGACTTCTTCAGTCTGTACGAGCGCGCTAGGGAAACCCTATCGCCCGATCTGGTTTCCAGCGAAGAACTGGAGCTGCGTCCGGGTGAAACCATCGAACTCAGGCTTGGCATCGTGGGGGGCGGTCATTATGTCGGCGTGCTGGCAGCGTACCGCGACCTGCCGCAAACCCGATGGCGCTACACACTGCCACTCGCCGCGGCGCAGGTGACCGAAGTGAACCTGACTCTCGATCAGGAAGGTATCGCCAGCACCTTTGAAAAAACAGCCAAGGTAGATGACCGATGAATCACGATAAAGTCATCTGGCAGGAAGGCATGTTGCTGCGTCCGCAGCATTTGCAGCACAACGATCGCTACTTCGATCACCAGTTGAAGGTCCGCACCCGCTTGTTGGCCAGTTATGCCTGGGGTTTTCTGGCGCTGGAAATCGATGCTCAGTTTCTTGGCATGGGCCAGTTGGTGGTCAGCCACGCTTCGGGGGTCCTGCCGGACGGCAGTTTGTTCGAGTTGGGTAGCAACGCCGAACCAGTGACCCTGGAGGTGCCATCCAATACCCGCAATACGTCGATTTACCTGGCCCTGCCGCTGGTGACCGGCAATCACATCGAGGCCCGCCGCCCAGAGCAGTCTGATGTGGTGGCCCGCTTCACGACCTATGAATCGCGGGTCACCGACTCCAATGCAGGAGATGCTAACGCAAGCGTGATCAGTTGTGGTCGCGCGGACTTGCGCCTGCTATTGGGCGAGCAGCAAAGCGACCAAGCGTTTGTGAGACTCAAGCTCTGTGAGGTACTCGATACGACGTCTGATGGAGTGATCAAGCTCAATCCAGACTTTGTGCCAACGTTTATCCAGGCTCGGTCATCCAGTTATCTGCTGTCATGCCTCAAGGAAGTCGTCGGCATGCTTGCCTATCGGGGTGACAGCCTAGCTGATCGGATTCGTACCAATGGCAAGACGGGGGGCGCACAAGTCGGCGATTTCATGATGCTGCAGATGATCAACCGCACCGAACTGTTGCTGCGTCATTATCTAGAGCTGGAACAGGCACACCCCGAAACGCTATACCGCGCCCTATTGGCTCTGTTAGGTGATTTGGCGACTTTCTCCAGTGACAACAAGCGCCCGCCGCTCAACAACCGCTACCAGCACAATGATCAGGGCGCGTGCTTTCGAAGCCTGATGCAAGCGATCCGCCAGATGCTGTCGATGGTGCTTGAGCAGCATGCTATCGAGCTGCAATTGCAGGTGCGTCAGTACGGGATCATGGTCTCGCCGATACCGGATCTTTCGTTACTGGACTCGGCTTCGTTCGTATTGGCGGCAAGTGCCAACTGCGACGGCGAAGCTTTGCGCCATCGCTTGCCTGCGCACCTGAAGGTCGGTCCGGTGGAACGCATTCGCCAATTGGTCAACCTGCATCTGCCTGGCATCAAGATCCGGCCTTTGCCCGTGGCGCCGCGGCAGATTGCGTTTCATGTCAACAAAACCTATTTCATCCTCGAACCCAGTCCCGAAGACCTTGCTCAACTGAAGCAATCTGCGGGCTTTGCTTTCCATGTTTCCGGGGAATTTGCTGACCTTGAACTGAATTTTTGGGCCATCAGGAACTGAACGAAATGGATAAGGAAAATCCTCAGGACGAAACAACGGTTCTGCTCGATCATCATGGCCAACGCCCCGGCTCCGGGCCATTGACCGACGCTATCCCACCGCCACGTATCGAACAGTTGCAAGATCGAATGGTCTACGCCGCTCACCTATCGCCGTCCCGGACATTGAATGTCAGCCTCAATCCACTGGTGGCGGCGGCATCCGGCTTGCTGTCGCAAGTGGTGCGGCTCAAAAACGGTCGTGATCGAGAAGATCTGCAAACGCTCAAGCGTGAACTGACCTGGGGCTTGGAACAGTTCGAAGCCCGGGCCTTGCAAGGTGGTGTTGAAAGCAGCCAGTTGATCGCCGCTCGTTACGTGCTGTGCACAGTGATTGATGAAGCGGTAGCTACCACGTCGTGGGGTCATGGGAGCGGTTGGTCGCAAATCAGTCTACTCAGTACCTTTCACAACGAGACATTCGGCGGAGAGAAAGTCTTCCAGTTGCTCGATCGCCTGTCGAAAAATCCCATCAAGCATCTGCCGATGCTTGAGCTGCTGTACTTGTGCCTCTCCCTGGGTTTCGAAGGCAAGTATCGGGTTCAGGCCCGTGGAGTTCTTGAGCTCGAAAGCATCCGTGACGCGCTTTACCGAATGATCCGTCAGGTCCGAGGTGACATCCCTCGTGAACTGTCACCCCACTGGGAAGGCCTCGATGGCGTACCTCGCACTCCGGTGCGCATTGTCCCGGCCTGGACAGTGGTGGCCTTCACCCTGGTATGTCTGGGGGTGATGTATTGGAGCTTCACCTGGGTACTGGACGAGCATCGCGAAAGCGTACTGCAACCTTATCAATCGCTTGAGCCGGTCACCGCTCAGCCGCGACCGTAAACAGGGACGTGTCATGAAATCGTTTTTCCGAAAAGCCGGTGCTTGTGTGCGTCGAACCTGGGTCTGGACGTTGCTGCTGGTATTTTGTGCGGGGTTGTTGGTCTGGTTCGTCGGACCGCTGCTGGCGGTCAATGATTACAAGTTTTGGTCGACCCCGACGGCACGGCTGCTGTCGATCAGCATCTTGCTACTGGGTTGGGGGCTGGGCATGGTTTTCGTTAATGGGCGAGCCGGCGCGAACCTGAGAACCAAGGAGGTCACCAGCGACCGGGATGCCATTCGGCGCCAGATCAGCATTGACGATGAGCAACGCGAACTGCGCTCGCGCTTCAAGCAGGCGTTAAGAACGCTGAAAACCTCACGTTTTTACTCTGGTCGTGGCGGGTGCTGGCGAAACGAACTGCCTTGGTATCTGCTGATGGGGCCGTCCGCTGGTGGCAAGACTAGTCTGCTGGACCGCTCGGGGCTGGAGTTCCCCATCAACAGGCATGAGCAAAAGCCGATGGCTGATGTATCGGGCACCCGCAGTTGCGACTGGTACTTTGCCGAGCACGCCGTGCTGGTAGACACGCCCGGGCGCTACTTGAGCCAGGAGGATTCCGATGCCGACGGCAGTGCCTGGGTGGCTTTGCTGGAGCTGCTGCGCAGACGTCGCCGCTATCGGCCCTTGAATGGCTTGCTGATGGTTGTGCCGATCGACGTCCTGCTGCTGGCCCGTGAGGATGAAGTCACTATGTTGGCCTGCCAGATTCGTGGCCGCTTGCAGGAGGTACGACGTCGGTTGCACGTTGATGTGCCGATTTATCTGGTCCTTAGCAAAGCGGACAGCGTGCCTGGCTTTAACGAGTTCTTCGATTCGCTGACTCGCGAGGAAAGTGATCAGGTGCTGGGCGCGAGTTTCAGCCAGGACCAGTGCGGCAACGATGGGGCGGTGTTGCAAGCCGAATTCGAGGCGTTGCTGCATCGCGTTAATAGTCAGGTACTCATGCGCATGCATCAGGAGCGCGATACTCGACGCCGTAGTCAGATCCTTGATTTTCCTCATCAACTGGGGCATATCGGGGCCAGTTTGCGGCTGCTGGTAGAGATGGCCTTCACCGGCGATGTTTGCCAGTTACGCGGGTTCTACCTGACGTGCGCTTCCCCGCCAGCCTTTGGCAGGGGCTCGGCCGTCCAAGGCGATGCCAGTCTACGCAGTACGGCTGTGGCACCTGGAGGACGTTCGCGATTTGTCCAACACTTGCTCATGAAGGTGATTTTTCCGGAGGCCGACCTCGCCGGCCTCGATCAGCGCGAACGTAGACGTATTCATTGGGGCCAGCGTGCTTTGTACCTGGGAGCGCTGGCGGTCCTTGGGGTGTTCGGGTTGTTGTGGGCGAATGGTTTTTCGGCCAACCATGAGCGTCTGGAGAGCTTGCGTACGTTGGCGCAACGTTGGGATCAGCAGCGCTCGGTTCTGGTGGCCGGTGATGACGCGATGCTCAAGTTCCTTGATATCCGTTACGAAGCCACGCGGGTTTTCCCCCATGAGGGGGAGGTACCGTTGTATGAGCGTATCGGTCTGTACCAGGGCCAAGCGAGTAATCCAACGGTGGTCGGCACTTACGAGCGTGAATTACAAGCTCACCTGCTGCCTCGGGTCGCCCAGATGCTTGAGGCGCACATCCGCGGCAATTTGAATAGCCGCGAACATTTGCTCAATAGCTTGCGCGCGTACTTGATGCTTAACCTGCAGGAGCGTCGCGACACTGCGTGGCTAAAGGATCGGCTTGCCAGCGACTGGTCGCTGCGTTACGCCGGCAATACGGCGGTGCAGGATGGCTTGAATGCTCACTTTCAGCGTCTGCTTGACCAGCCGTTCACCTATTTGCTTGACGAGTCGCTGGTGGCCAGTGCCCGTGAGACCCTGCGCAGTGAGTCCCTGGCGAGCGTCGTTTACCGAATGCTCCGAGAACAGGCCAGTCACCTGCCGCAATACCGTCTCAGTCAACATTTGGGACCACAGGGTGTGTTGTTGGCAGGCACTGATCATGTGATCCCGGGTTTCTACACCCGCCAGGGGTACGAGCGATACTTTTCAGTTCAGGGTGCAACTCTGGTCACGGAGTTGCTGCGGGACAATTGGGTACTGGGCGAGGGCGCTGGTCTTAGCGGCATGGACATGCGGCGACTGATGATCGAACTGGAGCAACTGTACTTTAGCGACTATGCCGACCAATGGAGCGAAGCAGTTGGCCGGGTTACCCTGCAATCGATCGGCGATATGGGGGAGGGTGCCGAGCAACTGGCCGGATTGACCTCGGCTCACTCGCCGATCCTGCGGATGCTGGTGCAGGTGCGTGAGCACACGCAAATCCTGAGCGTTGCAGAGCGTATCGATGATGTGAAGCCTGCGGTCGGGAGCGGTGGGCGTGCCATGACACACATCGTTGCCATAACTGAGAAAACGGCTGATTCCTTAGCCGGAAATCTGCCGGATACCGCGCAAAAAACATTGCGACGGCGTTTCGAGCCACTGCACCGTCTGCTGGATCTTGATGATAGTCCGATGCCCGAGCTGACTCAGGCCTTGCAGGCGCTGGACGAGGTGCAATTACAACTGGCTAACCTTGTCCGTGCCGGTACACCGGAGCAGGCTGCGTTCGAATGGGCCAAGCGGCGTATGGGCGGTCAGCGTGATGCACTGAGTAACCTGCGCAGCGCCTCGGCTCGTTTGCCGCGTCCGGTCAGCCAATGGTTTTACGTTCTGGCCGAGGACAGCTGGCGCTTGGTGCTCAATGATTCCTACCGTTACCTGAACCAGCGCTACCAGAGCGAGATTTACAACTTTTACGGCAAGGCAATCTATAAGCGATATCCGTTCAGCGCTCACAGTGGCAGTGACGTGGCGGTCAACGACTTCCGAGAGTTCTTCAAGGATCAGGGCGTTGTCGATCGATTCTTCGAGAGTTACATGCGGCCCTTCGTCAGCGGTCATCCTGGGCACTATCGCCTGCGCAGCATCGACGGTCAAAGCTTGCCGGTGTCCAAGGCCTATCTCGACCAGATGACTGCGGCGAACACCATCCGCCGGAGTTTTTTTGCCGAAAATCCGGCCGAGCCGCAGGTGCAGTTCAAACTTGAGCCGTACACGCTGGATCCGGCTGTGAGTCGGGCCGAATTCCGTTTTGGCGACAAGACGCTTGAGTACCGTCATGGTCCGATCTTGCCTGTGACATTCACCTGGCCAAGTGATGCCCAGGATGGGCGAACCGCCCTGGTGCTGGACAAAATGGTCGGGCGAGGGCTGGGTATCGAGAAAAATACGGGGCCATGGTCGCTTTTTCGTTTGTTTGACCTGATGCAGACCGAGTACCTGACCGGGCGCGATGTGCGCGTACTCAAGGCAGACCTGGGCGGCTTGCGAGCCAATTATCTGTTAACGAGCCAACGCACCCCCAACCCTTTCGACACGAGCGTGCTGCGCACTTTTCGAATGCCGGTGCAGCTTTGATGCAGGCTGTGGATCGATGGCGCAGCGCCGCACGTACAGACCCTGGCAAGGTTCGGGGGCGGAACGAGGATGCCTTTCTCGAATCTCCACAACAGGGGCTATGGGTGGTGGCCGACGGGATGGGCGGTCATGCGCGGGGTGACATCGCCAGCCAATTGATTGTTGCCAATCTGGCGGAGTTGCCGCTGCACCAAGACCTCGACAAGCGTTCGAAAGCGGTGCGCCAGTGCCTGCGCTGGATCAATCGGCGATTGAACCAAGAACTGACTGTCACAGGACGTCATTGCGCAATCATGGGCAGCACCGTGGTGGCATTGTTGCTGGAAGGCAACCGTGGAGCGTGTATTTGGGCAGGCGATAGCCGATGTTATCTGTGGCGCGACCGACGGCTTTATCAGTTATCCAGGGACCACTCACTGCAACAGCAAATGATCGACAAGCAACACATCGATATTCATGAGGCCCGTGCCCACCCGGCAGCGAAGGCGTTGACTCGCGCCGTCGGCGCTGCGCAAGAATTGAGCCTGGAGGTTTTGGAGCTGGAGATTCATCCGCACGATACGTTTTTGTTGTGCACTGACGGCTTGTATCAGGATCTAAGTGCACAAGCCCTGGGGGACGCGTTGAGCCTTGCTTCACCTTGCACTGCCTTGGAGTGTCTTTTCGAACAAGTACTGCGTGGCGCTGCGAAGGACAACTTGACGGCGGTGGTGATTGGCCAGTGAGCGAAGAGGGGAGCCACCACACATATTTCGCCTTCTCCAACGCTCTGCATTCGACGACATTGCGCGAGCGCTGTGTCAGCGACATGCCCGAAATACTCGCCGGTCGCTATCGCCTAGAACGCCTGCTCGGAGCAGGAGGCATGGGGGTCGTGTATCGCGTACGGGACCTGCTACACGAACAATACGGTGATCCCGATCCATACGTTGCGTTGAAAATGCTCAGTGAGCAATTCGATGGCTCGCCTGACGCGAGCGCGCTGCTCTACAGTGAGTTCGCCTTGAGTAGGCGATTACATCACCCGAACGTGTTGCGTCCATACACCTTCGAAGTGGACGCTGACCATCGACGGGCTTTTATCACCATGGAACTGATGCGTGGCTTGACCTTGGACCAACTGCTTTGCGAGCGGCCGCTGGGTTTGCCCTGGCATGAATTGCAAGCCATCGCCGCGCCGCTGCTCGACGCCTTGGCGTATGCCCACAGCCGGGGCGTGCTGCATGGGGACATGAAGCCAAGCAACGTCATGCTCAGCGAGGAGGGGGTGCGTTTGTTTGATTTCGGCTTGGGCCTGGCGCAAGAAGGGCCTTTGAAGAGCCTGCCAAACCTGAGTCGAGATCGCCTCAACGCCTGGACCCCGAGCTACGCCGCCCCTGAGTTGCTTGACGGCGCACCGTTGTCAGAGGGGACCGATGCCTATGGGGTGGCTTGCTTACTGTATGAACTGGCGAGCGGCAAACACCCGTTCCGCCGTTTACCTTCAACCCAAGCTCGAGACGCCCGCATGGAGCGCGAACTCAAAGCTCCGCGCAATTTGCCCAGGCGTTGCTGGGCGGCGTTGCGCTTGGCGCTGACGTTTGATCCGGGACAGCGCCGCATTACTGCGGCGCAGTTGCGTGACGCCTTGGGTGCTGAGTCGTCCTGGTGGTGAACTGGTTGCGAGCATGGCGCGATCGGGCAATTCCAGAACATGAGAAGCATGGTGGGCGCTCT
>NZ_WUUD01000002.1:89652-103442 GCF_009831705.1 Pseudomonas sp. PICF6 | reverse complement strand
TTTATCGCCGACGACCTTCGGGCCATTCCGTCCCGTTAGGCATGCTCGCATATTAAAAATCTCGTGGTCGTTAACCCGAACCACAAGTGCCTCGCGTCTGACCCTGTGAACGGATCATTCATTCACGAGGTTCAACCCATGTCCTGTCCTCCTTCATTCCTACGTCCTGCTGCCCAGGGCTTCGCCGTGACCTTGCTGGTGGCATTGGCCGGCTGTGGGTTGTCTTCGTCCCGGGAGGCTGCCAAGCCGGCCGAACCGCCGTCTGCGTCCCCCGCCCCGGTACGGCAAAGCGAAGTTGCTAACGTGCGCGAGCCTCTGGTCAAGCGTATGGCCGCTCCGGCTTCGATGCCCTCGCCAAGGGTGAGGACCGATGCTGTCGCGGGGGATTACCGCGCCGAGCCCCGCGAGCAGTATGAAAAATTGCCGGACAACCCCATTCATAGCGTTGCCCAAACGCCGGTCTCGACCTTCAGCGTCGATGTCGACACCGGCAGCTATGCCAATGTGCGACGTTTCCTCAATCAAGGTAGCCTGCCGCCCGAAGGCGCCGTGCGACTGGAGGAAATGGTCAACTATTTCCCTTACGACTATGCCTTGCCCACCGACGGTTCTCCCTTCGGCGTGACCACTGAGGTGGCCCCGTCGCCATGGAACCCTCACACGCGCCTGTTGCGTATTGGCATCAAGGCGAACGATCGCGCCGTGGCGGACCTGGCGCCGGCCAACCTGGTGTTTTTGGTGGATGTTTCCGGCTCCATGGACCGACGCGAGGGCCTGCCGCTGGTCAAGAGCACCCTGAAGTTATTGGTGGAGCAATTGCGCGAGCAGGACCGGGTGTCTCTGGTGGTGTACGCCGGCGAATCCCGGGTGGTGCTTAAGCCGACCTCGGGCCGCGACAAGGTCAAGATCCGCAACGCAATCGATCAGTTGGACGCCGGCGGTTCCACCGCAGGTGCGTCGGGGATCGAGCTGGCCTATCAGATGGCTCAGGATAGCTTTATCGACAAAGGCATCAATCGCATCCTGCTGGCCACCGATGGCGACTTCAATGTCGGCGTCAGTGACTTCGACAGCCTCAAGCAAATGGCGGTGGACCGGCGTAAAAGCGGTGTATCCCTGACCACGCTGGGCTTCGGTGTGGATAACTACAATGAGCATCTGATGGAGCAATTGGCCGATGCCGGTGATGGCAACTACGCCTACATCGACAACTTGCTTGAAGCGCGCAAGGTATTGGTGGACCAGCTCAGCTCCACCCTGGCGGTGGTGGCGCGGGATGTGAAGTTGCAGGTGGAGTTCAACCCCGCTCAGGTCAGTGAGTATCGGCTGTTGGGGTATGAGAACCGCGCGCTCAAGCGTGAGGATTTCAACAACGACAAGGTTGATGCGGGCGAAATCGGTGCCGGACACACGGTGACCGCGTTGTATGAAATTGTTCCGAAAGGCGAGCAGGGCTGGTTGGAACCGTTGCGTTATGCGAGCACACCTAAGCTGGACGGCAAGTCAGGTGAGTTGGCGATGCTGCGCGTGCGCTACAAGCCCGTTGAAGGCGGGAGCAGTCGATTGATCGAGCATCCTGTCGCCAGCACGCAAAAAAATGACAAGGCCAGCGACGACTTGCGCTTCTCGGCCGCTGTGGCCGCCTTCGCCCAACAGCTCAAGGGGGATGGCCGCTACACTGGGACGATGAGCTTGAAGGACACCGCGCAATTGGCCCGTTCCGCCCGGGGCGATGATCCGTTTGGGCTGCGTGCCGAATTTGTCCAGTTAGTGGAACTCGCGCAGAGCCTTGAGCGCTGATCCTGACCACGACGAGGATCAAATGCGGGAGCGAGCCTGTTCGCGATAGCGGTGGATCGATCACGATCATTATTGACTGATCCGACGCAATCGCGAGCAGGCTCGCTCCCACGGTATTCTCTTATCGCCTGCCAGAACTGTGTTGACCGCAAAGGAGTTCGCCACCCACATGCCCGCTCCGCATGATTGCCCCAGCGACGAATCGCTGCTGGCCCGCTACCGCGATGGCGATGGGACTTGTTTTGAAGTCCTGTACGCCCGCCATCGACAGGGGCTATATCGTTTTCTGGTGTCCTTGAGCAACAAAGCCGAACTGGCCGAGGAAGTCTTCCAGGATACTTGGCTCAGCCTGATCCGCAGCACTACCCAGCCACAAGGACGGGCGAGTTTTCGTACATGGTTGTTCCAGATTGCCCGCAACCGCTTGATTGATCACTGGCGCAAACACGGTGTCCGCAACCCGCTGCACGACAGTTACGACGAACAGGTTCATGTCCAGCCCGACGACACCAGCAACCCCGAACAGCAGTTGAGCCTGAGTCGCGATCAGGCCCGCCTGGACGCCGCGTTGCAAGCCTTGCCCGAAGACCAGCGGGAAGTCTTCCTGCTGCGACTGCACGGCGACCTGGAGCTGCCGCAGATCGCCGCCCTGACCGGCGCCCCGCTGGAAACGGTAAAAAGCCGCTTGCGTTACGCCCAGCAGAAATTGCATCGACTGCTGGCCGAGGAGGTACCCGCATGATTGATTCCAAACACACCCCGGACCCCGACGACGAAATGCTGATCGAGCATTTTCGCCAACACACCAGCGGCGAACCGCCCGTGTCCCTGGACGCTTTCATCCTGGCTGCCGCCCGTCGCGAAGCCCCGACGCCTACGCCCAGTCTGTGGAAACGCTGGCTACAGGCCTGCCAACGGCCGCGCTGGCAGATGGCATTCGCCACGGTTGCCGGGGTCGCGTTGATGATCGGTCTGGTGGTTCGCTCGCCAGTACCTCAGAGCGACCTGTCCGCGCCAGCTCCGATGGAGTTTTCCGCCAATCGACAGGAGTCCGCAGTCGCCGCCGCACCGCCGCCCGCCATGTCCGCTCCCGCGCCGATAGCCCGCATGGCAGCACCCCAGGGCGAAATCGCTCAAGCCCCGGCAAGCGCTGACCGCGCCCTGGCGGAAAAGCCTGCGGCGAAAATGAGCAAACGCGTGCCCGCTGCACGGCCGTCGCTGGAGCAGGAACTGCTGGAAATCCTGCGCTTGCGCGAGGCGGGTGAGGACAAGGCTGCTGATGAAAAGCTGCTGGCGCTGCATCAGCGCTTTCCCAAGGAGGACTTGCCGGCGCGGTTGGAGGCGTTGCGCAAGCGTTGAGGGAAAGCAGCACGCACAAAAAACCGGTCTCTAGTAGCGATAGTGCGCCGCAGATGTTGTTGCCTGCCGGGTGGCTGATGCGTTAAACCGTGCCCTTGACCGCGTAAGAATTGGGGAAAAGCGTAGGGTGCTTCGAAGTCCGGCTTGGCGCCGGGCTTTCTTGAGGGGCATTATCGGGCATCCAGGAAGTCAACTGACTGGCTGTCCCTGATAGTCTTTCGAATTGCCAATCCTGCCAGCCATAAAAAAGCGAGCATCCATACATAAAACCCGTAGCTGTATCCCGTGATGGTCAGTCGTCCGTCGCCATCATTCCACATGCTCGTATACAGGTACGCCGATAGACCAAGGAGCGTGGCACACGAGGCGCTGATCAGGCCGCGTCTCGCGCTCTTCTGTGAGAAAAAAGCCACGATGAAGAATAGATTGGCCAACCAGGCAGGACAGCCATCCAACAATGCCAGAAACCCGATGCAAAGTGCTTCGTAGCCGACGGTGACGTGTTCAACGCCCCACACTTCATCTCGCGTGTCGATGGCGGGCAGCGTAAGGCTGAAGGCGAATAGCGCCAGGCTTAAGTCTCGAGCTTCTAATCGAAGCGGGTGGAACTTCATAAGCGTTCCTTGCTATAGAAACCCCAAGTATCACCGATGCCCTAACCAGGTGGAAGGAGAAGTAGTCGCTCGTGTGGGATCGGCCTGCGACCAAGGGCAGGGGAAGGGTTCAGACTGAAATATAGAGGGGAGTAGAGTGAAGGTATGGGGGTGGACGGGAGAGATAGCCAGAAACAAGAAAGCCCGCATAGGGCGGGCTTCTTGGAGTATTCATAGACTGTCTGAGACAGGTCTCGATAGATGTATGGTGCACCAGGCGGGATTCGAACCCACGACCCCTGCCTTCGGAGGGCAGTACTCTATCCAGCTGAGCTACTGGTGCGACGCGGGCGCCATGATACTCATATGCAATGCGGGCGTCCATGCTGCTGATTTGCCGGTGTTTTCATAAGCATAGGCGGGCATGGGCTACGCTGATCAGAAAAAGCAGGCAAATTCAGGTTTTTTGTTCTTTTTTTCGAACAGCCTATTGTCCTTCCCCCCCATCGGCCCTAGGATTCGTTTGAGATTTCAAACGCTCTTGTCTGGGTGCTGAACCGCACGTCTGTGCTTATGTGCGTTATTTCTGTGCTTCAGCCCGGTGGATGATTTCCCTGACGGCAGCCCCTGAGGCGCCTTTCTACAAATCTAATTCGCTCCGCGCGCGCGCGGTGCTGTTAAGGAAAGCCGACATGCAGCTTAAAGACACCCAGTTGTTCCGCCAGCAAGCCTTTATCGATGGCGCTTGGGTCGACGCGGACAATGGTCAGACGATCAAGGTTACCAACCCGGCAACGGGTGAAGTGCTGGGCACGGTGCCGAAGATGGGCGCTGCCGAAACCCGGCGGGCGATTGAAGCCGCCGACAAGGCGTTGCCGGCCTGGCGCGCCCTCACCGCCAAAGAGCGCGCCAACAAGCTGCGCCGCTGGTACGAATTGCTGATCGAAAACCAGGATGACCTCGGTCGCCTGATGACCCTGGAACAGGGCAAGCCGCTGGCCGAAGCCAAGGGCGAAATTGTTTACGCCGCCTCGTTTATCGAATGGTTCGCCGAAGAAGCCAAGCGCATCTACGGTGATGTGATTCCTGGCCACCAGCCCGACAAGCGCCTGATCGTGATCAAGCAGCCAATCGGTGTGACTGCTGCCATTACCCCATGGAATTTCCCGGCTGCGATGATCACCCGCAAGGCCGGCCCGGCTCTGGCCGCGGGCTGCACCATGGTCATCAAGCCGGCTTCGCAAACCCCGTTCTCGGCGCTGGCGCTGGTTGAACTGGCTCACCGTGCCGGCATCCCGCAGGGCGTGCTGAGCGTGGTCACCGGCAGTGCCGGCGACATCGGCGGCGAGCTGACCAGCAATCCGATCGTGCGCAAGCTGTCGTTCACCGGCTCGACCGAAATCGGTCGTCAGTTGATGGCCGAATGTGCCAAGGACATCAAGAAAGTCTCCCTGGAACTGGGCGGCAACGCGCCGTTCATCGTGTTCGACGACGCGGACCTGGATAAGGCCGTCGAAGGCGCAATCATTTCCAAATACCGCAACAACGGTCAGACCTGCGTCTGCGCCAACCGTCTGTACATCCAGGATTCGGTGTACGACGCCTTCGCTGAAAAACTCAAAGTGGCAGTCGCCAAGCTCAAGATCGGCAATGGTCTGGAAGATGGCACCACCACCGGTCCGTTGATCGACGAGAAAGCGGTTGCCAAGGTGCAAGAGCACATCGCTGATGCGGTCAGCAAAGGCGCGACCGTGCTGGCTGGCGGCAAGGCCATGGAAGGCAACTTCTTCGAGCCGACTATCCTGACCAACGTACCCTCGAGTGCCGCCGTGGCGAAGGAAGAGACCTTCGGCCCGTTGGCGCCGCTGTTCCGCTTCAAAGACGAAGCCGAAGTGATCGCGATGTCCAACGACACCGAGTTCGGCCTGGCCTCGTACTTCTATGCCCGCGACCTGGGCCGTGTGTTCCGCGTGGCCGAAGCCCTGGAATACGGCATGGTTGGCGTCAACACCGGGTTGATTTCCAACGAAGTCGCGCCGTTCGGCGGCATCAAGGCCTCCGGCCTGGGCCGTGAAGGCTCCAAATACGGCATCGAGGATTACCTGGAAATCAAATACCTCTGCCTCGGTATCTGATTCTGCTGCAAGCGCAAAGGGCACGAGAGCGCTGTCCCTTTGCGCGTTTCACCCGTTCTGTTTCTTGTGGCCGGAACGCTGTGACAGTCGATCATCGCATGCTGTCGCAGTTGCCTCCCGTCCATGTACGCCTTGACCCACGCCGACCGATGAGCGGCGAATGAGGACATATTCAATGAGCAACAAGACTAACGCTTCCCTGATGAAACGCCGCGAAGCTGCTGTACCACGCGGTGTTGGCCAGATTCACCCGATCTTCGCCGAATCGGCGAAGAATGCCACGGTAACCGACGTTGAAGGCCGTGAATTCATCGACTTCGCGGGCGGTATCGCGGTGCTGAACACCGGCCACGTACATCCGAAAATCATCGCCGCCGTGACCGAACAGCTGAACAAGCTGACCCACACTTGCTTCCAGGTGTTGGCTTACGAACCGTATGTGGAACTGTGCGAAAAAATCAACGCGAAGGTGCCGGGTGATTTCGCCAAGAAAACCCTGCTGGTGACCACCGGTTCCGAAGCGGTGGAGAACGCGGTAAAAATCGCTCGCGCCGCCACTGGCCGTGCCGGTGTAATTGCCTTCACCGGTGCCTACCACGGCCGCACCATGATGACCCTGGGCCTGACCGGTAAAGTCGTGCCGTATTCGGCCGGCATGGGCTTGATGCCCGGCGGCATCTTCCGCGCGCTGTACCCGAACGAACTGCACGGCGTGAGCATCGACGACTCCATTGCCAGCATCGAGCGTATTTTCAAGAACGACGCCGAACCACGTGACATCGCGGCAATCATCATCGAGCCAGTACAGGGCGAGGGTGGTTTCTACGTGGCGCCCAAGGAATTCATGAAGCGCCTGCGCGCCCTCTGTGATCAGCACGGCATTCTGCTGATCGCTGACGAAGTACAGACCGGCGCCGGTCGGACTGGCACCTTCTTCGCCATGGAACAAATGGGTGTTGCCGCCGACCTGACGACTTTCGCCAAATCCATCGCCGGCGGTTTCCCGTTGGCCGGTGTATGCGGTAAGGCCGAGTACATGGACGCTATTGCCCCTGGTGGCCTGGGTGGCACCTACGCCGGCAGCCCGATTGCCTGCGCTGCTGCGCTGGCGGTGATGGAGGTGTTTGAGGAAGAGCACTTGCTGGATCGCTGCAAGGCGGTGGGCGAGCGTCTGGTGACTGGCCTCAAGGCCATCCAGAAGAAATACCCGGTCATCGGCGAAGTCCGTGCCCTGGGTGCGATGATCGCCGTGGAGTTGTTCGAAAATGGCGATACCCACAAGCCGAACGCGGCGGCCGTGGCTCAGGTTGTGGCCAAGGCCCGCGACAAGGGCTTGATCCTGCTGTCCTGCGGCACCTACGGCAACGTCCTGCGGGTGCTGGTTCCGCTGACCTCGCCAGACGAGCAATTGGACAAAGGCTTGGCAATCATCGAAGAGTGCTTCTCCGAGCTCTGATTTTACGAGCCCTGAGCTGTGCGCTGACCCACAAAAAACCCGCTTCGCAGCGGGTTTTTTCATATTCGGGAACATATTCCCAGGGGTGGAGCTGTCTGCAACGGCCACCATTGGCTAAGGTGCAAGTATTGCGAGGGAGCGATGCTGCATGACTGCCGTGGATTTACCCGCTGTACCCCGTGTGTTGATCGCCGAGGCCGATCCGGTGTCTCGGGAGCTGCTTGAGCAGGTGCTATCGGGCATACGCTGCGATGCCCGGGTGGATACGTGCGGCGAGGGCCAGCAGGCCCTGAATCTGCTTGCGCACAACGCCTATGACCTGGTGATCGCCGATTGGGAATTGCCGGGCGTCGATGGCCTGAGCATCCTGCGGGGCCTTCGCCAGCAGCATCGAAAACCGGTGTTGCCGTTCATTCTCATGAGCCGGCGCAACGATAGCGCCAGCGTACGTGAGGTCTTGCCGCTGGCGCCTGCGGCCTACCTGACCAAACCCTTGAACCGGGAAGACCTGACCCAGCGTTTGCAGGGGCTACTGTTGAGCAGCGCAGAGGATTGCTCCACCGACGTGTCAGCCCCGGAGCAGACCCTGACAACCTTTCTGGAGCGTCGACGTGATTCTTCCGAAGGCGCGCCGCTGATGACCGATGTGCAAGTGGCAGTCAAGCGCAGCCTCAACCCCGGCGGTCTGGACCTGAAACTGCTGGAAGAAGAAATCCGCACCGACCCGCAAATTACCGCCGTGCTGATTGCTGCGGCCAACAGCGCTGCGCAGCATCAGGGCGGCGGCCTGGTGCAGACGGTCGCGCAGTCGCTGCATCAGCTTGGTACCGGGCAGAGCATGAACCTGATTCTGGGGCTGACCCTCAAGCGCTGTGCCCGGCTCAGTGTCCCGTGTCTGGCGGACTATGCCGAGCGTTACTGGGAGTTGTCGCTGCACACCGGTGAGTACGCCCGGATGCTGGCGCGGCTGCTGGATCTGGAGCAGGAGCGTTGCTATTGCGCCGGGTTGTTGCATCGCTTGGGGGACTTGGCGTTGTTGCGATGCCTGGAGGAATGGACGCAGGCCGGCGGCGAGCTCGACGAATCGGAGGAGGTGGGCAATTTGCTCGATCAGTTCGGTGCCAGCTTCGGTTCCGCGCTGCGCACCCGCTGGCGTCTGCCGCTGGAGCTGCGGGAGTTGATTGCGGCGGCCTATGGCCTGGGCGGCGGGGTTTACTCCCGCGAGGCACTGGTGATGAACATGGCGGCGCAAATGGCCCATCTGACCGAGCATGAAGGGCTTGAAGAGCTGGCCCGTGGGCGCACGGCGCGTTTGCTGAAGATCGGATTGCCGGAGTTGATGCGATTGCGCCGCAAGTAAGGCCGCTGACCAACCCTGTGGGAGCGAGCCTGCTCGCGATGAGAGGGGTGCCATTCACCGATGCGCTGGCTGTCAGTCCGCCATCGCGAGCAGGCTCGCTCCCACAGGGGGTATGACTGGAGTTTTGCTGACGCCTTGGCGACGAGATTGCTCAAGCCGCAATGATGCGATTTTTCCCCTGGCGCTTGGCTTCGTACATGGCCGCATCGGCGCGGGAGAACAGGGTGTCGAGGCTCTGATCTTCGGCGGTAAGGCTGGTCAAGCCTTGGCTGACGGTGATGCCGAAGCCTTTCTCCCCGCTGCGGAAAGCCAGGCGCTGAATCTCGCGCTGCAGACGCTCGGCGACTTGCAGTGCCATGTCCGGGGCACAGCCAGGGAACACCGCGGCGAATTCTTCACCACCGATTCGTCCAAACAGATCACCGCGTCTGAGAACGGAACGTCCGCTTTCGGCGATTTTCTGCAGCACGTTATCGCCTTCCTGATGACCGTAGGTGTCGTTGATCACTTTGAAATCATCGATGTCCAGCAACAGGAACGCCATGGGTGTGCCCTGCAGTCGTGCCTGCTCGAATTCACGGTGAGCGCATTCGAAGAAGTGGCGGCGATTGCTGCTCTGAGTCAGAACGTCGGTGGTTGCCAGTCGTTGCAGTTCGCTTTCCAGCAGCTTCTTTTCAGTGATGTCTTCGGCAATGCCCACCACGATCACCGGTTGCCCCGACTCAGCCTTACGGTTGATGAAGCACTTGTCGCTCAGCCAGCGGATCTGGCCATTGGCAGCGATGATGCGGTACTCACGATCCTCCACGGCACCTTTGACCAGCACTTCGGCCAGGCTGCGCTCCGCGTATTCGAGGTCGTCGGGGTAGATTGCGTCGCGCCATTCATTGAAATCAGCCAGCACCAGACCTGCCGGCCGACCGAAGATTCGTTCATAGGCGGGGCTGACATACAGGACCTGTCGGGTTTCCCAGTTGAACGCCCAGAGCACCGCGTTGACGCTGACCAGCAATGAGCTGAATAGCTGCTCACGCTCGCTCAGGCGCGCGACTTCGCCCTGGGCGTGCATCAGCGCCATGAGCGTCTGGGCCGCTTCGGGCCAGTGAGGTTGGGACGAATCCTGTAGGTTCTTGTCGACCATCGGCACAAATCTCAAAGAACGTGCACTGCTGTGGATTGGCACGCGCTTGCTCCAAAGCCCGCCAGTATGGCGAAGTGCTCTTTGAGATAAGGGATTCGGGGCGAAGTTCCTTTTCAGGCGACGAAGGGCGGGGTGCAGTGTCGGAGTTGCCGAAGGCTGCGATCTTTTGATCCTGATCTTTCGTTCACCTGGATGCGCCACCTGCGATCAAGACCACGGCGCAGGTTTGTTGCTGCCGGGTTGCCGTGAAGGCAACGAACTCTTGTTTCAGGCTCATGGCGTCTCTCGTAGGCCAAAGCATGAGGGCTTTCCGGCGAAATTCTTAGGGGGTAGAGGCCATCGCGGGGTGACGTTCTCCAACACGCTACTGGCGTATCAGGGCATGCTCATCAAGGCCATTCTCAGACGCTTGATCAGTTTCGGGGTCTTGAGACAATCGGCCGGGCGTTTGTTACCCAGGGCGGGCACGGTCTGTTCCAGCCACCAGAACCCTTCCTTGAGCCCCCTTTTTCCGTAGAGCACCACTGCCATGTCGAGGTTGTCATCCATGGCCTTGGCCAGCGTGCGGGCGTTGTCGTCGAGGTAGTCCTCTTCGTACAACCGCACGAAAGTTTGCCAATCGGCATCGCCGACGTATTCGTCTTCCAGTCCCATTTTAAAAACCTGCAAAGGAAATCAAGTTGCTGCCGGTCGGGTTTCGCGCCGACGGTGCCAGGATCCCATCATAACCATTGGCCTTGGCCCAGGCGCCTATTTGATGAGTCTGGGTGTATTTGTTGCCGGTAATGCTCTTTAGCGAAACCCCCAGTTGTTTACGCACGTCAGCCCGGGTCAGATCCAGAACGTTGTTGAGCTGCACTTTCTTGCTTACCAACACCCGGGTGGAAAGGTCCACACCCCAGTGGTTGACTTCGCCCATGGCGGTCTTGCGTGAGTTGGCGCCATAGACACCACCCAGTCCGGGGGCGGTGTAACGGTGTCTGGAGGCAACGTTCCACTTGTGCGCCGTCCAGGTTGTGCTGATCCGTCCTGGCTCTTCAAAGCGATAAACCGTCCGGTTGACCTTGCGGCCCTTAGGTGGCGTCGAGCACTTCATCAGACCCGAGGGGTCGATCCAGCTCACCGGGTTTGGCGCGTACTGGTAGAGGTTCAGCCCACCGGCCAAACCGATGGGGTCCGGTGTGGTAAAGCGACCGATGTCCGGGTCGTAGAAGCGCAAGGTGTTGTAGTGCAGCCCGGTTTCCCGGTCCAGGTATTGGCCCTGGAAACGCAGGTTCTGCTCTTCGATGTAATACGGTTCGCGTAGCTCTTCTACGGTGTTGCCCCACACCTGGTAACGGGCCCGCCAAAGCGTGTGCCCGTCGGCTTCCGAGAGTTGTTCGGGCAGGCCGTTGGAGTCGTTGTGGTAGTAACGGATTTTCTGGTGTTCACCCAGGCCGTCGACCCTTGCCAACGGTTCGTGGCTGTCGTCGGCGTAGATGTACAGGCTGGTCTGGTTGTCGCGGTGTTCCTGCAACAGTTGCAGTGCATCCCAGGTGAAGCGGGTGCGGCTAAGCAGGGTGGTATGGCGGTCGTATTCGGCTTTTTCGATGCGCCGGCCCAGCGGGTCGTAGGTCATTTTCACGACCGAGCCGTTATCGTTTCTAACCTCCACCAAACGCTGTTCGGCGTCGTAGCGCATGCGCTGGACACCCCGCCGGGCGCTGCGCTTTTCCACCATGCGGCCGAAGCCGTCATAGCGGTAGCGCTTGTCCTGATAGGTCAGCAAACGGTTATGAGCGACCCGTTCGGTGCCCAGGCTATCGAGCAAGTTGGCGGCCGGATCATAGGCGAATCCTTCACGCTGGCCCTGGAGATTGTCCTGGCTGGCGAGAATGCGTCCGGTGGCGTCGTAGTGCAGCAGATGGCGATGAGGGGCGTCAGGCTGGCTGTCGAAGCGTTCTACCAGTTGATCACTGCTGTCATAGCCAAACAGTGATTGCGCCGCCGGTGGTAACAGCGCGGACTGGCCCTGTTGCCGACGTTGGCGTGCGCGCAGGCGACCGCTGCGGTCGTATTCGCTGCGGGTGCTGAGGCGCCCTTGGGTGCGCAGCACTTCACGGTGCAGGCGGTCGCGTTCGAAGTCGCTGATGACCTGGCCGTCAAGGTTGATCTGGTGCAGGTGGCCGCTGCCGTAATGCAGTCGGTTTAGCCAGCGACCATCGGGGAGCAGCGTCTGGGTCAGATTGCCCAGCTCATCGTAGCGATGCTCCAGGCGTCCGGCCCAGCCTTGCTCGGCGATCAGTTGCCCAAGAGCGTCGTAGTTCAAGCCGATGCTTTGCTGCTCACCGGTAAGCGCGGTGAAGGTGATGGCGTTGACCTGATCGAGCGCGTCATAGCGGTACTCGGTGCGCCCGTCTGTGGTGACTTTGGCCACCAGCCGACCCATTGCGTCGCGCTCCAGCTCATGGGTGATCGATGCTTGCGGCGCGAGGTCCAGGTCGGTGCTGCCCGCAACCGCGAGCGCTTCCATGCGGGTGACGTTGTCCAGTGGGTCGTAGGCGTAGCGTTTGAGGCTGCCGTCCAGGCTGTGCTGGGCGGTCAAACGGTCGCCAGCGTCCCAGGCAAACCGGTAGCATTCACCGTTTTCGTTGGTCAGCGCCAGCAGGCGGCCGTAGTTGTCGTAGCTCAGCTCTACCCGTCGACCATGCGCGTCGGTACGCACGCGCAGTTGCCCATTGAGGGTGTGCTGGAAATGCGTAGTGTGCCCGGCGGGGTCGCTGTAGCCGATCAATTGGCCGCTCGCATCGCGCTGATATTGCTCGGTACGTCCGTCCGGTAATTGTTTGGTCAGCAGCCTGCCTTGGTCGTCATAGCTGAAAAGCGTCCGTTCCCCCAGTGCGTCGGTGCTGCTGAGCAACGTCCCGCGCTCGCAATAACTGAACCGTGTGGTGTAGCCGGAACAATCAGTGTGCTCGCTGAGCTGGCCAAGGGGCGTCCAACGCAGGGTTTTGCGTTTACCGATGGCGTCGATAACTTCCACCACCTGACCGTGGGCGTCATGGCGATAGCGGGTGACGTTGCCCAACGGATCGGTTTCGCGAATGCGGTTGCCACGCGAGTCATAGCGGTACTGCCAGGTATTGCCCGCGGCATCGGTTTCGGTCAGGGGCAGCGCCCAGTGTTCGAGCCACAGTGTTGACTCGCTGCGTCCGAGTGGGTCAGACGTCTGGCAAAGGTTACCCGCCTCGTCATAACTGAATTGATGTTGTCCGCCGTTGGGGGCCGTTGCCGCCACCAACTGGCTTTCCTCGTTCCACTGGAAGGCCCAGGTACGGTCCAGGGCATCGGTGGCTTCGGTGATCTGATACCGCCTATCCCAGCGACGGGTGCTGATGCGATTCAAACCGTCGGTGATGCGCGTTGTCCCGGCAGCCAGGTCGTAGTCAAAGGCGTAAGTGTCGCCCGCGTCGGTCCAGTGGCGAACAACCCGCCATTCTCGCTTTTCGATTAAGGCCCATTCGTAAAAGCAGCGCAGCCCGGTGGGCAGTTGGTGCTCAACCATGCGCCGTCCGGCATCGTAGGCGTAGCGGCGTTTCACGTGACCGTTGGATTGACGGACCTCGGTCAGATCACCCTGGGCGTCGTAATCGTAGTGCATCAGCACTTCACGGCGTTGATCGGCGTAAAGCCGGTCTATCCGGCTGACCCGTTGCGGCCAGCGTTTGTGGTACGCCAGCGCGATGCTGGTCAGGTCAAAGGTGTCTCGCAGCTGTACCAACCGACCTGTGTCGTCGTAGTCGAGGTAGATGCGGTTGTCATTGCGGTCGCCCAGCTGACTCAGGCGCAGCAGCGATGCATGGCCCGGGGTGGGTTCGAACAACCGGTACAGGCCGTCTGAGCTGTCGATCAGCAATTGGCCATTGGCATGCCGTCGTACGCTGAGCCCTTCACCGGGACTGAACAC
>NZ_WUUD01000002.1:89291-89642 GCF_009831705.1 Pseudomonas sp. PICF6 | reverse complement strand
GCCGCCCAGAGGGATGGAGCCCATGTCGATGCGCCGGCCCTGTTCATCGGTGTAGACCAGCGTTTCACCGCCCTCGGGGTGAGGCAGGATCTCGACGCGCACCTCATAGGCCACGCTCCAGCCCGCACCGAACATACCTTCGCGGCGCTCGTCGCGGCTGTTGTAGAAGCGTTGCCAGTCGATTGGCAAGATGCCGGGCAGGACGAAGTCCATCTCCTCGACATCGCCCAGAACTTTGGCCCCGGTGGCGGCATGCACCGGGTTCGACGAACCCATAGTAGCGTTGGCCGCGGCGCCCATCGCGCTGCTGACCGCCATCGACGCCGCGCCGCCCACCAGCATGCACGGCAG
>NZ_WUUD01000002.1:88589-89281 GCF_009831705.1 Pseudomonas sp. PICF6 | reverse complement strand
GCTGGGCTCGGCTTGCGGCTCAGGTGCCTCAAGCTCGGTGCCTGCTGGTGCGACATGGGATTGAATCGCCCCAGCGGCGCGAGCGGCTGGGATGTTGTTGGTCAGGGTGTTGGTTGAGCCGGTGAGGATGTTCGCTTGCACCGTGGGCGGGAACAGCGCGTTGCCAATGCCTTCGCAGATATTGCTCAGCCCTTCGTCGGCCCCGGTCTTGCTCATGGCAAGGCCAACGACGGCACCCACCACGGCGCCGAGCAGGAAGCAACCTAACCCGCCTGTGGCGACTGTGATGCCCGTAGCCGCCACCACCGCAGCCGTCGCTAGGGCGGTAATCGCAATGTTGGCTGCTACCTCCAGCACGCCTCCAAGAATGTCAGCCATCATTGAGGTGTGGTCCAGCGCATCGCCCAGCCGGGCGGCCCAGAGAGCGTCAGACATGCAGTTCGCTCATCAAGCCGGAACGTCAAACAACAACGAGCCCTTGATCGTCGCCCAATGCGCTGCTTCAGCATCACCGAGCTTCTCGGCTTTGACGTAGCTCAAGGCAAGCATCTTGCGCGTGCCGGGCAGTACCAGGGCGAGCTGAAACTGGAAGACCTTTTCGTTGCCCTTGTTGAACTGGCTGCGCAGCTCGATGCCTTCGACTTCCTGATTGGCGCCCAGGCGCACGGCGACGCCCGGTTGAGCGCGCAGGT
>NZ_WUUD01000002.1:79821-88579 GCF_009831705.1 Pseudomonas sp. PICF6 | reverse complement strand
CGCCGCTGGCATAGAAGCTGATTTGCACGCCGGTCAGATTGATCTGGCCGCTGGCGTTGAGCTCCAGAATGCTTTCGCCGCAGACCAGGCGCAGGTTCTCGCCCACTTCAATGACGTAGCTCTGGCTGATGCTGTCGGTCTTGCGCAGGCCCACCGACAGGATGTCTTCCTGCTTGACGATGCGCAGGCGGTTGTTGCCGATGGTCACCGTCTCGTTGTGGCCGATGCTCTTGTTGCGGTCGTGACCCACCGAGTGGCTTTCATCCACCTCCACCACAATGTCCTGATTGCGTTCGGCATGGATGTACAACTGCTCGGCGCCTTTTTTGTCTTCCATGCGGATTTCGTTGAAATTCGCTGGGGTGCCGCCCTTGCTCGAACGGCTTTTCATGCCGCTCTGGGTGGCGTTTGCGGGCAGGTCATAAGGCACGGTCTGTTCGGCGTTGTAGACGCGACCGGTGATGATCGGCCGGTCGGGGTCGCCTTCCAGGAAGCTGACAATCACTTCCTGGCCAATGCGCGGGATCTGCATCGAGCCCCAGTTTTTCCCGGCCCAGGACTGTGACACGCGAATCCAGCACGAGCTGTTTTCGTTGGACTGGTCGTGACGGTCCCAGTAGAAATGCACCTTCACCCGGCCGAACTGATCGGTCCAGATTTCCTCGCCCTTGGGGCCGACCACCAACGCGGTCTGCGGGCCTTTGACGATGGGGCGATGGGTCGTGGGCAGCGGCCGGTAGCTTTGTTGGGCGACGATGCAGGTCAGGCTGCTTTCGAACTGGGCCGAAGGTGCGCCGCCGCCGGTTTCACCGCTTTCCTGGGACACGTAATAGCGGGCGCCGACGATCAGGTATTCGCGGTTCTGGTCCTGGCGGGTGAAGCCCGTGAGGCTGAACAGGTGGCCCGAGCCCAGACCGCGAGCGTTGCCGGCCAGCTCCACTTGCTCGTGCAGGGTTTGCAAGGCTTCGATGCGGGTGCGGGCGTAGTGTTCGCCGTCTTGGCTCTGCACATAGGTGCCGGGGTAGTCGTACAGCGGATAGTCGCCGGCGGTGTGCGGGCGCGGCATGGCCGAACGCACGTCGATGCGCGCGCTGGGGCGCTGGAAGTCGTAGTCGTTGAGTTCCAGCGAGCCGGGCTGCACTTCCTGGGCCAGGTGCCAGTCGTGGATATGGTCGCGCTCGCGCTGCTGTTCGTTCTTGGGGTAGTAGGGCACCGAACCGTAGCCGGGCACCGTGGTGTGGGCGCCATAGGCGTCGGCCAGCACCAATACATGACGGCCCTGTTCGTGGCGGAAGAAGTAGTAGATCCCTTCCTGTTCCATCAGGCGACTGACGAAATCGAAGCTGGTTTCGCGATACTGCACGCAGTATTCCCACTCGCGATAGGGGCGGCTGAGGGCGTCTTCGAAGTCGGAGAAACCCAGGTCGCGAAACACCTGCTTGATGATCTGCGGGATGGTCAGGTTCTGGAAAATCCGGCAATCGGAGGTACGGGTCAGCAGCCATAGCCAGGGGCGCAAGGTCGCCTGGTAACTGGCGAACTGGCCCTGGTCAACGTTCTGGCTGAAGCGCGAAACGATGCCGTGGAAATGCCGCTCGCCGCCGCCGTCCAGTTGCAGGCTCACGCACATGGGTTTGCCGAGCACCTGGTTGAGGTCGATGGCGTTGTCCAGCGAGTGCAACTGCAACTCGTAGTTGAACAGCCGCCCCAGCTCTTCGCCGCCGCCCATGTCCTTGAGCAACAGCACCTCAGGTCCCAGGGGGCTGGTGATTTTGGCCAGGCGTGAGGCTTGGTTGAATAACATCGAGTGTCCCGTGCAAGTTGTAATAGCTGAAGGAACGCAACCCCCACTGTGGAAGATGCCACTGTGGGAGCGAGCTTGCTCGCGATGGCGGCGTATCAGTCAACATTGATGTTGAATGTACTTGCGCTATCGCGAGCAAGCTCGCTCCCACAGGGTTTTACGGTGTTCCTTACCGTCAGGCCGCGTCGCTGAAATCGTACTGCAATTCGTTATCCCGGGCGCTGATCCGCACGCCGGCCAGCGCCTTGCCTTCGAGCATGCGGGTCAGGAACTCGCGGCTCATGTCCGGCAGCAGGCTGTTGGTCAGGATGGCGTCGATCATGCGTCCGCCGCTTTCGGTTTCGGTGCAGCGCGAGACGATGAGGTCGATCACCGCGTCGTCGTAGTCGAAGGCGACTTTGTGGGTGTTCTCCACGCGCTTCTTGATGCGGTTGAGTTGCAGGCGGGTGATGGCCTTGAGCATCTCGTCGCTGAGCGGGTAGTACGGAATTGTCACCAGGCGACCCAGCAGGGCCGGCGGGAAAATCTCCAGCAGCGGCTGGCGTAGGGCCTTGGCGATGTCCTCGGGCTCGGGCACGTTCTGCGGGTCTTTGCAGACCTGGGCAATCAGTTCGGTACCGGCGTTGGTGGTCAACAGAATCAAGGTGTTCTTGAAGTCGATCACCCGGCCTTCACCGTCCTCCATCACACCTTTGTCGAACACCTGGAAGAAAATCTCATGCACGTCCGGGTGGGCTTTTTCCACCTCGTCCAGCAGCACCACGCTGTACGGTTTGCGCCGCACGGCTTCGGTCAGTACGCCGCCTTCGCCATAGCCGATGTAGCCCGGTGGCGCGCCCTTGAGGGTGGACACGGTGTGGGCTTCCTGGAACTCGCTCATGTTGATGGTGATGACGTTCTGCTCGCCGCCATACATGGCTTCGGCCAGGGCCAGGGCGGTTTCGGTCTTGCCCACGCCGGAGGTGCCGGCGAGCATGAACACGCCAATGGGTTTGCTCGGATTGTCCAGGCCGGCGCGGGAGGTTTGGATGCGCTTGGCGATCATCTGCAAGGCGTGGTCCTGGCCGATGATGCGTTTTTTCAGGTGCTGGTCGAGGTTGAGCACCGTTTCCAGTTCGTTGCGAGCCATGCGGCCCACCGGGATACCGGTCCAGTCGGCGACCACCGAGGCCACGGCCTGGTAGTCCACGGTCGGCAGAATCAATGGGGTTTCGCCTTGCAGCGCGGTCAGGCGCTGTTGCAGGTCCACCAGTTGCTCGCGCAGGGCGTGGCTTTCGTTGTCGCAAGCTTCGCTGTTGTCTTCGCTGTCCACCACGCCGACGCGCTCGCGCAGGGTGGCGCGGGTGGCGAGCAACTCGTCCACCAGGGCTTTCTCTTCGGCCCAGCGGCCTTCCAGCTCGGCCAGGCGTTCGCGTTCGGCGCTCAGCAGGTTTTCGCTCTGGGTCTGACGGCTGCCAATGGCAATGCCGATGGCGTGTTCACGGGCGATGATTTGCAGCTCGGTTTCCAGCGCTTCGATGCGCCGACGGCTGTCGTCCACTTCGGCCGGCACCGCGTGCAGGCTGATGGCGACACGGGCGCAGGCGGTATCCAGCAGGCTCACGGATTTGTCCGGTAACTGGCGCGCCGGGATGTAGCGGTGGGACAGTTTGACCGAGGCTTCCAGAGCCTCGTCGAGGATCTGCACCTGATGGTGTTTTTCCATGGTCGAGGCCACGCCGCGCATCATCAGCAGCGCCTTGTCTTCGGACGGCTCGGCCACTTGCACCACTTGGAAACGCCGGGTCAGGGCCGGGTCTTTTTCGATGTGTTTCTTGTACTCGGCCCAGGTCGTGGCCGCTACCGTACGCAGGGTGCCGCGGGCCAGGGCCGGCTTGAGCAGGTTGGCCGCGTCACCCGTGCCGGCAGCGCCACCGGCGCCCACCAGGGTGTGGGCTTCGTCGATGAACAAAATGATCGGTTTGGGCGACGCCTGGACATCTTCGATGACCTGGCGCAGGCGCTGTTCGAACTCGCCTTTCATGCTCGCGCCGGCCTGCAACAGGCCGACATCGAGGCTGCGCAGTTCCACGTCCTTGAGCGATGGCGGCACGTCGCCGGCGACGATGCGCAGGGCAAAGCCTTCGACCACGGCGGTCTTGCCCACGCCGGCTTCACCGGTGAGGATCGGGTTGTTCTGCCGGCGGCGCATGAGGATGTCCACCAGTTGGCGGATCTCTTCGTCGCGACCGACGATGGGGTCGAGCTTGCCGCTGCGGGCCTGTTCGGTGAGGTCGACGGTGAAGCGTTTGAGGGCTTCCAGTTTGCCCATGGCGCTGGGGGCCATGGCGCCACTGGCCTCGCCCGGCACGGCACCGGCGTTGAAACCGTCGCTGGCGGTCAGGGCGTTTTCCGGGGAGTCGCCGACGTATTCGTCAAAGCGCTCGCTCAAGGCCTCGACCTTGACCTTGTCGAACTCCGACGACAGCCCCAGCAACGCATGGCGCAGGCTTGGCGTCTTGAGAATGCCCAGCACCAGGTAACCGGTGCGCACCTGGCTTTCGCCAAACATCAGGCTGCCGTAGACCCAACCGCGTTCCACGGCTTCTTCAACGTGGGAAGACAGGTCGGTGATGGAGGTCGAGCCCCGTGGCAGGCGGTCCAGGGCTTCGGTCAGGTCGCGGGCCAGGCGTGCTGGCTCGATATTGAACTGGCGGATGATGCGGTGCAGGTCCGAGTCCTGCAGCTGCAGCAACTGATGAAACCAGTGGGCCAGTTCCACGTAGGGGTTACCGCGCAACTTGCAGAACACGGTGGCGGCTTCGATGGCTTTGTAGGCCACGCTGTTGAGTTTGCCGAACAACGCGGCGCGACTGATTTCACCCATGCTCATGGCTCCTTGAGGTCTGTGAGGTGTTGGCCTGTTCGGCGTAATGCCGGGCCAGTATTAAATCCTTGGCATCTGTTTCGGGGCGTCCCAACCAGGTGTTGAACCCCAGGCGCAAACTGCCGTTGAGTTGCAGCGCCGGTACTTCGGGTTGTTCCAGGATCAGGTTCAGGTCCCAGTCCAGTTCATGGCCCAGGTATTCGGCGACCCAGGCCACCAGCTCGTTGAAGGGTTGGCTGCCGGGCAACATGCCCATGTAGTCATCGAGCTTGAGTGGCCCCAGGCGAATGCGGAATTTGTGCTGGCGATCCCACACGTAGCGGCCCAGGCAAAAGTCCACGCCCAACTGATGGGCGCTGACGCCCACGCGGCTGCGTTCTGGCAGTTCCAGCCATTGGCCGACGTATTCTTCGATCTCCACCGGCAGGCCGAAGTACTCGCTGATGATGGCCTTCAGGCCGTCCGGGTAGCGGGTTTGCGCCGACAAGTGGCCGCTGTAATGCAGCTTCGCCGTGTCGGGGATCAGCCCCTGCTTGAGCAGGCTCGGCATGCCCCGACCACTGAGGGCGGCCAGGCGCGCCGACCAGTAGTCATCGTCCGGGCGATCATGGCTGACCGTTGGCCGCGCTTCGGCCCAGGCCCGGTAGAACAGGCTGAGCAGGCGATGGTGGAACACATCCAGGAACCGTTTGCTGGTGCTGTCGGCGTTGTTGCGCTGACGTTCGCGCACGTATTCGGTGATGTGCAGCGGCAGCGGGCCGTTGGGGCCGCCGAGGCCGAAGAAGAACTGCTCCAGGCGTGCCGGCGCACCGTCGAGGCCCGGTTGCACCGAGGCCAGGGTCGCCGGGGCGAAGGTGCATTCGGCCTGTTGCCCCAGGCGCAGCGGGTCGTCGGCCAGGCGCAATGAATGGCCCAGGCGCGGCAGCTCGGGGGATTCGCACTCGATACGGCGCAAGGCCTGGAAGAAGTCGTATTCCCAGGGCTCCTGGTGCATCGCGTCCAGGGTACTCAAAGGGTCGGACGACGTCCGGGCTTGGCTTTCCATCGCATGATCTCGCCGCGTTCGGTGGTACGGATCACCGTTTCGGTAAAACTGTTGATCGACACGTAGCGTGCCAGGAAGCGCTCGAACACCGCACCGAGCAAAAACACCCCAGTGCCGCGAAACGCGTTTTCATCGAATTCCAGGGTGATTTCCAGGCCCCGACCAAACACGATCGGGCCGGGCATCGGCAGGCGTCGGGTGCAGGCCTTGCTGCTGACTTCGCGCAGGCCTTCGATCTGCAACTGCACCGCCGCATCGTTGCTGTCGCCGTACAGGCGCAGCAGTTCGCGCAGGGCGGCGGCGCCCTGGCCTTGCTCGCTCAGGGACAGGTAATTGAGCGAGAGCTGGCTGATCAAACGCCAGGCCTTGGCGTCGTGGGCATGGCTGGCCCGTGGTCGACTGGGGCCGGCGACGCAACGAATCGCGCCGACGGGCGCGCTGTCGGCCAACGTGAAATCAGTCTTGCCGTTGCCCACACTCATGAACAGCGGTAGGTCGCGGTTGGTGCACAGCGCCGTCACGCCCAGTTGGCGCAGGTCGTGGCGATAGGGCGCCTGCTGGCTGTCCACCAGGCTGACGAAGGTTTCGCTGCCCACGTAGGTCGAGCGCGGGCCGTTGCGTCGTTGGTCGCTGGACAATACTCGTGGCTCACGCCGTATTGTGTAATAGGCCTGGTCGCGGCCATAACGGGACGGATCGCGCACGGCATAGAACGGCAGGAACGGCTGCTCCGGCCCGGTGCCGTGGCCGGTGAGGCCGGTCAGCGAATGCACTTCGAAATCCATCGGTCGGGTGCGGTCGGCGATGACGTGATGTTCGTTGACCCGCTCCGAGAGGTGGATGCGATCCAGGCGCTTGGGGAACAGGTTGATCGCCGGGGTGCAGAACGGCAGAAACTGCGCGGCGCCGACGCTGCCCTCCAGGCTCGGGTCGTGCCGGTCGAACAGCACGATCAGCTCCAGCTCCTGACCGTCGCAGCGCTTGACCGCGCGGCTCAATTGGGTGAAGTCGACGAACAGGAACCGATGGGGCAGGGCGAAGTATTCCTGCAACAGGCGATAGCCCTGGAAGGCGCGCGAGACCACGGGCAGCGCGGCATCGGCATCGTCGAAACCCCGCGAGCACAGCGCGTCCTGAGGCAAGCGTTCAACCCAATCGCCGCCGGGCTTGCGGGCGAACACCGCGCAAGCATTGCTCAGCAGTTGTTCGTAGAGACGGAAGGGCTGTTCGTCGGCACCGCTGAGGTACAGCGGCAGGTTGTCCAGGGGCAGGCTGTTGAACGGCAGTTCGGCGCCCGTACGCAGGGTCAGGCGCAGGCCGGCCTTGGCCTTCGGTTCGCTGGCGGCCAGGCGTCCGAGCACGGCGGACGGGTTGCCGAAGTACTCGGCCTGGCTGACCTGCAACGGCCACAACGTCACCGCGTGGGCGGTGCGGTACTCGCAGCAGGTCTGGGTTTCACGCCCCAGGGCGGCGCGCAGGACGGTGTCCCGGGGCAGCGCAAAGCCGCCGCTCAGCGAGCCCTCATCGGGGTCGGTCTGCAGTTGCACCACGGTCATCGACGGCGTGGGCGCCAGAT
The DNA here is from genome assembly GCF_009831705.1 of Pseudomonas sp. PICF6. Lineage (NCBI taxonomy): Bacteria > Pseudomonadati > Pseudomonadota > Gammaproteobacteria > Pseudomonadales > Pseudomonadaceae > Pseudomonas > Pseudomonas sp. PICF6. The sequence goes on along the minus strand of NZ_WUUD01000002.1, from coordinate 81,288 downwards.
AGTGGGGATAGGCGATTTCCAGCAGGTTATGGGTGAAGGTCGGGTACTCGGCATCGAGCTTGAGCTGCACCCGCGCCGTCAGGTAGGCGAAGCCTTCCAGCAAACGTTCGACGTACGGGTCGGCGCAGTCCATCCCGGACAACGTCAGCCGACTGGCGATCTTGGGGTATTCCTTGGCGAACTCCGCCGCGCTTTCGCGCACGTGGTGCAGTTCCTGGTTGTACAGCTCCAGCAGGCGCGGATTCATGGGCGTCTCCGCTGGTCGGCTTGGACCACGCGCACGTGGCCGGTTTCCAGGTCCAGGTCGGTTTGCAGCATCAGGCGCAGCGGCACGGGCTGCGCCCAGAGGTCACCCTCGATCTCGAAACTCAAGGCGTTGTGGTTCATCTCGGCGGTTGCTCGGGCTCGCACCCTCAGGGTGTGGCGCAAGATGCGCGGTTCGAACGTGGCGATGGCTTGGTGGATCAACGCTTCCAAGGCCGGAAGGTCGACGTTCGATGCGCTGTTGCCGGCCAGCGCCGGCAACCCGAAATTGACCACAGACGTGCCTGCCGGGGTGTGCAGCGTGGCGTCGGTATCGAGCAACGATGTGGTGTTGAGCAACCACGCCAGGTCACGCAGCACCGAGGCTTTCAACTGGGTGAGCGACAACACGCGCTTGTCGGCGCTTTCCTTGGGGTTGCTCGGATCGTCGTCGGTCAACCGGTCCAACAGGGACGGTTGCAGGCGATCGCGGGTGGCGATTTCGGTTACCACCGAAAGAGCGCCGTATACATTTTTTGATCCCATTGGCCAGGGCCGCAGGAGGCGAATTGGCTCACATCCGAGACCTCCAATGTTTCCTTGACCAGGCGTACTGCTTGAATTTTGGTCAAGCAATCGCGGCTGGGAGCGGGCATGTGTTCGCTGCGTTCGACCAAGAAAATCGGCACTTGGTTGAAGGTCTCCACACGCAGTTGCTTGTCCGGGCCCAGGCTGAACTGGCAAGGCCATTCCATATCGAGCGTCAGGTGGCTCTGGTCAGGTTTAACGAGCGTGCAGCGACCTTGAACGTCGATCAGGCTCACCGGATGTCCGACGAAAACTGCTTGCGTCAGGGCTGCCGGAGCGACTGTTTCCTGCCCGGCGCACGCGCTTAGACTGACGAGGCTTGCCGCCAGCGCCGAAAGAAACAAAGGGCTGCGCATCACGAAAGCTCCCAGAACCAGATGGCCTTGGATCTTGAGAACAGATCACCGCTCTTGGTCAGGCCACGGTTCCACAGGTCGATGTGATCACCAGTAGGTCGACCGGCAGTGTCGCTGTTCTGTTGGTAGCAGTCTTTGAAGAAGATGATTCCGGTTTTGCCCATCAGTGTTGTGCGGTCTGCCACGCTGGTGGTGTAGATCTCGGTGGTGGCTGTGTGATTAATAATCCATAGCCAGTTGGCCAATGACTCCGCGCCGCGGGCATGTCCATGGGCGCATT
>NZ_WUUD01000002.1:57212-79811 GCF_009831705.1 Pseudomonas sp. PICF6 | reverse complement strand
CCTTCGGTGGGCCTAGGCGGTTCTTCCTCCATAGCCAGTTGGCCAATGACTCCGCGCCGCGGGCATGTCCATGGGCGCATTTGGGATCCAGCGTATAAGTCGATGAGTTGACCGGTAAGGTCTTTTCTCCGCACAAGGCGATGCTCATACGAATAGCGCACTGGTTGACATAGGGACCGTCGCAAGCCGGACTGGCGGACGGGTAGGGCGGATAGCTGTTCCACAAATTGATAAACGAAGGCTTGGCCATGACTCAGATACCGGGTGGGAAAGGATTGGATTCGAGCAAGCACCAAACACCCCCGGCGCCTGGCACCGGGGGCGTGTTCGATCACACCTTGACGTTCTGACGGATGTTCCAGCCGAACTTGACCGGACCGCCTTCCTTGGTCCCGTCGGCTTTTTGCGGCTGATAGTCGACCATCACCTTGGCGAAGTTCAGGGTGACGTTTTCGGTCAGGCGATCATCGTTGCCCGAGCCGCCGGTGCTCAGGGACGTGATCAGCACTTCTTCAAGATTGATGATCATGTACTCGACCTGGCTTTCACCACCGGCCTTGCGCACGGTCAGCTTGACCTTGTCGATGTGCTTGCCGCTGGCGCAATGCATCATCAGGTTGGGCGATGCCTTGTCGACGAACTTGGTCAGCGACAGGTCCTGCACGTTGACCTTGCCCGCGCCACCGCCACTGCCCACGTGCATGTTGCCGGACTGGGACATGCCCCAGCTCCAGTTCAGGACATCGATCTCGTCCTTGTGGGCCTTGTCCATGGACTCGCCCTTGATGTCGCCGATCTTGATGAAAATATCAACAGCCATGTTTTCTCCCTGTGTGGTCTCTACCACATTGTTTGATTGACGCCGACCTTGCGAAATCTGTTCTGCTGAACGCTACGAAGGCGATCTCTAACCCACTGAAGATCCCCTGTGGGAGCGAGCCTGCTCGCGATGACGGCGTGTCAGGCAACGCAGGTGGCGACGGATCCACCGCTATCGCGAGCAGGCTCGCTCCCACATGTTTACCGCGTACCGTTCAACAGGTTTTTACGCACCCTTGGCCGAAGGCAGTTTCGATACCAGGCGCAGCGACACAGTCAGCCCTTCGAGCTGATAGTGCGGGCGCAGGTAGAACTTGGAGTTGTAGTACCCCGGGTTGCCTTCGACCTCCTCGACGATGACCTCGGCGGCGGCCAGTGGGTGCTGGGCCTTGGTGGTCTCGGTGGAGTGCGCCGGGTCACCGTCGACGTAGTTGAGGATCCAGTCCTGCAACCAGCGCTGCATTTCGTCCTTCTCTTTGAAGGAGCCGATCTTGTCGCGCACGATGCACTTGAGGTAATGGGCGAAACGGCAGGTGGCGAACAGGTACGGCAGGCGCGCGGCCAGGTTGGCGTTGGCGGTGGCGTCCGGGTCGTCGTATTCGGCCGGTTTCTGCAACGACTGGGCGCCGATGAACGCGGCGAAGTCGGTGTTTTTCTTGTGCAGCAGCGGCATGAAACCGTTCTTCGCCAGCTCCGCTTCACGGCGGTCCGAAATGGCGATTTCGGTCGGGCACTTCATGTCCACGCCACCGTCATCGGTAGGGAAGGTGTGGGCTGGCAGGTTTTCCACTTCACCGCCGGATTCCACGCCACGGATGCGCGAGCACCAGCCGAAGTGTTTGAACGAACGGTTGATGTTCACCGCCATCGCATAAGCGGCGTTGGCCCAGGTGTACTTGGAGCTGTCGGCGCCGTCGGTGTTTTCTTCGAAGGCGAAGGCTTCCACCGGGTCGGTCTTGGCGCCGTACGGCAGGCGCGCCAGGAAACGCGGCATGGTCAGGCCGATGTAACGCGAGTCTTCCGATTCACGCAGCGAACGCCAGCCGGCATATTCCGGCGTGGTGAAGATCTTGGTCAGGTCGCGCGGGTTCGACAGTTCCTGCCACGAGCCCATGCCCATCACGGTCGGCGATGCGGCGGCAATGAACGGCGAGTGCATGGCGGCGCAGACCTTCGACAGCTCGCCCAGCAGCTCCACGTCCGGTGGCGACTGGTCGAAGTAGTAGTCGCCCACCAGGCAACCGTACGGTTCACCGCCGAACTGGCCGTATTCTTCTTCGTACATCTTCTTGAAGATCGGGCTCTGGTCCCACGCGGTGCCCTTGAATTTCTTCAGGGTCTTGTGCAGGTCGGTCTTGGAGATGTTGAGCACGCGGATCTTGAGCTGCTCGTCGCTCTCGGTGTTGTTGACCAGGTAGTGCAGGCCACGCCAGGCGCTTTCCAACTGCTGGAAGTCGGGGTGGTGGATGACCTGGTTGACCTGGGCGGTGAGCTTGGCGTCGATGGCGGCGATGATCGATTCGATCGACTTGATGGCGTCGTTGGACACCAGGTCAGTCTGCGCCAAGGCCTGTTCGGCCAACGTGCGCACGGCGGTTTCGACGGCTTCGCGAGCGCGCTCGGTCTTGGGTTTGAATTCTTGCATCAGCAGCGAGGCGAACTCGCTGGGTACTTCGGTGGTGCCCAGGGCCTGGGACTGATTTTCACGTGCTGATTCGTTCATGATCATTCGTCCTGATTAAGCCTTGGGCTCGTTGTCGGCGGGCTTGGGCGCGCTGGCCAGGGCCTGCAACAGGGCAGGGTCCTTGATCGCTTTCATGATGATTTCTTCGGCGCCAGTCTTGCCGTCCATGTAGGTCAGCAGGTTGGCCAGTTGGGTGCGCGCTTCGAGCAGCTTGTTCAGCGAGTCGACCTTGCGGGCCACGGCCGCCGGGCTGAAGTCGTCCATGCTTTCGAAAGTCAGGTCCAGGCTCAGGTTGCCTTCGCCGGTCAGTTCGTTGGGAACATGGAACGCCACGCGAGGCTGCATGGCCTTGAGGCGCGAGTCGAAATTGTCGACATCGATTTCAAGGAATTTGCGATCGGCCACAGGTGCCAGAGGCTCGGCGGGCTTGCCAGCCAGGTCCGCCATCACCCCCATGACAAAGGGCAACTGGACCTTTTTCTCGGCGCCGTAGAGCTCGACGTCGTACTCGATCTGCACTCGAGGCGCACGGTTGCGCGCGATGAATTTCTGAGAACTTTGCTTCGCCACGTTGCTGCTCCTGGTCGCTTGAGCGACGGTGTTGGCGTCATCGGGGGTGCCGGTGACGTGACTGCGTGATCCGTTCGCTTTTATTCGCTGTCTGGGCCGCGCAGGTTTTCAAATTGACTCATGCCGTCGGGAATCAGGTTGCGCACGATGGTCGCAAAGTCGGCGTTCACCAGAATCTTGGCCCGATTCAACAGCACCGGCAGGGGGCTGGAGGGCTCTTGACGGGCGTAGTACGCGAGAATCCGGTCCAGGCTGCGCAGCACGTCGTCGCGGCTGTTGATTTCGCCAGGGGCGGTGCTGCGTGGCGCGCCCGCGCTCGGCGCGGTGGCGTGTTCAACCGGCGCGGTGTTGTCGTCGCCGCTGCTGATGACTTCGGGCAGGGCGCTGTCGCCGCTCTGTGGGGCGAACTGGCCGAGAATCTGCAGGGCCATCTTGAGCGGTTGCTTCAGCGGGCCAAGGTCCACGCCTTGGGCGGAACCGACTTGATCGCTGACGTGTTGCTCGATGGCTTCGGCGGCGCTGCGGGCTTCCAACAGGGCGGCGCGGGTGATTTCCAGCTGCTCGGGATCACTGTCGAGCAGGGCTCCGGCGAGCTGTTCAGCGCCGAGGCTTTCATTCGGGAAACTTTGCAGGCCGCTGGCATTGGCGGCGGCGCGCAGGCTCACGGCACCGAAGGTGCGCGAGCGGGCCAGAATGCTTTCGCGCAGCAGGCCAATGGTGATATCGGATGTCAGGCCGGCGAGGGCGTTGATGCGCACGGTGGGATCGTTGTCGTCCTCGGCGTCCAGGCGCGGATGCAGCTCGGCCCAGTACTGCTTGAGCAATTCGCTGGTCAGCGTCAACACACGGGCCAGGCCCGGTATGCCTTCCAGGGCCAGGGAACTTTGCAGCAGGAAATGGGTGATGCGCAGGTCTTTGCTGCGTTGCAGCAGGTCCAGGCTTTGCTGCTGGATGCTGCGCCACTCAGGGGGTTCGGCAGGCAATATCGAATCGCCCATGCTGCGCTCGGGCTGACCTTGGGAATCGCGTTCCAGGCGCAAGAAATCCGCGTCATATTCCAAATCTTCACCGCACGGCGAAGTCGCGGATACGGCGGCGAGCAGCAGAGGCACATCCACTTCGTTCGATCTCCCTATCGCCCGCTGAATAACTCGGGCAGTGCACACGCAAGTTCCGAATGGAACTCCACATGTTCCTTGAGGCTAATGGCTCTTTAGATGCTTAATGATCTTAAAGTGCCATCACGTATATTCAAGAAGTTGTGCATTTTTGGTGTAGTACTTATGGCTTGTCAAGGTAAGCTATTTCCCCTGTGTGACAGTTGTGAGGCGCTTAACAACCTGCGCGACCAGTAGGTCAAGGCAGGCACTGATGCAGGTTTTTTGTCATGCAGGCGGGTTAATATCAGCAATCATGCTGGCAAAAAGCCGTTTCGCAGTCGGTTGCAAAGGTTTGTCGGCGAGTCGTTCGGGCGTAGATCCCGGCACTCGATCGCATGCGCAAGTGTTCAGCAAGGAGGCAAGATGGCGCTGTGTTTGACTATCACTAGTTATCACAAGATTACCCCGGGCCAGTGTTCTGAAAAGTCCATGGACCAGGGAGTGATGGCAATTGGCCGTAATTCCGATAATGACTGGGTATTACCGGACCCTGAGCGCCTGGTTTCCGGCAAACATTGCGTTATTCAATACAAAGACGGGCGTTATTACTTAACCGATAACAGCACTAATGGTGTGGAATTGGTCAAGGCCGGTGTCCGTTTGCGCAAGGGCAACAGTGAGCCGCTGCAAGACGGCGAAGTTATCCGCATTGGCGATTATGAAATCCAGGCGCGGGTGGATTTCAACCTGCCAGTCTCCGACAGCAATCCGTTCGCTGAGGCGCCCAGCAGCTTCGAAGCCTTGATGGGACATCAGGGTGCCGGCTTGAATACACCTACGCCGATGCCCGTGGCTCCCCCGGCCCATTTCCAGGGCGCCTCGGCCATGGACACCTTGCCCGACCTGTTCGACTTCCTGAGCCCGGGCAGTGTCCCGCCGGCCACCCAGCCTGACCATGTGCCGGCCCAACAGCATGATTTCCGTCCACCGACGCCCATTGCTCCTCCCAGCCCGCCGCCGGTGATCGAGCCTGTGGCGCAGGCCTCGGCCTCGGTGATACCGGAGGACTGGGACCCGTTCAGCGACAAGCCCGCGCCCGTGGCAGTTGCTCCGATTCCTGTCGCTGCGCCACCGGTTGCGCCACCGCCCGTTGTCGAGCGGCCTGTCGTAGAGCCGCCTGTCGTAGAGCCGGTGCCGACACCCCCGCCTCAGGTCCACGCCACCGCCGAACCTGCGCCGCTGCGCGAGGCGCCGGTGACCAGCGTTCAAACCCCGGCCACGCCGCCCAAGCCGCTCGACGCCGCCCAGCCCGACCTGTTGCAAGCCTTCCTGCGCGGCGCCGGGCTGGATCAGTTGCGCCTGGACCAGGCCCAGGCCGAGGCGCAGATGGAAAGCATCGGGCGCAGCTATCGGCTGATGGTCGAAGGCTTGATCGATGTCTTGCGTGCCCGCAGCAGCCTCAAGGGCGAGTTCCGCATTCAGCAAACGATGATCCAGCCGGTGGAAAACAACCCGCTGAAGTTCGCCCCCAATGTCGAGGAGGCCATGTTGTTGCTGCTGCGCCATGGCAACCAGGCATTCATGGCGCCGGATGTGGCGGTGCGTGACAGCTTCGACGACCTGCGCGCTCACCAACTGGCAGTGATGGCCGGCGTGGAAGCGGCCATCAAGCATTTGCTGGCGCGCTTTGAGCCGGCGCAACTGGAAGAGCGCATGGGCAAACCCGCTGGTCTGTCGAGCATTTTCAACGGCTCGCGACAGGCTCAGTACTGGCAGCAATTCACCGAGCTCTACAGCAACATTTCCCGGGAAGCCCAGGAGGATTTCCAGGACCTGTTCGGACGCGAATTCAGTCGCGCCTACGAAGAGCACAGCGCGCGACAGCGCCGCCTATAACACTCTTAAAAGCAATCAACGGATAGCTCAAACGTCATTGAGGACGCAGGATGATTTTCAGGTTTTTACTCGCAGTCGCCACCGTGCTTCTGCTGACGGCATGCGCCAAGGATGCGGCCGATCCACAGTCCGAAGAGGCTGACACCGCCGCCGTCGAACTGCACTTTCACGCCATTGCCGGCCTCAACCCCGGCGCCACCGGCCATCCGGCGCCGGTCCGGGTGCGAATTTTCGAACTGAAAAACGCCGCCACCTTCGCCCGCTCCGATTATTTCGCCCTGGCCGAACGGGCCCAGGCGACCCTCGGCGCCGACCTGATCGATCAGGACGAAGTGCTGGTCCAGCCCGGTCAGCAGTTGAGCCTGCAACGCGATCTCGATCCGGCTACCCGCCATATCGGCGTGCTGGTGGGCTATCGCGAACTGGACCGGTCACTGTGGCGCACGGTGATGAATGTCCCGCCGCGCCAATACACCGAATACCAGATCAGCCTCGACGTGCGCGCCGTGCGCAGCGCCGTCGTCGTTCCCCCATCCAGCCCTGCCCAATAAGCAATCGGAGCCCCCATGTCCTGGAACAATCGCGTGGTCTGGTCGGAAGGCATGTTCATTGGAACGCAGCACTTCCAGCAGCATGACCGTTACCTGGAAAACCTCATCGACGCCCGTAGCCGTCCGCTGTCGGCCGGCGCCTGGGGTTTTTCCCAATTGCTGATCGACCAGGGCCTGCTGGCCCAGGGCAAGCTGGCGATCGTTTCGGCGCGGGGCCTGCTGCCGGACGGCACACCGTTCAACATCCCCGAGGATGACCTGGCGCCGACTCCGCTGAACGTCGATGACAACCTGCGCGATGGTCTGGTGTATCTGGCTTTGCCGCTCAAGCGTGCCGGTGCGCGTGACACCGTTGACGAAGGTGAAGCCCTCGGCGCTGCGCGCTACGTGAGCCAAGTGTGCGAAGTGCGTGACGATAACGCACCGTTCGAGAACCGCGCGCCGGTTGCCTTGGGTTCGCGGGCCTTGCGCCTGTTGACCGCGCAGGACGGCATCAGTGACTACGCCGCCATCGGCCTGGTACGCATCAAGGAGAAACGCGCCGACCGCGCCCTGGTGCTGGACGACAGCTACATCCCGCCGCTGCTGGATGTGGCCGCCTCCAAACCGTTGGCCGCGTTTCGCAGCGAACTGTTGGGCCTGCTCCATCAACGCGGCGAAGCCCTCGCCGGGCGGGTGGTGGCGTCCGGTGCCGGGGGCGCCTCGGAGATCGCCGATTTCATGCTGCTGCAATTGGTCAACCGCGCGCAGCCGCTGATCCAGCACCTGAGCCAGTTGAGCCCGTTGCACCCCGAACGGTTCTACAGCGAGCTGGTCAGCCTGGCCGGTGAGTTCTCGACCTTCACCGCTTCGGGGCGTCGGCCTCAGGAGTATCCGCAATACCAGCACGATGACCTGGCGCTCAGCTACGCGCCGGTCATGCAAGCCCTGCGTGAGGCCCTGTCGATGCTGATCGACAGCAAGGCCACGCCGATTCCGATTGTCGAGAAAGCCTACGGCATCCACGTGGCGATGCTGGCCGACAAAACCCTGCTCGAGAGCGCCAGTTTCATCCTGGTGGTGCGTGCCGATGTCCCGGCCGAAACCCTGCGCGGTCGCTTCGGCCAGCAGAGCAAGGTCGGTTCGGTGGAGCACATTCGCGATCTGGTCAACCTGCAACTGCCGGGCATCGGCCTGCTGCCGTTGCCGGTGGCGCCACGCCAGCTTCCCTACCACGCCGGCTCCACTTACTACGAACTCGACCGCGGTAGCGATCACTGGCAGCAATTGAGCAACTCCGGCGGGTTCGCGTTCCACATCGCCGGCCAGTTCCCGGGGCTGAATCTGGCTTTCTGGGCGATCCGAGGATAAACCGCGATGAGCAACGACGATCGTACTCAGTTCATGCCGACGCCCGGTGGCCGTGGCGCCGACCCATTCCGCCCGGACTCTGGCCGTCCGGACCCTGGTCGTCCACAGCCGGCGCCCGCACCGCTGTCGATGCCGGCCGCCCCGGTCCTGACCGGTAAGGCCCAAGGCCTCAACCCGCTGGAAAGCGCGGCCGGTCCGCTGCTGGCGCTGTTGACGCGCCTGCGCAACACCATTGCCCATCCGGCTCCGGCCAGCCTGCGGGCGCAACTGTTGGCGTACCTGCGTCAATTCGAGGAGCGCGCCGAAGCCGCCGGCGTGGTGCGCAATGACGTGCTGCTGGCTCGTTACGCCCTGTGCACCGCCCTGGATGAAGCCGTGTTGAGTACCCCCTGGGGCGGCACCAGCGACTGGGGCAAACAGAGCCTGCTGATCACCGTGCACAACGAAGCCTGGGGCGGCGAGAAGGTGTTCCAGCTTCTGGAGCATTGCCTGCAAAGTCCACGGGAACGCCTGTACCTGCTGGAGCTTCTGTACCTGTGCATGTGCCTGGGTTTCGAAGGGCGCTACCGGGTGATGAACGACGGGCGCAGCCAACTGGAAGCCTTGCGCGAGCGCACCAGCGCGGTGATCCGCAGCGCCCGTGGCGACTACGAGCGTGAGCTGTCGCCGCACTGGCGCGGCGTTACCGTGGCCCGGGATCGGCTGGCGCAATTCATGCCGCCGTGGATCGCCGTGGCCATCGGCGCGGCCTTGTTGCTGGCGCTGCTGTTCGGTCTGCGCATGAAACTGGCTTCCGATGCCGAGCCGGTGTTCAAGAACATCCATGCCCTGGGAGAAATCCCGGTGCAGGCCATCGACCGCCCCGTGGTGCAGCCCAAAGTGATCGAACGACCACGCCTGGCCGGTTTCCTGGCCGATGAAATCCGGGCCGGTCGGGTCGCGGTGGAAGATGCCGTGGATCGCTCGGTGGTGACCATCCGTGGCGATGAACTGTTCGCCTCGGGCAGCGCCAGCATCTCCGATGATCTGGAGCCGCTGATGCTGCGCATCGCCGATGCCATTCGCAAGGTCAAGGGCCAGGTCCTGGTGACCGGCCACAGCGACAATCGCCCGATTGCCACCCTCAGGTTCCCATCCAACTGGGCGTTGTCCGAAGCGCGGGCCAAGTCGGTGCTGCAAATCCTTTCGGCCAAGACCGGCCAGGCCGAGCGCTTCAGCGCCGAAGGCCGCAGCGACACCGAGCCGTTGGCTTCCAACGCCACCGCAGAGGGGCGTGCGCGCAATCGTCGGGTTGAAATCACAGTATTGGCGGAGGGGGTCGAGTGAAGGCGTTTTTCAGTTTTATGATCCGCTGGGTCATCCCGCTGCTGGGGCTGATCGCCCTGAGCCTGATCATCTGGTTCGTCGGCCCGTTGCTGGACTGGCTGGTGCCCGAAGGTCGCCGTTGGGCGTTGATCATTCTGGTGTTCGCGGTGTGGGTCGCCTACCGGGTGTTTCGCATCATCCAGGCCCGCCGGCAGGCCGCCGAAGTCATGCGCAGCCTGGCCGCGCAAACCCCGCCCGACCCTACCAGCATCGCGACGGCCGAAGAACTCGAAACCCTGCGCCAGCGCATGGACGAAGCCTTGGCGCTGTTGAAGAAAGCCAAGCTGGGTGGGGACGAGCGCCGCAACCTCTACGAACTGCCGTGGTACGTGATCATCGGCCCGCCGGGTTCGGGCAAGACCACTGCGCTGGTCAACTCCGGGCTGCATTTCCCGTTGGCCGCGCAACTGGGCGCCGGCGCGGTACGCGGCGTGGGCGGTACGCGCAACTGCGATTGGTGGTTTACTGACCAGGCGGTGCTGCTCGACACCGCTGGCCGCTACACCACTCAGGACAGCGACGCGACCGTCGACAAGGCCGCCTGGCTGGGCTTTCTCGGGCTGCTGAAAAAACAACGCGCCCGTCGCCCGATTGACGGTGCGTTCATTGCCATCAGTCTGTCGGACCTGCTGCTGGGCAGCGACGCCGAGCGCGCGGCTCATGCTGCGGCGATTCGCTTGCGCATCCAGGAGCTGTACACCCAACTGGGCGTACGCTTCCCGATCTACCTGATGCTGACCAAGCTCGACCTGGTGCCCGGGTTTATGGAGTTCTTCGACAGCCTGAGCAAGGAAGAGCGCGCTCAGGTCTGGGGCATGACCTTCGCCCTGGACGATGGCAAGAGCAACGACAGCCCGTTGGCGCATCTGCAAAGCGAATTCGCCGGCCTTGAGCAGCGCCTCAACGACCGCTTGGTGGAACGCTTGCAGCAAGAGCGCGACCCGGCGCGGCGCGACTTGATCTACGGTTTCCCGCAACAGTTCGGCGCGCTGAAAGATTGTCTGCAAAGTTTCCTCGAAGGCGTGTTCAAACCCAATGCCTTCGAAGAGCGTGTGCTGCTGCGCGGGGTGTATTTCACCAGCGGCACCCAGGAAGGCAGCCCGATCGATCGCTTGATCGGCTCCATGGCCCAGAGCATGAATCTGGACCGTCAGCACCTGGCACGCCAGACCGGCACCGGGCGCAGTTACTTCATCGAAAAACTCTTCACCGCCGTGGCGTTCGCCGAGCGTGGGTTGGTGGGCGTCGATCCCAAGGTCGAGCGTCGACGCAAGTGGATCGCCCGGGGCGTATTGGCCTCCACGGTGGCTTTGGTGCTGGTGGTTTCGACGTTGTGGTGGATCAGCTATCGGGCCAACCAGGCGTACATCACCCAGGTCGATCAGAAAGTCGCGCCGCTGGGTCAGGCCGTGCAGAGCCTCAGTCCGGCACAACGCGATGTCCTCGCCGTATTGCCATTGCTCAACGCCGTGAAGCACCTGGCCGACGACGCGCCCGATTGGGCCGAGGGCCTGGGTCTGTATCAGGGCGACATGCTCGAAGCCGAGTCCGGCAGTGTCTATCGCAAGTTGCTGATCGCCGTGTTCGCGCCACGCTTGCTGACACGTATCGAAGAGCAACTGCACAGCGGCGGCAGTTCGGATTTCCTCTATGAAGGATTGAAGGCCTACCTGATGCTCGCTGACAACGAGCACTACGATGCCGACTTCATCAAGGCCTGGGTTGCCCTGGATTGGGACCGCAGCCTGCCGCGTGATCTGCCGGCCGATCAACGGCTGGCCCTGGGCGAGCATTTACAGGCGCTGTTCGAGCGTCGTCCGCCCACCGCCCGCCTGGACCCGCGCTTGATCGAAGACCTGCGCCGGCAATTGCAGCAACTGCCCGTGGCCCAGCGCGTCTATGACCGGGTCAAGCGCCAGAAACTGCCCGAGGGCATCGCCGATTTTCGCCTCAACGAAGCCGCCGGGCGCGACGCTGCGCTGGTGTTCAGCCGCAAGAGCGGCAAACCCTTGGGCGAGCCACTGAGCGGGTTCTTCACGGTCAAGGGCTATCGCCAGGGCTTTTTGCTCACCAGCCTGAACCAGGCTGGAACGCTGGCTGAAGAGCAATGGGTGTTGGGTCGCGACGAGGCCGGGCAGCAGGACGTCGCCAGCCTGGCCGCCGAAGTGCGCCGCCTGTATTTCCAGGACTATCAGCGCCAATGGGACGCCTTGCTGGCCGACATCGACTTTGTGCCGATCACCAGCGTGGCCCAGGCCGCCGATGTCTTGCGGGTCCTGTCCGGGCCAAGTTCGCCGTTGAAAAAACTGCTGGTGGCGGTGGCGAAAGAGACCGACCTGCAACAGGAGGAACGCTTGCTGGCGGCCCAAGGCGAGCAGGTCGAAGGCGGTGTGGACAAGCTCAAGGAGCGCCTGGGCAGCTTGCTCGGCCAGGAGCAGGCGGCACAAAACGCACCCCAGGCCAGCGTTGACCCGGTCACTGCGCATTTCGCCGAGCTCAACAGCATCGTCAGCAAAAACGAAGGCGAACCGGCGGCCATCGATGGCCTGCTCGCCGACATGAATGCCTTGTACGTGCAGGTCAGCGCCATGGTCGGCGCCAGCGGCGACGCCCTGCTCGGCGAAGCCAAGAACCAGGCCCAGGCTGCTGCCACACGGGTCAGCCTCAACGCCGAACGCCAGCCGCCGCTGGTGCAAGGCCTGGTCAAATCGGTGGTCAACTCCACCACCAACAGCATGATGGGCGGGGTGCGCAATCAACTGAACGCCGCCTGGACCAGCGAAGTGGTGAACATCTACCGCCAATCCCTGGCCGGTCGTTATCCCATGTCGCCGGGCAGTGCGCGGGACGCAACCCTGGACGACTTCGGTCAGTTCTTCGGCGTCGGCGGGGTGATGGACAACTACTTCCGCAAATACCTGCAGCCCTACGTCGACACCTCGACCCCGGCCTGGCGCTGGCAGCCGGGTGCGGCACAGAAGCTCGGTATCGCCCCTGGCGTGCTGCAAACCTTCCAGCGTGCGGCCACCATCCGCGATGCGTTTTTCCGTTCCGGCGGCACCCAGCCGATGGTGCGCTTCGAGCTCAAGCCGGTGGCGATGGACTCGACCATCACCCAGTTTTTGCTCGACCTCGACGGCCAGCAACTGAGCTACGACCACGGCCCGAGTCGTCCGACCGCCATGCAGTGGCCCAACCCCGGCAGCATCGGCGTGGTACGGATCTCGATCCTGCCGCCCTCGGCCAATGGGCGCTCCGGTATCACTCTGGACGGCCCGTGGGCTTGGTTCCGCCTGTTGGAACAATCGGACCTGACCGCCGGCAACTCGCCAGACCGCTTCAACCTGCGGCTGCGGGTCGACGGCGCCAGCGCCTCTTACGAGCTGCGGGCCAACAGTGCCTTCAACCCGTTCAAGAGCCGCGTGCTCAGCGGCTTCAGCCTGCCGGAGCGTCTATGAGTACAGCGGGCTTCTATGGAAAGTTGGCCAGCCGCGGGGACTTCGTCAGCCGGGGCTTGCCCCAGAGTTTTATCGGCCCGTGGGATTCGTGGCTGGCGGCGGGATTGCTCGCCAGCCAGACCGGCCTGGGCGAGCGTTGGCTGGATGCCTATCTGGTCAGCCCGCTGTGGCGCTTCATGGTCGCGCCCGGGGTCTGTGGGCCCGACGCCGCCGTGGGCGTGGTGATGCCGAGTATCGATCGGGTCGGCCGCTATTTTCCGCTGACCGTCGCGGTGTTGCTGGAGCCCGACGCGGACCCGGCGTCCGTGGTGGGCGGTGCGGACGAGTGGTTTGAGCGGGTGGAGAACCTGTTGCTGAGCACGTTGAGTGTGGAGGCCAGTTTCGAAGCGTTCAACGAACAGTTGGAGACCCTCGGCAGCCCGATGTATCTGCCGCGCACGCCGAGCAGCCGCTTTGCCAGCCTGCATCGCTTCGACGCCACCGACCCGCAGCGGCGCATGAGCGCCCTGGCCGAAGCGGCCTGCGAAGGCGTGAGCGTGTGGTGGGGCCAGGGTTCGGAACGTATCGCGCCCGGTCTGATGCGCTGCCAGGGTTTGCCGGCCGCCGCTGATTTTGCGCAATTTTTGCTCGGCCAAGAAGGTGTTGTGTAGATGCGTCCAAGTGCTGGGAAAGCCTTCAAGTCTGCAAGCAAGAGCCATGTCGGCATGGTTCGCCAGGTCAACGAAGACGCGTGCCTGGAACTGCCGGAAAACGGCCTGTGGGTGGTCGCCGATGGCATGGGTGGGCACGCGGCGGGCGACTACGTCAGCAGCCTGATCGTCGACAGCCTGCGCGGCATTGCCGCGGGCCGCTCGCTGGACGAATACGTCGCCGCACTGCACAGCGACTTGCTGCGGGTCAACGCCGCCGTGCGTGAAGAAACCGCCAACCGTGGCGTGACCATGATGGGCAGTACCGTGGTGGTGCTGGTTGCGCGGGACCTGCGCGGCATGTGCCTGTGGGCCGGTGACAGTCGTTTGTATCGCCTGCGCGACGGCAAGCTCGACAGCATCTCCCGCGATCACAGCTACGTCCAGGACCTGCAGGACAGTGGCCTGCTCAGCGAAGCCGAAGCCCGGGTGCATCCACGGGCCAACATCGTTACCCGTGCCATCGGGGTCGAGGCGCAACTGAATCTGGCGATGGTCGAGTTGCTGCTGGTGCCCGGCGACAGTTACCTGCTGTGCAGCGACGGCCTGACCAAGACCGTCGAGGACGATGAAATCCGTGAAGTCCTGAACCACGATGATCCCGGCGAGATCGCCAGCAGCCTGGTGTCCCTGGGCCTGATGCGTGGCGCGCCGGACAACATCACTGTGGTTGTCGTGAAGGTGCCGTCATGAGCTTGACCTTGAACATTGTCATCCCGGGCTACGACATCGAAGGGCCGATCGGTGAAGGCGCGATGGCCAGCGTCTACCTGGCGACCCAGCGCTCGCTGGAGCGCAAGGTGGCGCTGAAAGTCATGGCGGCGGCGCTGGCTGCCGACCCGACGTTCTGCGAGCGCTTCCTGCGCGAAGGCAAGACCCTGGCGCGTCTGTCCCACCCGCACACGGTCACCATCCATGACATCGGCAACGTCGGTGAGCTGTATTACATGGCCATGGAATACCTGCCCAACGGCACGCTCAAGGAGCGCATCGCCGCCGGCCTGTCGCCGGAGCAGGGCCTGATCTACATCCGTCAGATTGCCTCGGCCCTGGGCTACGCCCATGGCTTGGGCCTGGTGCACCGTGACGTCAAGCCGGCCAACATCCTGTTCCGCGCTGACGGTACGGCGGTGCTCTCGGACTTCGGCATCGCCAAGTCTCTGGACGACCGCACCCAATTCACCCAGGCCGGTTTCGCCGTCGGCACGCCCAGCTACATGAGCCCGGAACAGGCCCGTGGGCAAGACATCGACGGTCGGGCCGACCTGTATGCCCTGGGCGTGGTGCTCTACGAAATCCTTGTCGGCAAACTGCCGTATACCGGCAACGACGCGCTGTCCACGGCCTTGGCGCACTTGACCGAACCGCTGCCGGAGTTGCCGGTGCATCACGGTCATTACCAGAACGTACTGCGCAAACTGCTGGCCAAAGACCCGGCGGAGCGTTTCCCGGATGCAGCGGCTCTCTTGCGGGCGCTGGACAATCTGCCCGAGGAGTCGGCGCAAGCGACGCTGATCCGGCCGTTGCCGCTGCCCGTGTCGACGCCACCGAGCGGCGATGACCTGGCTGGATTGACTCCGGTGTCCATCGATATTCCGACAGGGCCGGCACAGCCGCAATCACAGCCCAAGCCAACCCCGCCGCCGGTGAGCCCAACTCAACGCTCTAGCGTTTCGTCGCAGCCCAAGACCCCGCTATTCGCCCTGGCCGCCGTCGCGGTGGCCGTGGCGCTGGCGTTGGGGGGTGGGGCTTATTGGTGGCTGTCGGGCGATGGTGGAGAAGCCACGAAGCCGCCGATTGTCTCGACGCCGCCGGTAAATCCACCACCGGTGAAAACTCCAGATGTGCCCCCGGCAAAACCGCCTGTGGCAACGCAGGCCGATGGCGGCCAGCGTCCATTGTTGATGGCTGGCAAGAAAACCCTGTTCCAGCGAGTGCTGAGCAAACCGGGCGCCAAGCTCACTGAAGAAGCGGGCGCTGCGCCGGGCAAGGCTTTGCCGGCGTTTTCCGTGCTCTACGTGTATGAGCGCAAAGACCTCGATGGCAGCCCCTGGTTGCGGGTCGGCGCGGCCACGGACGGGCGCAGCGACGGTTGGTTGCCGGCCACGCAGGTCAGCGACTGGAAGCAAAGCCTGGTGCTCAAGTTCACCGAGCGTTCCGGCCGTGCGCCGGTAATGTTCCTGCGCCAGCCCGGCGAAGTGGAAAAGCTGCTGGCCGACCCTTCAGCGGCCAGGAATGTCTTGCTCAAGGCCCAGCAGAACCGTGAAGACAATCAGCAAGTGCTGGCCCTGGAACCGGCCGCCAGCGCGGTGCCGCAGAATCAGTTCTACCTGTTGCCGATCTTCGATTCCCGCGAAAGCTTCGATGAGACCGGCCAACCGGTGCAGCTGCTGAACGTGGCCTCCATCGATCCCGGCAACACGCCGAAGGCTACCCCCAACACGCCCATCAGCACCGCCAACGCCGACGCGTTCCGTACCGCCGTGGTGCTGGTGGTGGACACCACCGTGTCGATGCAGCCCTACATCGATCAGGTCCGCGACGTGGTCCACGAGCTGCAAAGCCGCATCGCCGAGCGTGGCGAGCTGGACAGTGTCAGCTTCGGCATGGTGGGTTTTCGCAGCAGCACCCAGAAAACCCCCGGCCTGGAATACGTCGCCAAGACCTTGATCACCTTGGAGCAGGGCCGCGACCCGCAACGCTTCATGGAGATGGCGCGACAGGTCAAGGCGTCCACGGTGTCGAGCCATTCGTTCAACGAGGATGCGTTTGCCGGTGTCATGGAAGCGGTGGAGGGCATGGACTGGTCCGGTTATGGCGGGCGCCTGATTCTGTTGGTCACCGACGCTGGCGCCCTGCGCAAGAACGATCCGTTTGCCGCCACGCAAATGAACGAGGCCGAAGTGCGGCAGGCGGCGCTGGGTAAACAGATCAAGATCTACGCCCTGCACCTGCTCAGCGACGCTGGCAAGAAAACCCACGGCGGTGCGCAGAGCCAATATCGCACCCTGACCGCCGACGCCAACCCGCAGATCGGTGACCTGTACATTCCGGTGCCGGGCGCCGATGTGCGCAAGTTGGGTGAGCGCGTCGACGAGATCGGCTCGGTGTTCGCCGACCTGGTGCACCAGGTGCGCAGCAACAAACCGCAAAGCGTGCCCCACTTGGGCGCGGCGCCGAGCCTGAGCGATAAATCGGCGGCGGTGGGCTACGCGATGCACATGGACTTTTTGGGGCGCAAATCCGCGAGCCAGGCCCCGCAATTGGTCAGCGCCTGGACTGCCGACCGTGACCTGACCAACCCGGCGCTGCCGGCGTTCCAGGTGTGCGTGATGCTGACCAAGCTGCAACTCAACGACTTGCAGCAGTCGCTGAAGCTGATCGTCGATGCGGCGCGCAAGACCCAGACTTCGCCCAAGGATTTCTTCCAGGAAATCGCCAGCGCCAGTGCCTACATGAGCCGTGATCCTTCGGCGTTGCGCAAGGGCGGCAACCTGGCTGATGGCGGGATTCTCGGTGAGTACCTCGAAGGGCTGCCGTACCGCAGCAAGTCGCTGAACATGACCCAGGATTTGTGGCTGTCCCTGAGCGTGGCCGAGCAGGAAGATTTCATCGACGAGCTGGATTCGAAAATCCGCCTCTACGAGACCTTCCACAACGATCTGGCCAACTGGGTGCGGTTCGGCGATGCCGAGCCGGGCGATGCCCTGTACCGCGTTCCATTGTCGACGCTGCCGTGATGCTGAATATGAGCGCCGTACACAAAAGCCGGGGCGTCGGCAGCCAGCGCTACAGCCTGGTGATTCCACGGCTGCAATTGCGTGCCGGCGAACAACTGGCGGTGGTCGGCCCCAGCGGTTGCGGCAAGAGCACTTTGCTGGATCTGCTGGCCTTGGTGCTGGCGCCGGATCAGGCCGGGCAGTTTGACTTCACACCGGCCAACACGCCGTTGGACATCGCCGCGCTGTGGCGTGCGGGGCAGCAGGGCGCCTTGGCGGACCTGCGCAGCCGGCATCTAGGTTATGTGCTGCAAACCGGTGGTTTGCTGGGTTTTCTGGACGTGCGCGGCAACATCGAGTTGTCGCGCAAACTGCTTGGCATGGCGGATGACGGCAGCGTCACGCGCCTGGTCGGGCAACTGGACATCGCCGACCAACTGGGCAAGAAGCCGGCGGATTTGTCCGTCGGCCAGCGCCAGCGGGTCAGTTGCGCCCGCGCCTTGGCGCATGGGCCGCGCCTGTTGCTGGCGGATGAACCCACCGCAGCCCTCGACCCACTGAACGCTGAGCGGGTCATGCAGTTGCTGGTGGCCCAGGCCCGCGATCACGGTGTGTGTTGTGTGGTCGCCACCCACGATGAGTCACTGGCCCGCGCCAGCGGTTTGCAGGTGCGGCGCATCAGTTGTCGTCGCGACGCCGATGGTGGCGTCACCGCAACCCTCGGGGAGGCTTGCTGATGCGCGGCGCGCTGGTGGCTTCCCTGGCTTGGCAGGATTACCGCAACGATGCCTGGCTGTCTGCCTGTTCGGTGCTGGCGCTGGTGGCGGTGGTCGCGCCGTTGCTGGTGTTGTTCGGCCTGAAATTCGGTCTGGTCAGCAGCCTCACCGAGCGCCTGGAGAATGACCCGGCTACCCGGGAAATCATCCCGCTGGGCGGCGGCCGGTTCAGCGCTGAGTTCGTCGAGCAATTGGGCCGGCGCAACGACGTGGCGTTTGCCCTGGCCCGCACGCGGCAGATTGCGGCCACTGCGGATTTGAGCCGCGAGGCTGCGCCAGTCACCGTCGAGATGATCCCCACGGCGGCCAATGATCCTTTGTTTGAGCGCCTGCCGGTGCCGCAAGGGCTGGATCAAGTGGTGCTCAGCCACACCGCCGCCGAAAAACTCGGCGCCAGGGCCGGTGATTGGCTGCAGGCCAGTTTCGGTCGGCAGGTGGCCGGTCGTAGCGAGGCGCAGCGCACGCGCGTGCAGGTGTTGCACGTACTGCCGCTGCAAGCCTTTGCCCGGGATGGTTTGTTCGCGCCGCTGGCGCTGCTGGAAGCGGCCGAGGATTACCGCGACGGTCGCGCCGTGCCCGCGTTCGGCTGGCCGGGCGACGCGGTGGGGCAGAGCGCGCAGCGGGTCTACCCGGCGTTTCGCCTGTACGCCCGCAACCTGGGTGATGTGGAGCCGCTGCGCGAGTATTTCGCGGCGCAGAACCTGCTGGTGTCCACCCAGGCCCAGACCATCGCACAGGTGCAATCGCTGAGCCGCAACCTGTCGATCGTGTTCTGGATCATCGCCGGGTTGGCGTTGGCGGGAGCGTTCGCGGCGATTTTTGCCGGTGCCCTGGCGGCGGTCGAGCGTAAGCGCCGGGAACTGTCGGTGTTGCGCCTGCTGGGGGTTTCTACGGCGGCGCTGTTGTTGTTCGTGGTGTTGCAGGCGCTCTACAGCGCCGCACTGGCGGCCTTGTTGAGTGCCGGGCTGTATGGCCTGGCGCAGTCGGGCCTCAATTATTTATTTGCGCAGTTGCCGGGCGAGTACGCCAGCCATCTGTTGCCGCGTCACTACACCTTGGCTCTGGTGGCCGTGCTCGGCGTCAGCGCCGTGGCGGCGGCTTGTGGTGGCTGGCGGGTGGCGCGCATCCAGGCGTGTGAAGGAATTCGCGATGTATAAGTTATTGGGCGCCGCCGTGGCGCTGAGCCTGGCCGGTTTAACCTGGGCCGACGAAAGCACCGACAAACTGGACAACCCCAAACCGCTGCCCGGTGACGTCAGCCTGCCGCTGCCGTGCGAAGGGCAAATGGTGTTCCGTTACGTCTACATCCTCGCCCAAGGCACCCTGGATGATCGGGAGATCAGCCTTGGCTACCCGTTCAGCGAGGGCGAGGCCGGCTATAAGCAGTCGTTCATTTCCGGTTACCGTCGGGACTTCATCAACGGCCAGTTCACCCTCAAGGACCTGCCCAAGGACTGGAACAAAACCATCGCGCCGTTGATGCCCAAGGCTGACGCCAAGACCCCGCTCAAACCGATGCTGTACTTCATCGGCAAATACGAGGTCACCGCTCGCCAATACGCCCAGGTCATGGCCCAGGCGCAGTCGTTGGCCAGCGGCGAACCCGCGCCGGCCTGCGAGACCCTCAAAACCGAGCTGCCCCAAGGCATGGCCGGGCGTTTGCCCAAGGTGAAACTGTCCAAGTTCGAGGCCGAACGTTTTGCGGCGGTGTACAGCGCCTGGCTGATGAAATACCACAAGGATCTGCTGCCGGTGAGCGGTCGCGGCACCTCCGCCGAAGACGGCGGGCTGGGCTTTGTGCGTTTGCCCACCGAAGTCGAGTGGGAATTCGCTGCTCGTGGCGGGCAAGCCGTCAGCCGCCAGGACCTGGAGGGGCGCTTGTTTCCCCGACGTCTGGAAGGCAGTGAAAGCGACGGGCCACTGGCCGACTGGGCGGTGTTCAATCAGGTCGCTGGCGGCACCGGCCAGGCGGCGCGGCTGATGCCCGTCGGGATCAAACTGCCAAATCCCATCGGCTTGTTCGACGTGATCGGCAACGCCGCCGAGATGGTTCAGGAGTCCTTCCAACTGGTGCATGCCGGTCGCCGCCAGGGCGCCTACGGTGGCTTCGTGGTCAAGGGCGGTAACTACCTGGAAGGCGAAGGCACGCTGTTCACCGGAATGCGCCGCGAGTATCCGTTGTTCGCCGCCGACGGCACCGAGCAAAGCAACGAAACCACCGGGTTCCGCGTGGCGGTCGGGGCATTGTCGGCGCCGCGCTCACGTTACAAAGAGCTGTTCGCCCAATGGGAGAAAGAAGGCCGCCTCGCATCCCTGACTGATGCCATCGATGAAGCCGAAGACCCGACCAAGCGCCTGGACAGCATCATCGCCGCCAGCGTCGACCCACGCCTGCAGGCCGAGCTAGGGCTGGTCAACGAAGAGCTCAAGCGCAACGTCTCGCTCATCGCCCAGCAGCGCGAGGAAGCGGCGGGCAACCTGATCCAGTCGGCGGCCCTGGTGGTCGAGACCATCAATAACTACAACATTCGCCTGACCAATTTGCAGAACAGTCGCCAGCAGGCCTTGGACGCCAAGGACGAGGCCAGCGCCAAGCTGTTCGCCACGGCCATCAACAACGGCCGCAGCGCGCTCGATGGCGCCGTGGCGATTTACATCGACAACCTGGCCACCGGCACGCGTTACACCGATGCCGTGATCCAGGCGCAGTTTCAACGCATCAAGGAGGAATTGGAGCGCAAGCCGGTGCTGGGCAAGAGCCTGGTGGCGCGCGCAACGTTATTCGTTCGCCATGTCGGTCAGTATCGTCAGCAAAAACGAGCCGACCCGGCGGCGATATTGAAGGAACTGCTCGCATCGAGCAGTCAGCGGTCTTGATCGTTGATTGTCAGCGAGCTTGGAAGGGACTCAGACGGCGGTGGGCCGTGCTGAGCTGGTCAACACTTAAAAAGAGAACACAATCATGCTTTTCTCCCGTAAACCTTTTGCTTCGGTTTCCAAGCGTCACCTGCTGATGGTCGCTGTCGGCTTCAGCACCGTCCTGACCGGCTGCGCTACGTCGCCGACTTCCAAGGTCGCGTCGAGCACCAAGGTCGAGTACTACCCTAACTGCTACGAGCCGGTGCAGCACTTGCGCTCCACCGAGGGGAACATGACCAAATCGGTACTCACCGGCGCAGCCGTCGGTGCGGTCGGTGGTGCCCTGTTGGGTGCGCTGACCGATTCGGAAAACCGTGGCCGCAACGCCGCCATCGGCGCCGCCGGTGGTGCCTTGGCCGGTGGCGCAACCGGTTACTACACCGAGCGTCAGAAGCAGATCGCCGATGACAACCAGCGCATCGCCTCCTACGCCGCTGACGTCAACAAAAGCGCCGCCGATATCGATCGCAGCACCGCGTACGCCAAGGCTTCGCAGCAGTGCTACCAGAGCGCGTTCACCAAGCTGGTGGCCGACCGCAAGGCCAAGACCGTCAACGAAACTGAAGGCCGCAAGCGCCTGGCAGAAATCGTCTCCGGCCTGAAAGAGTCCAACGACCTGATCGTCGCAGTCAACGGCAAAGCCGCCGAAGACCTGAACAACTACACCCAGGCCTATGAAAAAGACCTGCAACAAGTGGGTGTGCAGCGTACTGACGTGGTGACCGTAGCGACCGCCGAAACCAAGCCGGTTGTGGCTTCGACCAAGACCAAAAAAGCGGTGAAACCGGCGAAAAAACCGGTGTTGCCAACCGTGCCGAAAGAAGCGGTAACCACCGAGAAAACCCTGCAGACCGCCAAGGCCAAGCAGGATGAAAGCAAGCAGGTCGCCAGCGCCGGCACCAGCCAGGTCAACAGCATGTGCAAAAACCCGGACCTGGGTGACTGGGCACCGGTGCCTTGCCCGAATGTTTGATTGACTGTTGCTGATCATTCCCTCGAGGGAGTGATCAGTGCACAAAAACCTGTGGGAGCGAGGCTGCTCGCGATAGCGGTGGTTCAGTTGGCATCAATGTGGACTGATACGCCGCCATCGCGAGCAGGCTCGCTCCCACATTTGTTTTGTGCTGATCGTGATATCTGCTGCACCCCCTATTCCCTGTGGGAGCAAAGCTTGCTCGCGATGGCGGCCTGATAGCCGGCCAGGATTTGGTTGACTGGGTACATATCCGTTGCTGCGGTAGCGGCTGCTGGCGGTTCCGCCCTTACGGCGGGTCACTTTTGGCAAACGCCCCAAAAGTAACCAAAAGGTCTTGCCCCACCACTCGGCACCTCGCTTAGGCTCGGTGTGCCCTCACTCCGGCATTGCTCCGTGGGCCCGCCGCGAAGGGCCATCCATGGCCCAGCGCGGCTATCCCGGCATCCATGCCGGGATGCCCACTCCACAATACCTGCGTTCGGCCAGCGTGGTTAACGGGGCCCCCAGATCAAAATCAAAAGCGAGGCGGCCTGACAGCCGGCCTATCTCATGCGGCTGTGCATCAATCGGACCTGTTTGAGCAGGCACTTGTGGGAGCAAAGCTTGCTCGCGAGGCGGCCTTATAGCCGATCTGGCTCTTGCGGGTGTACTCCAATCCAATTGTGGGAGCGAGCCTGCTCGCGATGGCGTCGGCACCGTTTGCATCAAAGCAAAGCTCTACCCCTTG
>NZ_WUUD01000002.1:57043-57202 GCF_009831705.1 Pseudomonas sp. PICF6 | reverse complement strand
CCTGGCTCTTGCGGTCGTACTCCAATCCAATTGTGGGAGCGAGCCTGCTCGCGATGGCGTCGGCACAGTTTGCATCAAAGCAAAGCTCTACCCCTTGGTCCCAGGCGCCGCCATCTCCTTCGTTTCCAGATGATCCAGTGCCCGCTCAACCAACAACTG
>NZ_WUUD01000002.1:50974-57033 GCF_009831705.1 Pseudomonas sp. PICF6 | reverse complement strand
AATGTGGGGGATTCGGTGAAGGCTTGACCATATTCATGTACCAGAGTTGGGGTTGGCATCCTTTCGCTTGCATTCGAAGAGGCGGCAACTGTGCGTAGGTGTGCAAGACCGGTCCGGTACCGCCGGCAGACCCGAAGGTCTCTCACGCACAATCGCCATAACGGACGCGAGCATAAAAAAATGCTCGGTCAATAGCTATAACCGATTGGGTACCAGTCCGGACTTGCACGTCCGTATCACCGTTTTTGCGATGACGGACAAAGGTTAGCGGCGCTCGGAAGCACTGCCTAGTTCATGAACAGCCCGGTGTTTTGAAGGAAATCTCCGAGGAACCTGAGAGGAAACGAAAAACGTGAAAAGGTGACTTGGCAGTCATCATGCGAGAAAACTCATCCATCTCCCGTTAAAGCGATCCGATGATGGCGTTCCGCTGTGGAATCGCTAAACTGCTCCCGCCATTCATCTTTCTTACGAGGCCGTGCCCATGAAGTTTCGCTTTCTGCTGTGGATGCTGGGGTTGTTGATGGGCAGGGCCAGCCGGACCAATCCGGCGTTCCAGCAGCAGTTGGGCGATAAGGAGTTGGTGTTTCAACTGCAAACCCTGGACGGCAAGGTCGCCCGGCATTTCACGGTGAAAGACCAGCGCATCACCAGCCAGTCCGGCACTTACCCGACGCCTGCGTTCGCCATCGCCTTCAAGGACGCGGCTTATGGCTTTGCCACGATGCAGGCGAAGAACAAGCAGTTGGCGTTCATGACCGGGATTCAGGACAAGTCGATCCAGATCAAGGGCAACCCGGCGCTGGTGATCTGGTTTCAGGGGTTGATGCGGTATTTGAAGCCGAAAAAGGCTAAAGCCTAGTGATTTACCCTGTGGCGAGGGAGCTTGCTCCCGCTGGGCTGCGAAGCGGCCCCAAAATGGGTTGATGCGGCCTTCCTGGCGGATCGCGTCAGTTGGTTTTGCGACTGCTGCGCAGTCGAGCGGGAGCAAGCTCCCTCGCCACAAGAGCTTCACTCACCTGCAGTTACCGGGAGATCCTATTCAACCGTGGCTGAACTGCGAAGCCAGTTCGCGCAACAACACCTCAGCCTCCAGCACTTTGCTGACCACTTCATTGGCTTTGTCGCGACTCAGGCCGACGCGTTCGAGCAGTGCGTCGGGAATCTCCTCGTCGGGACCCGAGCCAATGCCACGGGCGCGCAGCAGGCGTACGGCCAGGCACACCAGGTTCGGGTAGGCGGCGTATTCGCCGTCGTAATGTGGGTCGTGCTGGAAGCGCAGGGCGGTGGCCAGTTCGTCGGGCATGTCCCAGTAGCGCATCAGCCATGAACCGATCTGCTCGCGACTGATGCCCAAGAGGTGCTGCTCCACATAGCTGTGGCACAAGTGCGGGTTGACCTCCAGGTGCCGGCAGATCAACGAGAAGTGCGGCGGGAAGACGTGGGCCAGCAACAGGTAGCCGAAGTTGTGCAGCAGGCCGGACAGGTAGGTCAGGCCGCCTTCCGGGCGCTGGGCGCGCGGCATGGCGCGGGTCAGGCCCTCGATGACGGCGGCGGTGTAGATCGACTGATGCCAGTACGGCGTGGTGTGTTGCGGGTGGTCCTTAGGCAGGCTCAGGGTCTTGCCCAAGGCCAGGCCCAGTGCCAGGTTGATCACCAGGTCGAAGCCCAGTACCCGGACGATGGCGTCTTCCACCGAACGGATCTTGCCGGGCGAGGCGTAATACGGCGAGGCAGCCCAGCTCACCACTTGCGCGGCCAGGGCCGGATCGGTTTCCACGACGCCGGTGATGTCATCGATGGTGGCGTCCGGGTCGACCCGCAGCTTGATGATCTTCTGCGCCGTTTCGGCCAGTGGTGGAATTTCGATGGTTTCTTCCAGCCGTTGCTGGATACGTCGGGCGGTGAACGCCTGCACAGCCTGAGTGATTTCCGCGCGGTCGTCGTGCGGGCGATCAAGGTTGGGGGTGATGTTGCTCACGGCTTCGCCGAAGGTCGCGGCACTGGCCTTGGTGAGCATGCTCTTGAAGGCTTCGCTGGTCACTTCCAGCAGCAGCCCTGGTTCGCCTGAGTTGATCAGCAGCTTCGGCTCGCGCAGCAGGCTTTCTTCATACAGGCAAGGGGAGCTGGTCAGCGCCGGCAGGCCGGGCAGCAGGCTCAGGCTATGTTTGCCGAGCATGCGCTCCAGACGGTCAGTAGGCACCGCCGTGAGTTTGCGACCGGTGAGTTCGGCCAAGCGGTTGAGGTCCAGCAGTTGGCTTTGCGGAAACAGCACCATGAGGGCGCCAACGGCATCGTGCAACAAAACAGCCTGCACTTTACGGGCGGGATTCAGGCCTGGTCGTTCGATTACTTCGTCAAAGCCGATGCCCAGTTTCTCGAGCAACAGCCGAATAACAGACGGAGCGTGCGGGGTTTCGGGGACGAGGGCAGCTTCTGTCATGGTCTGTATCCGTTTTCCTACAAGTTCAGCAGTATAACCAGCTTGCCGGGCAGGCGCGCCCAGAAACTGAGAGCGTGCTCACACTTGGCCGTATTGCTGCCCGTGACGCAACCAGCGATCCAGCAGCGGGCTGACATGCTCCGGCCAGCGCTCCAGCAGCGCCTGGGCGGCGTCGCGTACGGCGGGGAGCAGATCGGCGTCGCGCATCAGGTCGGCTACCTTGAATTGAAGCAGGCCGGTCTGGCGCGTGCCGAGCATTTCACCGGGTCCGCGCAATTCCAGGTCTTTTTCGGCGATGACAAAACCATCGTTGGTTTCGCGCATGATGCCCAGGCGCTGGCGACCAATCTGCGACAGCGGCGGGTGATACAGCAAGACGCAATGGCTGGCGGCACTGCCCCGGCCGACGCGGCCGCGTAGCTGATGCAACTGTGCCAGACCCAGGCGCTCGGGGTTCTCGATGATCATCAAGCTGGCATTGGGCACATCGACCCCGACTTCGATCACCGTGGTGGCGACCAGCAATTGCAGTGCCCCGGCCTTGAATTCGGCCATGACGGCGGCTTTCTCGGCGGGTTTCATGCGCCCGTGGATCAGCCCGACTTTCAGTTCGCCGAGGGCGGCGGTGAGGTCTTCATAGGTGGTTTCGGCCGCCTGGCAGGTCAGCTCTTCCGATTCTTCAATCAGCGTGCACACCCAATAGGCCTGTCGCCCTTCGGCGCAGGCACCGCGCACGCGCTCGATCACTTCGACGCGCCGGGTGTCGGTGACCAGCACGGTATTGACTGGTGTGCGTCCGGGAGGCAGTTCGTCGAGGATCGAGGTGTCGAGGTCGGCATAGGCGCTCATGGCCAGGGTCCGCGGAATCGGCGTGGCGGTCATGATCAATTGGTGAGGGCACATCCGCCCGCCCACGCCTTTCTGCCGCAGCGCCAGGCGCTGCTGCACCCCGAAGCGGTGCTGTTCGTCGATGATCACCAGCGCCAGGTTCTTGAACTGCACTTCGTCCTGGAACAACGCATGGGTGCCGACCACCATCGGTGCGCCTTCGGCGATCTGCGCCAGGGCGGCTGCGCGATTCTTGCCCTTTAGCTTGCCGGCCAGCCAGGCGACTTCGATCCCCAGGGGTTCGAGCCAGCGCTGGAAGGTGATGAAATGTTGTTCGGCGAGAATCTCGGTGGGCGCCATCAACGCCACTTGATAGCCGGCTTCCAGGGCCTGGAGCGCGGCGAGGGCGGCGACCACGGTCTTGCCGGCACCCACATCGCCCTGGATCAGCCGCAGCATCGGTTCGGGCTGGCTCAGGTCGTAGGCGATTTCGTTGCCGACCCGCTGCTGGGCCCCTGTGGGTTTAAAACCGAGGTTAGCCAGGTAACGGGCCGGCAGATCCTTGGCCTTGGGCATGGCCGGGGCGCGCAGGGAACGCAGGCTTTCGCGCAGGCGTTGCTGGGACAGTTGATGGGTCAGCAGCTCTTCAAAGGCCAGCCGGTGCTGGGCCCAGTGATGCCCCAGGGCCAGTTCGTCGACATCGGCATCGGCCGGCGGATGGTGCAGGTAGCGAATCGCATCCGCCAGCGGCGCCAGTTGATAATCCCGGGCCAGTTCGTTGGGCAGCCAGTCGGGCAGGCTGCTGGGGCCGAGCAGGGTCAGGGTTTGCTGGCAGAGCTGGCGCAGGCGCTGTTGGGTCAGGCCTTCGGTGAGCGGGTAGACCGGGGTCAGGGTTTCATCCACCGGGGGCGGCTCGTCGCCGGTGATGGCGCGGTATTCCGGGTGATAGATCTCCAGCCCGGACGCACCGGGCCGCGCTTCACCGTAGCAACGCACGCGGGTGCCACGCTTGAGGCCCTCCTTTTGCGCATTGCTGAAGTGATAGAAGCGCAGGCTCAGCCCGCCGGTGCCGTCCTGCAGGCGCACCACCAGGCTACGGCGCCGCCCCATGACCACATCGGCGCCGCTGACGGTGCCTTCGATCACGGCGTCCTGGCCCGGACGTAAATGCCCGATGGGCACGACGCGGGTGCGGTCCTGGTAACGCAGCGGCAGGTGGAACAGCACGTCCTGAAGGTTTTCCAGGCCAACCTTGGCCAGCTTCTCGGCCATGGCTTCACCGACACCCTTGAGTGCCGTGACCGGCACTTTCGACAGCTCAGTCATGGCCGGGGCTTACTTGGCAGTGGGCGGCTTGGCCACGGAACACAGGCGGATCGAGTCAGCGAGGATCTCGATGGCCTTGGGTCGCGGAAAGCTGGCGCGCCAGGCGATGGCAACGGTGCGGAACGGCACGGGCGGCGTCAGTGGGCGAACCTCGATCACGCCAGGGGCGTAATGATGGCTGTCCACCGCCGAGAGCGGCAAAATCGAAATGCCCAGGCCCGAGGCGACCATGTGGCGAATGGTTTCCAGGGAGCTGGATTCCACCGTGGTGTGCTTGGCGCCTTCGCTGCCTTTGGTCAGGGTCGGGCAGGCTTCCAGCACCTGGTCGCGGAAGCAGTGGCCTTCGCCGAGCAGCAGCAGGCTCTTGTCGTTGAGCAGGCCGGCGTCGATGGATTTTTTCTGGGTCCACGGATGCTGGGCCGGCATCAACACGTAGAACGGCTCGTCGTAGAGCGGCAGGGTCAGGACATCGGCTTCGTTGAACGGCAGGGCGATGATGATCGCGTCCAGTTCGCCGTTGCGCAGTTTGTCGCGCAGCACATGGGTGAAGTTTTCTTCGATGTACAACGGCATCTGCGGGGCGACCCGGTGCAGTTGCGGAATCAGGTGCGGGAACAGGTACGGGCCGACGGTGTAGATGGCGCCGACTTTCAGTGGGGCGGTCAGCTGGTTTTTGCCGGCCTGGGCCAGTTCACGGATGCCCTGAGCCTGTTCCAGGACTTTCTGTGCCTGGGCAACGATGCCTTCGCCCACTGGGGTCAGGCGCACGGCGCTTTTGCTGCGCTCGAAAATCAGCACGCCGAGCTCGTCTTCAAGCTTTTTCACGCCCACCGAAAGCGTCGGCTGGCTGACATGGCAACGCTCGGCGGCGTGGCCGAAATGTTGCTCCTGGGCGAGGGTGACGATGTAGCGTAATTCTGTGAGGGTCATGGCGAGCGTCCGTGAAGTTGCGAGCCAAGCATACCGGCTGCAATCGATAGACGCACGTTATCAGACTGGGGGCGCGGTGTGACACTGCCTAATGTGGGTATGGTGAGGGGATTTAACGACGCATATGGATTATTTGTGGGAGCAAGGCTTGCCCGCGATGAAGCGAGCGCGGTCCTCTCTGGAACCGAGGTGCCTGTATCGCGAGCAAGTTTTGCTCCCACAGGCCCCTTGCTCTACAGATACATTCCCTTCACCAGAAACAATAAGCCCCTGTAACAGGGGCTTGCCAATGGGTTAACGCCGACGCTTGTCGATGGAGTACACGAACGGCGCGACGATTTCGATGGAGCCGTTAACCAGCATGTCGGCCGGAGGCTTGGGCAGCGGTTGGGCGCGGCGAATCATTTCCAGGGTCGCCCGGTCCAGGGCGGCGTTGCCGGACTTGCTCACCAGCTCGAAGGACAACACATTGCCTTCGCCGTCCACCACGAACCGTAAACGGTTCAAGCCTTCCTTGCCGCGCGACTGGGCG
>NZ_WUUD01000002.1:31322-50964 GCF_009831705.1 Pseudomonas sp. PICF6 | reverse complement strand
CGACGGTTCTTCCTTGGGCGGTTCCGGTTTTTTCTCCACGGGCTTGGGTTTGGGCTTGGGCGGTTTAGGCTTGGGCTTGACCGGCTTGGGCACCGAAATCTCCGGTTTCTCGGCTTCGGCGATTTTAGGCAGCGGCAGTTCTTCGACCGGCTCCGGAGGCTGCGGTGGCGTGACGACTTTAGGCGGTGCGGGCGGTGGTGGGGCCGGAACCGGCGCCAGCTCGACCATCATTGCCTGGGGCGGCAATTCAATGGGCGGGTTTGACGTCCAGTTCAGGGCCAGGGCAATGGCGAGCGCATGCACGCCCAGCACCACGGCCAGGCTACCGCTGTAACGCGTCAGCTTTTGGCGCGTCGTGATCATTTCTTGGGCGCCGTCTCAAGTCCGACCAGGCCGACCTTCAGGTATCCGGCGGCGCGCAGGGCGTCCATCACGCTCATCAAGTCGCCGTAATCCACGCCTTTATCCGCCTGGAAGAAGATCGTCGTGTCCTTTTTGCCTTGGGTCTTGGCGTCGAGGGTCGCGCCGAGGCTATCGGCCTTGACCTCGTCTTCGCCCAGGAACAGGCGTTGGTCAGCCTTGACGCTGAGGAATACCGGTTTTTCCGGCCGCGGCGAAGGCTTGGCCGTCGAAGCCGGAAGGTCGACCTTGATGTCCACGGTGGCGAGCGGAGCGGCCACCATGAAGATGATCAACAGCACCAGCATCACGTCGATGAACGGCGTGACGTTGATTTCGTGGTTCTCGGCCAGATCGTCGTCTGCGCCTTCTTTCAAATGCAGGCCCATGGCCGATTACCCCACTTTCACCATGTGCGGTTGCGAGCCACGCTCGGGTGGCAGGTGGTCGAGGTCGCGGCTGACCAGCAACAGGACTTCGGCCGAAGCGTCCGAGACCTGGGCCTTGTAACCGGCAATGGAGCGGGCGAACACGTTGTAGATGACCACCGCCGGGATCGCTGCGACCAGACCCAGAGCTGTCGCGAGCAGGGCTTCGGCGATGCCGGGCGCCACGACAGCGAGGTTGGTGGTCTGGGTCTTGGCGATGCCGATGAAGCTGTTCATGATGCCCCACACGGTGCCGAACAGGCCGACGAACGGCGCGGTGGAACCGATGGTGGCGAGCACGCCGGTGCCGCTGCTCATGTTGCGACCGCAGGCTGCGACCAGGCGCTCGAGGCGGAAACTCACGCGCTCCTTGATGCCTTCCTTCTCACGACTGTTGGCCGACAGGCGCATCTCTTCGAGGGCGTCGTGAACCAGCAGATTGGCCAGGGTGCCCTCTTTGGCCGCAGAGGCGCTGGCCTCTTTGAGGGTGGTGGCTTTTTTCAGGTTGGCGATTTCACCGCGCAAGCGGCGCTTGGCGCCCATCAGCTCGAAGCCCTTGGCGATCCAGATGGTCCAGGTGATGATCGAGGCGATGGCCAGGCCGATCATGACGATTTTCACGATAATGTCGGCGTTCTGGTACATGCCCCATGGCGACAGATCGTGGGCCATGCCCAAGGTATTGTCGGCTTCGAGCATTTGAGGTGCGTCTGCGGCGTCGGCTTCGACGGCCTGGGCCGGCTCGCTGGCCTGAGGAGCCGCTACAGGCTCGGCTGCATCGACCGGCGCCTGGCTGGCGGCGGGTGCGGTGGCCGGGGTCGTGGCTGGCGCTTGGGCATCGGCGAACGCGGCGGCGGGTGCTAGCAGCAGGCTGAGCAGCAGGGCTGCCATGGCACTCCAGGCGCGAGGTCGGTTGGTTGGCGAAGCGGAGGGGAGATAGCGTGTCATGCTGGCCGGACCTGAGAGAAAAAGAAGGTTGATGTTCTTCCAGGCCTCGTGGGCCGAGAACAAAACTGGCTCGCATTATTGCAAGTAATTCTTGTTAACAAAAGTAATACAGTATCTTTTTTTCCTGCATTGCTAGCCGCTCGTCCCCTCTGGCAGCTAGTCTGCGGCTTTACGAGAGGAGATTTTGATGTCCGCGCCTTCTGTTTTGATCGCCGGCTGCGGTGATATCGGTGGCCGCCTGGCGAGTCAGTTGCGGGCCGAGCAGTGGCAGGTCTACGGCTTGCGCCGTACGGTTTCGCAGCTGCCGGCCGGGGTTGTCGGGGTAGCGGGAGACTTGTTCAACGAGCAATGTCCCGCTGATTGGCCCACCGGTCCACTGGATTACGTGGTGTACAGCGTCGCCGCCACCGAGCATGACGAGGCGGGTTACCGCGCGGCTTATGTCCAAGGTTTACAGCATGTGTTGAGCTGGCTGAAGCAGCATGGACAGCAGCCAAAACGACTGCTTTTTGTCTCCAGCAGCAGCGTCTACGGACAGAAGGGTGGCGAGTGGGTCGATGAAAGCTCGCCCACCGTGGCCGGTGGCTATTCCGGCCGGCTGATGCTCGAAGCTGAACAGGTGGCGCTCGACAGCGGCATCCCGGCCAGCCGCGTGCGTCTGACCGGTATCTATGGTCCGGGCCGTGAATGGTTGCTGAGCCAGGTGCGCCAGGGCTATAGCGTGGTGGAAGATCCGCCCCTCTACGCCAACCGCATCCATGCCGACGACGCGGCGGGCCTGCTGGCCTTCCTGCTGGAAGCCGACCGCCAGGGCAAGCCCCTGGAAGACTGCTACATCGGCGTCGACGACACTCCCGCCGCGCTGGCCGAAGTGGTGGGTTGGCTGCGTGATTACATGGGCGTCACCCAATGGGCCGAAAACGCCAGCGTCCGCCGCGCCGGCAGCAAGCGCTGCAGCAATGCACGGGCGAAGGCCCTGGGCTGGACACCGAGGTATCCGAGTTTTCGTGAGGGGTATGCGGCTATTCTGGAGGGGCGCTGCTGATACGGCCTCAACGAGACCTTCAGGCATAGGTTCACTCGTTGTTGTGAGCCCTATTGCTGTGGCAAGCGGCGGATCCATGGCGCCCATCGAATGCATGGGTGCCACAGATCACCTCTCGAACTCCAGACCACGCCTGTACTCAGGTCGTGATCGTTCATCGGTTAGATCTGGTTACCTCGCAGTTGAGAGCTCAGGTTGCTCGATTGTCGGTAATACCAGGAGATCGGCAATGTCTGAATGGGCCTTGGCATCAGGGTGTACTGCCCCCAGGAACCAATCATCGAGTAATTCGCCGTTTGAGTTGAAGCGGGCCATGGTCATGAAGGCGTCGTTTCCAGTCCTGATGCTACGGGTTCGAGTGCTGCTATAGGGTTCCCATTGTGCAAAGGTTGAAATCGGCTCCATTGATGCGTGGTTTGTCTTGAGTTCTCCGCCCTTGGTCCAGGCAAAGCGATCCGATTCCGAGCAAGCTGCGCCCGCATCACACTCGGGAGATACTGCGCATAATGAACGTCCCTGAAACACGCGCTGAGCATCGATGAGGTTCCATCTTCTGTGAATCTCATCCCTGGCGGCTTCTTGGTTGTTGCGAAAATGGTCGATGAATTGCCGTTCGATCTTCTCTCCATTCTTTTCGTTAATCAGAAACATGAATCTTTTGCCACGATTCACGCCCAGGGTCTGAACGACTAACTCAGTCATTGCGACGTTGCCCTGGTTCAGTCGGTTTTTGCAGTACGCTTGGAACGGTGTCTGAATAGGGTTGGGATAGAGCAGCGCCTGCACCCTGTCGGACCGGATATGCAGGAAGTGGGTAAGTGCGTAATCCAGGTCGGCATACAGTTTTTTGAGATTGGGTTTGGCCGCATCGGTGGCTTTTTCCGGATGGATTACGCCAAGAAACAGCCTGAGGCCGTTTAGGCCCGTCATGTGAACACCGTCTTGCAAACCGCCGAGTCCGGCGAGGAACACGTTAGTCGAATCAGACCACGAGCTCTTGTATATCCCGCTTGGCACCAAGCCCCATTTCACTACACCGGAAAAACCAAAGTCATTACCTCCAAAAGAAAGAAGAACCTCGTCGACGGGTTGCATCTGTTTCTTGCAGGCATCGTACTTTATAGCGCCGAAATATTTTCGGCTCCCAAGCATTGTCTTTTCCGGCCGGAAAGAATGCGGACGTGCAGGGTAGGGGGCTTCCGGGCATAGAAGGTGTATTGCAGCATTCAGCTGTGATTTATTTAGTAGCTCACGTCTGACGATATCTTCCTGCAATGGCTCCCCCGCATTTTTTGGTGTCAGCTCAAGAAAGTTGCCGCCGTCGCGAGTCGACCAGCGTCTTACACGATTAGAAACGTCGTTCGCCGGAGGTGACATCTGCGCTCGAAAAAAACCATCGTAAATCTCGGCGCCAGAACAACTGAACGATGCAAACCTCACCACCAGATGAGGGTCGGAAATCGCCAGTTTGAGGGCGTACATTGATTGCCAGGAAAGCAGTGAGCGATGGCAGGTGGTGTCCCACCAATCGGCACCTTGCGAGAATCGGCCTCCAGCCTTGTTCTTGGCGCTCAGTACTCGGCTTCCTTTGATCAGGTCCTCGGTCGACTTTCCCGTTCCAATGGCTGCTCTATCGGGATTTCCTTCTCCGCTTGCGAAAGAGTCTCCGAATGCAAGGATGGTATGGGTCTTGATGAAGACGTTCGCAGAGGCCTTTTCACCCTCCGTAGGTTCCACGCTAAGCGTCGTGCTCACGCGCTCCGGAATGGAAATCTTGAGGGGTTCAGTACAGGGCACAGGTTTACCGTATTGCTTTTCATCTCGGAACCAGAGGCAGTCAGTCCCCTCGGGCACGCCGCTAACCTGAGCGACAA
This sequence comes from Pseudomonas sp. PICF6, assembly GCF_009831705.1. Classification (NCBI taxonomy): domain Bacteria; kingdom Pseudomonadati; phylum Pseudomonadota; class Gammaproteobacteria; order Pseudomonadales; family Pseudomonadaceae; genus Pseudomonas; species Pseudomonas sp. PICF6. The sequence goes on along the minus strand of NZ_WUUD01000002.1, from coordinate 46,270 downwards.
TCGTGTGATCGCGGGCAAATAGGGCTTTTTTGTCGTAGAGCCCGGTTGCAGGATTCCATAGCGTTTGCGACGTCTTGGGCAGGAGCTCTCTCAGGCTTGCCGCGTTCTGTGTGGCCAGGAAATCGCTTGCTGAAAGTCCGGGCTTCCAACTGTCTTTTATCTTCTTTATTGCTTCCGTACCGCGAAAGAGTGGAAAGCCATTTTCAACTGACCAGGTAATCTCTGTCCCCATTGCTGGAAGCACAACTAGAAGTCCCAGTCCCACCAAAAATGCTCGCATCACGAATCCCTCCGTTGTCGCAATTCGGTTACTGCAAGAGCCAGGGTTTATTTTTCGATTTTGTAGCGAACCTTTTGGGTCAGAATTTCGCCCGCGACCTTGTACGTTGCGATCATGTCGTAGGTTCCGACGGTGCGTGCTGAGGAAATGACGTTGAAACAGGTGTTGTTGGGTGTGGTTTTGGCGGTGTTCTTGGTGATGGAAGAGGATGGCAATTGCTGGGGCACGTTTTTCGCGTCCATGCGGTAGAAACCAGCCTCTATATCAGTCAGATTGGTTGAGTGATACAGGCAATATTCACCGTCGTTTGTGGTGGGGGCGAAATCGCCGTTGGCCGTCAATGGGGAGATGAAAGCAACACCAGAGCTGCTCAACCGTTCGGCCTCCCGAGCTTCCTCCAATGCTTGCCTGGCGGCTTGATAATCCTGGTTGAAGGCGATGGGGCCACCGCGGACCTTGATCATCTTGTGAATGGAGGTTTCTGCCTGGGTCAACAATTTGCGTTTTTGCCAGAGCGTGGGGTCACCCCCCCTGACGATAGACAGAGCGAGCCAGGTTTTGTCGGTGAAGGGCTCAGGATCGGGCCGAGGGGTAGAATCAGAGGTACCTGACGCGTTCGCTGGTGGTTTCTTGGAAAGCCTGTGATTGACGTAATCCAGTTCACTGCTGCTGACGTTTTTCAGAGACGGACCATCGGGCGTATCTGCCCAGCCACGGCGTACGGCGGTGGGCACCAGCATGGCGATATCGCCGATCCAGGCGAAAGGGTTCCAGGAGCGGCCTTGATTTGTCATCTGCATAAAGCAATTGGCCGAAACACAATGCTCTTTATTGATCAGGACATAATCGCCCACATTCAAGGGAATAAATGAGCCGTTGTAATTCATGTTCGCCAACTGACCCGCATTGCCAGTGAAATTCATGTCGATTTCCATGACAACGTCATCTTTATTCAAGCTCAGCAGACTCTTGGCAATCTCCTTGGCGAAAGCTTGTTCCGACATGGTGACTGGGTTGGCCAGAGAAATGGTCTGGGTGACCGACTGAATGAAATCCAGAAATGCCGCAGAGTTCTGGTTTTCACCCTGGTCATACTCAATCACGGTAAGCCTCATGTTGAGGTGGTCGGCATCGAGTGTTTTTGGACCGTAGAGCAGCTTATTGAGGAACGGTGTGTTGGCTTTGTCGGATACCCCGAAATAGGGGCCCAGCACACGGGTGACTGTATCTGACTCGGTGCCGGCATTGGTTTCAGTAAACTCAGCCACCACCACGACCTCGTTAACACCGCCAATATCTTTTAAATATTTGAAGTACCCATCGCTGAGATAGATCGCAAACACATCGGCGTTGCTTTTATCTACACCAGCCTTACGGATGGTCAAATGGGGATCGATTGCGTTTGTGAACAGTGTTGGATTGAACACCACCGCATTGGCGGCGGGTTGCGCTGGAGGGCTGGTTGCATCCGATTTGCGATAGATCTGCGTCGTTCCTGTTGGGACCGAGATACAGCTACTCAGTAGTAAACAGGTCGCCAGCAGAGGAATGATGCAGCCATCGCCCGTAGAAACAAAACGCCTCATACCCCTTCCTCCTTGAATCATCTGCATGGCATCAAAATAGTGGCCATTTGCGTCTTCAGCCAGTGTAGAACGGGCTTGTAAAAGTACAAGCGAGCTGCACCACGTTGAAAACCAGGCATGCCTGCTAACGATGATCACCTTCTGACGTTTGTTGAGCCGCTGTGTGCATCACCGCTTGCATGGTCGTGTCGTAGCCTTTGACCCGGCGCAGCTTGGTTCGCCCATCTTCTCGACCACCAGGGTCTCTATGCGTTGAATAGCGTGCTGCTCTTGAGCCGGATCGGTGGCCTACAGTGCTTCGAGCGTGCGAAGCCCTTCAGGAGGATTCATCGCGGAATACAGGTGTTCACGGCGTGCACTTCCTCTCCTGACTGCCACGCCTCCACCAAGCCACGTCGCCTTGCGCCTTTGCCTACAACTACGCCAGAATCCGCCGGCTTGTGCGCCTTGTCCCCGGGTCCTATTGTCTTCCTGCCACTGCTCATCAGTGGTCGGGTTTAGTAGCCCGGTAATCGCAACGGTTGCATGAGTCTCATCAGTCAGGCATCGCCTGTACTCGATGGTGGCTGTGCGCATGGCGCCCTCGGGCGCGCCGGATTTCCGTTGCCTTACCGGTCTACTAACTTGCGCACAGCTGCCTCCTTTCGTTTAGTAGCGAGACGGTCGCGGCCTACTAACTAAGGGAACGTAAAAATGTTCAAAATTACTCCAAATCCTCCTGAAGCCGACTCCAATTCCCCCTACGCTACGGGCATCAACGCCAAGAAGCTCGACGAAGCCGCCACCCGTGCGCTGGATTATTATCTGCGTCCGAAACCGACAAAGCAGGACGAACCCCACCCGGGCCAGATCTTCACCGTTGTCAAAGACCTCGACGACGAATGCCTACTCGCCAACCTCACCGAGACTCTGGCGTCGGCGGACGCCATGGTCAGTGATCTCGCTTTCGAGCTGGAAGGGTCCAGGCGTCATGTTTTGCTGGGTATTCAGCAATTGATCGAGCTGAGTACTTTGTTGGCGAATCGGGTGTTGGATAACGTTGAGGTGCGGCAGGCGTAAGTGACGGCCAATAAAAATCCGATGCGTTGCATCGGGTTTTTAAGATTTGCCATGTAAGCAGCTTTCGCAAAGCTGCGATCGGGTCGAGTGTGTCTTTGGCGACGATTAGGGCTAGCTTTAGCTTCTACAGAAAGAGGTTGGCGAGGCCGTGGCGGGTAGGTATCAACCGAACTAGGCGCCGTTCGACCGATTCTGATCGAAATGGTCAGTCGGCAAAAGGCTGCTTTCGGCCCAGAGTGTGTAAAAACGCTTCGCCAAAATTGAGTTGTGCGCGTCTACGTTAAATCTGAAATTTATCGGCACATCAGCAGATGTGGATTTCGCGTAGAAGCACGATTTCCAGTCCAGCTTTGAGTACCTGACGCGTTCAAAAACGTTTTTACACACCCTCGGCCGATAGCGTCTCGCTGGCATTGATTAGCCAGCCTTGCTCGCGATGTGATGGTGCTTCACCACACCATCGCGAGCAGGGGGTATCAGTCTGAATGACTCAGTCCCGACTTACTGCTTCTCCAACACCCACTGCCGGTCACCCGGCGTGAACGAAGGCATTTCATCCGCCAGTGCCGCATTCACGGTCTGGAAAATTTCCAGCTTCTTGCCGTCGCGGGAGAAGATCCAGGTGTTGCCCTGGCCGTTCTGCTGCAGCCAGATGTTGTCGTTGCCGCCGCTCATGGATGCGCAGTCGCCGGCCAGGCATAGGGCGTAGCGATCGGCGCCCGGCAGGCCGGTGACCTGGCCGTCGGGTTGGAACTGCACGCTGGCGCCCTGGCCAGGGCCGTTGACGATGTTCCAGGTGCCGCCCAGATAAGCGGTATACAGCGCCCGTTCGAAACTGGCGCCCAGCGGCGCACCCTCGGGCACCTGGACCTGGGCGCGCTCGAACACTTGCTGCGGCTCGTTCTCGGTGGCGGATTGGTTCAACTGGTCGCCGTCGCGTTGCAGTTCGCTGGCGGAGCTGCCGTAGAAATCGACTTTCCACGCACCGTCTTCTTCGCCCAGCAGCTTGCCTTCGACATTCTCGAAACCGTTGGTGTAACGCGCCTGGCCGGCTCGGGTGTTGACGTCCCATTCCAGGTTCGGGCCATAGGCCTGCAGCGCCTCGCGCAGCGGGCCGCCCTTGGCGGCGGCGTCGATTGCCGCCTGGTTGATCCAGGTGCCGCTGATATCACGGTCGGCAGGGTCGCTGGCGCAGCCGCCCAACAGCAGGGCAGCCAGCGAAAGAGCAAGCGCTTTGCGCATGGTGGAATCCTTAAACGAAAACGGCGCAGCCGGGGGGAGGCTGCGCCGGGCTTGTTACTCGATGACCAGGATGGCGTCCATCTCAACCTGCGAACCCTTCGGCAGGGCTGCTACGCCGATGGCGGCGCGGGCAGGGTAAGGCTGGTCGAAGTACTTGCCCATGATCTCGTTGACCTTGGCGAAGTGGCTCAGGTCGGTGAGGAAGATATTGAGCTTGACGATGTCCTTGAACGAACCGCCGGCAGCTTCGGCCACGGCCTTGAGGTTCTCGAACACCTGCACGGTCTGGGCTTCGAAGCCTTCTACCAGTTCCATGGTTTTCGGGTCCAGCGGGATCTGGCCCGACATGTACACGGTGTTGCCCGCCTTGATTGCCTGGGAATACGTACCGATGGCGGCCGGGGCTTTGTCGCTGGTGATAACGGTCTTGGTCATTTATGACTCCTTGTAATGGATGGGGAGCTATGCACGCATACGAGTGATACGGATGACGCCAGTCAGGGCGCGCAGCTTCTTGATCACGCGGGCCAGGTGCACGCGGTCGTGCACGCTGACCACCAGTTGGACGACGCTGATGCGGCCATCGCGCTCGTCCATGCTGATTTTTTCGATATTGCCGTCGGCGGCGTTGACGCTGCTGGCCAGCAAGGCGATCAGGCCACGCTGGTGCTCCAGTTCGACCCGCAGCTCGACATTGAATTCGCCGGTGACATCCTTGGCCCAGGAGAGCTGGATGCATTTTTCCGGGTTGTGGCGGATTTCGCTGATGTTGCGGCAGTTATCCAGGTGCACCACCATCCCTTTGCCTGCGGACAGATGGCCGACAATCGGATCGCCAGGAATCGGCGTGCAGCACTTGGCATAGCTGAGCACCAGGCCTTCGGTACCACGAATGGCCAGGGGACCTTCGGGGCTAGGCAGCTGTTCGCCTTCGCCGAGCAGGCGGCGGGCGACGACGTAGGCCATGCGATTGCCCAGGCCGATGTCTTCCAGCAGGTCTTCGATCAGTTCCAGGCGGTACTCGCTGAGCATGATCTGCACGCGTTCAGCCGGGATCTTGTCCAGGGAGCTGTCGAAACCGTTGAGGACTTTGTTGAGCAAGCGTTCGCCCAGGCTGATGGATTCAGAGCGGCGTTGTAGCTTCAAGGCATGGCGGATGTGTGTGCGGGCTTTGCCGGTGACCACGAAATTGAGCCATGCCGGATTTGGCCGCGCGCCGGCGGCGCTGACGATTTCCACCGTGGAGCCGCTTTGCAGCGGTTCGGACAACGGTGCCAGGCGGCGGTTGATCCGGCACGCGATGCAGCTGTTGCCGACGTCGGTGTGTACTGCATAGGCAAAGTCCACCGCCGTGGAGCCTTTGGGCAGCTCCATGATCCGGCCTTTGGGCGTGAAAACGTAGACCTCGTCCGGAAACAGGTCGATCTTCACGCTTTCGATGAATTCCAGGGAGTTGCCGGCCCGCTGCTGCATTTCCAGCACGCCTTTGACCCACTGGCGGGCCCGGGCGTGGGTGCTCTTGGGTTGTTCGTCGCCGCTGGACTTGTACAGCCAGTGCGCAGCGATGCCATTGTTGGCCATCTCTTCCATTTCACGGGTGCGGATCTGGATTTCGATCGGTACGCCGTGCATGCCGAAGAGCGTGGTGTGCAGCGACTGGTAGCCGTTGGCCTTGGGAATGGCGATGTAGTCCTTGAAGCGCCCAGGCAATGGCTTGTACAAATTATGTACAGCGCCCAGTACGCGGTAGCAGGTATCGACCTTGTCGACGATGATCCGGAACGCGTAGACGTCCATGATCTCATTGAAGGCCCGACGCTTGCCGCGCATCTTCTTGTAGATGCCGTAGAGGTGTTTCTGTCGGCCGCTGACCTCGCCTTCGATGCCGTCGATGGTCAGGCAGTGGCTCAAGGATTCTTCGATCTTGTTGACGATTTCCTTGCGGTTGCCCCGGGCGCGCTTGACGGCCTGGTTGATCCGCGCCGAACGCATCGGGTGCATGGCCTTGAAACCGAGGTCTTCGAACTCGATGCGGATCGCGTGCATGCCCAGGCGATTGGCGATGGGCGCATAGATTTCCAGGGTTTCCTTGGCGATTCGCCGGCGTTTTTCACCGGACAACACTTCCAGTGTTCGCATGTTGTGCAGGCGGTCGGCGAGCTTGACCAGGATCACGCGAATGTCGCGCGCCATGGCCATGGCCATTTTCTGGAAGTTTTCGGCCTGGGCCTCGGCCTTGGTCTCGAAGTTCATCTGGGTCAGTTTGCTGACCCCGTCGACCAGTTCGGCCACGGTTTCGCCGAACTGCGCCTGCAGCGCTTCCTTGGCGATGCCGGTGTCTTCGATCACGTCATGCAGCATCGCCGCCATCAGGCTCTGATGGTCCATGTGCATGTCGGCAAGAATGTTCGCCACCGCAAGCGGGTGCGTGACGTACGCCTCGCCGCTGCGGCGGCGCTGGCCGTCGTGGGCTTGTTCGGCGTAGAAATAGGCTCGGCGGACCAGGTTGACCTGGTCCGTGCCGAGGTAGGCCGATAAGCGATCGGCGAGGGCGTCTATGCTCGGCATGATAATGACTCCTGCCGTTTGCTGTGACCCCGCGCCGTGCTACGTCGACCAGGCATAGGCTTAGACCGCCTCGTTGGACTCGTCCTCGAACGCTGCGAACAGCGGTTCGTCTTCAACGATTTCAGCGTTGGCGATGAACTCGTAGCTCATCAGGCCTTCGGCGATTTCACGCAGCGCTACCACGGTAGGCTTGTCGTTTTCCCACTGGACCAACGGCTCTTTGCCACCGGTGGCCAGTTGACGGGCACGCTTGGTAGAGAGCATGACCAGCTCAAAGCGGTTTTCCACGTGTTCTAGGCAGTCTTCAACGGTTACGCGGGCCATGGTATTCCTCGGAGCGAATGCAATATGCGCGCTGCCCGGTTGGGCGAGCGGACTCAACAGTTTAAAAAAACGCCAGCGTTTAGGGAAGCGCTGATTTTTTGACCAGCCCCTCGACCCGCTACAAGCTCCAATGTAAAGCCGTCGCAGCGGTTTTGGGAAGGGCTGTTCAGCCCAGCAGTTCGGCCAATAATTTACCGAAACGTTGCTGCTGGCGTTTCTGCTGCAGCTGGCTGGCGCGGAAAATCGCCTTCAGATCGTCTAGCGCATGGGCGAAATCGTCGTTGATGATCAGGTAATCGTAGTCGACGTAGTGGCTCATTTCGCTGACCGCTTCGCGCATCCGGCCTTCGATGATGTCGTCGCTGTCCTGGCCGCGATTGGTCAGGCGCTGGCGCAAGGCCTGCTGGCTCGGTGGCAGGATAAAGATCGAACGGGCCTGGGGCATCAGCTTGCGGACCTGCTCGGCACCCTGCCAGTCGATTTCCAGGATCAGGTCGTGGCCTTCGTCCAGGGTTTGCTGCAGATAGCTTTGCGAGGTGCCATAGAGGTTGCCGAAGACTTCGGCGCGCTCGAGGAAGTCCCCGTGCTCGGCCATTTTCACGAACTGTTCGCGGTCGACGAAGTGATAGTTCACCCCGTCCACTTCGCCCGGGCGCATGGCGCGGGTGGTGTGCGAGACCGAGACGCGGATCTGCGGCTCGGCGTCGATCAGCGCCTTGACCAGGCTGGTCTTGCCGGCGCCAGAGGGCGCGGAAATGATGTAGAGAGTGCCGGTGCTGTGGGTCATGTCGGGTTAGCCTTACTCAATGTTCTGCACTTGTTCGCGCATTTGCTCGATCAACACCTTGAGGTTGACCGCAGCCTGGGTGCTGCGCGGGTCGAAGGCTTTGGAGCCCAGTGTGTTGGCTTCGCGGTTGAGTTCCTGCATCAGGAAGTCCAGGCGGCGACCGGCCGCACCACCGGATTTGAGTACCCGGCGAACTTCAATGATGTGGGTGCTCAGGCGATCCAGTTCTTCGGCCACGTCGCTTTTTTGCGCGAGCATGACCATTTCCTGTTCCAGGCGCTGCGGGTCCAGCTCGGCCTTCATGTCGACGAAGCGGTCGAGCACTTTCTGACGTTGGGTGGCGAGCATTTGCGGGACCAGTTCGCGCAGGGTGACGACGTCTTCCTCTATGGAAGTCAGGCGCTCGTCGATCAACCGGGCCAGTTCCGCGCCTTCGCGCTCGCGGCCGGCCTTGAGTTCTTTCAGGCCTTGATTGAACAACGCCAGCGCTTCGGCATTCAGGGCCTGCGGGTCGCTCGCATCACCAACCAGCACGCCGGGCCAGGCCAGGACTTCCAGCGGGTTCAGAGGCGCGGGGTGCTTGATCAGGCTGGCGACGGTTTCGGCGGCAGCCACCAGTTGCGCGGCGCGCTCGCGGTCCACCTGCAAGGCCTTGCCGGTGCTTTCTTCGGTGAAGCGCAGGGTGCATTCCAGCTTGCCCCGGGACAGGCCCTGGCGCAGGGCTTCACGCACGCTGCCTTCAAGGTCGCGAAAGGATTCGGGCAGGCGCAGGTGCGGCTCCAGGTAGCGGCTGTTGACCGAGCGCAGTTCCCAGCTCAGCGTGCCTTGGATGCCGGCTTTCTCGACGCGGGCGAAGGCGGTCATGCTGTGCACCATGGAGATTCCTCGCAATGCAGGCGGACGCAACGGTTAGTCGTAGCGCCTGGTATCTGTGGATAAAAGCCGAAGGGCAGCAAAGGCGCAGGATTGTAGCGCAGTGAGGTGCATGCCCCCAAACCGTGCATGTGACAAAGCGCTGCGGCTCGTCGGTCAGAGGTCAAAGGGGCTTGGCTCGTTGCAGCGGTTTTTTGGAACCGCGCGACGTTTAAACTGCCCTATGGCGGCCCACGGCTCTATAATGCTCGGCAGTTTTCCGTCCTCTGTACAGGTGTTCCCTATGAAACGTCCAAGTGGTCGCGCTGCCGATCAGCTTCGCTCGATCCGCATTACCCGCAACTACACCAAACACGCCGAGGGATCTGTACTGGTCGAATTCGGTGATACCAAAGTCATCTGCACCGTCAGCGTCGAAAACGGTGTGCCACGGTTCCTCAAGGGCCAGGGTCAAGGCTGGCTGACCGCCGAATACGGCATGCTGCCGCGCTCCACCGGTGAGCGCAACCAGCGCGAGGCCAGCCGCGGCAAGCAGGGCGGACGTACCCTGGAAATCCAGCGTCTGATCGGCCGTTCGCTGCGCGCCGCGCTGGACATGTCCAAGCTCGGTGACGTGACGTTGTATGTCGATTGCGACGTGATCCAGGCTGACGGCGGCACTCGCACCGCGTCCATCACCGGCGCCATGGTCGCACTGGCCGATGCCTTGAAAGTGATCAAGAAGCGTGGCGGCCTCAAGGGCGGCGATCCGCTCAAGCAGATGATCGCTGCGGTCTCCGTGGGCATGTACCAGGGCGAGCCGGTGCTGGACCTGGACTACCTGGAAGACTCCGCCGCCGAGACCGACCTGAACGTGGTCATGACCAGCGCCGGCGGCTTCATCGAAATCCAGGGCACCGCCGAAGGCGCGCCGTTCCAGCCGGAAGAATTGAGCGCTATGCTGGAATTGGCAAAGAAAGGCATGAACGAGATTTTCGAACTGCAAAAAGCCGCACTGGCTGACTGATCGTTTCGCGCTTCAGACAAGGAGAACGTCATGAGTGATGAGCAAACCCTACTGCCCCAGCCCAGCAAGGAGGCGCGCCAATGGGCGATGTTCTGTCACTTGTCCGCCTTGTTGGGCATCTGGATTCCGTTCGGTACGCTGATCGGTCCGTTGGTGCTCTGGCAGCTCAAGCGCGAGACTGACCCGTTCATCGATGCACAAGGCAAGGAAGCGCTGAACTTCCAGATCACTGTGGCAATTGCCTCGGCGATCAGCCTGCTCCTGATGATCGTGGTGATCGGCTTCTTCCTGTTCGGGCTGGTGGCTATCGGTGCGCTGGTGCTGACCATCATCGGTGGGGTGAAGGCCAATGAAGGGCAGCCGTATCGGTATCCGTTTACCTGGCGGCTGGTCAAATAACGATCAACGAGTAACCACTTGTGGGAGCGAGCCTGCTCGCGATAGCGGTTCATCATTCAACACAAATGTTGGCTGACCCACCGCCATCGCGAGCAGGCTCGCTCCCACAGTAGAAAGGGTTGCTCACAAAAAAACCGACATGGCTGTCGGTTTTTTTGTGGCTGCGAAACGACACTCAGATCGTCAGCGTCCAGTCGTAATCCACGATCAGTGGCGCATGCTGCGAGAAGCGTGGCTGGCGCGGCAGGCGAGCGCTGCGCACGAAGCGGCGCAGACCAGGCGTCAGCAACTGGTAGTCGAAACGCCAGCCGAGGTTGAGCATCTCGGCCTGTTCGTTGTCTGGCCACCAGCTGTATTGGTCGCCTTCACGGCTGACTTCCCGCAGGGCGTCAACATAGCCCATGTTGCCGACAATCTCGTCCATCCAGGCCCGTTCCGGCGCCAGGAAACCCGGGGATTGCTGGCTGTCGCGCCAGTTCTTGATATCCAGCTTCTGTTGCGCCACGTACAGCGAGCCACAATAGATGTACTCGCGACGTTTGCGCCGCTGTTTATCCAGATAACGGGCGAAGTCGTCCATCAACTTGAATTTCTGATTCAAATCTTCATCGCCGTTCTGCCCCGAAGGGAGCAGTAAGGTCGCGATGCTGACCTTGTCGAAATCGGCCTGCAGGTAGCGCCCGTAGCGGTCCGCCGTCTCGAAACCGAGACCGTTGATGACAGCCTTCGGTTGCAGCCGCGAGTACAAAGCCACGCCACCCTGGGCGGGGACTTCGGCATCGCAGGCATAAAGGAAGTAACCATCCAGTTGGAAGGCTGCATCGTCCAGTTCAAAGGCGGAGGCGCGGGTGTCCTGCAGGCAGATGACGTCGGCATTCTGTGCTTGCAGCCAACTGAGCAACCCTCGCTCCACTGCAGCCTGAATACCATTGACGTTCACACTGATGATCCGCATAAATGGCCCCAAAAATCACGTGCGTGTATGATACACGGCGTGTACCTATTTAGCTAAATCCGTGGTATTTGGGGCTTTTTTCATGCAGGCGTATCAGCGCGATTTCATTCGTTTTGCCATCGATCGCGGCGTTTTGCGCTTCGGTGAGTTCACCCTCAAGTCCGGCCGCACGAGCCCGTACTTCTTCAATGCCGGCCTGTTCAACACCGGTGCCGCCCTGGCGCAACTGGGCCGTTTCTATGCGGCGGCCATTGTCGAGAGCGGCATTCCGTTCGACGTGCTGTTCGGCCCGGCCTACAAAGGCATTCCTCTGGCCGCCACCACTGCGGTCGCCCTGGCCGAACACCACGGCCGCGACCTGCCCTGGTGCTTCAACCGCAAGGAAGCCAAGGCTCATGGTGAAGGGGGCAGCCTGGTGGGCGCGCCGCTGACCGGTGAAGTGCTGATCATCGACGACGTGATCACCGCCGGCACCGCCATTCGTGAAGTGATGCAGATCATCGGTTCCCAGGAAGGCGCCAAGGCCGCCGGTGTGCTGATCGCCCTGAATCGCCAAGAGCGCGGCAACGGTGAGTTGTCGGCGATCCAGGAAGTGGAGCGTGACTTCAACATTCCGGTGGTCAGCATCGTGTCGCTGACCCAGGTGCTGGAGTTTTTGGCCGACGACCCGCAGCTCAAGCAGCATTTGCCGGCGGTTGAGGCTTATCGGGCGCAGTTCGGCGTTTAAAGATTTGCACATTCCCTGGTGGGAGCGAGCCTGCTCGCGATAGCCATTCAACATTCATGTTGGCTGAATCACCGCTATCGCGAGCAAGCTCGCTCCTACAGTGCGTAAAAAAAGACCCCGCTCAGTCTGGCTGAGCGGGGTCTTTTTATGGGTGTCGCTTACGGACGCTTGCGATTGCTGATCAACGTGCCCACGCCGGTATCGGTGAAGATCTCCAGCAGGATCGCATTCGGTACCCGGCCGTCGATGATCAAGGAGCTGCCAACGCCGCCCTGGACCGCTTCCAGTGCGCAGCGGATCTTCGGCAGCATGCCGCCGTAGATGGTGCCGTCGGCGATCAGTTCATCGACCTGTTGAGTCGACAATCCGGTCAGGACCTTGCCGGTCTTGTCCATCAGGCCGGCGATGTTGGTCAGCAGCATCAGCTTTTCCGCTTTCAGTGCTTCGGCAACCTTGCCTGCCACCAGGTCGGCGTTGATGTTGTAGGACTCACCGTTGGCGCCGACGCCGATGGGCGCGATTACCGGGATGAAGTCGCCCTTGACCAGCAGGTTCAGCAAGTCGGTGTTGATGCCGACCACTTCGCCCACATGGCCGATGTCGATGATTTCCGGCTGGGTCATCTCCGGCGTCTGGCGGGTGACGGTGAGTTTCTTCGCCCGGATCAGCTCGGCGTCTTTACCTGTCAGGCCGATGGCGCTGCCGCCATGCCGGTTGATCAGGTTGACGATGTCCTTGTTGACCTGGCCGCCGAGGACCATCTCCACCACATCCATGGTCTGCGCGTCGGTGACGCGCATGCCGTCGATGAAGTGGCTCTCGATCGACAGGCGCTTGAGCAGGTCGCCGATCTGTGGGCCACCACCGTGAACGACCACCGGGTTGATGCCCACAGCCTTCATCAGCACGATGTCGCGAGCGAAGCCGGTTTTCAGCTCCTCGCTTTCCATCGCGTTGCCGCCGTATTTGATCACCAGGGTCTTGCCGACATAGCGTCGGATATAAGGCAACGCTTCGGACAGGACCTTGGCGGTATTGGCGGCGGCTTCGCGTTCGAGGGTCATTCAGGGCTCCGGTGGTGCTTCAAAAATCAGAACGGTAGTTGAAGATCAGGTGCAACACGTTTGAGTTGGGTGTGGAACACATCCTTGATGCGCTGCAGTTCGGCTTCGTTGTCGGCTTCGAAACGCAGCACCAGCACCGGCGTGGTGTTGGATGCGCGAACCAGGCCCCAGCCTTGGGGATAGTCGACCCGCACACCATCGATGGTGGTCAGTTCGGCCCCTTCGCCCCATTGAGCGTCGTGCAGTGCATCAATGATGCTGAATTTGCTCTCTTCGGTCACATGGATATTGATTTCCGGCGTAGAAATATCGTTCGGGAAGGTCGCGAAGAGCTCTTCGGCCGTGGATTTCTCTTTGCTGAGGATCTCCAGCAGGCGTGCGGCGCTGTAGATGCCGTCGTCGAAACCGAACCAGCGCTCCTTGAAGAAGATGTGGCCGCTCATTTCGCCGGCCAGCAGGGCGCCACTCTCTTTCATTTTCTTCTTGATCAACGAGTGGCCGGTTTTCCACATCAGTGGGCGACCGCCGTATTCCTTGATCAGCGGCACCAGGCGGCGGGTGCATTTAACGTCGAAAATGATTTCGGCGTTCGGATTGCGCGCCACCACGTCACGGGCGAACAGCATCAGCAAGCGGTCCGGGAACACGACGCTGCCGGTGTTGGTGACCACGCCCACGCGGTCGCCGTCGCCGTCGAAGGCCAGGCCCAGGTCGGCGTTGGTTTCCTCGACCTTGGCGATCAGGTCTTGCAGGTTTTCCAGCTTGCCCGGGTCCGGGTGATGGTTGGGGAAGTTGCCGTCCACTTCGCAGAACAGCGGGATGACTTCGCAGTTCAGGGCTTCAATCAGTTGTGGGGCGATCACGCCAGCGGCGCCGTTGCCGCAATCGACCACCACTTTCAGGCGGCGGGCGAGCTTCACATCTTTGACGATTTCATCGTTGTAGCGCTCCAGGATGTCCACCTTGGTGACGCTGCCCTGGCCGCTGCTCAGGTCATTGGTCTTGAGGCGGGTGTGCAAGGCCTGGATCTGCTCGTTGGCGAGGGTGTCGCCGGCGATGACGATCTTGAAGCCGTTGTAGTTCGACGGGTTGTGGCTGCCAGTGAGCATCACGCCGGATTTACCGGCCAGCACGTTGGCGGCGTAGTACAGCGCTGGCGTCGGCACCAGGCCCACGTCGCTGACATGGCAACCACTGTCGGCAACCCCTTTGATCAATTGTTCAACCAGCTCGGGGCCGGACAAGCGACCATCGCGACCGACGCACACGTTCGGTTCACCCTGGGCCAGGCTCTGGGAGCCGATGGCGCGGCCGATCCAATAGGCGGTTTCGGCGGTGAGGGTCTCCGGTACCACGCCACGGATGTCGTAGGCGCGGAAGATGCTGTCAGGAAAAATTGGGGCGATTGCGGCTGGGGTGTTCATGGGCGGGGCGCTCTATCAGGAAGATGACTGGACAGGCCGACGGTTCGCGTCGGCAGGCTCAAACTGAAGGGTATGACGGCGTTTTTGGCAGAGAGTTCGTGGTGGGAAAGTGCCATGAGACAGCGTTACCTCGCCTCTATCGCCTAATACATTGATTCCAAGTGGGAAACCTTGTAGCCAGCCTGTGGGCATTTTTCGTCCTGAAACAGAAGCTTAATAAAGGGGCCGGGCAAGGCGCCCGGCCTGAAACAGCTGGATCAGTGGCTGCCGGAATGCCCGAAGCCACCAGCGCCGCGCTGGCTCTCGTCGAATTCATCCACCAGTTCGAAGTGCGCCTGGACCACCGGTACCAGCACCAGTTGGGCGATGCGCTCGCCCACGGCGATGTTGAATGCCGTTTGACCACGGTTCCAGCACGACACCATCAGTTCGCCTTGGTAATCGGAGTCGATCAGGCCCACCAGGTTGCCCAGTACGATGCCATGCTTATGGCCCAGGCCCGAGCGCGGCAGGATCAACGCAGCCAGGCCTGGGTCGCCGATGTACACCGACAGGCCGGTTGGGATCAGCAGGGTCTGGCCGGGCTCCAGGACGGTGTCCTGCTTGAGCATGGCCCGCAGGTCGAGGCCGGCGGAACCCGGTGTGGCGTAATGC
>NZ_WUUD01000002.1:1519-31312 GCF_009831705.1 Pseudomonas sp. PICF6 | reverse complement strand
TCTTGTCCTTGAGCTTGCGCGCGGCGTAGTCGAGCAGGTGCTCGGTTTCGGCGGCGAAGCCGACACTGAATGGACGGTCCGGGCGGGTGGCGATGGTCGCGAGGATGTCCGGGTTGCGCACCATTTGTAGTAGCAGGCCGTCGCCGCTCGTAGGGTCTTTCTTAAGTTTTTGCGGGGCGACTACTTCGGGGCGGTAGTCCGCCACCGCCGCCGAGGCGATGAACAGGTCGCACGGGATAGCCGCTTCGCAGGCCGCCAGCATGTCCCGGGCGCTGACCACGTCGATGCGGGTCACCCGATCAGGGGTCGGCAAATGCACGGGGCCGGTGATCAGCGTGACCCGGGCGCCGGCTTCCACGGCGGCTTCGGCCAGGGCGAAGCCCATTTTCCCGGAGCTGTGGTTGGTGATGTAGCGCACCGGGTCGATGTTTTCCTGGGTCGGTCCGGCGGTGATCAGCACATGCTTGCCGGTCAGTGCCTGGCGCTGGAAGCAGTCGGCGGCGCACTGGGCCAGGTCGTTGGCTTCGAGCATGCGTCCCATGCCGACATCGCCGCAGGCCTGGCTGCCGGAAGCCGGGCCAAAGACTTTCAGGTCGCGGCTTTGGAGCAATTGCAGATTGGCCTGGGTGGCCGGATCGCGCCACATGGCCTGGTTCATGGCTGGCGCGAGGGCAACCACGGCGTCGGTGGCGAGCACCAGGGTGGTCAGCAAATCATCGGCGATGCCTTGGGCCAGGCGGGCGATCAGGTCGGCCGTGGCTGGGGCGATCAGCACCAGGTCGGCCCACTTGGCCAGTTCGATATGACCCATGGCGGCTTCGGCCGCCGGGTCGAGCAGATCCAGGTGGACCGGGTGCCCGGACAGGGCCTGCATGGTCAGCGGGGTGATGAATTCACTGCCGCCGCGAGTCATGACGACCCGTACTTCCGCGCCCTGGTCGATAAGCCTGCGGACCAGCTCGGCGCTCTTGTAGGCGGCAATGCCGCCGCCGACGCCCAGAACGATGCGTTTCCGATACAGCCGCTGCATAGGCCTGCCTTTCGATTTCAATGGTCAGTGCAGGACGAACCCCACGGCAGCAGCCTGCCTGGGTGCAAATCGCCTGCAAAAAAGATGGGCTACGATATCACAGCGACCGCTACGGAACAGCGGCGCCCACAATCAGGGAGATGCTATGAGTATTCGCGACTGGCCGGTGGCCGAGCGGCCACGGGAGAGGTTACTGGAGTTGGGATCGGCGAGTCTTTCGGACGCCGAGCTTTTAGCGATTTTCTTGCGCACGGGTGTGTCGGGTAAAAGCGCCGTGGACCTGGCGCGACATCTGCTGCATCAATTTGGTGGCCTGCGGGTTTTGCTCGAGGCTGATCTGCGTACCTTCAACGCACATCTGGGGCTGGGCCCGGCGAAATTCGCGCAGTTGCAGGCCGTGCTGGAGATGGGGCGTCGGCATCTGGCCGAAAATTTGCGGCGGGAATCGGTGCTGGAGAGTCCGCTGGCCGTGCGGGACTACCTCAAGGCCATGTTGCGTCACGAGCCTCATGAAGTGTTTGGATGTCTGTTCCTCGATTCCCGGCATCGGGTGCTGGCGTATGAGGCGCTGTTTCGCGGTTCCATCGACAGTGCGAGTGTCTATCCCCGGCAGGTGGTCAAGCGCGCCCTGGCCCATAACGCCGCAGCGTTGATCCTGTGCCACAACCACCCCTCCGGCAACACCGAGCCCAGCCAGGCCGACCGGGTACTCACTGAGCGGCTTCAGGAAGCACTGGAGTTGATCGATGTGCGGGTGCTCGACCACTTCATCGTCGGCGATGGTGAGCCGCTGTCCATGGCGGAGTATGGGTGGATGTAGCCACGGTCAGGCTTGAATAATCCCTTGTGGGAGCAAAGCTTGCTCGCGATAGCGGTTTTACAGCCAACAGAAGTGTTGTATGTAACGACGTCATCGCGAGCAAGCTTTGCTCCCACAAGGGGGGGCTGGCAGTGGTTACTTGATACTGACCTTGGAGTAATCCTGCCGCCCAAACGGGCTGACCGAGTAACCCTGCACATCCTTGCGGGTCAGGGCGAACGCGGTCGGGTGCGCCAGGGGCAGCCACAGGGCCTGTTGCTGGATCTGCGCCTGGGCCTGCTCATAGAGTTTGGTGCGCACGCCCTGCTCGCTGGTGGTTTTGCCGGCACTGATCACTTTATCCAGGTCCGGGTTGCAATAACGGGCGAAGTTGGTGCCGGACTTGAGTGCCGCGCAGGAAAACTGCGGCGTGAGGAAGTTGTCCGGGTCACCGTTGTCACCGGCCCAGCCCATGAACAGCAAGTCATGTTCGCCGGCCTTGGCGCGACGGATCAGTTCGCCCCATTCGATCACGCGGATCTCGGCCTGAATGCCGATCTGCGCCAGGTCGGCCTGCAGCAGCTGCGCGCCCAGGCTGGGGTTGGGGTTCAGCAGGCTGCCGGAAGGGCGGGTCCAGATGGTGGTCTGAAAGCCGTCCTTCAAACCGGCCCTGGCCAGAAGATCACGGGCCTTGGCCGGGTCATGGGCGTAGCCGGGCAAGTTTTTGGCGTAGCTCCAGGTGTTCGGAGGGTAGGGGCCCTTGGCCGCTTCGGCGGTGCCCTCGAAAACGGCCTTGAGGTAGCTGGCCTTGTCGAAGGCCAGGTTGACGGCTTGTCGAACCTCGGGCTTGTCGAAGGGCGGGTGCTGGCTGTTGATCGCCACGAACGCGGTCATGAAGGCGTCGGTCTGCGCCACTTTCAACGTCGGCTCCTGCCTGGCGGCCTGGACGTCCTGCGGCTTGGGTGACAGGGCGATCTGGCATTCGTTGCGCCGCAGTTTTTGCAGGCGCACGTTCGCGTCCGGCGTGATGGCGAAGATCAGCGGATCCACCTGGGGCTTGCCGGCGAAATAGTCGTGGTTGGCCTTGTAGCGAATCGAAGCGTCTTTCTGGAACCGGTTGAAAATGAACGGGCCTGTGCCGATGGGCTGATTGTTGAGTGCTTCTGGCGTGCCGGCTTTCATCAGCTGATCGGCGTATTCGGCCGAATAGATGGAGGCAAAGCCCATGCTCAAGGTGGCCAGGAAGGTCGAATCCGCATGATCGAGGATGAAGCGCACGGTCAGCGGGTCCAGCGCGTCGATTTTCTTGATCAAGCTCGGTAGCTGCATGGACTGGGCGTGGGGGAAACCGCTCTGGGCGATTTTGTGCCAAGGGTTTGCCGGGTCAAGCATGCGTTCGAAGCTGAACTTGACGTCCTCGGCGGTCAGATCGCGGCGCGGCGTGAAGTATTCGGTCCGGTGGAATTTGACCTGGGGGCGCAGCTTGAACACGTAGGTCAGTCCATCGGACGAGACTTCCCAGCTCTCGGCGAGGCTGGGGATGACCTTGCCGCTGGCGGTGTCGAAATCCACCAGGCGATTCATCAGCACGTCGGCGGATGCGTTGGTGGTGGTCAGCGAATTGTACTGAACGACATCGAATCCTTCCGGGCTGGCCTCGGTGCAAACGCTCAGGGCGGCGGCCTGGGCCAGCGGGCTGATCAGCAGAGGGGCGAGCAACAGTGGGAGGGCAGCGAGGCGCATGGTCGGTTTCCTGTGCAAGTCGAAGGCCCATCTGCATGTGCAGTCTGGAAAAGACCTACCCTAGTGGCCTCGTTGGAAAATGACTATCCCCTTTTTGAATTTTCCGGCACCCTGCGACGCTGTATTCACGGCTCAAGCTCGGCATCGGTTAAAAAAACCGGCCTGCAGCGACGAGCGGTCAAAGGCGGCGCCAGCCTGTGCCCCCGCCGTTCGGGGGCGTTGCGCGTCGCTTTCCAATGAAGACAAATCACACCGGCAGTTGTTGCACTGTGGTCTTTCTGGTATAAAGCAGCGCTCTTTTCTAGGGGCCCGGTTCCTTCACTGTAGGTGTAGCCGGTAAGACCCTTAAAGAAACGCGGCGCCTGGCGCCAAATGACTGAGAGATTAAGCGGCCAACCCATGCCGGGTTGGGCATGTGGTTTTAGAGGGCTGAGGCATGTCGAGAGTCTGTCAAGTTACCGGTAAGGGTCCGGTGACTGGGAATAACATTTCCCACGCAAACAACAAAACCCGTCGTCGTTTCCTGCCGAACCTGCAGCATCACCGCTTCTGGGTTGAAGAAGAGAAACGTTTTGTGCGTCTGCGCGTATCTGCCAAAGGCATGCGTATCATCGACAAGCGTGGCATCAGTGTCGTGCTCGCCGAACTTCGCCGCGATGGCAAGATTTAAGGGAGCTAATCATGCGTGAATTGATTCGTTTGATCTCGAGCGCCGGTACTGGTCACTTCTACACTACCGACAAGAACAAGCGTACTACCCCGGACAAAATCGAGATCAAGAAATATGATCCGGTTGTTCGCAAGCACGTGATCTACAAGGAAGGCAAAATCAAGTAATTGATTTTTCCCTACTTACGAAAAAGGCCCGTATTGCAAGATACGGGCCTTTTTTGTTGCCGGATTTTTGTTGCCTATTGGGGCCTCATCGCGAGCAGGCTCGCTCCCACAGGGCATTGTGCTTGCCTGAAACTCAGGCATTACACAACGCCAATGTGGGAGCGAGCCTGCTCGCGATGAGGCCAGGTCTAACGATGCAAATCCTCAAACCTTCTGTTCAAACACCACATAAATCTTGCGGCACGCCTCCAACACTTCCCAAGTGCCCGTGAACCCCGCCGGGATCACGAAGCGGTCGCCGGCCCGCAGGGTCTTGGCATTGCCATCATTGTCCCGCAACACGGAAACGCCCTGGACGATCTCGCAGTATTCATGTTCGGTGTAGTTGACCGTCCACTGGCCGACCGCGCCTTCCCACACGCCTGCATTCATTTGCCCGCAAGGGCTGCTGTAGTGGTTGAACACCGTTTGTTCGGGATCACCCTTGAGTACCTTGGCTGCGTCCGGGCGATAGCGTTCGGCGGTGGTACTGGCCTGACTGAAATCGACGATGTCCTGGATGCTCATGCGGCAATTCTCCGGTAATGACGGCGCGAATGGCTGGAAGAGCCAAAGTCTATGTTTATTAAAACGAACATCGCAAGGCCGTTTGCCAGTGTTGTGTCAAATATATTGAAACATTACCAGCCGCTGGTTTAGGGTGGCGGGTGCCCCGCGCCGAAAACAGGCCGGCTGGGCAGAATTCGTGGAGCGCTGCGCATCGCGTGGCGTTCGTACTCAATAAGAGGAGGACACTCGCATGACCACCCTGACTCGTGCCGACTGGGAACAACGCGCCCGCGACCTGACCATCGAAGGCCGTGCCTTCATCAACGGCGAATACACCGATGCGGTGTCCGGCGAAACCTTTGACTGCCTCAGCCCGGTGGATGGCCGTGTGCTGGGCAAGATCGCCAGTTGCGACGTCGCCGACGCCCAACGTGCCGTCGAAAACGCCCGCGCCACCTTCAACTCCGGTGTCTGGTCGCGCCTGGCGCCGAGCAAGCGTAAAGCGACCATGATTCGCTTTGCCGGCCTGCTCAAGCAGAACGCCGAAGAACTGGCGCTGCTCGAAACCCTGGACATGGGCAAGCCGATCAGCGACTCCTTGAATATCGATGTTCCCGGTGCAGCTCAAGCGTTGAGCTGGAGCGGTGAAGCCATCGACAAGATTTACGATGAAGTGGCCGCGACCCCCCACGATCAGTTGGGCCTGGTGACCCGTGAACCGGTGGGCGTCGTAGGCGCTATCGTGCCGTGGAATTTCCCACTGATGATGGCCTGCTGGAAGCTCGGCCCGGCGCTGTCCACCGGTAACTCGGTGGTGCTCAAGCCGTCGGAAAAATCCCCGCTCACCGCTATCCGCATTGCCGCATTGGCAGTGGAGGCCGGTATTCCCAAGGGCGTGCTCAACGTGCTGCCGGGCTACGGCCACACGGTTGGCAAGGCCCTGGCCCTGCACATGGACGTCGATACCCTGGTGTTCACCGGTTCCACCAAAATCGCCAAGCAACTGATGGTTTACTCGGGCGAGTCCAACATGAAGCGTGTCTGGCTGGAAGCCGGCGGCAAGAGCCCGAACATCGTGTTCGCCGATGCCCCGGACCTGCAAGCCGCCGCCGAGTCCGCCGCCAGTGCCATTGCCTTCAACCAGGGCGAAGTCTGCACCGCCGGCTCGCGACTGTTGGTGGAGCGTTCCATCAAGGACACCTTCCTGCCGCTGGTGATTGAAGCGCTCAAGGGCTGGAAACCTGGCAACCCCCTGGACCCGGCCACCAATGTCGGCGCCCTGGTGGATACCCAGCAGATGAACACCGTGCTGTCCTACATTGAGGCCGGTCACAGCGACGGCGCCAAGCTGGTGGCCGGCGGCAAGCGGATCCTCGAAGAAACCGGCGGTACCTATGTCGAGCCGACGATTTTCGACGGGGTGAGCAACGCCATGAAAATCGCCCAGGAAGAGATTTTCGGTCCGGTGCTGTCGGTCATCGCTTTCGATACCGCCGAGGAGGCCATCCAGATCGCCAATGACACGCCGTACGGCCTGGCCGCGGCGGTATGGACCAAGGACATTTCCAAGGCTCACCTGACCGCCAAGGCGCTGCGTGCTGGCAGCGTTTGGGTCAATCAGTATGACGGCGGCGACATGACCGCACCGTTCGGCGGCTTCAAGCAGTCGGGTAACGGCCGCGACAAGTCGCTGCATGCGTTCGACAAGTACACCGAGCTGAAGGCGACCTGGATCAAGCTCTGACAGGGGCGGCCCCGGATCCTGTTCGGGGCTGCATGCAGTGCTGGTCCCCTGTGGGAGCGAGCCTGCTCGCGATAGCGGTGTGACAGTCGACGACTCTGTTGAATGTTGCGCCGCTATCGCGAGCAGGCTCGCTCCCACAGTGTTTTGTGGGGCCTGAAAATCGATAACTATCCACAGGAGCGTGGAAATGCGTTGGGCGACCTATTTCGCCGTGTTGGCATCTGTCCTGAGTGTCGGCTTGGCGCTGGGCGTGAGCATGCCGCTGGTGTCGCTGCGTCTGGAAGGCTGGGGTTATGGTTCGTTTGCCATCGGGGTGATGGCCGCCATGCCGGCCGTTGGGGTGCTGGTCGGGGCCAAGGTGTCGAGTCGGCTTGCGGCGCGGTTCGGCACGGCGGCGTTGATGCGCTTGTGCTTGTGGGGTGGGGCGGTGTCCATCGGGTTGCTGGCGCTGTTGCCCAGCTATCCGGTCTGGTTGGTGCTGCGGCTGATGATCGGCGTCGTCCTGACCCTGGTGTTCATTCTGGGTGAAAGCTGGATCAACCAACTGGTGATCGAACAATGGCGCGGACGGTTGGTGGCGTTGTACGGCAGCAGTTACGCCCTGAGTCAGTTGTCTGGTCCGTTGCTGCTGGGTGCGCTGGGGACTGATCACGATTATGGCTTTTGGGTGGGTGTCGGTCTTTTGCTGGTTTCGCCGTTGCTGTTGCTGGGACGCAGCGGTGCGCCCAGCAGTGAAGCCTGCAGCGTCACTTTCAAGGATCTATGGGCGTTTTGTCGTGGGTTGCCGGCAATCGCCTGGGCGGTGTCGTTGTTCGCGGCGTTCGAGGCAATGATCCTGACTCTGCTGCCGGTTTACTGTTTGCGTCAGGGCTTCAGCGCCGACATTGCGCTGGCGATGGTCAGCACGGTAGTGGTCGGTGATGCCTTGTTGCAGTTGCCCATTGGCGCTCTTGCGGACCGCCTGTCGCGCCGGTCGTTGTTCACTGGCTGTGCGGTGGCGCTGATGCTGTCGAGCCTGGCGGTTCCACTGCTGATCGATACCTTGCTGATCTGGCCACTGTGGGTGCTGTTTGGCGCCAGCGCAGGCGGGTTGTTCACCTTGTCACTGATCCTGATCGGCGAGCGTTATCGCGACGATGCACTGGTGCGGGCCAACGCCCATATTGCCCAGTTGTGGGGGATCGGTTGCCTGATTGGCCCACTGGCGGCGGGGGCGGGCAGTCAATGGATCAGTGGGCATGCGCTGCCCTTGTTCATGGCCGCGGGAGCGTTCGGCTTGGTGGTTCTGTTGTTGCGCCAAGGGGCGTTTGGCGCCACGCAACCTGCCTGAACAAAGTGAAGCCTTGGGAAACGTGCTGAACCCGGGGCTTCTACAGCATTCGCTCCAGCCCAACGGTGGTGGCGAACCAGGCGTTGAAGCGGCGCCACCAACTGCCGGGTTCGCGGTCCAGGTCATGCAGTTGGCCGTTGTCTTCGGTGGTCCATATCAGCTTCCCGTCCTTCAGGCGGGCCTGGTAACTCAGGGCCGGTGCCATGCCCTGCAAGGCCAGTTCGCGCACTTGGCCGGCGAGTTCGGGACTGTCGACCAAGACCCCCACTTCGGTGTTCCACAGCACTGAACGCGGATCGAAATTGAACGAGCCGATGAAGGATTTCTTCCGGTCGAAGATGATCGCCTTGCTATGCAGGCTGGAGTCCGATTCGCCGTAGGACTTGCTGTAGAACAAATGGGGGCTGCCACCCGTGTCCCCGGGCTGGCGACGCAATTCGTACAGCCGCACCCCATGTTGCAGCAAAGCCCTGCGATACGGCGCGTAACCGCCGTGCACCGCCGGTACGTCGGTGGCCTCCAGGGAGTTGGTCAAAAGACTCACCGCCACTCCGGCATCGGCGCGGCTGGTCAGGTAGACCAACCCTGGCTGGCCGGGTACAAAGTAGGCCGAAATCATGATCAGTTCTTCACTGACCCCCGTCAGCTCCGGGCCCAATTGCGTGGTCAGCAACAACTGCGGGTCAGGCTCATCCCTGGCCAGTACTTTGCTGGGTGCATCCCACAGCGCCTGGTTCCAGGCCCAGATCAATTGCCTGCGCCAGATGTCCAGGCGCGGTTGGGTCCGGTAGGAGGTCAACTGCTGGTAAAGCGCGTGATTTTCCTTGTGCGTCTGCTCCAGTGACTCTTGCAGGCGTAGGCGGCTGTTGGCCAGATCCTTGGGGGTTGGCCGACGGGACAGGAATTGTTCGATGGGTTTGCTCAGGGCGCTGTTCCAGTATTGGTCGAAGCTGTGCCCCAATTGTTCGGCCACCGGCCCAACGCCAAGCAGGTCGATGTCGGTGAAGTTCAGGTTGGGTTCGGCGTCGAAATATTCATCCCCCAGATTGCGACCGCCGACGATGGCCATGCTGTTGTCCGCCAGCCAGAGCTTGTTGTGCATGCGCCGGTGTTGCAATGAGAGGTTGAGCAGCCGCCCGAGGCTGCGGGTTACCCCGGTGGCGCGCCCCAGATGAAGTGGGTTGAACAGGCGTATCTGGATCCGCGGATGAGCGGCGAGGGTCGCGATGATCTGATCCTGGCCATCGCTGGTGGTGTCATCCAGCAGGATGCGCACGCGTACGCCGCGGTCGGCGGCTTTGAGCAATTCATCCACCAGCATTCGCGTGCTGATGCCGTCATGAACGATGTAGTACTGCAAATCCAGGCTGCTTTGGGCGTTGCGGATCAACTCGGCCCGGGCGGAGAAGGCGTCGGTACTGTCAGATAGCAGGCGGAAACCCGAGCGTCCCTCGTGTGGAGCGGCCTGGGCCTGTACCGAGCGTCCGAACGAAGATTCGGTTGCCGGGAGCGCCTGGGAAGGTTCGCGGGTGATGTCAAAACTGGCACAGCCGCCCAGCAGCGAGGCGACTAGCAGGAGCACAGGCAGGATGGGTCTGGGTCTCACGTAGGCTCGTTCCGCTTGTTTGCGTTGATCGGCTTGTGGGTGCTGCTTCCCTGAGTAAAGCTCAGACGGCGTCGAGTCGGGTTTCGTTCAACAACGCAATGGCCGCGGCGCCGACCTTGCGGACGGCGTCCTCGATCTGTGCCGTTGGTTTGGCAGCGTAGTTCATGCGCAGGCAATTGCGGTACTTGCCCGAGGCGGAAAATATGCTGCCGACCGCCACCTGCACGCCCTGGTCATGCAGGACCCGATTAAGCTTGAGTGTATCGAAGCCTTCGGGGAGTTCGACCCAGAGCATAAAGCTGCCGCGCGGGCGGCTGGCGCGAGTACCCGCTGGAAAATAGCGGCTGACCCAGTCGATCATGACGTCGCGATTGCGTTGGTATTGGCTGCGCATCCGCCGCAAATGCGGTTCGAAGTGCCCGCCCTTGAGAAACTCCGCAATGGCTATCTGCGGTTGCGGTGCGGTGGAGCCGGTGCTGATGTATTTCATGTGCAGCACCCGTTCCAGATAGCGGCCGGGTGCGACCCAGCCCACTCGCAAACCCGGTGCCAGTGTCTTGGAAAAAGAACTGCAGAGTAGGACGCGGCCATCGTCGTCGAAGGATTTGATCGTGCGGGGGCGCGGGTAGGTGTAGGCCAGTTCCCCATACACATCGTCCTCGATAATCGCCACGTCGAAGCGCTGCGCCAAGGTCAGCAACGCGCGTTTGTTGGCCTCGGGCATGATGTAGCCTAGCGGGTTGTTACAACTGGGCGTCAACTGTATGGCCTTGATGGGCCACTGTTCCAGCGCCAGCTCCAGGGCCTCCAGGCTGATGCCGGTCAGTGGATCGGTGGGGATTTCCAGGGCCTTCATGCCCAGGCCCTTGAGGGTTTGCATGGCGCCGTGAAAGCTGGGGGAGTCCACCGCGACGATATCGCCTTGTTCACAGGTGGCGCGGATGCTGACCGACAGCGCTTCGTGACAGCCCGTGGTGACGATCAGGTCGCCGGCTCCCAGTTTGCAACCCGAGTCCAGCGACAGGCGAGCGATCTGTTCGCGCAGCGCGAGGTTGCCGTAGATGTTGTCGTAATACAGGCCCGGCATGTCTTGCCGGCGGCTGATCTGCGCCAGGCTGCGCAACAGCGGTTTCATGGTCGGCGAGTTGATATCCGGCATGCCTCGGCCCAGTTGCACCACGTCTTTGCGTGGTACCGAGCGTATCAGCTCCAGCACTTGGTCCCATTGGGAGATGTCCACCGGTCGTTGGGCTGGGCGACCCACTACCGGCAGGTCCGGCAGTTCACGGCTGGCCGGTACGAAATACCCTGATTTGGGTTTTGGCATCGCCAGCCCGCTGTCCTCCAGCACGCGATAGGCCTGCTGCACCGTACTCAGGCTGACACCGTGCTCCATGCTCAGCGCGCGCACTGACGGCAGCCGGTCGCCGGGACGGTAGAAGCCCTGTTCGATGCGGGTGCCGAGCAATTCGGCGAGGTTCACATAAAGGGTCATGGCGCGCTCTCGATGAAGTGGACAACGGTAACCAATACAGTTGCGGCGGAAAAAGACAATTCAGTGTCGAAAAGCCGCAATCTGTATGCATGGAAAACACATTGTTTGAATCTGTATTGATTCTGGCCGTCCGCGCATCATGAAAGCTCTGGCTACCCAAGTAAACAGGAGCGATCAAAATGAACGGCTTGAGCGATGTGCGGCTGACGTTACACAGCCAGGAACTGGCGGCGGGGCAGGAAAAGGAGCTACGCAATGCGATGTTGCACAGTGCCCCGTCCAGCCTGAGCCGCTGGGCCCTGTTCTGGCGTCGTCTGCATACACGCAAGGCCTTGTTGGAGCTCACACCCGAACAGTTGCGTGATATCGGGCTGAGCCGAGAGCAGGCGCGGGAGGAGGGCTTGAAGCCGTTCTGGCGGCTTTGAAGCGGTACCGGGCCTGAAACTGCTATCGCGGGCATGCCTTGCTCTTACAGCCCTCTTTCAATCTGTGCGAGCAAGGCGTGCCCGCGATAGCGTCACCAGTAGCGCTGGGCGCTTCAAACCAACTCTTTCAACCGATGCCACAGCATCCCCAGTGCCAACAGTGGCGAGCGCAGATGCTTTCCGCCCGGGAAGGTCATGTGCGGCACCTGGGCGAAAAGATCGAAACCACCACTCTGTTGCCCACTGATGGCTTCGGCCAACAGCTTGCCGGCCAGGTGCGTGGCATTCACTCCGTGGCCGGAGTAGGCCTGGGCGTAGTACACGTTGGGCTGATCCTTGAGTCGACCGATCTGCGGCAAGCGGTTGGCGCCGATGCCGATCATCCCGCCCCATTGAAAGTCGATTTTCACCTGCGCCAGTTGCGGGAACACCTTGAGCATTTTCGGACGCATGTACGCGCCAATGTCTTGCGGGTCACGACCCGAGTAATGGCAGGCTCCGCCGAACAGTAAGCGTCGATCCGCGGAAAGCCGGTAGTAATCCAGCGCCACCCGTTGATCACAGACCGCCATGTTCTGCGGCAACAACGCCTGGGCCTGAGCCTCGCTCAAAGGTTCAGTGGCGATGATGTAGCTGCCGGCGGGCAGCACTTTGCCGCTGAGTTCCGGGTTGAGCCCATTGAGGTAGGCGTTGCAGCCCAGCACCAGGGTCTTGGCCCGGACCGCACCCTGTTGGGTGTGCACCTTCACTTCCGGGCCGTAATCAATGCGCGTGACCGCCGATTGTTCGAACAGCCGGACCCCCAGTTGCTGCGCGGCGCAGGCTTCGCCCAAGGCCAGGTTCAGCGGATGCAAATGGCCCGAGCCCATGTCGATCAGGCCGCCGACGTAGCGATCCGAACCCACCACACTGTGCATTTCGTGGGCTTGCAGCAGCCGGGTCTGATGGCGATACCCCAAGCTGCGCAGCTCTTCAGCGTCCTCAGCGAAACCTTCCAGGTCGCCTGGCTTGTTGGCGAGGTCGCAATAACCCCAGGTGAGGTCGCAGTGGATCTGAAAGCGCTCGACCCGTTGACGGACGATTTCCACCGCCTCAAGACCCATGAGCTTCATCTGGCGTACGCCGTCGGCACCGATGACCGGGGCGAACTGATCAAGGCCATGACCGACGCCGCGAATCAGTTGACCGCCGTTGCGCCCGCTGGCCCCCCAGCCGATCTTGTGCGCTTCCAGCAGCACTACGCTCATGCCGCGCTCGGCCAGTTCGATCGCTGTGTTCAACCCCGAGAACCCACCGCCTACCACGCAGACATCCGCCACCAGCTCGCCCTGCAGCAGCGGATGATCCGGTTGCGGCAAGCTGCTGGCGGCGTAGTAAGAGGCGGCGTGCGAATGGCTCGGGACAGGTTGCTGAACACGGGCGTTCATGTGCGTAATCCTGATTATTGTGTTTGAGAAATTTTACGGAGCATAAGCCGGGGATTCGTCCATGGGCAACACCGGTCGGTTGGCGCTGTCTGGGACAGGGCTTTTCGTGCAGAATCCTGCCTTGTCCCGTCTCGGTAGCCGCTTCGATGAGCTGCAACAGTCAAAAAATCCGCACGCTGCGCCAACAGATTCCCTCGTTCGAGTGCGTACCGGGCTGCCATGACTGCTGCGGGCCAGTGACCACCTCGCCTGAGGAAATGGCCCGCTTGCCACGCAAGACTCGCGCCGAACAGGACGCGGCCATGGAAGCGCTCGACTGTGTGCACTTGGGACCCAATGGCTGCACAGTCTATGACGAGCGGCCGCTGATCTGCCGGTTGTTCGGCACCACGGCGACCTTGCCGTGTCCCAATGGCCGGCGGCCGGTGGAACTGATTCATCCGCGGGTCGAGAAGCAGATTCACGAATATATGGCCAGCACCCGGCAGGTATTGGTGTAGCCAAGAACGCCCCTCAATCCGGAATCGGCAGGTTCAAGCTCTCCTTCACTTCTTCCATCACGATGTAGCTCTTGGATTCGCGCACGTGGGGCAGCTTGAGCAGGATGTCGCCCAGCAGCTTGCGGTACGAAGCCATCTCGGAAATCCGCGCTTTCACCAGATAGTCAAAGTCGCCTGACACCAGATGGCATTCGAGCACGTGAGGCAATTTCAGCACCGCGCGCCGGAATTCTTCAAAGGTGTCGCCGGATTTGTAGTCGAGGCTGATTTCGACGAACACCAGCAGACTTCCCTTCAGATGCTGCGGATTGAGCCGGGCGTTGTAGCCCATGATGATTCCCTCGCGCTCCAGGCGACGAACCCGCTCGGTGCAGGGGGTGGTGGAGAGGCCGACCTTTTCCCCAAGCTCCGTAAAGGAAATCCGTCCATCCGCCTGGAGGATGCGCAGGATGTTGCGGTCGATCTTGTCCAGCTCACGTTTGGTCTGAGTGTTGGTCCGCACAGGTGATGCTCCTCCATGAAAAGGGTTTTTGCCGAGAATTCTCGCCAAATATAGGCATTTATATAGTGAAAAGCACTGCCTGATCTTTTCTAAACTGCGCACATTACGGTCTGTACAACAAAACGTCAGCGGTTATCCGCGATGAGGGCTTCAACATGCGCGTTGTGGTTTTAGGTAGCGGCGTCATCGGTACCGTCAGTGCTTACTACCTGGCCCGTGCCGGGTTTGAAGTCGTGGTGGTTGATCGTCAGCCGGCGCCAGCCATGGAAACCAGTTTTGCCAATGCCGGCCAGGTGTCGCCGGGTTATGCCTCGCCGTGGGCCGCACCAGGTGTGCCACTCAAGGCCATCAAGTGGCTGTTGCAGCGCCACGCACCGCTGGCGATCAAAGCCACCGCTGACATCGACCAGTACCTGTGGATGGCGCAGATGCTGCGCAACTGCACCGCCAACCGTTATGCCGTGAACAAGGAGCGCATGGTGCGCCTGTCCGAGTACAGCCGCGACTGCCTCGACGAACTGCGCGCCGAAACCGGGATTGCCTACGAAGGCCGCAGTCTGGGGACCACTCAATTGTTCCGTACCCAGGCTCAGGTTGATGGTGCGGCCAAAGACATCGCCGTGCTGAAAGAGTCCGGTGTGCCCTTCGAAGTGCTGGACCGTGAAGGCATTGCCCGCGTCGAGCCGGCGTTGGCCAATGTCACCGACATCCTGGCGGGTGCCTTGCGTCTGCCCAATGACCAGACTGGCGACTGTCAGATGTTTACCACGCGCCTGGCGCAAATGGCCGTGAAACTCGGTGTGGAATTCCGCTTTGGCCAGGATATCCAGCGCCTGGACTACGCCGGTGATCGCATCAACGGCGTCTGGATCGACGGCAAGCTGGAAACCGCTGACCGCTACGTCCTGGCCCTGGGCAGTTATTCACCGCAATTGCTCAAACCGCTGGGCATTCGTGCGCCGGTGTATCCGCTCAAGGGTTATTCCCTGACGGTGCCGATCACCAATCCGGCGATGGCTCCGACCTCGACCATTCTCGACGAAACCTACAAGGTCGCGATTACCCGGTTCGATAACCGCATCCGTGTGGGCGGCATGGCGGAAATCGCCGGTTTTGACCTGTCTCTCAACCCGCGTCGGCGTGAAACCCTGGAGATGATCGTCAACGACCTTTATCCTCAGGGCGGCGATCTGGCCCAGGCCAGTTTCTGGACCGGCCTGCGTCCGACCACCCCGGATGGCACGCCGATCGTGGGCGCCACCCCGTTCAAGAACCTGTTCCTGAACACCGGCCATGGCACCCTCGGTTGGACCATGGCCTGTGGTTCCGGGCGCTTGCTGGCGGATCTGATGGCGAAGAAAAAACCACAGATCAGCGCCGAAGGCCTCGATATTTCCCGTTATGGCAGTAAACACCAGGAGTCTGCAAAACATGTCAATCCAGCGCCAGCTCACCAATGACCGCATGAGTCAGGTCGTCCTGCACAACGGCACTGTTTACCTGGCCGGGCAGGTTGGCGACGACATGAGTGCCGGTATTGAACAGCAGACCCGTGAAACCCTGGCCAATATCGAACGTTTGCTGGACCTGGCCGGGACCGACAAAAATCATCTGTTGTCGGTGACGATTTACCTGAAAGACATCGACGCCCATTTCGAAGGCATGAACGCGATCTGGGACAAATGGCTGCCCAAGGGCGTCGCGCCGGCCCGGGCCACTGTGCAAGCCAAACTGTGCGAACCGGAAATCCTGGTGGAGCTGTCCGTCGTGGCAGCGCTGCCCTAAACCCGGAAAACGATCCCTCTTGCGGTGCTGTTGGTGGTTCATGCCGTCAGCCAGCGCCGTTTTTTTTACCTAGTCCGCCTAGAAGCCTGCCGCCATGCGTCCTGCCCGTGCTCTGATCGACCTTCAAGCCTTACGTCACAACTACCAATTGGCCCGCGAAGTGACGGGGGCCAAAGCTCTTGCGGTGATCAAGGCCGATGCCTATGGGCACGGCGCAGTGCGCTGCGCCGAGGCTTTGCAGGACACGGCCGATGGGTTTGCCGTGGCTTGCATCGAAGAAGCGCTGGAACTGCGGGCCGGCGGGATTCGTGGGCCGGTCTTGCTGCTGGAAGGATTCTTCGAGGCCGATGAACTGCCGCTGATCGTCGAACACGATTTCTGGTGTGTGGTGCATTCGTTGTGGCAGCTCGAAGCGATTGAAAACGCGACCCTGAGCAAGCCGATTACGGTCTGGCTCAAGCTCGACTCGGGGATGCATCGGGTGGGGCTGCATCCGGCGGATTATCAGGCGGCCTATCGTCGACTGCTGGCTAGTGGCAAGGTGGCGAAGATCGTGTTGATGAGCCATTTCGCCCGCGCCGATGAACTGCACGATCCCAGCAGCACCGAGCAACTGGCCGTGTTCGAGGCGGCCCGCCAGGGGCTGGCGGCGCAGATCAGTTTGCGCAACTCCCCGGCAGTGCTGGGTTGGCCGCAGATACCAAGCGACTGGGTGCGGCCAGGCATCATGCTGTACGGTGCGACCCCCTTCGAGGAAGCCAACGCCGTCGCTGCGCGGCTGCAGCCGGTCATGACTCTGGAGTCCAAGATCATCAGCGTGCGTGAATTGCCCGCCGGCGAGCCGGTGGGGTATGGCGCCCGTTTTGTCACCGCGCAACCGACGCGGGTCGGCGTGGTTGCCATGGGATACGCCGACGGTTACCCGCGCCAGGCGCCGAACGGTACGCCGGTGCTGGTGCACGGGCAGCCTAGTCAACTGGTCGGTCGGGTCTCCATGGACATGCTGTGTGTCGACTTGACGAATATCCCCAACGCCGGGCTCGGTTCGACCGTGGAGCTGTGGGGCAAGACTATCCTGGCCAGTGATGTCGCGAAGGCGGCCGGCACGATTCCTTATCAGATTTTCTGCAACCTGCGCCGGGTTCCACGGCTCTATTCCGGGGGCTGACGCAAAGCGCAATCTACCGAAAGTCGCTTCACCGCACGGGATTGAGGTCAAAGTGTTGTAAATACTGAACGCTGTCGCCATGATAACGCTCACTTTCCACACAACCTGATTCCCTGGAGGCTCCAGCATTGGACGTCGGTGAACGACTGCAATCCATTCGTAAACTCAAAGGCCTTTCCCAGCGTGAACTCGCCAAGCGCGCGGGCGTCACCAACAGCACCATTTCGATGATCGAGAAAAACAGCGTCAGCCCCTCGATCAGCTCGCTGCGTAAGGTCCTTGGCGGGATTCCCATGTCCATGGTCGAGTTTTTCTCCGAAGAAATTCTGCAGGAGAAACCGACTCAGATCGTCTACAAAGCCAATGAACTGATCGACATTTCCGACGGTGCCGTCACCATGAAACTGGTGGGCCGGGCGCACCCCAGCCGGGCGATTGCCTTTCTCAACGAGATCTACCCGCCTGGCGCCGATACCGGTGACGAGATGCTTACCCATGAGGGCGAAGAGACCGGGATTCTGGTGGAAGGGCGGCTGGAGTTGGTGGTCGGCGCCGAAACCTTCGTACTCGAAGCGGGCGATAGCTACTATTTCGAGAGCACCAAGCC
Source organism: Pseudomonas sp. PICF6 (assembly GCF_009831705.1). NCBI lineage: Bacteria > Pseudomonadati > Pseudomonadota > Gammaproteobacteria > Pseudomonadales > Pseudomonadaceae > Pseudomonas > Pseudomonas sp. PICF6. Next base: position 13,765 of record NZ_WUUD01000002.1, on the reverse strand, counting down.
ACACCGTTTCCGTAATCCGTTCGATGCGCCGGCGCGACTGATCAGCGCAGCCACACCGGCCAATTTCTAGGAAAAGAGGCGCCGTGCCCGGACGGCAAAGGCGCCCGAAGGATGAGCTGTCATGACAAACAAGACCCTTGCGACTTTGGGGTTGTTTCAGTGTGACGGCCTTCCCGCTATACTTGCGCCCGCCTGCAAACCGTGGCCGCAGGCGTGACTAGCCACCATTGAGGGTGTACGCGTGAATCTAATTATGAAAATGCTGGCTGCACCAGCAACCGTATTGGCCCTATGGGCAGCCAGTGTCCAAGCAGCGCCCAACGACGAAATCGCCAAGCGCCTTGAACCGGTCGGCCAGGTCTGCGTTCAGGGGCAGGAATGCAAGGGCATGGAGGTCGTGGCTTCGGCTGGCGGCGGTGGAGCCAAGACGCCGAAGGATGTTATTGCAAAACACTGCAATGCTTGCCACGGCACCGGCCTGCTGGGCGCTCCGAAAATCGGCGACACGGCTGCCTGGAAAGAGCGCGCCGATCATCAGGGCGGCCTCGACGGCATCCTGGCCAAGGCGATCACTGGCATCAACGCCATGCCGCCTAAAGGCACCTGCGCCGATTGCTCGGATGAAGAGCTCATGGGCGCGATCAAAGAGATGTCGGGTCTGTAATAGCCAGCATCTTCCGCAAGAAAGCCGCTTACGAGCGGCTTTTTTGTGCCCGGTGGTTTTACAAAGGCTGTTCATCGCAACCAAGACCCGGCAAGCTCGGTCCAACCCACATTCATGGAATGTCCCGGAGGGTCGGATGGTGCAGTTGTGTTCAATCGAACAGGCGGTGGATGACGTACTCGCGCGCCTGCCAGCGCACATTCATCTGGGCATGCCCCTGGGGTTGGGCAAACCCAATCTGTTCGCCAACGCCCTGTACCGGCGTATCGCGCAACTGCCTGAGCGACAACTGACCATCTACACCGCTCTGAGCCTGGGCCGACCCAATCTGGGCGATGGTTTGCAGAAGCGCTTTCTCGAGCCCTTTATCGAACGGGTCTTTGGCGATTATCCGGAACTGGATTACCTGGCCGATCTGCACCGTGACAGCCTGCCGGCCAACATCCACGTCCAGCAATTCTTCCTGCAACCGGGCAGCCTGTTGCACAGCGCGTCGGCCCAGCAGGATTACGTCAGCAGCAACTACAGCCACGCCGCGCGGGACATCAATGCCGCTGGCTTGAACCTGATCGCGCAACTGGTGGCCAGTGATGCGCAGCATCCTGACCGCCTGAGCTTGAGTTGCAACCCGGACATCACCCTCGACCTGCTGCCGATGGTCGCCAAGCGGCGTGCGGCGGGGGAGACCATCCTCATGGTGGGCCAGGTTCACAGTGATCTGCCCTACATGCCCGGTGATGCGGAAGTCGGCATCGACACGTTCGACCTGTTGATCGACGAAAAGGACAGCCACACGCTGTTTTCCACGCCGAACATGCCGGTGGGGTTTCAGGATCATATGATCGGCCTGCACGCCAGTGCCTTGGTGCGTGACGGCGGTACGTTGCAGATCGGCATCGGCTCCATGGGCGATGCGTTGACGGCGGCGCTGCTGGCGCGTCAAGCCGACAATGCCGCTTACCAGGCGTTGCTGGCGGAGCTGAATCTCAGCCAGTGGGCGCAGTTGATCGAGCGTGAGGGCGGGGTCGAACCCTTTGCCAAAGGGTTGTACGGTTGCAGCGAAATGTTCGTCAACGGCTTGCTGGTGCTGGCAGAGGCCGGAATTATCCGGCGCAGGGTCTATCCCGACGAGCCGACCCAGGAACGAGCCAACGCCGGCACCCTCGACGAGGCGGCGCAACCCGATGGCATCTGCATCCATGGCGGATTCTTCCTCGGCCCTCGCAGTTTTTACGAACGCTTGCGCGAGTTGCCCCAGAGTCGGCGCCTCGAATTCAACATGACCCGCATCAGTTACATCAACGAGCTGTACGGCCAGGAAAGACTCAAGCGCCTGCAGCGACTCGATGCACGTTTTATCAACACGGTTTTCACCATGACCTTGCTGGGCGCCGGGGTGGCGGACCAACTGGAAGATGGTCGCGTACTCAGCGGCGTCGGCGGGCAGTACAACTTCGTTGCCCAGGGCCATGCGCTGGAGGGCGGGCGCTCCATTCTGCTTCTGCGCAGTTGGCGCGAGGCGGGGGGCGAGATCAGTTCGAACATCGTCTGGGAATACGGCCATTGCACCATTCCCCGACACTTGCGAGACATCGTGGTGACTGAATACGGTATCGCTGACCTGCGGGGCAAGACTGATGCCGCGGTGATCGAGGCGCTCCTGAACATCAGCGACTCACGCTTCCAGCCGGAGCTGATCGAGCAGGCGCAAAATGCCGGCAAGTTGCCGAAGGATTTTCGCCTCGATCCGCGCTTCGCCGAGAACACCTCGGAACGCTTGCAGGCCATCCAGGCACGGCATCCTAATTTGTTCCCGGAGTATCCGCTGGGCAGCGATTTCGACGGGGTGGAGCGGGACCTGTTGCGGGCGCTGAACTGGCTCAAGAGCAAGTTCAAACTCACCGAAATGCTGGAGCTGGGCAAGGCTGCGCTGGATGCGCCGCCGCCGTCGGAGTTTCCCGAGCATTTGGAGCGGATGCAGTTGGCGAGCCCCGAAGGGCTGAAAGAAGAGCTGGGTCAGCGCTTGTTGCTCGCTGGTCTCAAGATCACCGCGCCTTAACGGCCACTTCAAAGCCCCTGTGGGAGCGAGCCTGCTCGCGATAGCGGACTGTTAGTCAACATTGGTGTTGGATGTGCCGGCCTCATCGCGAGCAGGCTCGCTCCCACAGGGACGCAGGGCGATTATTCGATAAAGGTCACGACACCACCGGCCAGCGATTGCACCCGGGCCAACGATTCAACGCGATAGCCTTGGGCATCCAGCTCCGCACGTCCACCCTGGAACGATTTCTCGATCACGATCCCCAAGCCTGCCACGGTGGCGCCGGCCTGTTTGATGATGGAGATCAGTGCCTGGGAGGCCTTGCCGTTGGCCAGGAAGTCATCAATGATCAGTACCCGGTCGCTGCTGGTCAGGTGGCGCGGGCTGATGGCCACGGTGCTTTCGGTCTTTTTGGTGAACGAATACACGGTCGCGGACAACAGGTTCTCCGTCAGGGTCAGAGAGTGTTGCTTGCGGGCGAAAATCACCGGAACGCCCAGGTTCAGGCCGGTCATGATCGCCGGGGCAATGCCCGAGGCTTCGATGGTAACGATTTTGGTGATGCCCGAGTCCTTGAACAGCGCGGCAAATTCGTCGCCGATCAGCTTCATCAATTGCGGGTCGATCTGGTGGTTCAGAAAAGCATCGACTTTCAGAACCTGATCGGAAAGTACGATGCCGTGTTCACGAATTTTCTGGTGCAGGGCTTCCATCAAGCCTCCTTTAATGACGCCTTCGGCGCCCCTGGATTTGGTAAAAAGTTCGGTAAAAAGTAGTCGATTCTAGCGCTTGAGCATCGCTCGTATATCGGCCAGGGCGCTATTGCCGCGAACGGCCTTGACCTCGGTCGGTGTGTCGTCATTGCCTTCCCAGGCCAAGTCGTCCGGCGGCAGCTCATCGAGGAAGCGGCTCGGGGCGCAGTCGATCACCTCGCCGTATTGCTTGCGCTTGGCGGCGAAGGTAAAGGCCAGCGTCTGACGTGCGCGGGTAATACCGACGTAGGCCAGGCGCCGTTCTTCTTCGATGGTGTCGGCTTCGATGCTGGAGCGGTGGGGCAGGATTTCTTCTTCCATGCCCATGATGAACACGTAGGGGAATTCCAGGCCCTTGGAGGCGTGAAGGGTCATCATCTGCACGCCTTCGGCGCCGTCTTCCTCTTCCTGCTGGCGTTCGAGCATGTCTCGCAGCACGAGTTTGCCGATGGCGTCCTCGACGGTCATGTCGCCGTCTTCGTCCTTTTCCAGAGTGTTTTTCAACGCCTCGATCAAGAACCAGACGTTGCCCATGCGGTAGTCCGCGGCCTTGTCACTGGAGCTGTTGGTACGCAGCCAGTTCTCGTAGTCGATGTCCATGACCATGCTGCGCAGCGCCGAGATCGGGTCTTCGCCGGCGCACTGTTCGCGCACCTTGTCCATGAAGCGCTTGAAGCGCGCCAGACGGTCGGTGAAGCGGCTGTCCAGATGCTCGCCCAGGCCGATTTCGTCGGTGGCGGCGTACATCGAGATCTTGCGCTCGGTGGCGTAGTTGCCGAGTTTTTCCAGGGTGGTCGAGCCGATTTCCCGGCGTGGGACGTTGATCACTCGCAAGAAGGCGTTGTCGTCGTCCGGGTTCACGATCAGGCGGAAATAAGCCATCAGGTCCTTCACTTCCTGACGGCCGAAGAAGCTGTTGCCCCCCGACAGGCGATAGGGGATCTGGTGATGCTGCAATTTCAGCTCGATCAGCTTGGCCTGGTAGTTACCGCGATACAGGATGGCGAAGTCGCTGTACGGTCGGTCAGTGCGCAGGTGCAGGCTGAGGATTTCCATGGCCACGCGCTCGGCTTCGGCGTCTTCGTTGCGGCAGCGAATCACGCGGATCTCGTCGCCGTGGCCCATCTCGCTCCACAGTTGCTTTTCGAACTCGTGGGGGTTGTTGGAGATCAGCACGTTGGCGCAGCGCAGGATGCGGCTGGTGGAGCGGTAGTTCTGCTCCAGCATCACCACTTTGAGCGACGGGTAGTCTTCCTTGAGCAACATCAGGTTTTCCGGCCGCGCACCACGCCAGGCGTAGATCGACTGGTCGTCGTCGCCCACCACGGTGAACTGGTTGCGGATGCCGATCAGCAGCTTCACCAGCAGATACTGGCTGGCATTGGTGTCCTGGTATTCATCCACCAGCAGGTAGCGGACCTTGTTCTGCCATTTCTCGAGGATGTCGGCGTGGTCCTGGAACAGCTTGACCGGCAGCAGGATCAGGTCGTCGAAGTCCACCGCGTTGAACGCCTTGAGCGTGCGCTGGTAATGGGCGTACACGATGGCGGCGGTCTGTTCCTTGGGATTGCGGGCGTTTTCCAGGGCTTGGGGCGGCAGGATCAGGTCGTTTTTCCAGGCGCCGATCATGTTCTTGATCTCGTCCACGCCGTCGTCGCCCGAATATTCCTTTTGCATGATGTCGGTCATCAGCGCCTTGACATCGGTCTCGTCGAAAATCGAGAAACCCGGCTTGTAGCCTAGCCGTGCATGTTCCTTGCGGATGATGTTCAGGCCCAGGTTGTGGAAAGTGCAGACTGTCAGGCCGCGGCCTTCACCAGCGCGCAGCAGGCCGCCAACCCGCTCTTTCATTTCCCGGGCGGCTTTGTTGGTGAAGGTCATGGCGACGATGTACTGGGCGCGGATACCGCAGTTCTGGATCAGGTGCGCGATCTTGCGGGTGATCACACTGGTCTTGCCGGAGCCTGCACCGGCGAGCACCAAAAGAGGGCCGCCGACATAGTTCACGGCTTCTTGCTGCCGGGGATTGAGTCGGGACATGACAGGGTCAGGGAGTCGTTTGCGAAATGGGCCGGCATTTTAACAGGCTCACAGAATTGTGCTGCTCTGTCCGACTTGTGACGCAACACTGCATTGTCATTTGCCGCTTTTGTTACTTTCACGCAGGATGTGGGGCGAATGGGCGTCCAGCGTTCGGCTTCGAGGGTAAGAAAAGCCGTCTGAAGCAAGTGTTTGAGAACCATTGGCATTGGTCATTAGCGGTCAGCAGGTCATAATGCCCTGCGCCTATTACCTTGCAGAGTCTAGGGAGTCAGCTTGTCAACGTCTGTCGAACCCTTGCGTTTGCTGCTATTGGCCGAAGAGCCGGTATGGTCAGCGATTTTGCGCGAGTGCCTGGCCCCCATGGGGCCGTCGGTCGTGTTGATCAGTGCTCCGAGCTGGGAGTCGGTCAGCAGCCTGTTCGAAGACAACCACAACGCGGTGCTGCTGACCGTCGCGGCGTTGCAGCCGGCACCCGGTCGTTGCCGTTTGCCGACGGTCCTGTTGCTCGAGCACGAGCCCACCACTGCACCTGATGGTGTCAGCGATTGGCTGGTACGTGATGTGCTCGATGGCGCCACTCTGCGCCGTTGCCTGCGCCATGTGCGCGAGCGCGGAGTGCTGGAAAACACGCTGCAGCGGCTTGCCGAACAGGATCCGCTGACCGGCATCGCCAATCGCCAGGGCTTCCAGACCCTGCTGGCGGCGCGCCTGGCGGAAAACGAAGGCCGTGGCCTGGCGCTCGGGCATCTGGATCTGGATAACTTCCGTCATGCCAACGATGCCCTCGGCCACCAGGCCGGTGACCGTTTGATCCTGCAAGTAGTATCGAGGCTCAAAGGTTCGCTTGAAGCCGGCGATCAACTGGCGCGCTTGGGCAGCGACGAATTTGCGCTGCTGATCGACACCCGCCGGGCGCCTCAGCGGGCTGAGTGGATGGCCGAGCGCATCACCGAAGCCATGGCCGAACCTTATTGGGTCGATGGTGAAAGCCTGCTGATCGGTTGCAGCCTGGGGATCGCCCACGCTCGCGCCCAGGCCGGCGCGGACCCGCTGATGTGGCACGCCCATATCGCCATGCAGCAGGCCAAGAGCACCCAGGGCTGCACCTTTCATATCTTCAACGAACGCATCAATCGTAACGCCCGCAGCCTCGCCGACCTGGAGAGCGAGTTGCGGCGGGCGCTGCGGCGCGACGAGCTGGAGTTGCATTACCAACCCCGGCTGAGCCTCGATGGCGGCACCATCGTCGGCCTCGAAGCCCTGGTGCGCTGGCGTCATAACGAACGCGGGCTGTTGCCACCCAGTGAGTTCGTGCCACTGGCCGAACAGAGCGGGCTGATCGTACCGCTGGGCTACTGGGTGATTTCCCGGGCATTGCGGGACATGCAGGCGCTGCGTGAAAGGGGATTGGCGCCCCTGCACATGGCGGTCAACCTGTCGTTCCGGCAGTTCCAGGACAGCCAGTTGCTGCCGACCCTGAGCCGCCTGATCGCCGAACGCGGTGTCGAGGCGCAGTGGTTGGAATTCGAACTCACCGAAACCGCCGTCATGCGCCGCAGCGAACTGGTCAAGCAGACCATGGACGCCCTGGGTCGCCTGGGGGTGCGCTTTTCCCTGGACGATTTCGGCACCGGCTTCTCCTCGTTCGTGCACCTCAACAGCCTGCCCATCGCCTTGCTCAAGATCGACAAGAGCTTCGTGGGTGGCATGGAGCAGCGCGAGGAAAATCGCAAATTGGTCCATGCGATGATCAACCTTGCCCACAACCTCAACCTGGAAGTGGTGGCCGAGGGCGTGGAAACCCGGGAGCAACTGGATTTGCTGCGCGGTTACGGCTGCGACCAGGTGCAGGGCTTTTTGATCAGCAAGCCGTTGCCCCTGGCGGAGCTGGTGGAATACCTGACGTTTGACGGCAGCCAGCAGTCGGTGCTGGAAATCGGCTGACACCAAGCCTTGTGGGAGCGAGCCTGCTCCCGCATGGGATTTCAGTCGGCCTGGACAGTTTCAAAGCCCTGGTGCCGCAGAGGCTCACTGCGGATCATTCGCTTCATCTTCCACTCAAATGCCAGGGTCAGGCTCACCGCCGCGCAGGCCAGACCAAGGGCCAGGCCCCACCAGACGCCGGTCGGGCCCCAGTGCAGATGGAAGGCCATCCACCATGCCGCCGGTGCGCCAATCAGCCAATAACAGCCCAGGCCCACCAGGAAGGTGGTCTTGGCGTCCTTGAGCCCACGGATACAGCCCATGGCAATGGTTTGCGCACCGTCGAACAGCTCGAACCACGCCGCTACCGCCAACAGGCTCACCGCCAGCTCGATTACTCCGCGAAACGCCGGATCGTCGTGGTCCAGGAACAAGCCGACCAATGGGTTTGGCAGCAACCAGAACACCATCGCGAACGCCAGCATGACCGCTGCGCCGAAGCCAATTCCGACCCGACCGGCCAGCCGTGCCATCAGCAGTTGCCCGGCGCCATAGTGCTGGCCGATGCGCATGGTGATCGCATATGACATTCCCGCCGGGACCATGAATGCCACCGAGACAATCTGCAGAGCGATCTGGTGCGCTGCCAATGGCGTGCTGCCCATGGTGCCGATGCACAGCGCGGCGAACGCGAACAGCCCGACTTCCACTGCGTAAGTGCCGCCAATGGGCAGACCCAGGCGCCACAGTTCCTTGAGGTACTGGCGATTGGGCCGCGACAGACCATTGAGCAACGGATAAGCGCGGTAGGCTTGATGCCGGTGAATATGCCAGGCCAGGGCCAGAGCCATGCAGTTGGCGACGATGGCCGTGACCAGGCCGATTCCCATCAGGCCCAGTTTTGGCAGGCCGAACATGCCGGTGATCAGTGCGTAATTGAGCAGGAAGTTGGCCACCGTGCCGCCGAGACTGATCACCATCACTGGGGTAGCCCGGCCAATGGCGCTGGTAAAGCCGCGCAGGGCCATGAAACTCAGATAGCCGGGCAGGGCGAATGGCAGCACCAGCAGGAACTGGCCGGCGGCCAGGACGTTGGTTTCGGTCTGGCCGAACAGCAACAGTACCGGCTTGAGGTTCCACAACAGGAGCCCGGCCACCAACCCCATCAACCAGGCCAGCCACAACCCGGCCTGAGTCAGTCGGGTGGCGCCTTCGACATCACCGGCACCCTGCCGAATCGCCACCAATGTGCCCACTGCGGCGATCACACCGATGCAGAAAATCGACACGAATGAATAGGTCGCCGCTCCGAGCCCGCCGCCTGCCAGGGCCTCGGGACTCAGGCGCGCCATCATCAGGGTGTCGGTCAGGACCATCAGCATGTGCGCCAACTGCGAGGCAATCAACGGCCCTGCCAGCCGCAGGATAGCCCACAGTTCGATTCGCACCGGATGCCGCATGATCATCACACTCCATGTTCAAACAAGGCTGTAAAACGGCGATTCTCGGCGCTCTCAGCGGTTTGCACAAAAGGATAAAAGCGATCACTGGCATGATTAAAACTCATGCTGATAACTTTCTGATAGGGTGCGTAAATATCGCCATAGGAGCTTTTCCCGATGTCTCGTCGTCTCCCTCCTCTTTATGCGTTACGGGCATTCGAAGCGGCGGCGCGATACAGCTCGTTCACCCGGGCGGCTGAAGAACTATCGATTACTCAAAGTGCCGTCAGCCGGCATATTCGTACACTCGAAGAGCACTTTGCCTGTCGGCTGTTCCAGCGCAGTGGCCGCAACCTGCAGTTGACCGAAGCGGCGCGGTTGTTGCTACCGGGCGTGCGTGAGGGTTTCATGGCGCTGGAACGGGCCTGTCATACCTTGCACGGCGAAGATGGCATCCTGCGCATGAAGGCGCCGTCCACGCTGACCATGCGTTGGCTGTTGGCGCGCCTTAGCCGCTTCCGGCATCTTCAGCCCGGCAATGAAGTGCAGCTGACCAGCGCCTGGATGGACGTCGATTCAGTGGACTTCAACACCGAGCCTTTCGATTGCGCGGTATTACTGGGCAACGGGCATTTTCCTAGCGACTGGGAGGCAAGCTTGCTGTTTCCCGAGGAGCTGATTCCGGTAGGCGCACCGAACCTGTTGAACGACCAGCCCTGGGATGTGGCGCGGTTGGCCAGCGCAGAATTGCTGCATCCCACGCCGGACCGTCGTGATTGGCGCAACTGGCTTTCGCGCATGGGTCTGTCCGATCAGGTCTCGCTCAAGGGCGGGCAGGTGTTCGATACGCTGGAACTGGGCATGATCGCCGCGGCGCGCGGCTACGGCGTGTCCATGGGTGATCTGTTGATGGTGGCCGAGGACGTGGCCCAAGGGCGCTTGAGTCTGCCATGGCCTACCGCCGTCGCCAGCGGCGAGCACTATTACCTCGTCTGGCCGAAAACCCGTCCAGGAGGTGAACGTTTGCGCCGTCTGAGCGATTTTCTCCAGGGCGAAGTGAAGGCCATGCAATTACCCGACGTAAAGCGTCTGGGCTGAATCGTTGAAGCGCCCGTGCTAGCCACTTGGCATTATTCCTTCCAAAGCGCTCAAGTATTCGGTTTCGCCGCCGAATGTGTGGAAGTAGTACTTTCGTATTAGAAAGGGACTGCCTACATATCACCCGAATAAAATTGCCGAGTGTGCGACGTGATCAGGATGATCCGGTCACTTGGCTAGGAGCCGTCATGTCTCAACCTCGTGCCCGAATCGCCTCACAGCTGGGCCTAGCCCTTGCCGTGATACTGGCGATCGTGATCTCCGGCAGCACCGTCTTTGCCCTGCGCTCGCTGGACTCCGCCAACCTCGCGACCCGTGAAGAACACCTGGCCAGCGAAGCGCGTCTGATGGCCGACCAGCTCAATACGTTCCATGGCACCCTGCGTGAAAGCACGCAGCGATTGAGCGGGCTGTTCGATAAACGCTTCAGCGCGGGGCTGAGCGTGCACCCGGATGAGCCGGTCGCGGTGGCAGGCGTGCAGGCTCCAACCCTGAGACTGGGCAGCGAAGTGCTGAACAACAACTTCAAGGAAGTTGATGAGTTCAGGCAGACGACCGCCGGAGTGGCGACAGTGTTCGTGCGTAGCGGCGACGATTTCATCCGCGTGAGCACTTCGTTGACCAAGCAGGACGGTTCGCGGGCGATCGGCACCTTGCTCGACCGTGCCGGCCCGGCTTATGCCCCGGTCATGAGTGGGCAGAGCTACATTGGTCGGGCCCTGCTTTTCGGGCGCTTCTACATGTCGCAGTACACCCCCGTACGCGATAGCAGCGGTAAGATCATTGCCGTGTTGTATGTGGGATTCGATTACACCGACGCACAGAACGCCCAGTTCGAGAACCTCAAGCGCTTCCGTATCGGTCAGACCGGTTCGCTGGCGGTACTGGATGAGCAAAACAAATGGTTGGTTCCGCCAGCGGGTGTGCAGGCGCTGGAGCAGGCGACCGGGACCATCAAGGAGTTGGTCAAGAAGCCAGGCAAAGGTGTGTTCTGGAGCGATACCGCTGAAGATTTCTACAGCGTTGCCGTGCCGTTCGAGGACGGTCCGTGGGCGGTGGTGGCGAGCATGCCGAAAGCCGAGATTCGCGCCGTGACCTGGAGTGTCGGTACGCAACTGGCTATCGGCAGCTTGCTGGCCATGTTGCTGGCCGTGGGCTCGGCGGTGTGGCTGCTGCGCAGCAAACTGGCCCCGCTGGGCGATCTGGTGCGCCAGGCCGAGGCGCTGGGCGCCGGCGACCTGAGCGTGCGTCTGAATGTGTCGAGCCACGACGAAATCGGTCAGTTGGCCCGTGCCTTCAACCAGATGAGCCAGGCCCTGTCGACCATGGTCGAACATATCCGCAAGGCCTCGCAAGAGGTCAACAGCCGCGCCCAGGCCCTGTCCGGGTTATCCAGCGGGGCCTATGAGGGCATGGAGCAGCAGTCCGGCGAAATCACCAGCATGGCTGGCGCAGTGGAAGAGTTCAGCGCGACCTCGTTGAACATCGCCGATAACATGGGCAATACCGAACGCCTGGCCCAGGATAACGCCCAGCAAACCCGCATCGGTCGTACGTCGATGGATGAAGCATCCTCGTCGCTGGAGCAAATTGCTGGCGCACTGAACAGCACTGCCACGGTCATCAACACCTTGGGCCAGCGCTCCCAGGAAATCGGCGGCATCGTCGGGGTGATCACCTCGATCGCCGAGCAGACCAACCTGCTGGCGCTCAACGCGGCCATCGAAGCCGCCCGTGCGGGTGAGCAGGGTCGGGGCTTTGCCGTAGTGGCTGACGAAGTTCGTAGCCTGGCGTCCCGTACCCGTCAGGCCACTGACGAAATTTCCGGCATGATCAATAGCATCCAGCAGGAAACCGGTAACGCCATCAGTACGATGGAGAAAGGCAACTTGTTGATGCAAGAAGGCTTGTCGCGCAATGCCAATGTGGCCTCGGCCCTGGCGCGCATCGACGAGCAAAGCCGTTCGGCAGGCCAGCAATTCGCGGCGATCACCACCGCCACTCAGGAGCAAAGCAGCACCGCGACCCTGCTCAGCAGCAACCTGCAAAGCATCGCCATGGCCAACAGCGAACAGCGCGAAGTGGTCTCGAACCTGGCGATCACCGCCAAGGAACTGGAAAAACTGGCGCAGGACCTGCGCAAAGAGGTTGACCGGTTCCGCTGAGGCGTCCTGCAGACTCATCGCGAGCAAGTTCACCCCAGATCCCTCTGGGAGCGGGCTTGCTCGCGACAACAGTGGCATAGCCAACATCCCCGCCACTGACCCACCGCTATCGCGAGCA
>NZ_WUUD01000002.1:0-1509 GCF_009831705.1 Pseudomonas sp. PICF6 | reverse complement strand
CGCTCCCACAGGGGCTTGGCGGCGAACGAAGATTTTGCGGCCATCCCCGACCAGTGTGGGAGCGAGCCTGCTCGCGAAGGCGTCGGCATAGCCGACATCCCCGTCACTGACCCACCGCTATCGCGAGCAGGCTCGCTCCCACAGAAGCTGGCGGCGAACGAAGATTTTGCGGCCATCCCCGACCAGTGTGGGAGCGGGCTTGCTCGCGAAGGCGCCGGCATAGCCAACATCCCCGCCACTGACCCACCGCTATCGCGAGCAGGCTGAACTNGCCTAATGATTTTGGACACTTCAATCGGGCGCTATGATGGCGCCCAAATCTGAGGTGTTTGGATATGCGCAAATCTTATTCCAGTGAGTTCAAGCTCAAGGCTGCCAGCATGGTGCTGGACGAGGGCCAGTCCGTTCCCGAAGTCTGTGCCAGCCTGGATATTGGCCCTACCGCCTTGCGCCGTTGGGTCGACCAGGTTCGCAAAGAGCGCTTGGGTTCGACCCCCGAGGGGGCTAAGGCGATTACCGCCGATCAGCGAGAGATTCAGCAGCTCAAAGCGTTGCTCAGGCAAAAAGACCTAGACATTGAAATCCTAAAAAAGGCCAGTGCTCTCCTGCTTTTGGACTCCAAAGATCATTCTCGTTGATCAACGAGCTGGACGAGCAGTACGGCGTTAACAATTGCTGTCGGGCGTTTGGGGTCAACCGCAGCAGCTTTTACGCCTGGCGTCAGCGCCAAGGCAAGGTGAAGCCTGAGCGGGAGAAACTCAAAGCCGTGCTGGTCGAGCATCACAAGGAATCCAGAGCATCCGCCGGGTCTCGCACCCTTTCCAAGGAACTGCAAGCAAAGGGGCATCGTGTCGGGCGACATCTGGCTCGCAGTTTGATGCGCGAAGCCGGTGTTGCCAGTCATCAGCGGCGGCGGCACAAGTACAAATCTTCCGGCGTGGAAGCGCTGGTAGCGCCGCATGTGCTCAAGCGCAAGTTTGATGTCACGGCGATCAACCAGGTGTGGTGTGGAGATGTGACGTACATCAAGGTGGGTAAGCGCTGGATGTATTTCGCGGCAGTGTTGGATTTGTTTGCTCGCCGGATCGTGGGGTGGTCGTTTTCAATGATTTCCGATGCCACGCTGACCTGCGAAGCGTTGCGAATGGCGGTTCAATTGCGAGGCTGTCCAAAAGAGGTGCTGTTTCATTCTGACCAAGGTTGCCAATACACCAGCCACAAATTCAGGAATGAGATGCGCAAGCATGGACTCCTGCACAGCATGAGTCGTAAAGGTGAGTGCTGGGACAACGCCCCGATGGAGCGTTTCTTTGGGAGCCTGAAATCAGAGTGGGTGCCAGACGATGGCTACAGCTCGGAGCATGAAGCCCGCGTGGATGTGCAACGTTATGTGATGCGATACAACAACGTCAGGCTCCATAGCTACAACGACTACCGGTCGCCGGTAGCCATGGAGAAACTGGCGGCGTGAAACCTTAACTGGTGTCCAGAATTACTTGACCAGTTCAG
>NZ_WUUD01000001.1:197102-244853 GCF_009831705.1 Pseudomonas sp. PICF6 | reverse complement strand
TAGCGTTCGCTTTCGTCGGCGGCGTTGGTGGTCTCGATCAGTCGCCAGCGGGCGTCGTAGCGGTAGGACACCAACGTCTGTTCAGTGCGCCAGGCTTCGTCGAGGGTGATGGCCGGGTGAAAGCTCTGGTAGTCGATGGCAACCAGGTGACGCTGCGCGTAACGCAAGCGCAGAGCGCGTCCGGCGCCGTTGTCCAGGCGGCTGATGTCGCCGTGGATGTTGCGCATGATCGTCAGGCGGTTGGCGTAGCGGTCGCTGAGGGCGGTCAGATGGCCGTCGCGAAAGTGTAGGAAAGGCGCGTCTTCGCCCGGCTGGGCGATGATCAGTTCGTCCGGTTCCACTCCGAGGTAAATCGCCGCGCGGGCCAGGCTGTTGTGGATCGCCGGGCGTTGCTCGCTGGGCAGCGGAAACGTCGTACGGCGGTTTTCCTGGTCGATCCAGATGACCTGCTCGCCCTCAAGCAACAGGCGATGCGCAAGGGCATGGCTCCAGCCGCGGCCCAGGCCGATGTCCAGGTCCACCGCGCTGGTGCGGTACAAGCGGGTGAAGACAAACGGCAGCCGGCCATCGAGGGTGCCGTCATCCAGGGTCAGCAGTTCTTCGCCGGTGACCATCGACACCGGGCAGCCGCTGGTCTGGGTCAGGGCCGCGGTGTCGGCGCTGTCACCGTTGGGGTTTTTCGATTGGTTGGGGGCGTCGTCGTGGGCTTCGAACTGGCTCAGGCGCGTAGAACCCTGGGATTTTTCCCGCGCCACGGCGGCCGGATTGCTCACGGACACTGGCGGCGAATTCTCAGGGGTAATGTGCAAAGGTCCGACAGGGGTCGGTTTTAAAGGCGCACGCTGACTGACCACCAACGGTTTGAGCACATCGGCATGTTGATTGAGCCGGTCGGGGGTGAGTTGGCCCAATCTCAGGCTCGATGCCAGCAACCACTCCCGGGCCCGCTCCGAGCGGACCCGGCCCAGCACATTACCGCTCATGCGCAGACCCAGGCCCAGCCCCCCGGTCAAACGCATCAGCAGGAAGTTGATCAGCACCGAGGCGCGCATCTCGCCCACGACTTCAGCGACGTGCTGGGGCGGCAACATCCGTAGCCAACTGGCGAAGGCCGCCATATGCACGAAGAGCAACGGCTCGTCGCTCAACACCATCAACCCTTTGGCGATTGCCTCAGAGGACGCCTTCAGTAGCTGCTCAAGCTCGGCTTGAGTCAGGTACTCCAACAACTTCTCGCTGTTGGCCTGCAGGTCCGCCAGCAGTTCGAAGACCTGTTTGACGTCGTCCCACAACTGATGCAGGGCGTTTGTGAACCCGCGCCAATCAGCTTGCTGCAATGCGCTGTAGCGCTCGAGAAATCCGCTGTCGGAAAACTCCAACCACAGCGGTTGAAATTCATCCCACTCCGCTTGCAGCCAACCTTCCAGTTGAGCAATCACGTCACGGTAGGACGCGTACAGCGCCTTGACATGCTCGGCCGTCACATGGGGAAAAAAGGTGATGCGATAACGCTGGCCCCGCCAGCAGTCGGGGACTTCCAGAATGCCGCTGGGGCCGATCACGTGATGAACCGGTTCGCCGAAGGTTTCTTTCCCCGGCTCGCCCCCGGTGACCGGTTCCAGCATCACCGGTGTGTCGCCAATCGGCACGAAGCGCGCCGCCTGGAACATGTGCACCAGCGTCAGCGGCCCCTCCGCCGGACAAGCGACCACCGTGGCGCTGACAGGTTGATCAAGCTCCTTCGGTGCCGCCAGGGATACTTCGTTGCCGACCTTGAACACCTGCTCGATATCCAGCGCCCAGCCGGTCCAGAAACTTTCAGCCCAGGCGTCGTAGTCGTTCAGGCAAGTGCGGAAGTCCGCCAGCACCGCTTCGATGTCCGGCTGCTCGGAGTCCATGGCCGCAATCACCAGCGAGCCGATGACGTTGTTCAAAGCCAGGAGTTTGTCGGGGGCGAACATGCGGAAATCTCGCGGTGCGGGGACGGACGCGAGACTTTGCCGAGGACGGCAGGGAAAATAAGTCAGAGGAGGAGACGGCAGGTGTAAGGCGATTCTTTAAATACAAAACCCAAATGAACGCGTCACGAAACTCGCACCCTTCATTCTTAAATTCGCAACATCCTGTCGCTAACATTCGCCCTACCTCCTGGCAGGAGGCCTTACAGTGCACGGAATCGGTCGGTATCGAACCAAAGGGCGCCAGAGGACTCTGAGCAATGCCCCGAGAAATCGAAGCGGCATCACGACAAGGAAAACACCGGAAGCCAAAAACTTCCTGGTGCCCAGGTTTGTCAGCCTGACTTGAGAGAGCCGAAGAATATTATTCAATGATGAACCCACTGAATTTCGCCAAACGCTTCAAGCGCCGACCGTGGCTGATGTTGCCTACGCTGCTTGTCGCTTGTGGCCTGGCGCTGTTGCTGGAGTCGAGCGTCAGTCGCGCCCAACCGGCCGACGGTATCCAGACCTTGGTGTTCCTGCGCCACGCCGAGAAACCCGCCGGCGGCCTGGGCCAGCTCAATTGCCAGGGGCTGAATCGCGCCATCGACCTGGCCACCCTGCTACCGGAGAAATTCGGCAAGGCCGACTATGTGTTCGCGGCCAACCCTACCCGCAACGTCGAAGAGGGCGAGCTGGACAATTCCTACAGCTACATCCGCCCACTGATGACCATAAGCCCCAGTGCCATCAAGCTCGGGCTGCCGGTGAACATCGAGTATTCAGCCAATGACACCAGTGACCTGGCTGACGAACTGCTGCACGACAAGTACCACAACTCGACCATCTACACCGCTTGGTCGCACGGCTACCTGCCGGAGCTGATCAACCAGGTCGCCAGCGACGCGATGGGCAAGAAGCAGACGATTACCGATGATTGGGAATCGGGGGATTTCGATTCGCTGTACGTGCTGACCCTGACGTGGCACAACGGCAAGGCCAGTCTCACCAGCCAGAACTACAAGCAAGGCCTGGACAACGGGCAGGAAACTTGTCCGACATAGGCTGCGGACATTACTTTCGACAATACTTCCTCAATCACCGCCACTGGTCCCCACCGTTATCGCGAGCAGGCTCGCTCCCACAGGGGATTGGCGGTGGGCAGCGATCACCCTTTGCGGGCCGCTCGCTCACGCAGATACTCCAGCACCGCCACCTGCTCACCCGCGAACTCGATCCGCCCGCCCTTCTTTTCGCGCTGGAACACGTACATCGGGTCGTAATACTCACGCAACAGGCCTTCGATCCAGCCGCGATGCAAGTCGACGGCGCCACTGGTCGCCTGCTCGGCCAGGGCCGCTTCCATGATTTGGAGCAAACGTCGATGGCGGTCGCCACCCAGGCGCTTATGGATGTTATTGAGGCTTGCCAGCAACCGCTCGCAAAACAGCGAGAACCCTTCATCGCCATGGACTGCGACAAATTCGCCGCACAGGTTGATGACGTAATCGCGCAGGATCCGCTCGACCCGCCGCTCCAGGCTGTCCTCAAGCCAGACCATCGGAACCTGTTGCATGCGCTGGTACAAAGACAGCGGCAAGGCGCAACTGCCGACCATGCGGCTTTCATCTTCCAGCACGAACTGTTCGATACCAGCGGCACGTTTTTTCAGCACATCCACGGCCAGCAGGTTCTCGAAATCGATATTGGAAGGCTGCCCGGTGGCACGCTTGCCGAAGCTCGAACCGCGATGGTTGGCGTAACCTTCCAGATCCAGGCTGTTGCCCAGTTGAGTCAGCACTTCTGTCTTGCCGGTGCCGGTCATGCCGCCCAGCAACACCAAGTCGCATTGGGCAACCGCCTGCTCGACGGTGTCGAGCAGGAATGTACGCATGGCCTTGTAGCCGCCGCCGACCCTGGGATAGTCGATGCCCGCCTCGTCCTTGAGCCACTGCTGGACGATCTGTGAGCGCAAGCCTCCCCTGAAGCAATACAACACACCATCAGGATGGGCTGTTGCGAACTCGGCCCAGGCCTGGATGCGTTGCGCCTTGGTGTCGCCGGACACCAATTGATGCCCCAGGACAATGGCCGCCTGTTGGCCCTGCTGCTTGTAGCAAGTACCGACCCGTTGCCGTTCGATGTCGGTCATCAACGGCAGATTGACCACGCCGGGGAATGCGCCCTTGAGAAATTCGACGGGGGCACGGGTGTCCATCATCGGTCGGTCATTGAGAAAAATGTCGCGGTAATCGGTGATGTCATGGGTCATCAAGACACCTCGACCGCGTAGGTCTGTCGCTCGACCAGTTCACCGATCGGCTCCAGTGCAAACCCCAGTTCAGCGGCGACCGCCAGAAACGCTTCGTTGCCCTCGGGCGTGACGGCGATCAGCAGTCCGCCGCTGGTCTGCGGGTCGCACAGCACTCGCTTGTGCAGTTCCTGCACGCGCCCAACCTTGCTGGCGTAGCTGTCGTAGTTGCGCAACGTACCGCCCGGCACGCAGCCTTGGTCGAGGTAATACTCGACGCCCGGCAGACGCGGCACCGCGTCGTAGCGGATACGCGCCGTCAACTGGCTGCCATCGGCCATTTCCACCAAATGCCCGAGCAGGCCGAAACCGGTGACGTCGGTCATCGCCGCCACGCCGTCGAGCTTGCCGAAGCGGCTGCCCGGCTTGTTGAGGGTGCACATCCAGTCGCGGGCCAGGCCAACATCGGCGGCGCGCAGCTTGCCTTTCTTTTCCGCGGTGGTGAGGATGCCGATGCCCAAGGGCTTGGTCAGGTACAGGCGGCAACCGGCGGTGGCGGTGTCGTTGCGCTTCATATGACGCTTTTGCACCAGGCCCGTGACCGCCAGGCCGAAAATCGGCTCGGGCGCGTCGATCGAATGGCCGCCCGCCAGGGGAATGCCTGCTTCGTCACATACCGAACGACCGCCGCGAATCACTTCGCGAGCGATTTCCGGGGCCAGTACATTGACCGGCCAGCCGAGAATCGCAATCGCCATCAACGGATCACCGCCCATGGCGTAGATGTCGCTGATGGCATTGGTGGCGGCGATGCGACCGAAATCAAAAGGATCGTCGACAATCGGCATGAAGAAATCGGTGGTAGAGACCACCCCGCGCTCTTCGTCGATGGCATAAACCGCGGCGTCGTCCCGGGAGGCATTGCCAACCCACAACTTGGGGTCAAGGTTCTGCGCACCGCTGCCGGCCAAGATCACTTCCAGCACCTGTGGCGAAATCTTGCAGCCGCAACCGGCGCCGTGGCTGTACTGGGTCAGGCGAATCGGCTCGCTCATGGGCATACCTCTCGTAAGTCAAGGTGGGCGATTCTAGCAGCAACGCCGCCGGTTCAGTGCCGGCGCGAACCCATTGAATTTTCCCCCACCAGAGGAATCACTAGAAGACCAGCCGAGCATTCATCCTAGGAGACCGCCGATGTCCCTCGCCCCCGCTGCCGACGACAGCACCGACCTCAAGTATGGCCTCGACACGCTGTTTGGTCGCCAGACCCAAAGCATCGATTGCCGCTACGATGTCCAACGCTTGGATGACGGTGAACCGGTGTGGTTCGCCCTGCACGTTCAGCCACCGCTGCCGGATGATCTGGAAAAAGCCCAGATCGTGGTCTTCAGCACCGAAGGCCGGCACATTGGCGGTATTGTCCGGCTTGCCAAGCGTCTGGACGATGGCAGTCTGCGACTGGAAGTCGAGCCCGACTGAGGTTCTCAGGCCTGCCGTGCACTGCTGCGATACATGAATACCAGCGCCAGTGCCAGGCAGGCCATCGCCAGCACCCGACTCCCGGACAACTCAATAGCGGGGTTGCCCAACCAGCCGAAATTGTCGATCAGCATGCCCATGGCCAACTGCCCGAGGATCACCGCCACGGTCGCCACGGCGGTGCCGACCCTTGGCACCGCGCCGACCATGACCATCATGTACACCACACCAAACAAGGCACCGCCAAGTTGCCATTTCGGCACGTCCAGCAGGCTGACGGCGTGAGCGGGTTCAAAAAACACGATCAGTAACCCGGTGACCACCGTGCCCACCACGAATGTCAGCAGACTGCTGCGCAGCACACCGACCGTCTGGCCCAGGCGACCGTTGATGGCCGCCTGCACGCTCAACACCGCACCGGCCCCAACGACCAGCAGCAATAGCAAAAACAGATTCATATTCAACCTCGGGCAATCAGGACAAGGGCTACGACGATCAGCGCCAAGGCGAGCCAGCGCTCGCCGTTGACCCGCTTGCGGGTTGCACCGAACCAGCCGAAGTGGTCGATCAGCACGCTTTTACCCACTTGCCCGGAAAGGATTGCGACCATGGTCATGGCAATGCCGATGTGGGGCGTGGCAAGCGTCAGCACGACCACGTAGATCGGCCCCAGGAAACCGCCGATCAATTGCCAGCGCGGCAACTCATTCAAGGCGGGGCCTTGTTGCGGACCACTGAGCAGCAACAGCAGAAACAGAATCGCCGAACCGACGCCGAATATGCTCAGGGTTGCCCAGAGATGCCCCACTTGAACCCCCAGCGGCCCCAGCAGACCGGCCTCTACCGACAGGCCCATGCCAGCCAGGATCACCAGGGGCAGCAACAGCCAGCGCAAAAGCGCTCGTGGTTTGGAGGCAGCCGCCGGGGCGGCGGCGTTGAGTGAAGACGCTTGCATGATCAGAACCTCTGAGAAGAACAATGAGCGGGATTATCGGCTGGCGCAGCTGTGCGATAAATGGGAGCATCCAGACAACACTTTTGCGCAACTCGCACAGCGGAGCAGTCCATGCACGGTCTCAATGAACTCGGCTTCAAGGCCCTGCGGTTGTTTGTCGCCGTGCTCGACCACGGCAGCTTCTCGGAGGTGGCCCGGCGCGAAGGCCTGGCGCCGTCGTCGATTTCCCGGCAGATCCAGTTGATGGAACAGGCCCTCAACCAGCAGTTGTTGTATCGACACACCCGCGCTGTTTCGCCCACTGAAGCCGGCCGCCTGCTGGGTCATCATGCACGCCTGTTGCTGGTGCAACTCGAAGAAGCCGAACAGGCGCTGCAGGAACAACACAGTGAGCCGGCTGGACTGGTGCGGATCAATGCCCCGGTGGTGTTCGGCCAGCGCCATCTGACGCCGTGGCTGGGGTCATTGTGTGAGCGCTACCCGAAGCTGCAACTGGACATCCAGCAAACCGACAGCTACGTCGACCCGCTGCAGGAAGGCGCGGACCTGCTGTTTCGCATCGGCCCGCTGCACGATTCAGGCATGCAGGCGCGAATCCTCGCCCCGCACCGCTTTCAGATCGCCGCCAGCCCCGCGTACCTGGCGCGTTGCGGCACACCGCTCAAACCCCAGGATCTGGCGAACCATCAGTGTCTGGCCTACAAGGGCGTGGCCGGCCAGCAACGCTGGTTTTTCCGCCGTCCGGGTCAGGCCTGGACACCCTACAGCGTCAAAGGGCCGATCACCGGCAACCATGCCGACACCCTGACCCAGGCGGCCGAACAAGGCCTGGGGCTGGTGATGTTTCCGTCGTGGCTGATCGGCGAAGCCGTGCGCAACGGCACCCTGGTGCCGGTGTTGCGCGACTACGAAGCCTCCAACAGCCTAGAGCCCCAGCAGATCGCCATTCTCTGGCCGGGCAGCCGACGTCTGTCGGTGAAAGTGCGTACCGTGATCGACTTTTTTCTACAGTGTTTTGGCGAAGTACCTTACTGGGATCGCTGAAACTGCGAGGTCGGTGCTAACGTGTCGACCCGTCGCCTGACAAGGATAACCCCGTGCTGCTCCTCAAATTATTGGTGATTCCCGCTTTCCTGCTGCTGATTTCCCTGGCGGGCCGGCGTTGGGGACCGAGCGTGGCCGGTTGGCTGTCGGGGTTGCCGGTGGTGGTGGGTCCGATTCTGTTGTTCCTGGCCCTGGAACAGGGCGAGGCGTTTGCCGCTCAGTCGGCGACAGCGGCGCTGTCGGCCATGTTTGCAATGATTGCATTCTGTGTGGTGTACGCCCGGGTCGCCCAGCATCGTGACTGGCCTTGGGCGCTGGGTATCGCGTTGGGCGTCTGGGCGCTGGTGGCGATGGTGCTGTCCTGGTTGCCGGCCTCGCTGCCGCTGTCGAGCGTGATCGCCATTGTGGCATTGCTGGCCGCGCCCTATCTGTTCCCGACAGTTCGACCGGTGATGAGCGGCCCGGCTCCCAAATCCGACAAGCTGCTGCTACGCATGGTCGCCGGCGCGCTGTTGACCCTGGCGGTGACGCTGCTGGCCAGCACCGTGGGTGAACGCTGGAGCGGGCTACTGGCGGTGTTCCCGGTGCTGGGCAGCGTCATGGCAGTGTTCTCCCAGCAAACCCGTGGCGCGGCCTTCACCGCCGCGTTGCTGCGGGCCACGGCCACTGGCATGTATTGCTTCACCGCGTTCTGCCTGAGCCTGGCCCTCACCCTGCCGCTGCTCGGCATGCCGGCCTTTGTCGTGAGTGTCGCGGTGTCGGTGGTCATGCTGCTGGTGACCCGCCGCCTGCTGGTGCGCGCCTCTGCCCCACGGGCCAATGATGTGGCGCACTCGTGACCGACGCTGGAGCCGGTTGGACGCCCATGGGATGATCGCGCTCAAGCACACCCCTTTGTGGAGCGTTTCAATGTCATTGGTAAGTAAACAAGTCGCCGCCCTGGTGCTGACGGCCATCGCCAGTCTGGTGGTGGTGCCTGCCTATGCCGCCCAGCCCAAAACCGGCGGCGCAGCACCGGCACAAAAGGTTTCCCTGCTGGGAAGCAAGTTCAACTTCACCCTGCCCAAGGGCTTCACTGCCACACCGCTTCCGGCCGGCGATGCCGCTCAGGGCACGGCGGGGGCGAAGGGGACGATGTACAGCAATGCCACCAGCAAAACCGTGGTGATCACGGCTGAAAACACCATCATCGATGGCTCGAATGTGAAAGACGACGACAGCACATTCCTCGATGCCACCATGGCCGACTTCGCCGTCCAGAAAATCAAGGCCCTGCCGGATGCCAAGATCCTGAGCGAGAAAAGCCTGACCCAAAAAGGTACCGGCCTGGGTCTGCGCCAGCTCGATACCAAGGCGACCCAAGGCGGTGGGCCGACCCTCGATACCACGTTGCTGGGCGCCTCAGGCACGCGCATGGCAGTGGTACAGATCATTTCCCGGGCCAGCGACAAGGCCGGGCATGAGGCGCTGGTGAAGCAGATCGTCGCTGGTCAGTGACTTGATGGACCGGGTGGTTTTCATCGCGAGCAGGCTCGCTCCCACAGAGATTCTGGGGCGACATGAATCTTGATATCCAATCTGCTATTCATCAAAAGTAATCTTTGCCCCACAGGACTGGAAGCAACCCTGTTTCTGGGAGCGACTCGGGAAAAAGGTGGGAGCGAGCCGGCTCGCGATGGCAGCGGCACACTCAACACCTCTGTCACTGAATCAGGGATTAAGCCGCTCCAGCCAGGCGCGCAGATCCCGCACCTGCATGGCACTGACGCTGTGGCCAACGCCCGGATAGGCATGGAATTCGGGCTCCAGGGCCAGGGTCTTGAGGAAGCTGTCCGCCTCGGTGCCGTCATGGTATGGGATCACCGAGTCCGCCGTACCATGACCGATAAATACCGCCAGCGTCCGGCGCGACTCGTCGGGTGTCAGTTCGGCCCGCAGTACCGACAGCACCCGCCCGCCCAGCGCGGCAATGCCACCGACGGCCTCGGGATGGCGCAGGGCGACCTCGTAACTCATCATCGCGCCCTGGCTGAAACCGACCAGGTATACGTTGCTCGCATCGGTCGGGTACTTGACCCGGGCCTTCTCGATGAAATCCAACAGCATCTGGCCGCTGGCCTTCAGGTCCGCGGTATCACCGTCGTAGGCGCCCTCGCCCTTCTTGGCAAACCATTGATACTGGCCCCGCTCCACGGTCTTGGGCGCTCGTACCGATAGGTAGTTGTAGTCACTGGGCAACTCATCCTTGAGATCGAACAGGTCTTGCTCGCTGCCGCCGGAGCCATGCAGGAAGATCACCAGCGGCCGGTTTCTGGCCTGCTCATCGGCATGGGCCAGGTAATTGAGGGGCAAATCGGTGTGCAGCGCAGGCTGAGCCTGCAAACCGCAAGACACTACCAACAGCAACAGGGCGAGCGCTTTGAACATCAGTCTTCCTCCATCATTCGATAGCCGCACGGCAACGCGCGTGCGCTGAGATAGACAGCAGTTATCAGTCGTTGATCAATTTCCCCGCGCGAATCGGCGCTCGCCCGGCCACTTTCGCCTGCCAGATTCCAGGCTGGGTATAGCGCCCACGGTCCAGCGCAAACAACACGCCGCTGGTGCCGGCCCGAACAGTAGTAACCCGATCGTTCAACGGATCGACCACTTCGAACAACGGATCGCCCTGCTCCACCCACTCACCGGCCTCGCGCAGGAAGCTCACCACCCCATGATGCGGCGCGAACAGGTACTCAGTGCCTTCGAACGGAAAACCTTCACAACAGTGCGCTGGCGCGGGCGGCCAGTCACCACCGATGAAACCCTGCTCGGCCAGGAACCCGAGAATGGCTTCGCAATTGGCCTGGGCCTGATCCACCCGAGTGTCGCCCATGCTGCCCAGTTCCAGCGTGGTCGCCAGGTTGGCCGGCGGGATCGCGGCCTCGGGGAAGGTCTTGGCCAGACGCAACCAGGGCGAGGAACAGGACTCGTCGAAGGAACTGCCGCCAGAGTCTTCGCACAGCAACGCCACGCTCGCCTTCAACCGCGCGGCCAGGGAGCGCCACTGCGGCCAGTGTTGCGGCAAGGCGTACAAGTGAATCGCCGCCTCGAAGTCGCAATGCAGGTCCAGGGTGACATCGGCGTCGCAGGCATGGCGCAGCAGCAGGCGATGCAGGGCCTCGAGTTGTGAGGGCGGCGCCGGCAAATCGTCCAGCACCTGAACCATGGTCTGGCGGATCAGCGTGATATTGGCGGCCGGGTCGTCGCCCAGGCGATCACCGATGCGTTGGGCCACCGGCGCGCTGAGTTCCACGAAAGACCGATTGAAGTTCTTGCCGCTGCCCAGTTCGAAACGCCCCAGGTGCGCGCTCTGCACATGCTGGTCCAGGCCGATGGGGTTGGCCACGGGCACCAGTTCAATCACGCCGTTGAGCAAGCCTTGGGTCTCAAGCTCGTTGAGTCGTTGTTTCAGCTCCCATGCCGTGCGCATGCCGGGCAATTCATCGGCGTGCAGGCTGGCCTGGATATACGCCTTGCGTGGACCGTGGCCGTAACGAAACACACTGAGCCGGCGCTCGGTGCCCAGGTGGCTCCATGGCAGGGTATGGTCGATGCGTTGCATGAGGAACTCCCAATAACGGTATTTCGACGGGCGCCGGGGTAAAACACTCGCCCATGAAAAAGGTGGCCGACCGGGTCAACGGCGGGCCACCTTGGTTTCAGCGATTAATGCCCGTAGACATCAAAAGCGAAGTACTTGTCCTGCACTTTCTTGTACGTGCCGTTGGCGCGGATTTGCGTGATGGCGTCGTTGAATTTCTCGGCCAGGGCCTTATCCCCCTTGCGCACCGCAATGCCGGCGCCGCCACCAAAGTACTTGGCATCTTCATAGGTCGGGCCCACGAAGGCAAAACCTTTGCCGGCATCCGTTTTCAGGAAGCCGTCGTCGAGGTTGACCGAGTCGGCGAGCATGGCGTCGAGACGACCGGCGACCATGTCCAGGTTGGCTTCTTGCTGGGAGCTGTAACGCACCAGATTGATACCGGCGGGCACCAGCACCTCGGTGGCGAAACGGTCGTGGGTACTGGCACGCAGCACACCGACTTTCTTGCCCTTGAGTTCGGTCAGCGGGTCCTTGACGTCGCTGCCTTCCTTCATCACGAAACGCGCCGGGGTGTGGTAGTACTTGATGGTGAAGTCGACGTTTTTCTTACGATCATCGGTGATGGTCATGGACGACAGGATCGCGTCGATTTTCTTCACTTTCAGCGCTGGGATCAGGCCGTCAAATTCCTGCTCGACCCAAGTGCACTTGACCTTCATCTGCTCGCACAGCGCGTCGCCGATATCAACATCGAAACCCGTCAGCTTGCCGTCGGGGGTTTTCATCGAGAACGGCGGGTAACCGGCTTCGATTCCGAGGCGGATCGGCTTGGCGTCTTCGGCCACGGCCGACAAGGACAACACGGACAGTGCCAAGGCACCAAACATTGCTAGCTTGTTCATTTTTGCTCCTGAGTGCGCAGGTTTTTATTAGCGGGTTATCGGCAGATTCTTAGGCAGCGTTCGGTCATTAAAAACCGAAGTGGCCGGCAGTCTAGAGGGGCACTCAGGAGGCGAATTGTGTTGAGGCGACAAATATTTATAGAAACAACCAGGCCACAGGGATTGCACCCTGCTGGCTGGAAAGGATCAGCAGTCGCAACCGACAGCTTGGTCCGCCGCGCATTGCACTGCGCCAGTCAGACGGAAGCCTTCGTCCAGCCAGCCCATGACACCGCCAATCATTTCCTTGACCGGATAACCCAAGGTCGCCAGACGCACTGCCGCTTTGTTCGCGCCATTGCAATGCGGGCCCGCGCAATAGACCACAAACAGCGCGGTCTTGGGATAAGCCGCCAGCGCCTGGGCGGTCAGCGAGCGGGTTGGCAGGTTGATCGCCCCGGGCACATGCCCGCGCTCGAAAGCCAGTGGCCCGCGCACGTCCACCAGGACGAAATCGACTTCTCCAGCCTGTTGGCTGGCGTGAACGTCGGAGCAATCAGTTTCGAACGTCAGACGCCGGCTGAAATGTTGCAGGGCTAGGTCGGACGGGGCAGCAGGCACTTGGCGAACCAGGCTGGTCATGAGTGTGTACTCCACAGACAAATGAGGGGGGTGAGCAGACTTTATCCGGCCGATGCTTACCGCTACAGTGGCGCACAAGACACTCTGTGGGAATTTTCCGCCATATGCAGCCCAATCCCGGTCTGGTCGCCATCCTCGCCTACGACGGCCTGTGCACCTTCGAATTCGGCATCGCCATCGAGATATTCGGCCTTGCCCGACCTGAGTTCGATTTCCCTTGGTACAAACATCGGATCGTTGCCGTCGATGACGGCCCGATGCGGGCCATGGGCGGCTTCCAGATCCTGGCCGATGGCGGCATGGAATTATTGCAAACGGCGCAAACCATCGTGGTGCCCGGCTGGCACAGTCGCGACGAACCACCGCCGCCGGCGCTGCTTGAGGCATTGCGCTGCGCCCATGCCCGGGGCGCGCGCCTGCTGTCGATCTGCTCCGGGGCATTCGTGCTGGCCGCCGCCGGCTTGCTCGATGGACTGGGCGCTACCACTCACTGGCGCTACACCGATGAACTGGCCAAAAGTTTTCCCGCCATCCTGGTAGACCCGGATGTGCTGTACGTGGATTCGGGGCAAGTCATTACTTCGGCCGGCAGCGCCGCGGGCATTGATGCCTGCCTGCACCTGGTAGCGCGGGATTTCGGTACCCAGGTTGCCAACGCCGTGGCGCGGCGACTGGTGATGTCACCACAACGCACGGGCGGCCAGGCGCAGTTCATTCCTTCACCGGTCAGCCGCACGCCACGCAGCGATTTGTCCGGCGTCATGCACTGGGCCCGCGAACGCCTGCACGAACCGCTCGGTGTGCGCGAACTGGCCAGCCAGGCGGCCATGAGCGAGCGAACCTTCCTGCGGCACTTCACCCAGGCCTGCGGCCTGTCGCCCAAGGCCTGGCTGCAACATGAGCGCCTGGCCCGGGCTCGCGAGTTGCTGGAAAGCACCGAAGACAACACCGACAACATCGCCCAGCTGTGCGGCTACCGCTCGGTGGAAAGCTTTCGCGTGGCATTTCGCAGTGTGGTGGGGCTGGCGCCGTCGGTGTACCGGGAGCGGTTTGGACGTGGGGCGAAGGCGGTCAGTTGACGTGGAAACTGTCGAACATTGGGGTCTGACGTATCAAGGGTTGAGTTATCAAGGTTTGCGCAACAAATAAGTATCCATGATCCATCCGTTCGCCTGCCGTGCGGCTTTGCGGGTGCGTTCGATGCTTTCAGCCACCTCCTCCAGCCGACCGGCGATCAGGATCTGATCCGGTGTGCCCACATAGGCCCCCCAGTAGATGTGCGTATCCGGATCGGATACCTGGCGATACGCATCTTCAGCATCAAGCATCACCACCACGCTTGCCGAGTCACCGACCTGCCCTGCCGCCAGCCGGCGGCCCGTGGTGATCTCCAGTGAACCGCCAATGCTGTTCAATGGCACCTTATGTTGCGCCGCGAGGGCCTGGACGCTGGTGATGCCCGCAATCACCTCGAATTCGAAGGCGCAGCGACCCGCGTCGAGAATCGACTGCAAGATACGCACGGTGCTGTCATACAACGACGGATCGCCCCAGACCAGAAAACCGCCGCACTGCCCGTCAGACAACTGCTCATCGATCAACCGCTCGAAGGTAGCCTGCTTCGCCCGGTTCAGATCTTCGACGCTGGCGGCGTAGTCCACGTCGCCGCGTTGTCGCTCGGGGCTGTAGGCTTCGACGAAACGATATGTACGATCAACGATGTAGCGTTGGCAGATTTCCCGCCGCAGATCCACTAACGTCTGCTTGGCAGGCCCCTTGTCCATGAGAAAGAACACATCCACCCGATTCAAGGCTTTCACTGCCTGGATCGTCAGGTAATCCGGATCGCCGGCACCGATACCGATGACTGACAGTTTTTTCATTCGAGTGACTCCTGGCCGGGACCCTCGGTGCGCAACCGCCACACCCCGTTGAAACGCAACTCGACAGTCGACAGCGGTTCGATGTCGAGACGGTTGAAGGCAGCTGCCGGACAGCCCAATACGGTTACCACGGCCGCGCGGATCACGAACGGATGAGTGACGGCCAACACATGCCCCGGCCGGCCTTCCAGGCTGGCCAGCCAGTCGCTGACACGATGGCACAAGCGGGTGACGGATTCGCCGCCATGGGGAGCGGCATCGGGATCGTCGAGCCAGGCTTGCAGGGGTTGCGGTTCGACCTTGAGCAACTGGTCGATGGACAAGCCACGCCAGCGACCCAGATCGCAATCGGCCAGGTCAGCGACCACCTGGGCGTCGTCGCCGAACAGGGCGGCAGTCTGCCGGGTGCGCAACTCCGGCCCGCAGAGCAACTGCCGGACATTTCGGTAGCCGTGGCCCGGCTCCGGGCGTTTGCCCAGCCAGTCGGCATCCAGCGGTTCATCCAGGCCAAAACGCGCCTGCTTCTGGGCGACGGTGCGGGCATGGCAGATCAGGGTCAGGCGAGTGGCTTGCACGCACGGTACTCAGACAGTCGGACGGGTTTCATGGAGGTGATACTCCGGCTTTTTCTTGTACAGCACCTTATATGAAATCAAATAACTGAGACAAAAAGGCGTTATGTCTTACACCGACAGAGGCATCAACTGACATATCGGATCTATGCGATCAAGTCCCCGTCCTACAAGGCTTTCGCACTACTTTCGTGCATTTTAAACAGAACGTAAAAACCACTGGACATGTAGTACCCGCTACATAAATACTATTTTCAGGAGTTATGAAAGAAATCCAACACCCATCCAGGCAAGGAGCACGGATGCCACCTCTTCGAGACCTGATTACCGATCCGGGCTTGGTTTTGACGCCGTCGGAACGCAAGGTCGTACGGGCCCTGCTTGATCATTACCCGCGCAACGGCCTCGGGCCGATGTCGCGCCTGGCCGATCATGCCGGGGTCAGCGATCCGACTATCGTGCGGCTGGTGAAAAAACTCGGATTTGGCGGTTATGCCGAATTCCAGGATGCGCTGCTCAGTGACATGGACCATCGCCTGCGCTCCCCTCGCACCCTGCTGCAACCGCGGGCCAAATTGCAGCAAGGCGACACCTGGAGCCAGTACTTGGCAACCAGCCAGCGCATCCTCACCGACACCCAAGCCCTGACTCAACCCGAAGACGTGCGTATTCTCGTGCAATGGCTGCTCGACAGCCGGCATCAGGTGCATTGTTTTGGCGGGCGCTTCAGCAGCTTCCTTGCCCAGTACCTGCTCAACCACTTGCGCTTGCTGCGTGCGGGTTGTTTTGCCCTGGAAGACAACGCCCAGTTACCCGACCGGTTGTTCGACGTGCAGCGCCAGGATGTGGTGCTGATCTTCGATTATCGTCGCTACCAGGCCCAGGCCCAACGCGTGGCCAGCGCGGCCAAGGAACGCCACGCGCGGGTCGTACTGTTCAGCGACGTCTACACCTCACCGCTACGGGAACTGGCCGACCTGATCATCAGCGCTCCGGTGGAATCGATCTCGGCCTTCGACAGTCTGGTGCCGGCGCTGGCCCAGGTCGAAGCGCTTATCGCCTGCCTGACCTTGCAATGCCCTGATCTGGCCGAGCGCCTGGAAGGTATCGACACCTTGCGCACGGCGTTCAACACGCACCTGCTGGAGGAAAAATAAGGATGTTCTCGCTCCCTCACCACTCCCCTCGGGATTTGCCATTCACCTGCGACCATACCGCCTTGCTGCTGGTGGACATGCAACGCGCCTGGCTGGAACCGCAATTCGATGCCCACCTGGCCACGCCCGAGGCCGACTATTTCATCCGCCGTGCCCGCCAACAGGTGATCCCCAATCAGCAGCGCCTGCTCGAAGCGGTGCGGGCGGCGCAGCAAAACGTGTTGCACACCCACATCCAGAGCCTGACTGCCGATGGTCGCGATCGCTCGCTGGACCACAAGCTGTCGGACATGCATTTGCCCAAAGACAGCCCGCAAGCCCAGATCATCGCCGAGCTGGCGCCGCGGGAAAACGAGATCGTGCTGCCCAAGACGTCTTCGGGGGTCTTCAACTCCACCAACATCGACTACGTGCTGCGCAATCTGCAGACCCGTCATCTGATCATCGCCGGCATCGTCACCGACCAGTGTGTCGACATGGCCGTGCGTGACGCCGCCGACCGCGGCTACCTGGTCACGCTGGTGGAAGATGCCTGCGCCACTTACAGCGAACAACGTCATCTGGCCTGCCTGAACGCGATCAAAGGTTATTGCTGGATCACCGATACCGACACCGTGCTCGGTCGGTTGCAGGAGATGCAGCCGTGAGCCGTCTCGATGCCGCAACGCCGCTGACCCCGCTGCCCGTGTCCACGCTGGTCTGCACCGACCTGATCGGCGTGACCCGCGGCCGCTCGTTCCCCAGTGATGAACTGCCCCACTACGTCGACGCCGGTTGTGGCTGGGTGCCGGCCAACAGTGCGCTGACGCCCCAGGACATCATTGCATCGGCCAACCCTTGGGGGGCCTATGGCGACCTGCGACTGATCCCGGACCTGGCCAGCCGGGTCACTGTCGACAATGGCCCGGATGCCCAGGCGCCTGCCCTGGATTTCATTCATTGCGATGTGCGGGAAACCGATGGTCGGCCCTGGGCCGCTTGCCCTCGCACCTTGCTGCATGAGGAAGTGCAACGTTATCGCGCCGAGCTGGGCTTGCAGGTGTTCGCCGCGTTCGAGCATGAATTCAGCCTCGATACCCCTCAACCCCAACCGGATCGCCTGGCCTTCAGCCTCCAGGCCCAGCGCCAGCAGGCCGGGTTCGCTGGATGGTTGCTCAGCGCATTGCGGGCAGGCGGCGTGGAACCGGAAATGTTCCTGCCGGAATACGGCAAGCATCAGTATGAAATCACCTGCCGCCCGACCCTGGGCGTGGCCGCCGCCGACCGTGCGGTGAACGTGCGGGAAATCACCCGAGAGATCGCCCGGCAGATGGGCCTGGATGTGAGTTTCGCCCCCAAGACTTCGGAACATGCCGTGTGCAACGGCGTGCATTTGCACATGAGCCTGCAAGACCTGGACGGCGTCCCCGTGCTGCATGATGCTGGCGGCGCCAACGGGCTGTCGGACCTGGGCCAGCACTGGGCCGCCGGGGTGCTGCACTATCTGCCCGCCCTGTGCGCGATCACCGCGCCGACACCGGTGTCCTATGAACGCCTGCAACCCCATCACTGGAGCGCGTCCTACGCCTGCCTGGGGCAACGTAACCGCGAAGCGGCGCTGCGCATCTGCCCGACGGTGAGCGTGAGCGGCAAACCGGTGGCGACCCAGTACAACCTGGAATTTCGCGCCATGGATGCCACCGCTTCGCCGCACCTGGCGCTGGCGGCGCTGTTGATCGCCGGGCGACTGGGCATCGAGCAACGGCTGGCGCTCACGGCGGTCACCGATGAAATACCCGATGAATTGAACGAAGAACACCGTCGTGCCCGTGGCATTATCGCCCTGCCGACGACCCTGGCCCAGGCGCTGGATTGCCTGCGCCACAGCGGGGCGCTGTTCGAAGCCCTGCCCGGCCCGCTGGTCGAAACCTATTTCGCCTTGAAGGCCCAGGAGCTGGCCTTGACCCAGGCGCTGTCACCTGCCGAGCTGTGTGAGCACTATGCGCGAATCTATTGAATGTGCTGAATCGGGCCTTTATACCGGGCCGGCTTATCGCCTGATCCGGGAAGACGCCGAACACCCGTTGATCCTGGTGTGTGAACACGCCGACCGCTTTATCCCCGCCGCGTTGAACGACCTTGGCCTGGATGAGACGGCGGCCCAGGAGCACATTGCCTGGGATATAGGTGCCCTGGCGCTGGCCGAACAACTGTCCGAAACCCTTGGAGCGACCTTGCTGGCGGCCAACTATTCACGGCTGCTGATCGACCTGAACCGTCCCCTTCACGTCGCCGACAGCATCCCGCACCAGAGCGAGATCTACCAGATTCCGGGCAACCAGTCCCTGGATGAGGCCACCCGTGAATATCGCCAGCGGTGCCTGTTCCATCCCTTCCATGATCGACTGCGAGCGTTGATCGACCAGCGCCTGGCCGACAACCGGACGGTGCGGGTGGTGGGCATCCACAGTTTTACGCCAGTGTTCTACGGCCAACCGCGCGCCCTGGAAGCGGGCGTGCTGTTCGGCGAGGCCAAGGACTATGCCCAGCGCATCGTCGACGGGCTAAGCCGGCACTCGCTGCGGGTAGCCGGCAACCAGCCGTACAAGATCAACCCTTCGACCGATATGACGGTTCCGGTACATGGCGATGGACGCGGCCTGGATTCGGTGTTGATCGAAGTGCGCAACGACCTGCTACGCAGCCCGACAGCGGTGCAGGCCTGGAGCGCTTACCTGGCGCCATTGTTGTAGGAAAGCAGCGGCAAGGTTCGAGCGGCAAGCGACAAGCAAGAGCACACCCACACAGCTGAGAAGGAGAACGGCTTATGAGTATCGAGGCATTTGGCTATAAACAGGAATTGAAGCGCAGCCTGTCGCTGACGGACCTGGTGGTGTACGGGATGATTTTCATGATCCCCATCGCACCGTTCGGCGTGTATGGCTACGTTAACGCCGAGGCGCCGGGGATGGTGCCGTTGGCGTATATCATCGGCATGGTGGCGATGCTCTTCACGGCCTTGAGCTACGGCAGCATGGCCAGAGCTTTTCCGGTGGCCGGCTCCGTCTATTCCTACGCGCAACGGGGCCTTAACCCACACGTGGGCTTCATCGCCGGTTGGCTGATGCTGCTGGACTACCTGCTGATCCCGCCCCTGCTCTATGTCTACGCCGCCATGGCGCTGAACCATCTGTACCCGGACGTTCCCAAGGTCGGTTTCATTCTGGCATTCCTGGTCAGCGCGACCTTCGTCAACCTGCGGGGCATCACCTTCACCGCACGGATGAATATCATTTTCCTGCTGGCGCAACTGATGGTGCTGGCCATTTTCCTGTTCTACGCCTGGAATGCCTTGCAGGGGGGCGCCGGTAACGGCCAACTGACCCTGGCGCCGCTGTACAGCCCGGAACGTTTTGATTTCGCGCTGTTGATGCAGGCCGTGTCTATCGCCGTGTTGTCGTTCCTGGGCTTCGATGCCATTTCCACCCTGGCCGAAGAAATCAAGAATGATCCGGGGCGCAGCGTGGGCAAGGCAGCGTTGATCACGCTGCTGGTGATGGGGGTGATTTTCGTCGTGCAAACCTGGATTGCCACCGACCTGGCGGCCGGCATGGGCTTCAAGTCCGCCGATACCGCGTTTTATGAAATCGCCGAATTGGCGGCCGGCAGTTGGCTGGCCACTTTGACCGCCGTCGCCACGGCGCTGGCCTGGGGCGTGGCCGTGGCGATCACCTCGCAAGCGGCGGTGTCGCGCCTGTTGTTCGGCATGGCCCGGGACGGCAAGCTCCCCAAGGTGCTGGCCAAGGTCCATCCGAAACACAACACCCCATACTTGAGCATCTATCTGGTAGCAGTGCTGTCGCTGTTGATCTGCTACCTGTTCATCGATGCCGTGGACACCCTGACTTCCCTGGTCAATTTCGGCGCCTTGAGCGGCTTCATGTTGTTGCATATCACCGTGATCAACCATCACTGGCGCCGCCAGCGGTCCGGCCAAGTGATTCGCCACCTGATCTGCCCTTTGATCGGCTTCGCCATCGTCGCGGCCATCATGTACAACATGGGCGTGGATGCGCAGAAGCTCGGCTTGATATGGATTGCCGCAGGCCTGGTCTATCTGGCCGTGCTCAATAAGTTCGGCACCGATACTGCCCTGCCTGACCCTGCGGGACAGTGAGGATCGGCGGTCGAAGGGGTTCGACCAGCCGTCGTCACAATGCGTGGACATCGACAGTGATCGTCAAGCCCGGTGCATGTCACCGGGCTCTTTGGAAAAGGAGTGCAATCCATGCTGGCCTTACGTCCAGTTCAATTAAGCGACCTGCCGCAATTGCAGCAACTGGCCCGCGACAGTCTGGTGGGCGTCACATCGCTTCCCGACGATACCGAACGCCTGAGGGACAAAATCCTCGATTCATGTGCCTCGTTCGAGACCGACGTGCAGAGCCCTGGCGCAGAGAATTATTTCTTCGTCCTGGAGGACCTGGCATCCGGGCAATTGACCGGCTGTTCCGAGATTCTCGCCAGCACCGGCTGCAATGAGCCGTTCTACAGCCTGCGGCATCGCCCGTTTACCAGCGAGTCCCGGGAACTGAACATCCAGCACGGCGTACCCGCGCTGTCGCTGTGCCAGGACCTCAATGGCCAGACGCTGCTGCGCGGTTTTCATATCGACGCCGGACGGGTACGCACGCCGGAATCGGAGTTGCTGTCCCGCGCGCGGCTGATGTTCATCGCCGCCCATCCGCAACGTTTTGCCGAATCAGTGATCACCGAGATCGTTGGTTTCAGCAGCGATGACGGTCAGTCGCCGTTCTGGGATGCCGTCGGCCAGCATTTTTTCGACCTGCCCTACGTCGAAGCCGAACGCTTGTGCGGTCTGCAGAGCCGCACCTTTCTCGCCGAACTGATGCCGCAATACCCGATTTATGTACCCATGCTGTCCCAGGCGGCCCAAGCCTGTATCGGCCGGGTGCATCCCGACGGCCAGGAAGCCTTCGACATCCTGGAGCGCGAGGGTTTCGAAACCAACAGCTACGTGGATATCTTCGACGGCGGGCCGACACTGCATGCTCGTGTGGCGAACATCCGCTCGATCACCCAAAGCCGTATAGCCACGGCCCGACAATGCTCAGACATTGACCTCGGCGGCCGCTTTCTGCTGAGCAACGACGGCCTGGAGAATTACCGGGCCATCGTGACCGAGCTTGACGTCAGTGCCGAGGGCACCGTGTCCCTGACACCGCAGATGCTGGCAGCACTGGGTATCACCGACGGCGAGCGGGCCCGGGTGGTTGCGTTATGAACCTGACGCGATTCCTCACCTGGCATCAGCGCCCCGATTGGCACGATGAAGGAGCTGCATCATGATTGTGCGCCCGGTCGCTCTGACGGATCTGCCCGCCTTGCTGGACCTGGCCCATTGCGCGGGCCCCGGGTTCACCAGCCTACCGGCCAACGAAGAACGCCTGGCCCATCGCGTGCGCTGGGCCCAGCGCACCTTTGCCGGACAAGTCGAACGCGCCGATGCCGATTACCTGTTCGTGCTCGAGGACGATGACCGGCAAGTGGTCGGTATCAGCGCCCTGACCGGTGCGGTCGGGCTGCGTGAGCCCTGGTACAACTATCGAGTCGGGGTCACCGTCAGCTCCGCGCCTGAACTGGGCATCCAGCGGCAGATACCCACACTATTCCTCAACAATGAGATGACCGGGCAATCGGAGATCTGCTCCTTGTTTCTGCATCCCGAACACCGCCGCGGCCATAACGGACGCCTGCTGTCCCTGGCGCGCTTGCTGTTCGTGGCCGAGTTTTCCCAGCTGTTCGGTGAAAAACTGATCGCCGAATTGCGAGGACACGCCGACGAGCACGGCTGTTCACCGTTCTGGGACAGCCTGGGCCGGCACTTCTTCCAGAAAGACTTCAGCTACGCCGACCAATTGTCCGGCATGGGCAACAAATCCTTCATCGCCGAGCTGATGCCGCGCCAGCCCCTGTACACCTGCCTGCTCACCGAACAGGCCCAGGCGGCTATCGGCAGGGCCCACCCGAATACCGAGCCGGCCCTGAAAATCCTCGGCGCCGAGGGTTTTGCCCATAAAGGCTACATCGACATTTTCGATGGCGGTCCGGTGATCGAAGCGCCAGTGGCGAAAATCCGGACCGTGCGCGACAGCCAGTCGCTGACCCTGGCCATCGGTATGCCGGACGAACAGGCACCGGTCTGGCTGATCCATAACCGACGGCTGGCGAGTTGCCGCGTTACCAGTGCCCGAGCCCACCAGCACGGTCACAGCCTGCTGGTGGACCGTCTCACGGCCAAACGTCTGCAAATGCAACCAGGTGACACGGTGCGCGCCGTGGCGTTGCTTCAACAGGGGCGGCAAGCGGTGGCGGCGTAGGCTGGGTTCGAGCACAAATACCTCATCCACTGACACGCATTAGCCTCCGCCCCCTTTGCCTGCACCTTGGTCAGCTCGATCATCGCTGACAGCCTGTCGGGATCCTCTGCAATCCGGCACACACATAGCCCATGCACATTCGTCATCATCTTTAAGCCTTGCGCGTGATAGCCTTTGGATCTTTCGGCGTTGACACTTTTGCTCAAGCCTTTCCATTCCAATGGTGGAACTCATATGCCCAGGCTTTCCCATCAAGACTTGCGTCGCAACTTTCGCCAACTGCTGGCGAGCGAAACCTGCTACCACACCGCCTCGGTGTTTGATCCGATGTCAGCGCGCATCGCCGCCGACCTGGGTTTTGAAGTAGGGATACTGGGAGGTTCGGTCGCGTCGCTGCAAGTGTTGGGGGCGCCGGACTTTGCCCTCATCACACTCAGCGAATTCGCCGAGCAGGCCACGCGCATTGGCCGCGTAGCCCAACTGCCGGTAATTGCCGACGCCGATCACGGCTATGGCAACGCCCTGAACGTGATGCGCACCATCATCGAGCTCGAACGCGCCGGGGTGGCGGCCCTGACCATCGAAGACACGCTGCTGCCGGCCCAGTTCGGCCGCAAATCCACCGACCTGATCGGCGTCGCCGAAGGTGTCGGCAAGATTCGCGCAGCGCTGGAAGCCCGGGTCGACCCGGAAATGGCGATCATTGCCCGCACCAACGCCGGGATCCTACCGGTCCAGGAAATCATCAGTCGGACCCAGCAATACGAACGTGCCGGCGCCGACGGGATTTGCATGGTGGGTGTGCAGGACTTCGACCACCTGGCGCAGATCAGCGAAAACCTGAGCGTGCCGTTGATGCTCGTCACCTATGGCAATCCGTTGCTGCGTGACGACAAACGCCTGGCGGAACTCGGCGTGCGCGTCACCATCGATGGTCACGGTGCCTACTTCGCCGCGATCAAGGCCACCTATGACAGCCTGCGCGAACAGCGGCAGATCTTCACCCAGGCGTCAGACCTGAGCGCCACCGAGCTGACCCACACTTACACCCAGCCCGAGGATTACATCCGTTGGGCCGAGGAATATATGAGCGTCAAGGAGTAAGCGAGCTCCCCCCCACAAGATGAGCCTGTGGAAGCAAGCTTTGCTCCCACAGGCTCGTGGTGGGCTACTTCCTAGCGGCCGCTGCGCAACATCTCCTTGGGCACGTACTTGCCGATTTCGAACTTGCCGATGGCGGCGCGGTGTACTTCATCCGGGCCGTCGGCCAGGCGCAAGGTGCGTTGCATGGCGTACATGTAGGCCAGCGGGAAATCGTTGGAAACCCCTGCCCCGCCGTGGATCTGGATGGCCCGGTCGATGACCTTCAAGGCCACGTTCGGCGCAACGACCTTGATCTGGGCGATCTCACTCTTGGCGACCTTGTTACCGACGGTGTCCATCATGTACGCCGCTTTCAAGGTCAGCAGGCGCGCCATGTCGATTTCCATCCGTGAATCGGCGATCTTGTCGACGTTGCCGCCCAGGCGCGCCAACGGCTGGCCGAAGGCGGTGCGGCTGACGGCACGTTTGCACATCAACTCCAATGCACGCTCGGCCATGCCGATGGAACGCATGCAGTGGTGGATCCGGCCCGGGCCGAGGCGACCCTGGGCAATTTCAAAACCGCGCCCTTCGCCCAGCAAGACGTTTTCGTACGGCACCCGCACATTGTCGAACAGCACTTCGGCGTGGCCGTGGGGCGCGTCGTCGTAGCCGAATACCGGCAGCGGACGTACGATTTTTACCCCAGGCGTGTCCACCGGCACCAGAATCATCGAGTGCTGGGCATGACGCGGCGCGTCGGGGTTACTCAGGCCCATGAAGATCAGAATCTTGCAGCGCGGATCACAGGCCCCGGAGGTCCACCACTTCTTGCCGTTGATCACCCACTCGTCGCCATCGCGCTCGGCGCGGGCGGCCATGTTGGTGGCGTCCGAAGAAGCAACGTCCGGCTCGGTCATGGCGAAGGCCGATCGGATCTCGCCGCGCAGCAGCGGTTCCAGCCAGCGTTGTTTCTGTTCTTCATTGGCGTAACGCACCAGCACTTCCATGTTGCCCGTGTCCGGTGCCGAGCAGTTGAACGGCTCCGGCCCCAGCAACGAACGGCCCATGATCTCTGCCAACGGCGCGTATTCGAGGTTGGTCAGGCCAGCGCCCAGCTCAGACTCGGGCAGGAACAGATTCCACAGCCCTTCGGCTTTGGCCTTGGCCTTGAGCTCTTCCATGATGGCGGTGGGCTGCCAGCGGTCGCCTTCGGCCACTTGTCGTTCGAACACTGCTTCAGCCGGGTATACGTAGGCGTCCATGAACGCGGTGACACGTTCACGCAGTTCCTGAACCTTGGGGGAATACGCAAAATCCATGAGAAGCACCTTCTTGGCAGAGGTTGTTTTTAGGTCATGAAATCGATGCTAGTTCAGCTACGAAAATTTACCTAACCTATTCTCGGCGTGTATTAACATTCATCACCGATATATGGTTCACTGATTTGCATCGCCACCCGGCACCTCACAACAAGCCCAAGAACAAGAGTGCAGCGCCATGAATCTGAGCAAGGTCGACCTCAACCTTTTTATCGTTTTTGACGCGATCTACACCGAAGCCAACCTGACCCGCGCCGGACAGATCGTCGGCATCACTCAGCCGGCGGTGTCCAATGCCCTGGCGCGTTTGCGTGAGACCTTCAATGACCCGCTGTTCGTGCGCACGGCCCAGGGCATGGTGCCCACGCCCATGGCCCAGAACATCATTGGCCCGGTGCGCAATGCCTTATCGTTGCTGCGGGTGTCGGTGCAGGAAAGCCGGATTTTCAATCCGCTGCAGGCGGTCAAGACCTACCGCATCAGCATGACCGACCTCACCGAAGGCGTGATCCTGCCTCTGTTGTTCCAGCGCCTGCGACGCCTGGCGCCGACCGTGGCCATCGAGAGCTTCCTGTCCAAGCGCCGTGAAACCACCAAGGAACTGGCCGCCGGTCGCCTCGACTTCGCCGTCGACGCACCACTCAATACCGACCCGCAAGTGCGCCACGTCAAGCTGATGGAAGACCGGTACGTGTGCGCCATGCGCAAGGGGCACCCACTGGCGGGCAAGGAAAAAATCAGCCTCGATGATTACCTGGCCCAGACTCATGTGCATATTTCCAGCCGCCGTAACGGTCTGGGTTATGTCGACCTGGCCCTGGGCAAGATGGGCATCCAGCGCAAGATCGCCCTACGCTCCCAGCATTACTTGATGGCGTCCCAGGTGTTGCAACAGACCGACATGGTCATGACCGTCCCCGAGCGCTTTGCCCGTCGTCACGATCTGCATGCCTTCGTGTTGCCGGTCAACGATGTGCCCCCCGTGGAAACCCATCTCTACTGGCATGAAAGCACCGACCAGGACCCGGCCAATCGCTGGATGCGCGAACAGATGATCGAGCTGTGCCAGCAGGTGACGGCGCATGAGAAGAAGCTCGACAAGGTTTAGGCGATCAAAATTGTGGGAGCGAGCCTGCTCGCGATGGCGCCGGGTCAGTCAACATTAATGCTGACAGGTATACCGCTATCGCGAGCAGGCTCGCTCCCACAAGTGGTGTGTCTGCATTGGGATCTGATTGCTTGACGTGAACGTCAACCTGCCATTAGCTTAGCGCCAGCCCCTTTCGTTTCGAGCGCTTCCATGAGCAGCCAGACCTACAGCATCTCCGACCTCGCCCGCGAACTGGATATCACCACCCGGGCCATCCGCTTCTATGAAGAGCAAGGCCTGCTGAGCCCGGAGCGACGTGGCCAGGAACGCATTTATTCGCCTCGGGACAAGGTCAGCCTGAAGCTGATCCTGCGGGGCAAGCGCATCGGTTTTTCCCTGGCCGAGTGCCGTGAACTGATCGAACTCTACGACCCCACCAGCGGCAATCAGAAACAACTGCACAGCATGCTGGCGAAGATCACCGAACGTCGGGAACAGCTCGAACAGCAACTGCTGGACATCGAACAGATGAAGCTGGAACTCGACACCGCCGAAGAACGCTGCATCCAGGCCCTGGAGCAGACGATCAAAGGTCAGGAAACCGTGCAGTAATCATCGTCATCCTCTTGATACTGGCAGCCCACTACAGGTCAATCCCCATGTCCCTTCCCTCCTTTGTACGCCTGATTGAAGTTGGCCCTCGCGACGGCCTGCAGAATGAAGCACAACCCATCAGTGTCGCCCACAAGGTGCACTTGGTGGATGCCCTGAGCGCCGCCGGCCTGGGTTATATCGAAGTCGGCAGTTTTGTCTCGCCCAAGTGGGTGCCGCAAATGGCCGGCTCCGCCGAGGTGTTCGCGCAGATACAGCGCAAACCCGGCGTCACCTATGGCGCCCTGGCGCCGAACCTGCGGGGTTTTGAAGACGCGCTGGCAGCCGGCGTGGAAGAGGTCGCCGTGTTCGCCGCCGCGTCCGAAGCATTCTCCCAGCGCAACATCAACTGTTCCATCAAGGAAAGCCTTGAGCGCTTTGCGCCGATCATGGAAGCCGCCCGGCAGAACGGTGTCAGCGTGCGCGGTTACGTCTCCTGCGTGCTGGGCTGCCCGTACGAAGGCGCAGTCAAGCCCGAACAAGTGGCGTGGGTCGCCCGCGAACTGTACGCAATGGGCTGCTACGAGGTGTCCTTGGGGGACACCATCGGCACCGGCACCGCTGGCGCCACACGCAAGATGTTCGAGGTGGTTTCGGCTGAAGTGCCCAGG
Organism: Pseudomonas sp. PICF6; assembly: GCF_009831705.1. Classification (NCBI taxonomy): domain Bacteria; kingdom Pseudomonadati; phylum Pseudomonadota; class Gammaproteobacteria; order Pseudomonadales; family Pseudomonadaceae; genus Pseudomonas; species Pseudomonas sp. PICF6. The sequence continues at coordinate 217,326 of NZ_WUUD01000001.1, read as the reverse complement.
GACAAGCTCGCCGGGCACTTCCACGATACCTACGGCCAAGCCATGGCCAACGTCTACGCCAGTCTGCTGGAAGGCATCGCCGTGTTCGACAGTTCTGTCGCAGGCCTGGGCGGTTGCCCGTATGCCAAGGGCGCCAGCGGTAACGTTGCCACCGAAGACGTGTTGTACCTGCTCAATGGCCTGGGCATTGAAACTGGCGTCGACCTGGACGCACTGATGGCTGCCGGCCGGCAGATCTGTGACGTACTGGGTCGCCCTACCGGTTCGCGGGTAGCCAAGGCGCGCGCCGCACAGTGAGGTGTTACCGCTCCCGGTGTAACAGCTACGAAACGAGTAACACGGAAACAATTTGTCAGGTCTGGACGGGCGGATATTTCCGACAAAAAGCCCAAGTCATTGATTTATAAAGCATTCATAAAAGTTGGCACGCACCCTGCTATACCTTTGGCATAACAAAAATAAAAAATGCGATACACCCAATAAAAACAAGACGAAACGACTCTGACATAACAAAAACAACACGACAGAGGCGCAGCTAACAGATTTTTTTGGAGAAGATGGGCTTTTCAGGGTGCTTTCAGGAGCAACCCGCAACCGGGCAGAGAACAATAAAACTACCTTCAGGTAGCCCCCGAATCGGTTGGATCGCGAAGCGAAAAAGCAGGTCAGCGCTCAAAAAATACGTTTGCTCTTGATCCCGGATGGGGATCACCAAAACAGCGGTAAAGGGTCACGGCTACTAAAAACAACAACAGGCCGCCCCTCAATAATAAAAAAAGAGCACGTAACGACAAAATTAAAGGGGAGCTTCGGCTCCCCTTTGTGCTATCTGGGATTTGGGTTTTCCGCGCCGATGTGTCAGCCATATCACCTTGGTTGACACACCGCATTCGCGAGCAAGCCCGCTCCCACAGGGGATTTTTCTCAGCTTTCCTTTTCGCGCAGTTCTTCAATGCTGATTTCGCGCATGCGGAACTTCTGGATCTTGCCGGTCACGGTCATCGGGAACTCCTCGACGAACTTGAAATGACGTGGCGTCTTGAAGTGGGCAATGCGCTCTTTGCACCAGGCCTGCAACGCTTGCTCGGTGGCGCTGTGGCCGGGATGGAACTTGATCCAGGCGACGATTTCTTCACCGTAGCGCGAGCACGGAATGCCGATCACTTGCACATCAGCCACTGCGGGGTGGGTGAAGAAAAATTCTTCCAGCTCACGCGGGTAAATGTTCTCACCGCCTCGGATGATCATGTCCTTGTTGCGTCCGACGATGCAGACATAACCCTGTTCGTTCATGGTCGCCAGGTCGCCGGTGTGCATCCAGCCGTCCTGATCGATGGCGTCAGCAGTGCCGCTGGGGTTGTCCCAGTAGCCGAGCATCACGCTGTAGCCACGGGTACACAACTCGCCGATGGTGCCACGGGCAACGATATTGCCGGCCTCGTCGACGATCTTGCTCTCCAACTGCGGCTGGGTACGGCCAACGGTGGTCACGCGCAATTCCAGTTCGTCTGAAGGACCGGTCTGCAACGACACAGGACTGGTTTCCGTCATGCCGTAGGCAATCTGCACTTCGGCCATGTGCATCTCGTTGATGACCCGGCGCATCACCTCAATAGGGCAAGTGGCCCCGGCCATGATCCCGGTGCGCAGGCTGGACAAATCAAAATCGCCTCGTTGCGGCTGGTCCAGCATGGCGATGAACATGGTGGGCACGCCATACAGCGCCGTGGCTTTTTCTTCGGCCACGGTACGCAGGGTCAGCAACGGATCGAAGGCGTCGTTGGGGTAGATCATGGTGCTGCCGTGGGTCATGCAGCCCAGATTGCCCATGACCATGCCGAAACAATGGTAGAGCGGTACCGGGATCACCAGCCGGTCGCTCGCCGTCAGACCCAGGCTTTCGCCGACCATGTAACCATTGTTGAGGATGTTGTGATGGCTGAGGGTCGCGCCCTTGGGGAACCCGGTGGTGCCGGAGGTGTACTGGATATTCACCGGGTCATCATGATGCAGGCTGGCCTGGCGCTCGACCAGTTGTTCAGGCAAAACCGCAGCGCCAAGGGCTGCCAGTTGTGACCAGGGTAAAAAGCCTGACGGTGGTTGGGCGTCCAGACTGATCACGCCTCGTAGCAGCGGCAGACGCTCGCTGTGCAACTGGCCTATCGATTGCTCCGCCAGTTCAGGCGCGAGCGCTTGCACCATGGCGTGATAATCCGAAGTTTTGAACGCTGCGGCGCAGACCAGCCATTGGCAACCTGACTGCTTGAGCACGTATTCGAGTTCGGAACTGCGATACGCCGGGTTGATGTTGACCAGAATGACACCGATCTTCGCACTGGCGAACTGGCTGATGCACCACTGAGCACAGTTGGGGGCCCACACGCCAAGACGGTCGCCGGCTTTCAAGCCCAGCGCCAACAGGGCTCGGGCATGCAAGTCGACGGCTTCGGCCAGTTGGCGCCAGGTATAACGCAGCGATTGATGGCGAACCACCAACGCCTCGCCATCGGGATACCGGGCCACAGTCTGATCAAAGGCCTCGCCGATGGTGTGCGCCAGCAGAGTCTTGTCCTGGGAGCCGCGGGTGTAGCTGAGCTGCGATTGCGAACCGGGTTGATCCATGATGACCCCTCTTGTCTTTATTAGTGGGTGTATCGGTGAACCTGCTGACTCAAGCGCACTTACTTTGGCGTAAGTTGACGTTAACGTAAAGGGTGATTGACAGCCATTCGTCACAGGCTTACGTTAACGTAAAGGTGAGAGCCAATCCCCCCTCTCCACACCCGACAAAAAAGCCAAAAGGTGTCCCATGAGCTACCCATCCCTGAACTTTGCCCTCGGCGAAACCATCGACATGCTCCGTGATCAGGTGCAGGCCTTCGTCAAAGCCGAGCTAGCGCCACGGGCCGCCCAGATAGACATCGACAACCTGTTCCCTGCCGACATGTGGCGCAAATTCGGCGACATGGGCCTGCTGGGCATCACCGTCCCGGAAGAATATGGCGGCGCTGGCCTGGGTTATCTGGCCCACGTGGTGACAATGGAAGAAATCAGCCGCGGCTCGGCCTCGGTCGCCCTCTCCTACGGCGCCCACTCCAACCTCTGCGTCAACCAGATCAACCGCAACGGCAATCACGAACAGAAAACCAAGTACCTGCCCAAGCTGATCAGCGGCGAACACATCGGCGCACTGGCCATGAGCGAACCCAACGCCGGCTCTGACGTGGTGTCGATGAAGTTGCGGGCCGACAAGCGCGGCGACCACTACGTGCTCAACGGTAGCAAGACCTGGATCACCAACGGTCCCGACGCCAACACCTACGTGATCTACGCCAAGACTGACCTGGAAAAAGGCCCCCACGGTATTACTGCTTTCATCGTCGAGCGCGACTGGAAAGGCTTCAGTCGCAGCAACAAATTCGACAAGCTCGGCATGCGCGGCTCCAACACCTGCGAGTTGTTTTTCGATGACGTCGAAGTCCCGGAAGAAAACATCCTCGGGGTGCTCAACGGCGGCGTGAAAGTGTTGATGAGCGGCCTCGATTACGAGCGTGTCGTGCTGTCGGGCGGCCCTACCGGGATCATGCAGGCCTGCATGGACCTGATCGTGCCGTACATCCACGACCGCAAGCAGTTCGGCCAGAGCATCGGCGAATTCCAGTTGATCCAGGGCAAAGTCGCGGACATGTACACCCAGCTCAACGCCAGCCGAGCCTATCTCTATGCCGTGGCCCAAGCCTGCGAGCGCGGCGAAACCACCCGCAAGGACGCCGCCGGGGTCATCCTCTACAGCGCCGAACGCGCCACGCAGATGGCCCTCGACGCGATCCAGATTCTGGGGGGTAACGGCTACATCAATGAATTCCCCGCCGGTCGCCTGCTGCGTGACGCCAAGCTGTACGAAATCGGTGCTGGTACCAGTGAGATTCGCCGGATGTTGATCGGTCGTGAACTGTTCAACGAAACCCGCTAAACGGAGCTGTCCATGGCCACGCTGCATACCCAGCTCAATCCGCGCTCAGCGGAATTTATTGCCAACCGCGAGGCGATGCTCAAACAGGTCGACGCTTTGCACACCCTGCTCGCTCAGGTTCAACAAGGTGGCGGCCCCAAGGCGCAGGAGCGCCACACCTCGCGGGGCAAACTGCTGCCCCGTGAGCGCATCAATCGCTTGCTCGATCCGGGTTCGCCGTTTCTCGAGATCAGCCAATTGGCAGCTTACGAGGTGTATGGCGAAGACGTGCCGGCCGCTGGCGTGATTGCCGGGATCGGCCGGGTGGAAGGCGTCGAGTGCATGATTGTCGCCAACGATGCCACCGTAAAAGGTGGTTCGTATTACCCGCTGACCGTGAAAAAGCACCTGCGCGCGCAGACCATCGCTCAACAGAACCGTTTGCCGTGCATATACCTGGTGGACTCCGGCGGCGCCAACCTGCCGCGCCAGGACGAAGTGTTTCCCGACCGTGAGCACTTCGGGCGGATCTTCTTCAATCAGGCGAACATGAGCGCCATGGGCATTCCACAAATTGCCGTGGTCATGGGCTCCTGCACCGCCGGTGGCGCCTATGTGCCGGCGATGGCCGACGAAGCGATCATGGTTCGCCAGCAAGCCACGATCTTCCTGGCCGGCCCACCGCTGGTGAAAGCGGCCACCGGAGAGGTGGTCAGTGCTGAAGACCTGGGCGGTGCCGATGTGCACTGCAAGATCTCCGGCGTCGCCGATCACTACGCCGACAGCGATGAACACGCTCTGGCCATTGCCCGCCGCAGCATTGCCAACCTCAACTGGCACAAGCTCGGCGAAGTGCAGCAACGTGCCCCCATCGCCCCGCTGTATTCGAGCGACGAGCTGTACGGCGTGGTTTCGGCGGACGCCAAGCAGCCGTTTGACGTGCGTGAAGTGATTGCGCGGCTGGTGGACGGTTCGGTGTTCGATGAGTTCAAGGCGCTGTTCGGGACGACGCTGGTCTGCGGTTTTGCTCACTTGCACGGCTACCCGATCGCGATTCTCGCCAACAATGGCATCCTCTTCGCCGAAGCCGCGCAAAAAGGCGCGCACTTTATCGAGCTGGCCTGTCAACGCGGTATCCCGCTGCTGTTCCTGCAAAACATCACGGGGTTCATGGTCGGGCAAAAATACGAAGCCGGCGGCATCGCCAAGCACGGCGCGAAGCTGGTGACGGCGGTGGCCTGCGCCAAGGTGCCGAAATTCACGGTCATCATCGGCGGTAGCTTTGGTGCCGGCAACTATGGCATGTGCGGCCGCGCCTACGACCCACGGTTCCTGTGGATGTGGCCGAATGCGCGGATTGGCGTGATGGGTGCCGAACAGGCCGCCGGCGTACTGGTGCAGGTCAAGCGCGAACAGGCCGAACGTAGCGGCCATCCGTTCAGCGCCGCCCAAGAAGCTGAAATCAAACAACCGATTCTCGATCAGTACGAAGAGCAGGGCCACCCCTACTATTCCAGCGCGAGGCTGTGGGACGACGGGGTCATCGACCCGGCCCAGACCCGCGATGTACTGGGCCTGGCCTTGTCCGCGTCATTGAACGCGCCCATCGAACCGAGCCGCTTCGGCGTGTTCCGGATGTAAACGGGGAATGCACATGGATAACTTCAACACCCTCGAACTGCTCAGCGACCCCCGCGGCTTTGCGACCTTGTGGCTCAGCCGTGAGCAGAAAAACAACGCGTTCAACGCCGAAATGATCCGCGAGCTGATCCTTGCCCTGGACCATGTCAGCAGTGATCCGAACCTGCGTTTTCTGCTGATCCGTGGTCGCGGTAAACACTTCAGCGCCGGTGCCGACCTGGCCTGGATGCAGCAGTCGGCCGAACTCGATTACCACACCAACCTGGACGACGCCCGGGAACTGGCGGAGCTGATGTACAACCTCGCCAAGTTGAAAATTCCTACCGTGGCGGTGGTCCAGGGCGCAGCGTTTGGCGGTGCGCTGGGGCTGATCAGCGCCTGCGACATGGCCATTGGCGCTGATCAAGCGCAGTTCTGTCTGTCGGAAGTACGCATTGGCCTGGCGCCGGCGGTGATCAGCCCGTTCGTGGTGCAAGCTATCGGAGAGCGGGCCGCGCGGCGTTACGCCCTGACCGCGGAACGCTTCGACGGACAACGGGCAAAAGAAATCGGTCTGCTGTCGGAAAGCTACCCGGCCGAAACACTGGACCAGCAGGTCGAACAATGGGTCGACAACCTGTTGCTCAACAGTCCGGCGGCCATGCGCGCCAGCAAAGAACTGTTGCGTGAAGTCGGCAACGGCGCCCTCACACCTGCATTGCGGCGCTACACCGAAAACGCCATCGCCCGCATCCGCGTCAGTGCGCAAGGCCAGGAAGGTTTACGAGCGTTCCTGCAAAAGCGCTCGCCCAGCTGGCAGGCCGAATCGAACAACAAGGAGCCGCGTTGATGAGCGCCCCCATCCTCACCACGTTGCTGGTGGCCAACCGTGGTGAAATCGCTTGTCGCGTGATGCGCACCGCCAAGGCCATGGGGCTGACCACAGTGGCCGTCCACAGCGCCACCGACCGCGATGCCCGTCACAGCCGTGAAGCCGATATCCGCGTTGACCTGGGCGGTAGCAAGGCCGCTGACAGCTATTTGCAAATCGACAAACTGATCGACGCGGCCAAGACCAGCGGCGCCCAGGCCATCCATCCCGGGTATGGTTTTCTTTCGGAAAATGCCGGGTTCGCCCGGGCCATCGAAAACGCCGGCTTGATCTTCCTCGGCCCGCCCGCCTCGGCCATTGATGCCATGGGCAGCAAGTCCGCCGCCAAAGCCCTCATGGAAACCGCCGGTGTGCCTCTGGTGCCCGGTTATCACGGCGAAGCCCAGGACCTGGAGACCTTCCGCGACGCCTGCGAACGCATTGGCTATCCGGTACTGCTCAAGGCCACTGCCGGTGGCGGCGGCAAAGGCATGAAAGTGGTCGAGGACGTCAGCCAACTGGCCGAAGCCCTGGCTTCGGCCCAGCGTGAAGCGCAATCGTCGTTTGGCGATTCGCGGATGCTGGTGGAAAAATATCTGCTCAAGCCACGGCACGTGGAAATCCAGATCTTTGCCGATCAGCACGGCAACTGTCTGTACCTCAATGAGCGTGATTGCTCGATCCAGCGTCGGCATCAGAAAGTGGTGGAAGAAGCCCCTGCCCCCGGCCTCACCCCACAACTGCGGCGTGCCATGGGTGAAGCCGCCGTGCGCTCGGCTCAAGCCATCGGTTATGTCGGTGCCGGTACCGTGGAGTTTTTGCTGGATGCACGCGGTGAGTTCTTCTTCATGGAGATGAACACGCGCCTGCAAGTCGAACACCCGGTCACCGAAGCCATTACCGGCCTCGATCTGGTGGCATGGCAGATTCGCGTGGCACGTGGCGAGCGGCTTCCCATGACACAGGAGCAAGTGCCCCTGTTGGGCCACGCTATCGAAGTGCGCCTGTACGCCGAAGACCCGGCCAACGACTTCCTGCCGGCTACCGGGCGCCTGGCGTTGTATCGCGAGTCGAGTGCGGCACCGGGTCGTCGGGTCGACAGCGGCGTGGAGGAAGGCGATGAGATTTCACCGTTCTACGACCCGATGCTCGGCAAGCTGATTGCCTGGGGCGAGGATCGTGAACAGGCGCGGTTGCGGCTTTTGAGCATGCTCGATGAGTTTGCCATCGGCGGGCTGAAAACCAACATCGGATTTCTACGACGCATCGTGGCCCACCCCGCCTTTGCGGCGGCGGAGCTGGACACTGGATTTATCCCACGTTACCAGACGCAACTATTGCCAGAGCCCGGCGAATTGGATGACGACTTCTGGCTCGCGGCGGCCCATGGCTTCGCCTTGAGTCTGACGCCGCATGCACGGTCCGATGACGCCAACTCACCTTGGGCCAACACCGCCGGACTGCGTCTGGGGCTGCCAAGACAGACCACTGTGCACCTTAGCTGTGAGGGCCAGGATCGAGCATTGACCCTGGACGTCACGGCTGGTCGTACAGAATTCCGGGGTGAGCAACTGGTGACCGAGCACAATGGCCTGCGGCGCAGGCATCGCGCCATTCGCCAGGGCGACAGCCTGTATCTGCAATGGGAAGGTGACCTGCACCGAGTCGACGTGTACGACCCGCTGGCCGCCGCCGAAGCCAGCCACAGCCACCAAGGCGGCCTGACCGCCCCCATGAACGGCAGTATCGTTCGGGTGCTGGTGAGCGCCGGACAGACGGTGGAAGCCGGGGCGCAACTGGTGGTATTGGAGGCGATGAAAATGGAGCACAGCATTCGCGCGCCCCAAGCCGGTGTGATCAAGGCACTGTATTGCCAGGAAGGTGAAATGGTCAGCGAGGGCTGCGCGTTGGTGGAGTTCGAAGAGTAAGTATCGGCCCGCTCCCACGGGCCGATCCAGTCAGAACCTGATGGTGGCCTGCACGACCACACCGATGATGCGGCATTGCTCGGTGTACAGGGTTTTCGGGTAGGTGGGATTGAGCGGGACCAGGTAAGGCTGCCCGCTCTCTTCAATCAACTTGCGAAAGGTGGCGTCACTGCTGTCAGGCAATTGGGCAACCACCAGTTTGCCTGGCACCGCGTCAATGGCCGGGTCCACCAGGATCGACATACCCTCGGGAATGCTCAACCCGCTGGGTGACGTCATCGCATCTCCCACCACCACGAGCCAGAATGCGTCCCCCTGAGCGTGATAGTCCGTCAGCTCATAGCGCGCCTGGCTGTAGGACGCCAGATCGCCTTCGCGAATCCCGCCTACCTCGCTCCAATCACTTACCGGGTAGCGGAAGTACGGATTGTACTTCTGAGCCAGGGCCATGCCTTCCTCGGTGGAGGTGTCCGGCTCGCGGATCACCATCGCCACTTCCAGAAACTCCAGCCCCAGCTCCCGCAGGACCCGGTTCATGTCGTCGACACTGGGTTGCCGGCGCTTGGTCAGCCAATGGCCGACGCCGCCCTGGGACATTCCCAAACGTTCTGCGAGCACCACTTGCGTGATGCGCAGCTCCTTCATCTTGGCCTTGACCAACTCTATCCATTTATCCATGAGCGGCACGATACTTGGCTGGCTCCGACCATCAAAACACAAAATGTAGTATTTAAATTATCGTCACAATTACGATAGGTACTATTCTGGATTCAGGATTTCAGCCCCTACACGGAGAATCTAGACACCATGGACAGACTCAACAACGATGAGCCCACCCGCCCTTTCGACAGTACACTCACCTCGCTGAAGGACTGCCCGGCGGCCCAACGCGCTCTGGACTACTACTTGAAACCGGGTATGTCGGAAGCGCCTGCAGAACATCGCTTCTTCGACGTAAACCGCAACATCAGCGCAGAAGAGGCCTTGGTTCATGCTTGCGACCTGCTGCGCTGTGCGGCCGCCACAGCCCAGGAATCCGCCAGCCGACTACAAGGGTCGAGCCGCGACCTGGCTTTTTCAGTGGTGCATATGATTGATCTGGTCAAGGTGATGCTTGACCGGTCACTGGATGGCTACCCTACTCGCCAGGCGTAACACTTGGGAATGGCACCGCGAATGCGGGACCAGGAAAATATTTTCCAATAGGCAGGATAAAAACATTTGACTTGCAAATGATAATGATTATTATTGCATCAGCTGGTCGCGAGATCAGTCGATAGGCCAGAAGACCTTAGGTCGGACTTCTGGAATATCTCCTCATCAGGCTAATCACGGTTTTTGACCCGGCTTTTTGCCGGGTCTTTTTTTGCCGATTTTTCGGCTTATGGCTTCAGGCTAATGAAGTCTTTTGGGTGTCGCTCATTCGATGGCGGCGATGATAGCAAATGAATATCCCTTTTCAAGCACTCCACGCCATCCCGACGAAAACTATCGACAGGCAGCACTTGAGAATCAATCGCGGACTCACTAAGCTCCAATAGCGTCCAGGGAGGACGCCCCCTCTTTTCTGTCACGCAAATCGTCCCGACATCCTCCTCCTTGCGTGTAAAGTAACGGTCATAAAATCCATCACAGGAATCGTGACCGTGGCTAAATCTTCCTTTGATATCAGCGCCAATTTCGACAGCGGTAACATCGAGATCGTCGACATCAGCAATCCTTTGCAATCACTGCTGAAGATCAGACCCGACACCCGTAGCGCCCACTTCCAGTGGTTCCACTTCAAGGCCAGTGGCTTGCATGTCGGCCAGGAATATTCCTTTCGTTTGCTCAATGCCAGTCAATCGTCCTACAACAAGGCATGGACGGGTTACCAGGCCGTTGCCTCTTATGATCACGTCAACTGGTTCCGTATTCCCACACAGTTCGAAGGCGACGCCCTGCGCTTTCACCTGGAAGCCGAACAGTCCCATGCCTGGTTTGCCTATTTCGAACCCTACAGCCGTGGTCGTCACGACTGGTTGATCGAGCAGGCTCTGCACAAGGCCGGGACCGAACTGCTGGCCGTCGGCAAAAGCGTGGAAGGCCGCGACATTCAACTACTGCGCAAGGGCAGCGGTGCCGAAGGTCGACGCAAAGTCTGGATCATCGCCCAGCAGCATCCCGGCGAGCACATGGCCGAGTGGTTCATGGAGGGCGTGATCGAACGCCTGCAGCATCAGGACGACACGCGCTTGAACCGACTGCTTGCCAAGGCCGATCTGTATCTGGTGCCCAACATGAATCCTGACGGTGCCTTCCACGGCCATCTGCGTACCAATGCCATGGGGCAGGATCTCAACCGCGCTTGGCAGAACGCCAGTCCGGAAATCAGTCCTGAGGTATTTTTCGTACAGCAGCAAATGGAAAAATACGGCGTAGATTTGTTCCTGGACGTTCACGGTGACGAGGAAATCCCTCACGTCTTCACTGCCGGTTGCGAAGGCAACCCCGGCTACACGCCACGCATTGCCGAACTCGAAGAGCGCTTTCGCAGCGATCTCAAGCACCAGACCAAAGACTTTCAGACCGCTCACGGCTACACCCGCGACGCACCGGGCCTGGCCAACATGACCCTGGCTTGTAACGCGGTCGGCCAGAAATACGACTGCCTGTCCCTGACCCTGGAGATGCCGTTCAAGGATCATGACGACCACCCGGATCCTCGCACCGGCTGGTCCGGCAAGCGTTCGATGCAACTGGGCAAGGATGTATTGAGCACCATAGCGGACATGGTCGACGAGCTGCGCTAACGCTCCATCATCCAACGCTCTCCCCGTGGTGGGCACTCGGTGGCGAGGGATTCATTCCCTCGCCACAAGTTATCGGTTGTCGACAGGTAGCGGGGACTTCAATCCCGTCCTCGCAACATACTGTCCAACACCTCATCCCGACGCACCCAACCATGAAACAGTGCCGCCGCCAGATGCACCAGCACGGTCAGGAACAATAGATAAGCCAGGTAGCCGTGGGCCTTGCGCAACAGTGCGAAAGTCTGGGCATCCGCCGGTACGATGGAAGGCAATTGCAGGGAGCTGCTGAGCATCACCGGGTCTCCCGCCGCTGAAATCATGCCCCAGCCCAACAGGGGCAGAATCAACATCAAGGCATACAACAGAGCATGGGACGCCTTGGCCGCCAACGCCTGCCAGCCTGGCAGATCGGCCGGCAATGGTGGTTGGCGTGTCGTAAAACGCACCACCAGGCGTACGATCACCAGCAGCAAAATCGCGATGCCCAAGGGTTTGTGCAACTGAAGCAGCCATTCATGGCGCTCGGACACCGAGGCCACCATGCCCGCGCCGATAAAGAGCATGGCAATGACCATCAATGCCATCAACCAGTGCAGCAGTCGAGCCAGCGGTGCGAAGTGTCGAGGGGCGCTCATGGGCGGGACTCCTGGTTGGCGGGCAATTGACTGACTTCGCTGGTGCGCCGCAAGTACGAACTGGCATACGCGGCAGAGCGCGCCGCCAAAAGCGGGTCATCTGAACCTTCGATGCCGCTCGGCAGAATCAGCGGGTCATAGTTGATGTCGCGGCATTCGCCGTCGTCCTGTGACTGGGTGCGCTCCAGCACCAGCGTACCGGCGTTGAGCACCGTTCGATCTTCGGGCCAGGCTTTGCTGGCATCGTTCACCGGATCGCCCGGATTGGCCAACGTGATATTCAGCTGCCAGCGCAACGGCCCCGCAGCCAGGCGCTTGACCAGATCCTGTTCCAGAAAGTCAGCGCCCTGGGGTGGCGTCACGCCCGTGCCATCCGAAGCCACTGGCACCACGCCCCACCGCACCGCCTGGCGTTGTCCCGCAGGATTGACCAGATAGAACGCATTGATGCCGTTGTAGGTTTCGGTGGCATAGCTGGCCGATGGCCTGGCCGTCTTGATCCATTGCAGGAACGGTTTGGCTTCCGGGTGCGCGGCAAAGAAGGCGGGTACGGCCGCAGGGTTGGGTTTGCCCGTGGCCGGATCCGGCGATTGTGCCTGTTGCAACTGATAGAACGCTTCGGGCGTGCCCACCGGAAACACCGGCATGCTGTTCATGCCGGTACGCCACTGCTGCCCGTTGGCTTGGGTGAAGCGCAGCGCCAGGCTGCGGATCGGCACGCTGTTGTCCGGCGCGTAGGGGTTGCCGCTGGGCAAGGCAAACCGCCCGACGACCGGCGTGCGCGCCTCCAGGAAGACTTGGGCACTGGAATAGGGGCGAGCCTCACCGCTGCTTTGGAAATAGCCCGCAACGCAAACCCCTTTGGAGTGATTGCGACGAAAGCCCGGGTGCACACCGTTGTTCTTTTCCAGCACGTTGACCAGCGCATTCGGTGTCAGGCGTTGTGGGTCAAGGGTTCCGTTGACGTAGGCAAATGTCCCGGCCAACGCGGCAACAATCACAGCAATGCCGGTAAGGCGCAGCGCCAGGCTGGCGGCACTCAACGGCGGCCGGCTCGGTTCAAAGGAAGGGTCAACCATGACGAAGCTCCAAGGCCCAAGGCCGTTTGTACTAAAGGACCCGTCAGACGAAAGCCAGAGGGTTTTATTCCCACACTTCGTATTTATTTTTCCCAGGCTGGAATAATCTCGTTCGCGAGTCGTCTTTCCACTCCCGGCGCAGTGACTGCCAAAGAAGCACAGCCATGAACGAACTCGACGAACAGTTGCGCACGCTCATCCCCCGACTACGGCGTTTTGCCGTGTCGTTGACGCGCAACCCCAGCAATGCTGACGACCTGGTGCAAGCGTGCCTGGAGCGGGCATTGTCAAAATGGAATGACAAACGGGCCGATGGTGACCTTCGGGCCTGGCTGTTTTCGATTCTTTATCGACAGTTTCTCGATAGCCATCGTCGTTCCCGACGCTATGCACGCATGCTGGAATTTTTCACCGGTCGCGATGATGCTCACCCTTCAGCCGAGCGCAGCGTGATCGCCCAATCGTCCCTCGAGGCTTTCGATCGACTGACGACCGAACAACGTGCGCTGTTGCTGTGGGTGTCGGTGGAAGGCTTGAGCTACCAACAAGTGGCCGACATCCTCGACGTGCCGACCGGCACCGTGATGTCGCGCCTATCCCGCGCCCGCCAGGCCCTGCGCCAACTCAGCGACGGCGAAATCACCCGCCCTGCCCTGCGGATACTCAAATGATCAGCATGCCCCCCAGCGACAACGACTTGCACGCCTTCGTCGATCGTCAACTGAGCGAAGCCGACCAGCGTCTGATGGAAAACTACCTGGCCAATCACCCGGAAGTCGCCGCCCGGGTCCAGGCCTGGCAACAGGACGCACAACACTTGCGCGCGGCCCTGAACGCAGGCCTGCAACACGCGCCTAATCCGGACCTCGACCCGACAGCGATCCGCCAACGCCTGAAACATCGGTTCCATCGCCATCTGGCCAGCGCGGCAGTGTTGGTGTTGGCCGTCAGTGTCGGCGGTTTGAGCGGCTGGAAGGCCCGGGAGATGACGCTCGTCAGCGCTATGCTGCCCATGAGCGACGCCTTGCAGGCGTATCGATTGTTTGCCCAGCAAGGCATCCTGCCGGCCGATTACCAAGGCGGCGATGAGAGCACCATGCAAGGCTGGCTCGACCGTTACTTCACCCGGGCCGACCGCCTGCCAGATCTGTCGGCGGCAGGATTCAAGCCGGTCAGCGGGCGATTGCTGAGCACCGAGCAAGGCGCGGCGGCGATGGTGGTTTATCAGGACCCGAGCGGCCAGAAGATCAGCTTCTACGTGCGTCCACCAGGCCCGAAAAATTTCCTGCTACCGCGCGGCAGCCGTCGTGACGGCGAGTTGCAAGCCGAGTATTGGTCCGGACCGGGATACAACTATGCGATGGTCATACCCAGTGATACGCCAGCGGCGCAAAAGCTCAAGCAAACCCTGAATTTCTGAGCGCTGCAGCCCGCTCCCACAGAGGTCGGGGATGCCCGTGAAATTCAACCCTGCCCAAACACCTGCGAAGGTCTGCGCAGCAGCGGGTCGAACGGGTTGACTCGCGGTCCGATCAGGGCGGCCTCGCGCTTGAGCATTTCCACCACCGTCGGCAGCCGGTCGGGCCCCAGTCGATCACTCACGGTCGCCACGCTCAACGCCGCCACGGCGCGGCCCTCCCGGTCCAGGATTGGCACAGCCACCCCGGCCATGCCTTGCAACACCCCGGTGTTGCGTCCGGCGTAACCCAGCGCACGCACGCTCTCCACTTCCGTGCGCAGGAAGACTTCATCGTACAAATGAAAATCCTTGAGCCGTGGCAGGTTGTACTGGATCACTGTGTCGCGCTCTTCTTCCGGCAGGAATGCCAGGATCGCCAGGCTGCCCTGCCCCACGCCCAACGCCACGCGACCGCCTATGTCGCCGGTGAATGTGCGGATCGGGAAAGGACCTTCACTGCGGTCCAGACAGATCGCATCGAAACCACTGCGCGCCAGCAGAAACAACGAATCCCCCAGGGACGCCGACAGCCGCAGCATGGCAGGGCGCGTCAACTCACGCAGGTTGCCGGTGTTCCCGGCACGCGCGGCCAAGGCAAAAAAGTCCAGGCTCAGGCGATAGCGTTTGCTGCGCGCATCCTGCTCGACCATGCCCTCGTCCATCAGGCTGCGCAGCATGCGATGTGTGGTGGGTTGAGACAGACCGATGCGCTGAGCCAGTTGCGTGACCCGCTCCCCGCCCTCGACGGTGTCACCCAGGCTGCGCAACACGGCAAACAGTCGAGAGACCGCGCCGACCCCGACTTCGTTTTTTTCGATATTCCGATCAGTGGAATCAGACATGAAGTTTCTCGCTGGTTAAATTTACTCACTGAAGGAAAATGAAAATAGTCATCGTCTCAGTGAAATAGTCCATTGAGCCCATCCTATTCTTCGTCCTACTCTGCGTCCATACAGGGGCGATTCGAACAACAGCGGCAGCCGACTTGACGTCGAGCGCCAACGCACCCCGCAGCATCCCTTCGTATCTGCCCATACAAAAAAGCGCGCCTTGTGGCGACGCATAACAATCTCAGGTGGAGCGCAATCATGGCTTTTGTGCAACTTGAAGGACTTGGCAAACGTTACGGCGCCATCGATGCCGTGGTGGACACCCATCTCTCGGTGGAAAAAGGCGAATTCGTCTCGCTGCTGGGCCCCTCCGGCTGCGGCAAAACCACCACTTTGCAAATGATCGCCGGCTTCGTCGAAGTCAGCAGTGGGCGCATCCTGCTGGACGGTCGCGATATCACCCATGCCAAGCCCGCCAGTCGGGGCCTGGGCGTCGTGTTCCAAAGCTATGCGCTGTTCCCCCACATGACCGTCAAGGACAACGTCGCTTTCGGCCTGCGCATGCGCAAAGTGCCCGGCGCCGAGCTGCAACAACGGGTGGATCGGGTGCTGAAGCTGGTGCGTCTGGACCAGCACGCCGAGCGCTACCCGCGGGAACTCTCGGGCGGCCAGCGCCAGCGCGTGGCACTGGCCCGGGCGCTGGTGATCGAACCACCAGTGCTGCTGCTCGACGAACCGCTGTCCAATCTCGACGCCAACCTGCGCGAGGAGATGCAGTACGAAATCCGCCGCATTCAGCGGGAAGTCGGCATCACCACATTGATGGTGACCCACGACCAATCCGAAGCACTGTCCATCAGTGACCGAGTCGTGGTGATGCAGGCCGGGCGAATCACTCAGATCGACGCGCCGTACACCCTCTACGAACACCCGCGCACCGAATTCATTTCCGGCTTCGTCGGTAAAGCCAACCTGCTGCCCGGCGAGCGCGACGGCCAGGGCAATGTTCAAGCTTGCAGCCAGGGCCACGGCCCACTGGTCTTGAGCCTGCGTCCAGAGAAAATCGATCTGTGCCAAGCCGGCTCGGGTCGGTTGCAAGGCGTCATCGTCAGCCGCTTCTTTCTCGGCAGCCAATGGCTGTACGGCGTCTCGACCAACCTGGGCGAGCTCAGCGTGGTGCGCCGCAACGACGGCTGCGCGCCGATGACCGAAGGCACGGCGGTAGGTCTTGACTGGGATCCGGCGCTGCTGCGGGTGCTGAGCGTGGACGAGGTGCCGGCATGAAGCTGATCGATGCAATGCGCCGGGGAAGGCAAGGCTATCTGATGTCCGCGCCCGCCCTGGCCTGGTACCTGGGTCTGCTGGTCATTCCCTTGGGGCTGACGTTGGTGCTGTCGTTCAATGTCTTCGACTACGGCACGGGCATCGACGGGGACGCCTACACCCTCGACCACTACGCCAGCCTGCTGAGCGACCCGTACTATTACGAGATTTTCTTGCGCACATTCTGGATCAGCGCACTCACCACTATTTTGTGCGTGCTGATCGGCGTGCCCGAGGCTTATATCCTCAGCCGCATGGGCGCGCCGTGGCGCTCGATCTTCCTCATTCTGATTCTCACGCCGCTGCTGATTTCGGTGGTGGTGCGGGCCTTCGGCTGGAGCCTGCTGCTGGGTGCCGACGGGCTGGTCAACCAGACGCTGCAAGCTTTGGGCGGCTCACCGATGAAGCTGCTCTATACGCCGTTTGCCGTGGTCATCGCCCTGGTGCATGTGATGCTGCCATTCATGATCATCCCGGTCTGGACCTCGCTGCAAAAGCTCGATCCGGCCGCCGAACAGGCCGCGCTGTCCTTGGGCGCGAGCCAGTTGACGGTGATGCGCAAGGTCGTGCTGCCGCAGATCATGCCCGGCGTCTTGTCCGGCACCCTCATCGTGTTCGGCCTCGCCGCCAGTTCCTTCGCCATTCCCGGCCTGCTCGGTGGGCGCCGCCTGAAAATGGTCGCCACGCTGATCTACGACCAGTACCTGTCGGAGCTGAACTGGCCGATGGGCGCGGCCATTGCCGTCGCGCTGCTGCTGCTCAACCTGCTGATCATGCTGTCGTGGAACCGCATGATCGAAGGCCGCTACAAGAAGTCATTGGGGTAACTCGTCATGTCCAGGAACGGTCCTTTCGCCCTGTTGTTTCATGCCCTGGTGGTGGTGTTCATGATGGCGCCGCTGGTGGTGGTCTGTCTTGTTGCCTTCACCCCGGAAAATACCCTGAGCCTGCCGACCACGGCGTTTTCCCTGCGCTGGTTCCGTGCGGTGTTCGAACGCGCCGACTTTATCGATGCGTTCTACAACAGCCTGATCCTGGCATTCAGTGCGGCGTCGTTGGCGACGTTGATCGCGGTGCCGGCGGCGCTGGCGATCACACGACTCGAATTCCCTGGCCGGGATTTTTTCAATGGCCTGTTCCTGTCGCCGATCATCATTCCACACCTGGTACTGGGTGTGGCGTTGCTGCGGCTGTTTGCGCTGATGGGCGTGAACGGCAGCTTCACCTGGCTGATCTTCGCCCATGTGCTGGTGATTACACCGTATGTACTGCGTCTGGTGCTGGCCTCGGCCATCGGCCTGGACCGCAGCGCCGAGCAGGCCGCGCAATCGCTAGGGGCCGGGCGCTTCACGCTGTTTCGGCAAATCACCTTGCCGATGATCCTGCCCGGGGTAGCAGGAGGCTGGTTGCTGGCGTTCATCAACAGCTTCGACGAGGTCACCTTGTCGATCTTCGTCACTTCACCGGCCACGCAAACCCTGCCGGTGCGCATGTATGTCTACGCCACCGAATCCATCGACCCGATGATGGCGGCGGTGTCGGCGCTGGTCATCGCGCTCACGGCGCTGACCATGATTCTGCTCGACCGGGTCTATGGCCTGGATCGAGTTCTGGTGGGCAAACAATGAGGGCGCCATGGCTCTGTTGAAACGACTGGCCGAAGGCGACCGCCCGGCATTGGACTTTATCCTCGACGGCAAACCGGCCATCGGTCTGCTGGGCGATACCCTGCTTACCGCTGTGCTGACCTGCAGTGAACACTTGCGCGGCAGCGACTTCAGCGCCGAGCCCCGGGCCGGTTTCTGCCTGATGGGCGCCTGCCAGGATTGCTGGGTCCGGCTGGGCGACGGCCGCCGCGTGCGCGCCTGCTCGACGCTACTTGAAGCCGGCCAGCAGATCACCCGCGAACCGGGGCGCCAGCCATGAACAATGCCGTCTGGAATGGCCCCATCGCGAACAGACTCGCTGCCCCAAGGGACTTGCAGCAAGCATCACCACCGTCCCCCTGTGGCAGCGAACCTGCTCGCGATGGCGGCGGCGATAGCAGCATAAATCCCACAGCATCGCCTGCGAGGTGGCTATGAAACCGGTAGTCATCATCGGGGCCGGGCCGGCGGGTATCCGCGCCGCCCAGACCTTGGTCGCCCACGGCGTATACCCCGTCCTGCTGGATGAAGCCGCACGCGGTGGCGGACAGATCTATCGGCAACAACCGGCCAACTTCAAGCGCTCGCCGGCCAAGCTGTATGGCTTTGAGGCGCACAAAGCCAGCGCCCTGCACCAAACCTTCGACGCGTTGCGCGAACAGCTCGATTACCGGCCAGACACACTGGTGTGGAACGCCGAGTCGGGCCTGCTGGATACCTTGCATGAAGGCCGCGCCGCGCGCCTGGAGTACGCCAGCGTGATCGTCGCAACGGGCGCCACTGACCGAATCCTTCCCGCTCCGGGATGGACTCTGCCAGGTGTGTACAGCCTGGGCGCGGCGCAGATCGCCCTGAAGTTCCAGGGTTGCGCCATCGGCGAACGGGTGGTGTTCGCCGGCAGCGGCCCTTTGCTTTATCTGGTGGCTTATCAATACGCCAAGGCCGGCGCCAAGGTGGTCGCGGTACTCGACAGCTCGCCCTTGAGCACCCAGGCCCGCGCCCTGCCCGGCCTGCTGGCTCAACCGGCCACACTGGCCAAGGGGCTCTACTATCGCGCCTGGCTGAGCAGCCACGGCATCGCTGTGCATCAGGGTGCGAGCCTGTCGCGTATCGACGGAGAACGACGCGTCCAGTCATTGCAGTGGCGCAATGCAAAAGGCTTGCAATCGCTCGACTGCGACGCGGTGGCCTTCGCCCACGGCTTGCGCAGCGAAACCCAACTGGCTGACCTGCTGGGCTGCGAATTTTCCTGGAGCCCCCTAAACCGTGCCTGGCTGCCGCAGCGTGACCCTGCCGGTCGCAGCAGCGTGCCGGGGATCTACCTGGCAGGCGACGGGGCCGGAATCATGGGTGCCGACGCCGCGGAAATCGCCGGCGAACGTGCGGCCCTGGCCTTGCTCGAAGACCTCGGCTACCTGGTCGACCCGCAGCGTTGCGCCCAACTGGAACAATCCCTGAAACGCATCGGCCGTTTCCGACAGGGCCTGGAGCACGCCTTTGTCTTTCCCACGGATTGGGCCGCCCACGCCGCTGACGACCTGATGATCTGCCGCTGCGAAGAAGTCAGCGCAGGCGAGATCCGCCAGGTAGTGGGTGAAGGCCATTGGGAAATCAACCGGGTCAAGGCCCATTGCCGGGTCGGCATGGGGCGTTGCCAAGGGAGAATGTGCGGTGCGGCAGCGGCGGAAATCATTGCCAGCGAGAGCGGGCGTCCGGTCGGCGAAATCGGCCGGATGCGGGCACAGGCACCGGTCAAACCCGTACCGTTTGGCCTGGAGGTCGAACCATGATCGAAGTGGATGTCGTGATCATTGGCGGCGGTATCGTCGGCGCCTCGGCCGCGCTGTTCCTGAGCAAAGCCGGACGCCGGGTGGCATTGCTGGAGCGAGACTTCTGCGGTTCGCACTCCAGCGGCGTCAACTACGGCGGCGTGCGGCGCCAGGGTCGACCGTTGTCACAACTGCCGTTGTCGCAACGGGCCCATGAAATCTGGAGCCAGTTGCCGCAGTTGATCGGCATCGACGGGGAGTACCAGCGCAGCGGTCACCTGAAATTGGCCCGCAGCCCCGACGACTTGCGAGCCCTGCAC
>NZ_WUUD01000001.1:184387-197092 GCF_009831705.1 Pseudomonas sp. PICF6 | reverse complement strand
GGTCACTGAGCCATTACCCTTGGTGATGGATGCCAGCACCGGCGTGGAGGGCGGCGGTATCTACGCCCGCCAGGTCGCCCGTGGCAATTGCGTGCTGGGGGGCGGCCAAGGTTTCGCCCTGGACAATGCCCGCGCCCGCCCCGGCCAGAACGCAGTGGTCGACATCCTGCGCCAAGCCGTCGAGCTCTACCCTTTTTTGGAAGGTGCCCAGGCGATTCGCACCTGGAGCGGCACCGAAGGTTACCTGCCCGATCGCCAACCGGTGATCGGCCACAGCAGCACCCAACCCGGCCTGTTGCATGCGTTCGGCTTTGCCGGCGCAGGTTTTCAGATCGGTCCCGCGGTGGGCCAGGCGCTCACCGAGATCATCTGCTGCGGCGCGTCAAAAACGTCGCTGGATGCGTTTTCAATCACCCGGTTTCACTCCATCTCCGTTGCTTGATAGAGGAAGGTCGCGCCAATGAATAACGTCAAACGCAGTGCACTGTTCGGTTTCTGCTCGCTGGGTTTCTCCTGCCTGGGCGCCCTGCTCCCCGTCAGCCAGGCGATGGCCGAGCCGACGCTTTATCTGGGCATGAACGGTGGGACCATGGAGCGGCTTTACGCCGACAAGGTCTTGCCGGCCTTCGAAAAAGCCAACAACGTCAAAGTGGTGATCGTGCCCGGCACCTCCGCCGACATCCTGGCGAAAGTCCAGGCCAGTAAAGGCAACCCGCAAATGCACGTGATGTTCCTCGACGACGGCATCATGTACCGCGCCATCGCCATGGGGCTGTGCGACAAGCTCGAAGACAGCCCGCCCCTGGCCCAGATTCCGGCCAAGGGCCGCATCAAGGATCAAGCCGTGGCCGTCAGCCTCGGTGTCACGGGACTTGCCTACAACACACGGTTGTTCAAGGAAAATGGCTGGAGTGCGCCCACCTCCTGGATGGACATGGCCGATCCGCGCTTCAAGGACAAACTGGTGTTCCAGTCCCTGGCTTCCTCGACCTTCGGCCTGCACGGTTTTCTGATGTTCAACCGGATCCAGGGCGGCAGCGAAACTGACGTCGAACCGGGCTTCAAGGCCTGGCCAAACACCGTCGGACCCAACGTGCTGGAATACATCCCCAGCTCAGCGAAGATCTCCGAAATGCTGCAAACCGACGAAGCCGCGCTGTTCCCGTTGACGCCGACCCAAGTGACCGCGCTCAAACTCAAGGGCATGCCGGTCGAGTACGCGCAACCCAAGGAAGGCGCGGTGGTGCTCAATGTCGCTGAGTGCGCCATTGCCCAGAACACCCAGCCTGAACTGGCGCAAAAGCTCGCCGCCTTCCTGCTGACGCCCGAAGCCCAGGCCATCGCCCTGGAAGAAGGCGACCAGATCCCGTCCAACCCCACCACACCGACCACTGACAAAACCCGCGGCCAGGTAGAGGCGATGAAGCAGTACCTGGAAACGGCGATTGCGGTGGATTGGGACCAGGTCAACGAGCAACGCCCGGCCTGGAACGCGCGATGGAACCGCAGCGTCGAGCGCTAGACACCTTCGGCGCTGGCGAGGGGGCCTTGTGGGGGCAAGTCTTGCTCCCACAGATAAAACCTTCGCCACAGGGTGTTGTGTTGAACTGATTATTGGTTAACTGTGCGGCTTCGGGCTTGATGCCCGCCCCTTGATCAGCAGCGAACCTCTCATGCACACCCTCGCTCAACTGCGCGCCGGCCAGCTGTCGGGCATCAAACGGCTGGATCTGTCCTGCGGC
Source organism: Pseudomonas sp. PICF6 (assembly GCF_009831705.1). Classification (NCBI taxonomy): domain Bacteria; kingdom Pseudomonadati; phylum Pseudomonadota; class Gammaproteobacteria; order Pseudomonadales; family Pseudomonadaceae; genus Pseudomonas; species Pseudomonas sp. PICF6. Next base: position 195,350 of record NZ_WUUD01000001.1, on the reverse strand, counting down.
CTGACACAGTTCCCCCGGGAAATCTTCGACCTGGCCGACTCGCTCGAAGTCCTCAATCTCAGCGGCAACCAGTTGACTGCGCTGCCCGATGATCTGCATCGGCTGACCCACCTGCGGGTGTTGTTCTGCTCGGACAACCACTTCATTGAATTGCCCGAATGCCTGGGTCGCTGCGCGGCATTGACCATGGTCGGTTTCAAGGCTAACCGCATCGAACGCGTGCCCGGCACTGCCCTGCCGCCACTATTGCGTTGGCTGATCCTGACGGACAACCGCATCAGTCAGTTGCCGCAAGAGCTCGGCCAACGCCCGCACTTGCAAAAGCTCATGCTGGCCGGCAACCGATTACAGCAGTTGCCCACGAGCCTGGGGCAGTGCCATCGTCTCGAACTGCTGCGCATCGCCGCCAACCAATTGACCGAGCTGCCGCAATGGTTGCTCGAGTTGCCAAGCCTGAGTTGGCTGGCCTATGCCGGCAACCCGCTGGAAACCCAGGCCAACGCCGACCTCCTGGCGAGGACGACGCCCATCGACTGGTCGCAACTGAACGTGCATCAACAATTAGGCGAAGGCGCTTCGGGGGTGATTCATCAGGCGCTATGGCAACCACCGGGTCAGGTCGCGCGACACGTCGCGCTCAAACTGTACAAAGGCCAGATGACCAGCGACGGCTCGCCATTGCATGAAATGCACGCCTGCATCACCGCAGGTCGTCATCCGAACCTTATCGACGTGCTGGGCCAGATCAACGGGCACCCCGAGCAACAGGCCGGACTGGTGATGGACCTGATCGCGCCCAGCTACCGCAACCTGGCGGGGCTGCCGAGCCTGGAGTCCTGCACCCGCGACGTGTATGCCGACGCACTGCGTTTAAGCGCTCCCGTGGCCTTGCGCATCGCCCTGGGCATCGCCTCGGTGGCGGCGCACCTGCACCGCCAGGGCATTACCCACGGTGATTTGTACGGGCACAATATTTTGTGCAATGACCAGGGCGACTGTCTGTTGGGCGACTTTGGCGCGGCGTCGTTCCATGCCACTGCCGACACGGTGCAAACCCGTGCGTTACAACGCATCGAAGTGCGGGCGTTCGGGATTTTGCTGGGGGAACTGCTGGCGCGGATCGAACCGGGGCTCAGTGCTGAGGAACTGGCAACGTTGCAGGATCTGCAGGCGCGCTGCTGTCAGCCGCAGGTGCTGGGGCGGCCGGGGTTTGAGGAGATTGAAGGCTTACTGCGCGACTGTGGCGAAGGAGCTTGCTCCCTCGCCACAGGGGGTTGTGGTGCTTAACCGGCCAACCCGACAAACATGTCCTGCACGTCGTCGTGATTGTCCAGGCCCTCAAGGAACGCCTCGACTTCGGCCATCTGCTCGTCCGTCAAGCCACTGACCGGGTTTTTCGGCTGGTAGCCGAGCTTGGCGGACAGCACAGTGAAACCTTGCTCCGGCAGCGCCTTCTGCACCGCATCCAGGTCGGAAGGATCAGTGAGGAACAGCGTCGCGCCGTCTTCGCCCGGTTCGAAATCCTGGGCGCCGGCCTCGATGGCGGCCATTTCCGGATCAGCGTCGGGGCTGTCCGGGGCGGCTTCGATCATGCCGACATGGTTGAAGTCCCACGCGACCGAACCCGAGGCGCCCAGTTGGCCCTTGCGAAACGCAACGCGAATCTCGGCGACGGTACGGTTGATGTTATCGGTCACGCATTCGACGATCAGCGGCACCTGATGCGGTGCGAAGCCTTCGTAGGTCACACGATGGTACTGCACGGTTTCGCCGAGCTGGCCGGAGCCTTTCTTGATCGCGCGCTCCAGGGTCTCGCGGGGCATCGAGGCCTTTTTCGCCTGCTCGACCACCAGTCGCAGATGCGCATTGGTGGCAGTGTCAGCGCCGTTGCGCGCGGCAATGGTGATTTCCTTCACCAGCTTGCCGAAGATCTTGCCCTTGGCGTTGGCAGCCGCTTCTTTGTGTTTAACCTTCCACTGTGCGCCCATTACTCACTCTCTTGTCTGTCGCGCCGAGACATCTGCTGGCCGGCGCTGTGGCGCAAGTTTATACGGCCTAAACCGGCTGATCGACCAAAAAATCACCGCCGATGAATCAACATTTCCCCGACGTGCTGTAGGGAGTTTCTGAAATGGCGATTTGGGGCCCCCTTTCCTCCTGCGGTTTCGTACTCTCGTGAACTTATCTCCCCAGCCAGTAAGAACCGCGATGCGCAACGAATCGGAAAGTCCTTTCAGCCTGACCCTCATGCAAAGCGACTTGCGCCTGCAAGTCCTGAGGTTTAACGGTCGCGAAGCGCTCAACCAGCCATACCGTTTCGACCTTGAATTGATCGGGCTGTCGCCGCCGATCAATCCCGACACGTTGCTGGACCAGCCTGCCTTCCTGCGCCTCGATGGCGAATGCGGTGTGCATGGCGTTGTGCACAGCGTCGGCGTGACGAGCCATGCCCCACAGCGCATCGGCTATCGCTTGACGCTGGTGCCGTACCTCCAGCGCCTGGAACAGGGCCCACGGCGACGGGTTTTCTACCGGCTCAGCGCTGTGCAGATCCTGCATCGACTGCTGGAAGACAATGCGCTGGCGGCCCACAGCTACCGCTTTGAACTGCCCCATGGGCAGTACCCGTGCCGCCCGTTCTGTATCCAGTACGAGGAGAGCGATCTGGAGTTGCTGCACCGGTTGTGTGAAGAAGAAGGCATTCATTACCACTTCGAACACACCGTTCATGGCCATGTCCTGGTGTTCGCCGAAGACCCGAAAAGTTTTCCCGCCCGTCCGGTCGAACTGAACCTGCGCCCTGATCCTGGCCAGCAACCAGCCATCAGGCAGGTGTACCAGCGACACTGCGCAATGACCCATGGCCTGCCGGTCGGTTTCAGTGATCGCGACACAAGCCAAGCAGGAGACAGCGCGGCCAATCACGCCTTCGAAGGTGAAAATCACGAGACGATACGCAGCAATCCGACGTTGGCTCATCGTTACCAGGCCGGCCGCCGCAGACTTGAGCGGCTGCGCTGTCGACAGCGGGAAATCCAGGGCCAGAGCCACCAGCCCTTCCTGCGCAGCGGCCATATCGTGCAGATCAGTGAACATCCAGAGTCCACTTTCAACGACCAGTGGCTGATCACCGATATCCAGCACCGCGGGCGGCAATTTTCCATCCTTGAAAGCAATCTGTCGCCCACACCGGCGACCCGCGATTACCGTAACCGGTTTTCGGCCATCCCATGGTCCACCGTATTCAGGCCTGCCCTCAAGCATCCAAGACCCTGCATCCCCGGCTATCACCTCGCATACGTACTCGACCCTGACCATCAGCCGACACGCCCCGATCACCGCGGCCGTGTCACTGTCAGCCTGTGGACCCCGGATAACGAAGGCATCACGCTGCCGGTGTCACGCCTGACGCTGAATGAGCGGCCCGCCCTGAGGACCGGCAGCGTAGTGCTGGTGAGCTTTCTCGATGGTGACCCCGACCGACCGGTGCTATGCCTGGGGGTAGGCGATGTCGGCGGTGGGCAGCCCGCCATACAAACGAAACCGGTGCAGGGTCAAAATGACACAAGGCTGCTATTGGACTGGCTCCTGAATCCGCCAGACCTGACACCCTGACCTCCTTGCGTGACCAGGGCGCTTACTCCCGCGCGGCGGCGCAACAGCCGCCATCCTGTGAATGCATTGATCGGGGTTGTTCATACTGGCGAAACTGATCTGGCTCAAGCGAACCCGAAAAAACGGGCTTACAGTAGGAGCACTACGCCGCATAAGACGGTGCTCTACCTGATGACTGGAGATACCTGCATGCCCTGGAAAAGCTCGGAAAACCGCTACAGTACCGTCACGGTCTCCCTGCATTGGCTGATGCTGATTCTACTGGCCGTGGTTTATGCCTGCATCGAACTGCGAGGGATATTCCCCAAAGGCAGTGACGGCCGGACCCTGATCAAAGAAGCTCACTTCATGCTCGGCCTGACCGTGTTTGTGCTGGTCTGGCTACGCCTGTTCGCCCGCAGCATGGGGAAGGCTCCAGCCATCTTTCCCGCCTCGCCTGCCTGGCAGACCTTCCTTGCCCACCTGATGCACTGGGCGTTGTACCTGTTCATGATCGCCATGCCATTGCTGGGGTGGCTGATCACCAGTGCCGAAGGGCATCAGGTGATGTTCTATGGTTTCGATTTGCCACTGCTGATCGATCAGGACAAAGACTTTGCCAAACAACTGGAGGGCTGGCATGAGTTGGGAGGCACCATCGGCTACTGGCTGATTGGCCTGCATGCCTTGGCGGGTCTGTACCACCACTACATCGTGCGCGATAACACCCTGCTGCGGATGATGCCCAAACGCGGCTGACGCTGGTTATTCAAACCCTCGGCGGCCTTGCAAGCCGCCGGTGTGAGCGAAAATCAAGCGGGTGCCGCGAGCAAACTGTCCGGCCTCGACCCGCGCCTTGAGCAGCATCAACGCCTTGCCGGTATACAGCGGCTCCAGTTCGATGGCGCCAGTGGCGTGGATGAAGGCGACGAGTTCGGCGTCGACCCGGGCGAAGCCGCCACGGCTGCCGTCGAACAACTCATAACGCGGGTTGCAGAGACCTGCTTGCCCCACGATGCTTTCGACCTGCTGCGCCACGCCGTGATCCGCAGGCACAGCCAACACGCCGTAGACCGGGTGCTCCCCCGCTTCAGCCAACACCAGCCCCGCCAGGGAGGTCCCGGTACCGCAGGCCAGCCACCAGCCGTGATAATCCACCCAGCCCAACGCCGCCAATTGTTCACGGGCCCCGGCCACCCAATCCATGCAACCCTGCGCGCCGGACAACCCTGAACCGCCCTCAGGCACCGGATGCAGGTGCGGGTATTGCGCCTGCCAGGGTTGCCAGAAATCCGCGGCGTGCCGCCCTCGGTATCCGCCATAACCCAGCCAGTGCAGATCCATGTCGAACGCTTTGAGGTCAAGGACCGTCGGCGTTTCCTGGGGATGGCCGCGCAGCAGCCCGACCGTTGGGAACCCGAAGCGCTTGCCAGCCGCCGCCAGCGCATGCAGATGGTTGGAATAGACACCGCCCAGGCTCATGATCCCCTTGGCACCGGCCTCATGGGCAGCGCGCACATGGTGAACCAGCTTGAACCACTTGTTGCCGCTGATCAGGGGGTCAATCTGGTCCAGACGCAGCACCGCCACTTCAACTCCGGCACGGGCGAGCCAGTCCAGATGAAGGAGTTCCAGGCGGGGTTGGGGGTGCCAGTCGAGGCAGGAAAGCAACATTGCAGCAGGCCGAATCGGGACGAGCCGCAAGTTTAACAGCTAGGTCGCGGATGACCTCAGTGCCTGTGTTCATTGCAACCCCTTGTGGGAGCGAGCCTGCTCGCGATGGCGGTGGGTCAGTAAACACTCATGCAACTGACTCATCGCTATCGCGAGCAAGCTCGCTCCCACAGGGGCTCAGCCCCCGAAGATTCGGTCTTTACAACTGCGCCGCCAATCGCGAACCCTGATTGATCGCCCGCTTGGCGTCCAGTTCTGCCGCTACGTCGGCACCGCCAATGAGGTGGACGGTTTGCCCTGCGGCTTCCAGGCCTTGCTGCAACTCACGCAACGGATCCTGGCCGGCGCAGATCACGATGTTATCCACGGCCAGCACCTGCGGCTCGCCGGTTTCACCGATGCGGATGTGCAAGCCTTCGTCATCGATTTTCAGGTACTCGACGCTGTTGAGCATCTGCACCTGCTTGTTCTTCAGGCCCGTGCGGTGAATCCAGCCGGTGGTCTTGCCCAGGCCGTCGCCCACCTTGGATTTCTTGCGCTGCAACAGGAACACTTGCCGCGCCGGGGCATGGGGCTCGGCTTTGATACCCGCCACACCGCCGCGCGCCTGGAGCAGGGTATCGATCCCCCATTCTTTCCAGAACGCTTCACGGTCCTGGCTGGTGGCAACCCCTTGATGGACCAGGAACTCCGACACGTCGAAGCCGATACCGCCGGCTCCGATCACCGCGACGCTGCGGCCCACTGGCTTGCGCTCCAGAATCACATCCAGGTAGCTGAGGACCTTGGCATGCTCCACCCCGGGAATCGCCGGCACCCGCGGTGCGATACCGGTGGCCAGGATGATCTCGTCAAAACCGCCCGCGACCAATTGCGCCACATCCACCCGCGTGTTGAGACACAGCTCGACATGGCTGGTCTGCAATTTGCGCTTGAAATAACGCAGGGTTTCGAAGAACTCTTCCTTGCCCGGCACCCGCTTGGCGATATTGAACTGGCCACCAATTTCGCTGGCCGAATCGAACAGCGTCACCTGATGACCCCGTTCGGCCGCCACGGTAGCAGCGGACAAACCGGCCGGACCGGCACCGACCACAGCGATTTTTTTCACCTGGGTGACCGGCAAGTAATTGAGCTCGGTTTCATGGCACGCCCGCGGGTTCACCAGGCAACTGGTGAGCTTGCCGCCAAAGGTATGGTCCAGACAGGCTTGGTTACAGCCGATGCAGGTGTTGATTTCATCCGCGCGCCCGGCGGCAGCCTTGTTGACGAACTCCGGATCGGCCAGGAAAGGCCGCGCCATGGACACCATATCGGCGTCGCCTTCGGCCAGGATCTGCTCGGCCACTTCCGGGGTGTTGATGCGGTTAGTCGTGATCAGCGGAATACTCACTGAGCCGCGCAGTTTGGCTGTGACCTTGCTGAACGCCGCCCGCGGAACCTTGGTGGCGATGGTAGGAATCCGCGCCTCGTGCCAGCCGATACCGGTGTTGATGATCGTCGCCCCGGCCTGCTCGATGGCTTTGGCCAACTGAACGATTTCATCCCAACTGCTGCCACCTTCCACCAGATCGAGCATCGACAGGCGAAAGATAATGATGAAGTTGGGACCGACCGCCTCACGCACCCGACGCACGATTTCCACCGGCAGGCGCATGCGGTTTTCATAGCTGCCGCCCCAGCGATCGGTGCGGTGGTTGGTATGGGCCGCCAGGAACTGGTTAATGAAATAACCTTCCGAGCCCATGATCTCGACACCGTCGTACTCGGCTTTCTGGGCCAGGACCGAACAGGTGACAAAATCACTGATCTGCTTTTCGATGCCCTCTTCGTCCAGCTCCTTGGGCTTGAACGGGTTGATCGGTGCCTGGATCGCGCTCGGCGCCACCTGCTTGGGGCTGTAGGCATAGCGCCCGGCGTGGAGAATCTGCATGCAGATCTTGCCACCGGCCTCATGTACGGCACGGGTCACAATCTGGTGCTTGAGGGCTTCTTCCTCGGTGGTCAGCTTGGCCGCGCCGGAGTAAACGCCACCCTCGTCATTTGGCCCGATTCCGCCGGTGACCATCAGCCCCACGCCGCCACGCGCGCGCTCGGCAAAATACGCCGCCATGCGCTCGAAACCACCGGGCTTTTCTTCAAGACCCGTGTGCATCGACCCCATCAGGGTGCGGTTGCGCAACGTGGTAAAACCCAGGTCCAGCGGGGCCAGCAGGTGCGGGTAATGAGGGGTGGTCATCGATAACTCCACAACGGGCGATCACGGAAAAAAATGCGGAGGCTCTGCGGCTTCCATCAGTCATGCCAGACAGCCTAAGAGCGGGAAGCTGCGTGCTCAATGGCCGTAACTGACAACTTAATGATCCAAATGCGCAACGCCCCTTGGCAACACCCCATCGTGGGCCCTACCCTAGTCAGTGAATCCGCACACGGCCGCTGACTGTTTCCCATGCGCAAATTTCTGTACCTGCTGTTGTCACTGGCCTTGATTGCCGCCCTGATCACCTACGCGCTGTGGACGGTGGATCGTCCGGCGGGTCATTACCTGTCAGACCTTCGCATCAACCTGGCGGTGAACCAGGGCACCCCTGCCGATCAAGGCAACTTGCTGGGCATCCAGCCCGAACTGTTCCCCACCGACTACCAGAGCCCCGAACGCCTGCACCGCAAACTGGCGGCCTATCTGCAAACCGCTCGTGACCTGGGCTTGCTCAATGACAAAACCGTGGTGGTCTTGCCCGAGCACATTGGCACCTGGTTGATGATCGCCGGGGAAAAAGACGAGTTGTATCAGGCCGCCACGTTGAAGGAAGCGATGAACTGGCTGGCGGTCAGCAACCCGATGGCGTTCATCCAGGCGCTGGTCAGCGCAAAAGGTGACAACCGGCTGGACGATGCTTACCTGCGCATGAAAGCCGACACCATGGCCCGTGACTACCAGGCACTGTTCGGCGGACTCGCCAAGGAGTTCGGCGTGACTCTGGTGGCCGGCTCCATCGTGCTGCCCGAGCCAAGCGTCAGCGATGGCCAACTGAAAGTTGGCCGGGGCCCGTTGTACAACAGTAGCTTGGTGTTCGGCCGCGACGGTCGGCCGCTGGGCCAGCCACAGCGCCAACAGCACCCCATGTTCGAGCAACAGGGCGTGCTTGGGCCAGACCATCCGGACACAATCAGCGTCGTCGACACCCCTGCCGGTCGCCTGGGCGTGCTGATCGGCAGCGACAGTTGGTACCCGGTTCATTATCGGCAGTTGAATGAACAGGGTGCGCAATTGGTGGCAGTGCCTGCCTTTGTCAACGGTCGCCATACCTGGGAAAAACCTTGGAGTGGCTATAGGGGCCTGTCCACACCGAGTGAAGTCAGCCTCAAGCCTGGGGAAGTGAGTGAAGGCCAGGCCTGGCATCGCCTGACACTGACCAGCCAGCCGCCCAGCAGCCAGGCCAGGGGCGGCGTCAGTGTCTTCCTGCGCGGTCAGTTCTGGGACAACGGCAGCGCCGGGCAGAGTTTCATCAGTCATGACGGCGAGCATTTTCCCGACGGTGAAGCTCGTGGCGCCCGTCTGCTGAACCTGTGGCTGTAACACCATGAAACCGCAACCGATGCGACTGGGAGACTTGTCAGTCAGCTTCGTCCATAGCCTGGCCGACGCGGTTGCCAGCCATGGCCACGATCCCCAGCCTTTGCTTGAACAATACGGTCTGGATGCGGCACGCCTGGCCGAGCCCGGGGCTCGTCTGTCGATCCCGCGCTACATGCGCCTGGGGCACGCCGCCATCCAACAGACCCAGGACCCTGCCTTGGGTTTGCGCATGGGCCAACTTAGCCGCTTGAGCCAGGCCGGGCTGGCAGGCGTGACGGCGGCTCAGGCACCGACGGTGCGCGAAGCCGCGCGGTGCATGATCCGCTTCGAGCCGCTGTACGGCTCCAACTATCGCGGTCAGTCGAGTTTTCATGAAGATGCCCGAGGCGCGTGGCTGCGGTTCTATTCCATCAGCCCCTATAACGCCTACAACCGCTTCGTCGTGGATTCGATCATCGCCGGCTGGCTGGCGCAGCTGTCCTGCGTGAGTGCTGTCGCGTTGAGGGCTGAACGGGTGGAAATCGAGTTCGAAGCACCGGCATACCTGGAGGCCTATCGCGCGCTCGGTGACTGCCCGATCCAGTTCGGTGCCGAACACAATCAGCTACGCCTGGGACTCGACAGTCTCGCCCAACGCAACCCCCAACATTGCCCCGGCACCTGGCGACACCTGGTTCAGTTGTGTGAACGGGAACTGGAGCAATTGACGCGCACCCGCAGCCTGCGCGAGCGCATCATCCAACTGCTGGGGCCCTTGCTCAACGGCGGTCGGGAACCCGACCTGGAAGAAGTGGCGGCGCGTCTGAAGCTGCCGACCTGGACACTGCGTCGCAAACTGGCCGAAGAAGGCACGCAATTTCGCGCAATCCTCAACGACACTCGCCGCGACCTGGCCATGACCTACATTCGCGACACTGAACTGGCGTTCGGTGAAATCGCGTACCTGCTGGGGTTCGCCTCAGCGGAAGCCTTTCAACGCGCCTTCAAGCGCTGGAACAACCAGACTCCGGGCGAGTTTCGGCGCAGTCGTAGAAGCAGTTAGGCTGCAAACCTGCCGCTGATAACGTGTCGTTTTTAGCGGATTTACAGCTCTGTCGCATCCTCGGCGGGTTCCAGGGGATCAAGCTCATACGCCTGATATTCCAGCAGCTCTTCCTGATAATCATCCATCTTGAATCCTTCCCATAACGTAACGTTGAAACCGATGCCTGATGGCGCTGGAATCAGCATAAAGCCGCTTTATGAACAAAACATGAAGCAAAAGCTTCATGAATTAAACGTAGCACAGCGCTGGGAAATTACTGCGTGCAGGTGTGGCAAGGGATTTCCACCCTTGCCACTGAACATCAAGAGGCGGGAAGCGGCTGGATCGGCTCAGAGGGGGCCGGCAAGGCGCTGGGGGGCGGCGGTGTAATGGCTTGCGTCGACGACTCAGGCTCGGATAGTTGAGGCTCGCTGGGTGCGATGGGCGCGGGCTCTGCCGGCGGCGCGACCGGCTCCGAACTGGCCGGAGAAGTCTCGGCAGGCGCGGGCGTGGCCTCCTCCACCGGCGCGACTGGCGCTGCTGCCGGTTCGGGAGCCGATTCGGGAGCCGGCTCCGGCTCTGGAGCTAGAGCAGGTACAGGAATCGGTGCCGGCTCTGGTGCAGGAACAGGCATCGGTGTCGGCACCGGAGTAGAAACCGGTGACAACGCCGCCGGCTCGACCTGGGGTTCCGGAACGCCAAGCTCAGCCTTGGGTTTTTCGGTTTCTTCCACGGGTTTCTTCGCCTCGGGAGGCAGGAACAACTCCACGAGGGCAAAGAAACGCTCATAGAACTTCGCCGACGACACGGTTTCGCTGGCAACCTTGACCATCGAATCATCGGACGAGCCGATCGGCATCGACACCGATCCCAGCACCCCCACGCCCAAGCTGGCGGAGTTGTTGGTTTTCTTCAGCGCATAACGGTCCTGCAAGGCGTTGGCAAACATGGTCGCACGGTGTCCGGGACCACTGTCTTGCGCACAGACCAGATTGAAGCTGATCTCCATATGGGTTTCGCCGGTCTGCTGAAAACTCTTGTGACCGCTGACCAGCTTCGGATCGCTACTGGTAATGATGTAGCCCTGGCTG
>NZ_WUUD01000001.1:155447-184377 GCF_009831705.1 Pseudomonas sp. PICF6 | reverse complement strand
AATAGGAACGCGAGAACGTACCGGAGTCATCGAAGTTTTCATGCTCGTAGATAGCTGTTTTCTTCGACGAGCAACCGGCTGCAGCGGCCAGCACCAGTGCCAGCCCGACGGTGCGCATAGGGAATGATTTGAACATTGAACATCCTGAGGAAAACGATCCGGGGCGTATTGTGCAACAGAACGCTGCCAGGCCGCGTGGCTAATCTTGTCTCAAACGGGTTACAAGTCTACTGGGGGTTATTTGCGGGAAAAAGACGCGAATTCGGTGGAGCGACGAAGATACTGCCCGATGCAACAAGCAGACACAAAAAACCCGGCCTTTCGGCCGGGTCGTTGTGGGGCAAACCATCAGAGCACTTAGAAGCGCTCGATGTCCGCCTCACTCTCCAACTGCTTGCGATAGGCAGCGAAGTCCTGCTGGCCGACACGAGAAGCGAGATAACGGCGGTATTGCGCCTTCTCCTCATCGCTCGGTGCCGCCGCTTCGTTCACGCCGTTCAAGCGCACGATGACCAGACTGCCATCGGGCAACGTCACACTGCTGAACGTCGGCTTGTCTTTCGATTCGGGTTTAGGCATCCGGAACAATGCCTGCAACACCGCCGGATCAATCCCTTCCTGGCTTCGAGTCGCCGCCTCGATGACCTTCCATTTCTGACCGTCGACAGGTTGATCCATGGCCGTCTTGCCATCGCGCAAACCGGCAATCAACTCCTCGGCCCGGGTCTTGGCCGCCGCACTGGCATGTTCCTTCGCCAGTTGAGCGCGAATGGCCCCGTCCACGCTTTCCAGTGGCATTTGCTCGGGCTTGCGGTGCTCCTTGGCACGCAGCACCACCACGGTTTCCGGGTCCAGCTCGATGGCGGTGCTGTTTGCACCCTCATCCAGTACCTCCGGGCTGAACGCGGCGCTCACCACGGCGCGGTTGGCCGCGATCCCCTCCCCACCCTCACGGCCGAACGGCGCCGAAGTGTGGACGGTCAGTTTCAGGTCCTGAGCCGGCTGTGCCAGGTCGGAGGCTTCGAAAGAGGCATCCTCCAGTTGCTTGGTCGCCTCCACGAAACGCTGCTCAACCTGCTGGGTTTTCAGCTCGCGAACAAGCTTGTCCTTGAGGCTGGCAAACGTTGGCACTTCAGGCGCTTCGACTCCCAACAACTTGATCAGGTGAAAACCGAAATCGGTACGCACCGGTGCCGATACCTGATCCTTGCTCAACGCATACAGAGCCTTTTCGAACTCCGGATCGTAGACACCCGGACCGGCATAACCGAGATCGCCGCCGCTGTTCGCCGAACCTGGGTCCTGGGAGAACTCCTTGGCCAACGCCTCAAACGATTCGCCTTTGGCCAAACGAGCCTGAATCTCTTCGATCTTCGCCTTGGCCTGGGCTTCGGTGACCTTGTCGTTCACTTCGATCAGGATGTGCGCAGCACGACGCTGTTCGGACAGGTTCGCGATTTCTTTCTGATAGGCCGCTTGCAGGTCTTCATCCTTGACGCTGACCTGATCGAAGAAAGAAGCCTTCTTCAGCTCAAGGTAGTCGATGACCACCTGGTCGGGCGTCATGAATTCCTTGGCATGCTTATCGTAGTAAGCCTTGACCTCATCATCGGTCAGTTTGACCGTCGACGAGTCGGCCTGGATATTCAAGGTGGCGAAATCCCGGGTCTGTTTTTCCAGACGGGCGAAGGCCAACACCTGGGCGTCGGTGACAAAACCACTCCCCGCCAGACCTGCGCGCAACTGGCCGATCAGCATCTCCTGAGCCAGCATCTGACGAAATTGCATGCGGCTGTAACCCAGCTGGCGGATCACCTGATCGAAACGCTCGGCGCTGAATTTGCCATCGACCTGAAACTCAGGCGTTTGCAGGATCACTTGATCCAGCGCCGCTTCGGAGAAAGCGAATTTCGAATCTTGCGCGCCTTGCAGCAACAGCTTGCGATCGATCAGGCCTTTGAGCGCTGAGTCGCGCAGCATTTTTTCGTCCAGCAACGAAGCGTCGAAATCCTTGCCCAGCTGTTGCATGAGCTGGCGGCGTTGCATGTCGACCGCCTGGCTCAGCTCGTTCTGGCTGATCTCTTCGCCGTTGACCTTGGCTGCGTCATTACTGTTGGTGGTAGCTTGAAAAATGGCATCGAAACCGGTCAACGCCATCAATACGACGATGACCCCGATGATGGTTTTGGCAATCCAGCCTTGTGAATTGTCCCTGATATTCTGCAGCATGCGTCCCCCAGAAACGGTTGAACTTCAAATTTAGGCAACCGTGGAGCGTGGGTAGAATCCGGATAGAAGAAAGGCGCATCCGAGGATGCGCCTTCTCGTAACTGGCGGAGCGGACCGGACTCAAACCCGCGAGTCCTGGCGTGACACACCGGCTACAAACCGGCTGTATGACCGCTCCGCTGCCAAGCCAGGCATGACCCCGACCCGGATAAACTCGGTGAAACCTTAGTCGTTAACAGCTTCTTTCAATGCCTTGCCAGCTTTGAAACCAGGCTTTTTGGCAGCAGGGATTTCCAGCGTTTGGCCGGTCTGCGGGTTGCGGCCGGTACGCGCTGGGCGATCAGTCACGGAGAAGGTGCCGAAACCAACCAGAACTACGGAGTCGCCGGCCTTGAGAGCGCCAGTGACGGATTCGATTACAGCGTCCAGCGCACGGCCAGCAGCAGCTTTCGGGATATCAGCGGATGCAGCGATAGCATCAATCAGTTCCGACTTGTTCACTCTAAGTCCCCTTATATCTATTTGAGATGATTCTAAGTTTTTTTGGTGAAAGCAAAAACGAGTGCTGAATGGCCTACAGACACTTAAGAGCCGCTTTATAACAAGGGCTCTAAAAAACTGTCAAGGAAGCCCCCCAGGCAAATGCGTATTAATGCGTGCTAATTCTTTCCTTAGAGTCAGACTCTCGCTTGTCTTCCTTCGCGACTATCTCCGGAGCCACATCCGGCAAGGGCTCCGGCGCGTATTGCAGCGCAATTTGCAGGACCTCGTCAATCCATTTAACCGGTTTGATCTGAAGATCCTGCTTAATGTTGTCAGGAATCTCCTTCAAATCGCGGACATTCTCCTCGGGAATGATCACGATCTTGATCCCGCCACGGTGAGCCGCCAGCAGTTTTTCCTTCAGACCGCCGATGGCCAATACCTGGCCACGCAGGGTGATTTCACCCGTCATGGCGACGTCGGCGCGCACAGGAATGCCGGTCAGCGCGGATACCAGGGCCGTGCACATGCCTACGCCGGCGCTCGGGCCGTCCTTGGGCGTAGCCCCTTCAGGCATGTGGATATGGGTGTCGCGCTTCTCGTGGAAGTCCAGGGGGATGCCCAGGCTCCGGGCGCGGCTGCGCACGACCGTCAGCGCTGCGGTGATCGACTCGACCATCACATCGCCTAGCGAACCGGTCTTGATCAGTTGACCCTTGCCCGGTACTACGGCCGCTTCGATAGTCAGCAACTCGCCACCGACCTGAGTCCACGCAAGGCCAGTCACCTGACCAATCTGATCCTGCTGCTCGGCGAGGCCGTAGCGGAACTTGCGAACACCCAGGAAGTGCTCCAGCAGGTCCGAAGTAACCTTGACCGCGAAGCGTTTTTCCAGCGCATGCTCTTTGACCGCCTTGCGGCAGACCTTGGCAATTTGCCGCTCCAGACCACGCACACCCGCCTCGCGAGTGTAGTAGCGGATAATGTCGCGAATCGCTTCCTCGTCAAATTCCAGCTCGCCTTTTTTCAGGCCGTTGGCCTGGATCTGCTTGGGCGAAAGGTATTTGACGGCGATGTTGATCTTCTCGTCTTCGGTGTAGCCCGGCAGACGGATCACCTCCATCCGGTCCAGCAGTGCTGGCGGAATGTTCATGGAGTTGGAGGTGCAGAGGAACATCACGTCCGACAGGTCGTAGTCGACCTCCAGATAGTGATCGTTGAAATTGTGATTCTGCTCCGGATCGAGCACTTCGAGCAGCGCAGAAGCGGGATCGCCGCGCATATCGCTGCCCATCTTGTCGATTTCATCCAAAAGAAACAGCGGATTGCGCACGCCAACCTTAGTCATCTTTTGAATCAATCTTCCTGGCATCGACCCGATATAAGTGCGGCGATGCCCCCGAATTTCCGCTTCATCGCGCACGCCACCGAGGGCCATGCGCACGAATTTACGATTGGTCGCGTGGGCAATCGACTCTGCCAGCGATGTTTTACCGACCCCGGGAGGCCCCACCAGGCACAGTACCGGCCCGCGAATTTTCTTCACGCGTTTTTGCACGGCGAGGTATTCGAGGATACGTTCCTTGACCTCTTCCAGACCGTAATGGTCGGCATCGAGAATATCTTCGGCGCGGGCCAGGTCCAGACGGACCTTGCTTTGCGCCTTCCAAGGCACCTGAACCAGCCAGTCGATATAGGAGCGCACCACAGTGGCTTCGGCAGACATAGGCGACATTTGCTTGAGCTTGTTCAGCTCGGCCTGGGCCTTGGCAAGTGCATCCTTGGGCAGGCCCGCAGCATCGATGCGCTTTTTCAGCTCTTCGATTTCGTTGTGCCCTTCGTCACCATCGCCAAGTTCCTTCTGAATGGCCTTCATCTGCTCATTCAGGTAGTACTCGCGCTGGCTACGCTCCATCTGCTTCTTGACGCGACCACGAATGCGCTTCTCGACCTGCAGTAGGTCGATTTCGCCATCCAGCAGTGCCAGCACGTGTTCGACACGGGCAGACAAATCGATGATTTCGAGAATTTCCTGCTTCTGCTCGATCTTGAGGGCCATGTGGGCCGCCATCGTATCGACCAGCCGCCCAGGTTCGTCGATGCTGTTAAGCGACGACAGGACCTCAGCAGGCACCTTCTTGCCCAACTGCACGTATTGTTCGAACTGCGACAGAAGACTGCGGACAAACACCTCAGACTCACGCTCGGGCGCGTCCACTTCGTCGATCAGCGACACTTCGGCCCGGCAATGGCCGTCCACTTCGCTGAAACGCTCGACCGTGCCACGCTGCTCACCTTCGACCAGGACCTTGACGGTGCCGTCGGGCAGCTTGAGCAGCTGCAGAACTGTTGCAATTGTGCCTACGCGATAAAGTGCGTCTTCGCCGGGATCATCGTCAGCAGGATTTCTCTGCGCCAACAGAAGAATCTGCTTGTCACCCGTCATCGCAGCCTCGAGGGCTTCGATAGACTTCTCGCGCCCCACGAACAGCGGGATAACCATGTGCGGATAAACCACGACATCACGCAATGGCAGGAGAGGCAATTCGATGGTTGTCTTCATGATTTCGCCTCTACGGCGGCCACAAGGCCGGAAACAGATGGAAGTAAGCTTGAAACCAAGATGGGGGCAGCCTTGAAAAAAAACAAGCGCAAAGACACGTCTAAAACGCGCAAAAAGCAAAGGGGCCCGAAGGCCCCTTCTTTATTCCGGCACCGGGACGCTTAAGCGTCCGGCGCGGCCTTGGCAGCCGGCTCTTTGTTTTCGTAGATATACAAAGGCTTGGACTTACCTTCTATAACGCTTTCATCGATCACGACTTTACTCACCTCAGACTGCGAGGGGATCTCATACATCGTGTCGAGCAATACGCCTTCCAGAATCGAGCGCAACCCACGGGCACCGGTTTTACGCTCCAGGGCTCGTTTGGCAACCGATTTCAGCGCGTCGGAACGGAACTCCAGGTCTACACCTTCCATTTCGAACAGCTTGGCATATTGCTTGGTCAGGGCATTCTTCGGCTCGGTCAGAATCTGCATCAGTGCAGCTTCATCCAACTCGTCCAGTGTCGCCAGGACCGGCAAGCGACCCACGAATTCCGGGATCAGACCGAACTTGACCAAATCATCAGGTTCGACTTCACGCAGGGATTCACCGACCTTCTTACCCTCTTCCTTACTGCGCACTTCGGCGTTGAAACCAATGCCGCCACGGGTGGAACGGTTTTGAATAACCTTTTCCAGGCCGGAGAACGCGCCACCGCAGATGAACAGAATGTTACGCGTGTCGACCTGCAGGAACTCCTGCTGCGGATGCTTGCGACCACCCTGAGGCGGAACGGAAGCCACGGTACCTTCGATCAGCTTGAGCAAGGCCTGCTGCACGCCCTCGCCGGAAACATCCCGGGTGATGGACGGGTTGTCGGACTTGCGGGAAATCTTGTCGATTTCGTCGATGTAGACGATACCCATCTGGGCCTTTTCCACATCGTAATCGCACTTCTGCAGCAGTTTCTGAATGATG
This sequence comes from Pseudomonas sp. PICF6, assembly GCF_009831705.1. Classification (NCBI taxonomy): domain Bacteria; kingdom Pseudomonadati; phylum Pseudomonadota; class Gammaproteobacteria; order Pseudomonadales; family Pseudomonadaceae; genus Pseudomonas; species Pseudomonas sp. PICF6. Next base: position 178,142 of record NZ_WUUD01000001.1, on the reverse strand, counting down.
TTCTCGACATCCTCACCCACATAACCCGCCTCGGTAAGGGTGGTTGCGTCGGCGATGGTGAACGGAACGTTCAGCAAACGGGCCAGGGTTTCGGCAAGCAGGGTTTTACCCGAGCCTGTCGGGCCGATCAGCAGGATGTTGCTCTTGCCGAGCTCGACCTCGTCATTCTTTTTGTCACGTTGGTTCAGGCGCTTGTAGTGGTTGTACACCGCTACGGCCAGTACCTTTTTCGCGCGCTCCTGACCAATGACATATTGATCAAGGATGCCGCTGATTTCTTTAGGCGAAGGCAACTTATGCGCGCTGCTTTCGGCCTGGGCTTCCTGCACCTCCTCGCGGATGATGTCATTGCACAGGTCGACGCACTCGTCGCAAATGAAGACCGAGGGGCCGGCAATCAATTTGCGTACTTCATGCTGGCTTTTGCCACAGAAGGAGCAATAAAGCAGTTTGCCGTTGTCCTCGCCGTTGCGGGTGTCAGTCATTCGATCGATCCAAATCCGATAGGCTTGCAACACAAGATGAAGGCAATTGCGGGCTTTTTCAAGCCCGCAGGCGGCCGGTCATCCCAACCACCTGCATTTTGAGCGGCTTAGGCAGGCATTTGACGCTTGTTGATCACGGAGTCGATCAGGCCATATTCGGCCGCACGCTCAGCGCTCATGAAGTTGTCACGCTCGGTGTCACGCTCAATGGTTTCGAGGCTTTGGCCGGTGTGATGGGCCAGCAGCGAGTTCAGGCGCGAACGAATGTGGAGGATTTCCTTGGCATGGATGTCGATATCCGACGCCTGCCCCTGGAAACCACCCAACGGCTGGTGAATCATCATGCGCGAATTAGGCAGGCAGTGACGCTTGCCCGCTGCGCCACCGGCGAGCAGGAATGCGCCCATGCTGCAGGCCTGGCCGATGCAGATGGTGGAAACGTCAGGCTTGATGAACTGCATGGTGTCGTAGATCGACATGCCTGCTGTCACCGAGCCACCAGGTGAGTTGATGTACAGATGGATATCCTTGTCCGGGTTTTCCGCTTCAAGGAACAGCAGTTGCGCCGCAACCAGGTTGGCCATGTAGTCTTCAACGGGGCCGATCAGGAAGATGACGCGTTCCTTGAGCAGACGCGAGTAGATGTCATAGGCACGTTCGCCACGGGCAGACTGCTCGATAACCATCGGGACCAGGCCGCCTGCGGCTTGGATGTCAGAGCTCTGCTGATAAAAAGAATTGCGGGACATGTCTCGCAGTCACTCCCAAATAGTTATGTCTTGAATACGCATAAGCCAGCGCGAAGGCTGGCTTATGGGTGTGTATTTCTTACCGCAGAACGATCAATCGGCTTGTGGAGCTTCCACCGGCTTGACCGCTTCTTCGTAAGAGACCGCTTTATCGGTCACGCTAGCTTTCTGCAGAACAGTATCCACAACTTGTTCTTCCAGCACAACCGAACGGACTTCGTTCAGTTGCTGGTCGTTCTTGTAGTACCAGGACACGACTTGCTCAGGCTCCTGATAGGCCGAAGCCATTTCCTGGATCAGCTCGCGAACGCGGGCTTCGTCAGGCTTGAGTTCGAACTGCTTGACCACTTCAGCAACGATCAGGCCCAGCACAACGCGGCGCTTGGCTTGCTCTTCGAACAGCTCAGCGGGCAGTTGATCCGGCTTGATGTTGCCGCCGAACTGTTGAACAGCCTGTACACGCAGACGGTTCACTTCGTTGTCCAGCAGAGCCTTTGGCACTTCGATCGGGTTGGAGGCCAGCAGACCGTCCATGACCTGGTTCTTGACCTTGGACTTGATGGCCTGACGCAGCTCACGCTCCATGTTCTTGCGAACTTCGGCGCGGAAACCTTCCAGACCGGTTTCCTTGATGCCGAACTGGGCGAAGAACTCTTCGTTCAGCTCTGGCAGTTTCGGCTCGGAAACGCTGTTGACGGTCACGGTGAACTCGGCGGATTTACCAGCCAGGTCCAGGTTCTGATAGTCCTCAGGGAAGGTCAGGTTCAGAACGCGCTCTTCACCGGCCTTGGCGCCAACCAGGCCATCTTCGAAGCCAGGGATCATGCGGCCAGAGCCCAGCACCAGCTGAGTAGCCTTGGCGGAACCACCGGCGAACACTTCACCGTCGACCTTGCCGACGAAATCGATGTTCAGTTGATCTTCGTTCTGGGCAGCACGATCGGCCACTTCGAAACGGGTGTTCTGCTTGCGCAGGATGTCCAGCATCTTGTCCAGGTCGGCATCCGAAACATCGGCGCTCAGACGCTCGACGGAGATGGACTCGAAACCGGCAACCGTGAACTCAGGGAACACTTCGAACGTGGCGATGAACTCCAGGTCCTTGCCCTTTTCCAGCACTTTAGGCTCGACGGACGGAGCACCGGCCGGGTTCAGCTTCTGCTCGACGACCGCTTCGTAGAACGAAGACTGGATCACATCGCCCACGGCTTCCTGACGTGCGTCAGCTTCATAACGCTGACGGATCACGCTCATTGGCACTTTGCCTGGGCGGAAACCTGGGATTTTGGCCTTTTGGGCAGTCTGCTGCAGACGCTTGTTGACCTGAGTCTCGATGCGCTCAGCCGGCACGGTGATGCTCATGCGGCGCTCAAGAGCAGAAGTATTTTCAACAGAAACTTGCATGGATATTCCTCGTTGCACAGACGTTGGCCGGGCGTTTCCGACCCCAGAATCAAGGGCATGCATTCTAGTAGGTCAAACTCAAGAAGTCACCCTACTGAAAAAGGGCTGGAAACAGGCGCCGAATTTAGGAGCGGACATACGGTCATGCCTCGCCCGGATTGCAAATACAGTCGGTCGCTGCAAGGCTCTGGGTCAATGCTTCTATATATAGGAGCAGCAAACCCGCGCGCCCGGCATCCGGTCTCGCGAGGAGACCAACGGGCATGCCGCGCATCATCAGGAAACACAATCGTGACGACCCGAGCACCCCGCACAACCCTGAACCAGGGTCGGCGACAAAAAATCATGAATACAAAAACGGCGCAGCCCTCTTCAGGTACTGCGCCGTTCTCTGCTATTTAAATAGCGACTTGTATGGTGCGGACGGAGAGACTCGAACTCTCACACCTTGCGGCGCTGGAACCTAAATCCAGTGTGTCTACCAATTCCACCACATCCGCGTATCAAGCTTTTAAAGCAAAGGCGCCAGACTGTTAATCTGGCGCCTTTCTAGAATATGGGGTGGACGATGGGGATCGAACCCACGACAACGGGAGTCACAATCCCGTGCTCTACCAACTGAGCTACGCCCACCATATTGCCTTGTTGCCTTACTTGTGCCAAAGCTGCCTAATTGGCGCACCCGGCAGGACTCGAACCTGCGACCATCCGCTTAGAAGGCGGATGCTCTATCCAGCTGAGCTACGGGCGCCTTTTTAATCTGTATTCTTGGACGATTACAAACTAAGTGCTTTCAGTGTTACCGAGTTAAAACAACCAACTCTGCTCCACCTTCTTAACCAGTGCTAGGCTGTGCCCGACAAGTGCGACGAATGTTATAGACGGCCTGATAGGTCGTCAACTCTTTTCTAAAAAAAATTCATTTAATTAAAGGGGTTAGGGGAATTTGCAGACCAAGCGCCTTTGCCCTCACGCCTCGGCATGCGAGAATGCGTTCTCTTTTTTTCCCCTCTCGATGGTTAACCACGCGCAATGACTGCACAACTTATCGACGGCAAATCGATCGCCGCCAGCCTGCGCCAGCAGATCGCCCAACGAGTCACCGAGCGTCGCCAGCAAGGCCTGCGCACGCCCGGCCTGGCGGTGATCCTGGTCGGCAGCGATCCTGCCTCTCAGGTTTATGTCTCGCACAAGCGTAAAGACTGTGAAGAGGTCGGCTTCCTTTCCCAGGCCTACGACCTGCCTTCCGAAACCACTCAGCAAGCATTGGCTGATCTGATTGATCGCCTGAACGACGACCCGAACATCGACGGCGTTCTGCTCCAACTGCCCCTGCCTGAACACCTCGACGCCTCCAAACTGCTGGAGCGTATCCGCCCGGACAAAGATGTCGACGGCTTCCATCCTTATAATGTCGGTCGCCTGGCCCAGCGTATCCCGCTGCTGCGCCCCTGCACCCCCAAAGGCATCATGACGTTGCTGGAAAGCACCGGCGTGGACCTGTACGGTCTCGATGCCGTGGTGGTTGGCGCGTCCAACATCGTTGGCCGTCCGATGGCCATGGAGTTGCTGCTGGCCGGCTGCACCGTCACCGTGACCCATCGCTTTACCAAGGACCTGGCTGGACACGTCGGCCGCGCCGACCTGGTGGTCGTTGCCGCCGGCAAGCCTGGCCTGGTGAAGGGCGAGTGGATCAAGGAAGGCGCCATCGTGATCGACGTGGGTATCAACCGCCAGGACGATGGCAAGCTGGTCGGCGACGTGATCTACGAAACCGCCCTGCCCCGTGCAGGCTGGATCACTCCAGTCCCTGGCGGCGTAGGTCCGATGACCCGTGCCTGTCTGCTGGAAAACACCTTGTATGCGGCGGAAACGCTGCATAGCTGATACGCCTTTTCAGCGCAGTTCCAATCCCTGTGGGAGCGAGCCTGCTCGCGATAGCTTTGTCTCAGCCTTCATCCATGCTGACTGACACACCGCTATCGCAAGCAGGGTCGCTCCCACAGGAGTTTTTGCGCCCTTCATTAAACTTTATTTAATCGCAAGCCCCGGCGGTACAGGCATATGGCGCTGTCGTCGCCCATACTCATAAAATGCAGCGCTTTTTTAACAAGCCATTGCTGCACGGCACCTTCAACTCTATCGAGTCTACTCGCGTGAAAATCCGTCTTTCTATCCTCAGCCTGTTCATCGCTTTCACAGGTACCTTTATCACGCAGAATGTCGAGGCGCAGGAAACCATCGCCGCCCCGCGAGACACCTCAAAACTGCAAGTCGCCTCGGGCAGCGCGATACTGCTGGACTTGCAGACGAATAAAGTCGTTTATGCCAGCAATCCCGACGTAGTGGTGCCCATCGCTTCGGTGACCAAATTGATGACCGGTCTGATCGTGCTGGATGCCAAGCAGGATCTGAATGAATACATCTCCATGACCATCGCCAATACACCGGAGATGAAGGGGGTATTTTCCCGGGTCAAGCTCAACAGCGAACTGTCACGCCGGGACGTGTTGCTGATTGCCCTGATGTCGTCGGAGAACCGCGCCGCCGCCAGCCTCGCCCACCACTACCCGGGCGGGTACGCAGCGTTCATCGCGGCCATGAACGCCAAGGCAAAGGCGCTGGGCATGAGCAGCACCCACTATGTCGAGCCCACAGGCCTGTCGATTCACAACGTATCCACCGCCCGGGACCTGACCAAACTGCTGATCGCGGCACGCAAATATCCATTGCTGAGCGAACTGAGTACCACCAAGGAAAAGACCGTAACCTTCCGCAAACCGGTTTATAGCCTGGGCTTTCGCAATACCGACCACTTGGTCCATAAGGCTGGCTGGGACATCCAACTGACCAAGACCGGCTTCACCAATCAGGCCGGCCACTGCCTGGTACTGGTGACGAAAATGAGCAATCGACCGATGGCCCTGGTGGTGCTGGATGCGTTTGGGAAATATACCCACTTCGCCGATGCCAGCCGGATCCGTAGCTGGGTGGAAACCGGCAAAAGCGCCAGCGTCCCTGCCGCGGCCCTTCAATACAAGGCGGCCAAGAACCTCAAGAGCCGCCAAACCGGTGTAGTCGAAGCGTCGAATTAATTAACCAGGCAAACAAAGCCCCGACTCATCGGGGCTTTGTTTATTCAAGGTTTTAGATCACCCAACGGGTCATACGCTCTGGAACCGGGCTCTTCCTGCTCATCCTCTTCGTCCAGAGGCGCCTTGGCGGGGCCTATCGGATCGACTTGAGGATCGCCGAGATCCGGCGAATCGGGATCAAATCCCAAATCATCGCCTGAAGAATGTTCGGAAGAATGTGGCCCCGTAGGTGTTTTCGACTGTGCCATGCTTTTCTCCTCGCAAGCATGGGCCGGATATTCCGGCCCTGAGGTTAGGAGCCTCTGGCATGGCGGGTGGTGCCCGACAAGTGACGAACGGGGGGTGAGATCAGTGTGCGCCGCTCAGGGCTTGAGTCGCCCGGGCCGCTGCCTGCTCCTGCCCTGCCCCGGCCAGTTCGCCCGCAGCTTTCAGCCAGCGCTGAGAGTCTACCTTGGCCGGGAGCTGCGTAGGTCGCTGGACCAATACCGCCCAGCCTCCAGCATCCTTGAGAGCCGACTCAAACCCACTGAAGCTCATCAGCAGCCGCCGGTTCATCCCCGATCGCAGCAAGACCGTCTGCTTTTGGCGGTCATAACCGACGAGAATGCCGTACCTGGGCCCAGACCAGAAAGCCGACCCCTCCGTATAGCGCACCAACACGGGATAACCTGCCGCGACTTGCTCCAACAGTGCCGGCAGTTCGCTGTCGAGGGGGTATACCACCAGCCCATATTCTCGCGCCAGGGTCTGCAGGTTCTGCTGCAAATGAGCCTCGCCTTCCGGCAGATGCAGAGGCTTCTCCAGCAGCCCCGGGGTGATTACCGTGCCTTGCAGCGTCAAGAGGCTGGCCAGCGACTGGGGGCCACCCTGGTACATTTCGCCACGAAAGAACGGCACGCTGTTGAGTTCCACCCGCTCGGGCAGGCGCTGAATCTGCGGCGACACACTGCCTGCGCAACCCGCCAGGGCCGCCAGGCAGGCCGTCACCAGTACCAGTGATCGAAAAGAGGAAATTACCGGAAACATTAGGACTCTCTTGTTAAGGCACCCGACATCGGGCCAGGCAAGGGCCGTCGATCATAAGGTGCAGACAGACGTGGGTATAGCCTTAAACAGCAGTCCCATCGCGGCGATAGAACGAAGCGGTCCGTCTGTCATCAATACCGATCGATTCCCTGCAACACTTTAGCGACTAGACTGTCCATTGTAACGAGTGCGTCGCCCTGAACTTGGGCAGAAGGAGGCACAGATGAGCCTGACCACAACAATCCTGATGCTGATATTCGGCTGGTTAAGCGTCGCCACAGCCATGCTGTGGGGCGTTTTGCGCATTGCACGCCGCCATCATCCTGCGCCACGACCAGCGCGGGCGGAAAAAGCACCAAAACCGGCCAGGCGCCACGCCGCCGCACACTGACCGTCCCGCCGCCCTTCAAAAATCCAAAAAAAAGCCGCCCGGGCATGGACCCGGCGGCTTTTGAGTGCCTGTAATCAGGCTTTGTCAGCCAACGCCCTTTGCTGACGGCGACGCGACATCATGTTCAACACCTCAATCGCTGCCGAGAACGCCATGGCTGCGTAGATATAGCCCTTGGGCACATGAGCACCAAAGCCTTCGGCGATCAACGTCATGCCGATCATGATCAGGAAGCCCAGCGCCAACATGACCACTGTCGGGTTGTCGTTGATGAACTTGGCCAGCGGCTCGGCCGCCAGCAACATCACCAACACCGAGATCACGACAGCAATGATCATGATCGGCAGATGCTCGGTCATGCCCACGGCGGTAATGATGCTGTCGATGGAAAATACCAGGTCCAGCATCAGGATCTGACCGATCGCAGCGGCAAATCCGAGGGTCACGCCGGAGGTGGCGGATTTCGGATCATTCGGTGCCGGGTCCATGCTGTGGTGGATCTCGGTGGTGGCTTTCCACAGCAGGAACAGGCCGCCGGCGATCAGGATCATGTCCTTCCAGGAGAATGCCTGACCGAGGATTTCGATAACCGGCTCAGTCAACTGCACGATGAAAGCAATGGTGCTCAACAAGCCCAGGCGCAGGATCAGCGCCATGCCAATGCCGATACGCCGTGCCTTGGCGCGGTGCTGTTCGGGCAGTTTATTGGTCAGGATCGAAATGAAGATCAGGTTATCGATGCCAAGCACGATTTCCATGACGACCAGAGTCGCCAGCGCGATCCATGCAGTGGGGCTGGCAGCGAGTTGTAAAAGATAATCCATGGGTCAGTCCTGACTCGATATGACGGGGTTAAATGGTTTGGGTGGAGGTTTCGGATTCTTCAGCCTCATCCGCCGGCTGCTTCTTGGGGCTGATCAACCCGCCAGTGGCCTCGCTGATCGCCTGTTCGGCAGCCTTATGGGTGTCATCGATTGCCTGCTTGGCCGTTTCCGCGGCTTGCCCCATCAACTGCTGGGCACTTTTTTCGGCCTGTTCGCAGCCAACAAGGGCGATTGAAGACACTGCCAACAAGGCCGCCAAACCCAGGGTTTTGTACGTCATGGATAAATGCCTCTCAGGGTTAAACAGAGCACCAAAGGTGGCTCACCGATGGCCCGGCATTCTAGAGAGGTGAATACTTCAGGAAAATTCGTATTTTCAGCGGTTATACTTCGATTTTTACGAATCGGTGTGCCTTATGCTCAATTACCGACAGTTGCATTACTTCTGGGTGGTGGCCAAGACCGGCAGCATTGTGCGGGCCTGCGAGCAACTGAACCTGACACCACAAACCATCAGCGGGCAGATTTCGCTGCTCGAACAAACCTTTAACATCAAGTTGTTTCGCCGCGTCGGGCGACAGTTGGAACTGACCGAGGCCGGCCGCCAGACGCTGCCCTATGCCGAACACATGTTCCAGTTGGGTGGCGAACTGGAGCTTATGCTCCGGGCGCAACCCAATGAGCAGCAGACGCTGTTCCGGGTCGGGGTGGCAGATGTGGTGCCCAAGTCCATCGTCTATCGACTGCTGGCGCCGACCATGGAGCTGAGTGAGCCGCTGCGCATCACTTGCCGCGAAGACAAACTCGAGCGGCTGTTGGCGGACCTGGCGATCCAGCGCCTGGACCTGGTGATTTCCGACAGCCCGATGCCGACCCACCTGGACATCAAGGGTTATAGCCAGAAGTTGGGAGAGTGCGGGATCAGCTTCTTTGCCACCGCTGCGCTGGCCGAGCGCTATGGGCAGGATTTCCCCCGCAGCCTGAATGACGCCCCGCTGCTGATTCCAGGTGCCGAAACCGTGGTACGCAGCCGCTTGCAACGCTGGTTCGCCGAGCAACAGATCCAGCCGCGCATCGTTGGCGAATTCGACGACAGCGCGCTGATGCAGGCCTTCGGGCAATCAGGCAGCGGAATTTTCATCGGCCCCAGCGTGATCGCCGAAGAAGTTCAGCGTCAGTACGGCGTACAGGTGATCGGCCAGACCGATGCGGTCAGCGAGTCGTTCTATGCCATTTCCGTAGAGCGCAAGGTCAGCCATCCGGGCATCGTCGCCATCGCCGAAGGTGCCCGACGCGAGCTGTTCAGCGCTTAGGACTGCGCGCAGGCGGCACGGGGCTTGAAGGTCATCAGCAACAACGCCAGCAGGATCGATATGAGGATGAACCCGGACGCGGCAAAACCAACGCTGCCCAGGCCCAGGGTATCGATGACGCGCCCACCGACCATCGCCCCCAGGCCGATTCCCAGATTGGCCCCGGCGATGTTCAGCGATGCGGCAAAGGCTGGAGCCTCAGGCGCGGCCTTCATCAGTCGTACATGACTGACCAGGAACAGGGCCGCCTGGGTCACTCCCCAGATGCCCATCGCTGCCGCCAGCCCGACGGTCGAATGAATGTTCGGCACCAGCGCCACCATGCCGCCGATCAGGAACAGACAAAACACCATCGAGGCGATCAAAGGGTGTCGGTCCACCGCGCGGCCGCCCAGAGAGTTACCCACCAGCCCCACGGCCCCAAAGCCCATCAGGCACCAGCCCACCAGTGTGCCGTCGAACCCGGCCAGGCGCTCGAGGATATCGGCCAGGTAGGTGTACGCGGTGAACATGCCGCTGAACACCAGGATCGACAGCAGCACATGGCCCTGCATCAACGGGCTGCGCAATATCTTGAGTTGCGAGCGCAAACTGACCTGGTGCTGATGCAGATTGGTTTTGGGCAGGTAGACAAACAGCAGCAAGGCCTTGGCGAACGCAACGAACGCCAGGATGGCAAAGGCGCTGCGCCAGCCGAACGCATCAGAAATCAGCGTGCCTACCGGAATACCGAACACCGTGGCACAGACAATGCCGAACCCGATCCGGGCGATGGCCCGCCCGGCAAACTGCGGCCCGACAATGTCCACTGCCGTTTCGCTGGCCAATGCCCAGAACACCGGTAGCCCCAAGGCTGGGATCAATCGGGCGACGGCCATTACGCCGATATTGGGGGCCAGCGCCGCCAGTGTGTTGGCCAGACCAAACATCACCAACACGCTGATAAACAGCTTGCGCCGCTCAAAGCGGGCGAACCAGGCGGTCAGGAACGGCCCGAATGCCGCCACGGTAAATGCAAACAGCGTGACCAGCAGCCCGGCCTGGGCAATCGTGACTTGCAGGTCGCGGGCAATGGATGGCAACAGGCCGACGATGATGAATTCGGTGGTCAGCACTGTAAAACCAGCCGCCGACAACAGAAAAACAGACAACATGCAGAACTCCAGCAAAACAACGACACCAGCGTCAGCCCAAAAGGGTCGCTGGCAGAGTAGAAAGGGGATTGGCCCAAAGCCTAACAGAATGCGCCCCTCAGACAAACGCGTGTGAACGCCCAAGCGACGGATCGTCACAGGTCCGTCAGGTTTTTCCGCGGGCTGTGATAAAGTCCGCGGCCTGCAAACGCTGTACTTTCTTTTCGGTCCCGCTCACGTGGCCTGCCCGCCTGTTGCCCTGAGGGGTCGACCGTTGCACACAAAAAAAAATCAGAGATGCCGTTATGACTGCTTTGTCTCCTTCCGTTCTACACCGCCTCAAACGCACCGGCCTGGTGACGCAAATCGTCATCGGTCTGATCGCCGGCATCATCCTGGCGTGGCTGGCACCGGACCTTGCCAAGTCCACCGCTTTCATCGGTAAGGTCTTTGTGTCAGCGCTCAAGGCCGTGGCACCGATCCTGGTGTTCGTGCTGGTCATGGCGTCGATCGCCAACCACAAGCACGGTCAGGAAACCCATATCCGGCCCATTCTCTTCCTGTACCTGCTCGGCACTTTCGCCGCCGCAGTGGTCGCGGTGGTTGCCAGTACCCTGTTTCCGTCCAGCCTTGTCCTGGTGTCCCATGACGTCGCCGTCACCGCCCCCGGCGGCATCGGCGAAGTACTGCAGAGTTTGATGCTCAGCGTGGTGGACAATCCGGTCAGCGCCCTGATGAATGCCAACTTCATCGGCATTCTGGCCTGGGCCATCGGCATGGGCATTGCCATTCGCCATGCTGGCGAAACCACCCGTACCGTGCTCGGGGATCTGTCCAACGGCGTGACCGTGATCGTGCGCGTGGTCATCTGCTTCGCCCCGCTGGGGATCTTCGGCCTGGTGGCCTCGACCCTGGCAACCTCAGGTTTCAGCGCGTTGCTGGGCTACCTTCACCTGTTGACCGTGCTGATTGGCTGCATGCTGTTCGTGGCGCTGGTGATGAACCCGCTCATCGTGTTCTGGAAGCTGCGTCGCAACCCGTACCCACTGGTCTTTACCTGCCTGCGCGAGAGCGGCATTACCGCGTTCTTCACCCGCAGTTCGGCGGCGAATATCCCAGTGAACCTGGAACTGAGCAAACGCCTGGGCCTGCACGAAGACACCTATTCGGTATCGATCCCGTTGGGCGCGACCATCAACATGGCCGGCGCCGCCATTACCATCACCGTACTGACCCTGGCGGCGGTGCATACCCTGGGTATCGTGGTCGACGTGCCGACCGCCGTGCTGCTGAGCGTCGTCGCGGCCATTTGTGCCTGCGGCGCGTCCGGCGTGGCCGGTGGTTCGCTGTTGCTGATTCCCCTGGCATGCAGCCTGTTCGGTATTCCCAGCGACATCGCCATGCAGGTGGTCGCCGTGGGCTTCATTATCGGCGTCCTGCAGGATTCGGCGGAGACTGCGCTCAATTCCTCTACCGATGTGCTGTTCACCGCGGCGGCTTGCTTGGGTGAGGAAGAGAAGCGCGAACGCGTGGCCTGACAGCGGCGCTGGAGGTATGACCGTCATCGCGAGCAGGCTCGCTCCCACAGGGTTTGTGGCAGATACAAATCCAATGTGGGAGCGAGCCTGCTCGCGATAGCGATGGCACAGCCACCGTGTAAACAGACCGCCACAAAAAAGCCCGGGACGGCCCACACCGTCCCGGGCTTTTTCATGCTGGCGGGTTTAGAACGCGCCCATGTAGTCGCGTTTGCCCACTTCCACGCCATTGTGGCGCAGCAGCGCATAGGTGGTGGTGACGTGGAAGAAGAACTGCGGCAGACCATAGCTCAGCAGGTAGGTCTGGCCGGTGAAGCGTTTTTCCTTCGGCGTGCCCGGACGGGTGACGATTTCGATGCCTTCCTTGCCGTCGATCTGCTCGGGGCTGATGCCGTCGATGAACGCCAATACCTTGGTGATCAAGGCTTGCAGTTCGGCAAAGGTGGTTTCGCTGTCGTCATATTTCGGCACTTCAAGCTCGGCCAGACGCGCGGACACGCCTTTGGCGAAGTCCACCGCGATCTGCACCTGGCGTACCAGGGGGAACATGTCAGGGTACAGGCGGGCTTGCAGGAACGCGTTAGGGTCGATGTTTTTCGCAGTGGCGTGGGCTTCAGCCTTGTTCAGGACATCACTCAGGGCGTTGAGCATCTGCTTGAAAACCGGGATGGAAGCGGCGTACAGGGAAATAGTCATGGCGATCTCATGCAGGTGGCAGGAAAGGACAAATCAAACGGGTGCGATTATAGCCACGCCTTGTTGCGCACCTTGTCTTTTATTGCGCAAGGATTAGGCTAGGCGGCTTCCACAGCATAGGGAACGCGCGATGAGTATCGAAGAACAAAGCCCGGCCGAAGAACCGCGGCTCAACAGCACGGAAATCCGCATTCTCGGCGCGCTGGTCGAAAAGCAGGCCACCAACCCCGAGACCTACCCGCTGACGCTCAACGCCCTGGTGCTGGCCTGCAACCAGAAGACCAGCCGTGAGCCGGTCATGAACCTCAATCCGGGTCAGGTCGGCCAGAGCCTGCGTGCGCTGGAAGGTCGCGGCTTTACCAAACTGGTGATGGGCAGCCGCGCCGACCGCTGGGAGCATCGGGTCGACAAGGCCCTGGAGCTGGTGCCGGCCCAAGTGATTCTGATGGGCTTGCTGTTCTTGCGCGGCCCGCAGACAGTCAATGAACTGCTGACCCGTAGCGGGCGGATGCACGATTTCGAAGACACCGAACAGGTGGTGCATCAGCTTGAACGGCTGATCGCCCGTGGCTTGGCGCTGTTGGTGCCGCGCCAGCCCGGCCAGCGGGAAGACCGTTACATGCACGCCATGGGCGACCCGGCGGATATCGAAGCGATCCTCGCCGCCCGCCAGCATCCCGTGGAGCGTGGTGCCGGCAGCGGCGTGTCGCTGGAGCGCATCGAAGAACTCGAAGCGCGGATCGCGGCGTTGGAAGAACGGCTGGCGCGACTGGAGTAATCAGGATCGAGCGAACGCCACGGCCTTCTTGAATTGTTCCGCGCTGGGCCGCACGCCGGTGTACAGGACAAACTGCTCCAGGGCCTGGATCGCAATCACTTCGAGCCCGGTGATGACCCGTTTGCCCTCAGCCTGGGCGCGCACGATCAGCGGCGTTTGCGACGGGATCGCCACCACATCGAACACCGTCTCGGCCGCTGCGATGGTCTCGGGCTCGAACGCCAGTTGATCGGCTTCCGGGCCACCGGTCATGCCGATCGGCGTGACGTTGATCAGCATCTGCGGCCGTCGCTGCCCCAGTTCAGCCTGCCATTCGTAACCCAGGGAGCCGGCCAAGGCTCGCCCGGCGGTTTCGTTGCGGGCCACGATCAAACCGTTTGAGTAACCACCGTCGCGCAAGGCGCTGGCCACGGCCTTGGCCATGCCGCCGCTACCGCGCAGAGCAAAGGTTGAATCCTTGGGCACCGCATGGGTTTGCAGCAATTGGGCGATCGCGATGTAGTCGGTGTTGTAGGCCTTTAAATGGCCATCGGTGTTGACGATGGTATTGATGGACTGGATCGCGGCGGCGGAAGGATCGAGTTCGTCGACCAGGGCGATGCAGTCTTCCTTGAACGGCATCGACACCCCGCACCCGCGGATGCCCAAGGCGCGGATGCCGCCTACAGCACCGGGCAAGTCCTGGCTGCTGAATGCCTTGTAGTAGAAATTCAGCCCCAGTTGCTCATACAGGTGATTGTGAAAGCGCAGGCCGAAGTTCCCAGGGCGCGCCGATAGTGACATGCACAGTTGAGTGTCTTTGTTGGGGTTGATCTGCATGTGTGACTCCTTGCAGTAAAGAAACCGCTACAGACCTTACACAATATTTACCCAACGGCACGGCAAATTCTGAAAAAATCGCTGTCAGAGCAAGTATCCCCGCGACCCTCATTCGGGTCTGTTGCAGACCACAGGCGCCGGGGCCAAAACGAGGAATCGTTATGAACCGTCAACTCCCCATCATCGCCCTGCTCATGGGGGCACTCGCGGTCACCGGCCAGGCATCCGCCCATGGTCGAGGTGGTTGGGAGGGGCCCGCCGTGTTTGGCGCAATCGTTGGTTCGGCCATCGTCGGCTCAGCGATCATCAACCGTGATCGTCCGGTCTACGTGCAGCAACCGGTGTACGTCCAGCCACAACCGGTTTATGTGCAGCAGCCGCCACCGGTCTACTACCAGCCACAGCCGGTCTACATCGAGCGCCCTGTCTACTATCGTCCGGCGCCGGTGTATTACGGGCCACCACGGGGCTATTACTACGGCCCACCGCGCGGTCATTACGGGCGCTGGTGATCAGTCTCTGAGGCAAAAAGAAAGGCCTGTGATCCTCGATCACAGGCCTTTCTTTATTAAGAGACATAAAGCCGAGCAAGCGCCGTCGTCACGAGGCTAGACGTGCTCGCTGCTTTTCAATCGTACCGGGCCATGCTCTACCGGTGCATGGGCTGCCTCCGACACCACCGGAATCTCGTTGCCATCGCAGTCGTGCAGCTTGCCGTCACTGAAGTAGTCGCCTTCACGCAGCGCCGCCAGGTCCTGATAACGCAACACCCGCTCGGTACCGGCGGCGAATACGGACTGTTGATCCGAGTTACCCCGGGTGAAGTGATTGAAGGCCAGGTTCAGCACGATTGCCATGATCGCCGAAGAGCTGATGCCCGAATGGAAGATCGTCGCGAACCAGCTCGGGAAATGATCGTAGAAATTCGGCGCGGCGATGGGAATCATGCCAAAACCGATAGAGGTGGCGACGATGATCAGGTTGACGTTGTTGCGGTAGTCGACTTTTGACAGCGTGCGGATGCCGCTGGCAGCCACGGTGCCGAACAGCACGATACCGGCACCGCCCAACACCGAAGTCGGCACCGCCGCGATCACTCGGCCCATGAACGGCAGCAGCCCGAGTACCACCAGAAATACCCCGCCAGTTGCCACCACGAAACGGCTCTTGATCCCCGTCACCGCCACCAGCCCGACATTCTGGGCAAAGGCGCTCTGGGTGAAAGAGCCAAAGATCGGCGCGATCATGCTCGACAGCATGTCGGCCCGCAAGCCGTTACCCAGACGCCTGGAGTCGACTTTGGTGTCGATGATCTCGCCCACCGCGAGGATATCGGCGGACGTTTCCACCAATGTCACCATGATCACGATGCACATCGACAGAATGGCCGCGACATGAAAAGTCGGCATGCCAAAGTGGAAAGGTGTGGGGAAACCGAACATCGGGCCTTGGCTGACGGATGAAAAGTCCGCCATACCCAGGAATACGGCGATGACCGTGCCAATGACCATTGCCAGCAGAATCGACAGCCGCGAGATCGTCGCGCTGCCCATTTTGCTCAGCAGCAGCACCAGGACCAGGGTGACGGCGGCCAAACCGATATTGGCCATGCTGCCGAAATCGGCGGCGTGGCTATTGCCGCCCATCGCCCAGCGAGCGGCTACCGGCATCAAGGTCAGGCCAATGGTGGTGATGACGATGCCAGTGACCAGCGGCGGAAAGAACCGGGTGATTCGCGAGAACACAGGGGTAATCAGCAAGCCAATCAAGGACGCGGCGATCACCGCTCCGAGGATGGCCTGGAACCCCCCTTCTCCGCCGCTGCCGACGATCGCCACCATGGTTGCGACCCCGGAAAACGAAACGCCCTGCACGAGGGGTAACTGACAGCCGAAAAACGGCAGGCCAAGGGTTTGCAACAATGTTGCCAGCCCCCCTGCAAACAATGACGCCGCGATCAACAGGCCGATGTCCGCCGGTGACAAGCCGGCGGCCTGACCGATGATCAGTGGCACAGCGACGATGCCACCGTACATGGTCAACACATGCTGCAGGCCGTAAGCCATATTCGCGCCGACGCCAAGGTTTTCGTCCTCGGGCCGTGGGAGTGAAACATGGGGCGTTTTCATGGTTCGGGAGTTCCCTGTTTTTTGTTATGCGCACACTGTATTCAAAACTCAGGACAAATGTCCATAGAGTTGTATACAACTTATTCTGCGCAGCCATCCCCTCCCGCGAATCCTTCCGCCTCCCCTGCTACCCCACTTCGTTACAGAAGCCCAACCACGGCGGGCCGTAAAAGCTCACGTGGCGGTACGCGCAGACCAAACTCGTTTTCCAGCAGGTCGATCAGTTCGTCGGCGTCGGTGATTGTCCGACGTTCGCTTTGCTCGCCTATCCGGTGCAAGGCATAGCTGTTGCCGTTCAGGGTCTTGCGCAATCCATCGCCAGTGCGAGACACCATCAACCGGCCCATGAACGGCGACTCGGGGTGGTTGCTGACGTACCAATTGCCGACGGTGTAGTCGATGTCTTCCTGGCGCTGCAGATCGAACAGGTACATCGGCCGCCATTCGTCGGCCACGCAGGCACGCAGCAGATAGCCGTCCGGGTGAGCCTCGATGCGATAGGGTTCGTGGGGAGTGGCCTGGGTGTCACGGCTGTCCAGCAGCAGCGGCGCAGTAGGCACCATGCCGCCGAAGCCGACATCGGTGGTGTAACGCACGCCGTCAAGCGTCACCAGGCTGAGGCGGTGGGTGCGGGCGGGCCAGGCACCCTCGGGGGCATTCATCACCACCCGTCCGGTGATGCCTCGGGCTTCGAAGCCCAGTTCCAACAGCAGCGCCAGGAACAATTGATTGAGCTCATAGCAATAGCCGCCGCGGCCTTGTTCGAAGACTTTTCGCTCCACTGATTCGAGGTCGATGGGGACGGGTTGGCCCAGCAGCGTCGAAAGGGTTTCAAAGGGGAACTCGGCGGTGTGGCGTCGTTGAAGCAGGCGCAAGGTGTCGAGGGTCGGGGCTGGCGGTGTGTCGAAGCCCAGGCGTTGCAGATAACGGCCCGAATCGTTCAGTCGGGTTTGGCTCATGAGGATGTCCTTTCCTGTCCAGTGCAGGGCTTACAAAAAGTCCGCTGCTGGGGTGCAGATATAAGGCATTCGCCTTGGCGAGACAATAACCGACCGCAGACCTCGCTCCCTCACCGACGTTTTCGCGAAGCGAGCCGGATCCAGGTCGGAGCATGGTCGCTGGGATGTGGTTGATTCCTGACCCATGCGTCCACGCCCGCCTCGCTCAGATAAGGACTGGCCGCCGGGTTGAGCAGCAGGTGATCGATGCGCAGCCCAGAGTTCTTTTGCCAGTGCTGACGGAAATAATCCCAGAAGGTGTATACCCGCTCGTCCGGGTACAGGTGGCGCAATGAATCGGTCCAACCCTGGTCGAGCAGCCGCTGATAACACTCGCGGCTTTCGGGTTGCAGCAGGGCATCCTTGAGCCAGGAACGCGGGTTGTAGATGTCCAGATCGGTGGGCACCACGTTGTAGTCACCCGCCAGCACCACCGGATGATCGCTGGCCTGCAGCCCCTGGGCATAAGCGATCAGCCGTTCGAACCAGGCCAGTTTGTAATCGAATTTGGGCCCTGGTTGCGGGTTGCCGTTAGGCAGATAAAGACAACCCACCAGCACGCCATGCACCGCTGCCTCCAGGTAACGACTGTGGCGGTCATCGTCGCCACCGGGCAAGCCACGGCGGCTCTCCAGCGGTTGCGCATCACGGGCCAGGATCGCAACGCCATTCCAGGACGCCTGGCCGTGCCAGAGCGATCCGTAACCGACCGATTCCAGCTGCGCTGTGGGGAAATCCTTGTCCGCTGCCTTGAGTTCCTGCAAGCAGACAATGTCGGGTTTCTCCCGCTCCAGCCACTCCAGCAGATTGGGCAGTCGAGCCCGGATGCCGTTGATATTGAAGGTCGCTATGCGCAGGTTTTTCATCGGGCCAGAGCTCCAGATCCAGGACACTAGCTGTGACCGACAAGCCACCGTGGTGGTTGCAACGATGTACGATCTCCCGGCCATCGATTTTGATGATTTCTGCGACCTCAGCGATCCGAGCGCGCCAGCGTATCAAACCCGTCTTCCATCGATAACGCCGCCACTCGGTTGCGTCCGCTGTGCTTGGCCTGATAAAGCGCCGCGTCGGCCCGCTGGAGGAACACTTCAATGCTGTCCAGACTGCTGGGCACAAACGCGTAGCAGCCCAGGCTCACCGTCAAGTAGCCGGTAGGAGAGCCGGCATGGGTGATGTGTTGGTCGATAACGCTGCGGCGGATCTGCTCGGCCAGGGCCAAGGCCCCTTGCAGGTTGGTATCGGGCAGCAGCACCGCGAACTCCTCGCCGCCATAACGCACGGCAAGGTCAGCCTTGCGATGACAGCAACCCTTGAGCACCTTCGCCATTTCTGCCAGACAATGATCCCCGGCCACGTGGCCGTAGGTGTCGTTGTAACGCTTGAAGAAATCGATATCGAGCATGATCAGGCTCAATGGGCTGCGCTGGCGGGCACCCCGGCCGAACTCGATGTCCAGGGCCCGCTCGAACAGCCGACGGTTCGCAAGCCCAGTCAGGCTGTCATGGGTGGCAATCAGCTCCAACGCTTCCTGGGCCTTGCGCAGGTCCGCTTCGATCCGTTCGCTGTTGCGCAACTGGCGCACGAATACCCAGCCGAACAGGCAGATACCCAACACCACCAACGCTACGATGAGACTGGATTTGAAGGCTCTGTCGTGCCACCCCGCCAGGATCGCCTGTTCGGACATCGCGGCGGTAACCACCAGCGGATAGGCCTGTAAATGCTGGTGGTCATAGAGCCTGAGGACGCCATCGGCAGCGGAGCGGATGGTCGCGGTACCGGCGCTTTCGCTGTACAACTCATGCTGAAAGACCGGTTCCTCGGCCAGGGATCGACCGATTTTCGCCTCGTCGAAGGGGCGCCGGGCCAGCAAGGTCCCGTCGGACAAGGCCAGGACCATCTCGTCTTGATCAGCGAGGCTGAAGCTTTCGAAGAATCGATCGAAGTACGACATCTTGATCCCGGCCAACAATACGCCCTGGAAATTGCCGTCCTGATCATTCAAGCGCCGCGACACCGGGATGATCCACTCGCCATTTTGTCGACTGCGGATAGCCGGCCCGATATGAGCGATCAGGGCGGTGTTCTGCTGATGGAACGTAAAGTAGTCCCGATCTGCTACCCCTGGGCCCCTGTGCAGTTGTTCAAAGGACGTAATGACCCAATGACCGTGCTTGTCGAACAGGAACAGGCCATGCAATTGCTCCAGTGCTTGCACGCGCCGGGCAAAGGTTTTCTGCAGACGTGGTTGCAGCGCCGGATCGAAACCGTCGCTCTCTATCCAGTCCGCCAGGCTGGTCAGGACCAGGTCTGTCTGCTGGAACGTGTCCTGAGCCTGTTGGGCCATGGCCCGGGTGAGGTTGGCTGAGGCGGTGCGCGCCGACTCCAGATCGTAGCGACGAGACTGTTCCAGTTGCAAAAAAAGCAGGCCACACAGGCACAGGCAGACCGCCGCGATAAACGCCACCGCTGCCTTGAGCAACGGCAGGCGCTTGAGGGCACCGCCGGGGACATGGAACGGATCAAAATGGGGGATAGGCAAGCGAATTCCTGAGGGGGGCAAAGCATGAGCGAAACCCTCAAAGCCCCCAATATTCGTGAGCT
Source organism: Pseudomonas sp. PICF6 (assembly GCF_009831705.1). Lineage (NCBI taxonomy): Bacteria > Pseudomonadati > Pseudomonadota > Gammaproteobacteria > Pseudomonadales > Pseudomonadaceae > Pseudomonas > Pseudomonas sp. PICF6. The sequence continues at coordinate 158,157 of NZ_WUUD01000001.1, read as the reverse complement.
TAGCCTACCGCCTGGGGGGGCGGCAATTTGCCGGTGTGGCATAGCCGATGGGTGGCTCAATGGATCCAAAATCCTGCGCATGGCCCTGTCAAATTCACCCGTTCTGGCCGGAAAATCCCCCCCAATGGCGACAATCCCGGAAAGCCGGTTTTTTTCATGAATCGCTTTGCCAGGGCTATCAAAATTGCGTAACGCCCCATAACGTAGGTCGCCTTTGCCATTCAAACACCGACCGACCATGAATAAACCCATCCCGACCGTCGACGACCCGTTGTCCAGCCCCTCGGCCATCAGCTTGCGCGAGGCGTTCTGGTTCTGGCTCAAGCTGGGCTTTATCAGTTTCGGTGGGCCGGCAGGACAAATCTCGATCATGCACCAGGAGTTGGTGGAGCGCCGACGCTGGATTTCCGAACGACGCTTTCTGCATGCCCTCAATTACTGCATGCTGCTGCCAGGCCCCGAGGCGCAGCAATTGGCGACGTACCTGGGCTGGCTGATGCACCGCAGCTGGGGCGGGATCATTGCCGGGGCGCTGTTCGTGCTGCCTTCGCTGTTCATTCTCATCACATTGTCCTGGCTGTATGTCGCCTTTGGCGAAGTGCCGGTGGTGGCCGGGATTTTTTATGGCATCAAGCCAGCCGTGACCGCTATCGTCGTGCATGCCGCCCACCGGATAGGTTCGCGCGCGCTCAAGAACAGTTGGCTGTGGGCCATCGCCGCCGGCTCGTTCACCGCGATATTCGCTTTCAATCTCCCCTTCCCGCTGATCGTGCTGGGAGCGGCGGTCATCGGGTATTTCGGCGGCCGCTGGGCACCGGAAAAGTTCAGCCTGGGCGGCCACAACGCCACGCATCAATCCTTTGGCCCGGCATTGATCGACGATGACACCCCGCCCCCGGAGCATGCCCGCTTCAGCGCCTTGCGACTGGCCCGGCTGGCGATCATCGGCGCCCTGCTGTGGGCCTTGCCGATGGGTGTGTTGACCCTGTTGTTCGGCTGGGAAGGCACCCTGACGCAAATGGCCTGGTTCTTCACCAAGGCGGCCTTGCTGACGTTTGGTGGCGCCTATGCGGTTCTGCCCTATGTGTATCAAGGCGCTGTCGGACATTTCGGCTGGCTGACCCCGACACAGATGATCGATGGTCTGGCCCTCGGCGAAACCACTCCCGGCCCGTTGATCATGGTGGTCGCTTTCGTCGGCTTCGTCGGTGGCTACGTGATGCAGGTGTTCGGCCCTGAACAGGCCTTCCTCGCTGGCGCGGTTGCCGCCACGCTGGTGACCTGGTTTACGTTCCTGCCCTCATTCCTGTTCATCCTCGCGGGTGGGCCATTGGTGGAGTCGACGCATAACGAGCTGAAATTCACCGCACCGCTGACGGCGATTACTGCCGCCGTGGTCGGGGTGATCCTCAACCTGGCCTGCTTCTTCGGTTACCACGTGCTTTGGCCCAGCGGTTTTTCCGGTGCGCTGGACTGGCCGTCGGCAATCATCGCGCTCGCCGCCGCCATTGCGCTGTTTCGCTACAAACGCGGCGTCATCCAGGTGCTACTGGGATGCGGACTGACCGGCCTGGCCGTGCATCTACTGCGTTAGATGAGGCATTTGCTCAGGTAGGCCGCCGAGGCCGGGCACAATGATCTGAATTGGGCCGTTTCGCTGATCGACATCGGCGCCAGCGAACGGTCACGCGGCTGATACCCCTGGGCGACAAAGAAGCTAGCAGCACTGGCAGTGAGCAGGTGAAGGCGCTCCACACCTTGGTTTTTCGCAAAGTCTTCCAGAGCGACCAGCATCGCTGCGCCTATGCCGCGCCCCCGCAGCCCCTCAGGGACCACCAGAGAGCGTAACAATCGGTCCGCGCCCTCCCCCTCGATCCCGCCAAACGCTGTCTGAGTGTCTGCTTGCCTGAAGCTGAAAAAACGTCGGCCCTGCTGGTGCAGGTCGTCCACAGGCAGACCCGCCAGGATCAGCGCCTGGCGCAACGGCTCCAACTCCTCATTGCTCAGTTCGGTCATGTGCATGGCATTGCTCTGACAGAGGTTCTGCCCAGGAAACTACGCCGCCAGCACTCTCCTACGCAACTGCTCGCGCAGAACAAAATTGAACGGCCCGTGCTTTGCGCGAACTAACCAGGTTCATGCCCTGCCCAGGTTCTCACACCAAAGTCGGCAAGGGCCAAAACCTGAACAGCAATGGCACAGGTGACCGTTCACATGGACTCAAGCTCTCTCCAGTTCCTTACCGACACCCAATTACTCGGCATCTCCATCGCCAACTGGCTCCTGGCCCTGGGTGTGATGGTGGTGAGTTTTATCATCGTCAGGGCCGGCATCGGCTTGCTGTTGAGAAAAGTGCAGGCCCGGGCACAGAAACCCGATGCGTACGTCAGCCACATCGCCGTCGAAGTCCTGTCCAGCACCAGCAATACGCTGTTGTTACTGGCCTCCATCCTCATTGGCGTCGGCGTCCTGGACCTGCCGGAGCGTTGGCTTGACCGGGTCAGCAGCCTCTGGTTCGTGGTCGCAGCCTTGCAGGTGGGGCTCTGGGCCAACCGGGCAATTGCCCTGGCGTTGCTGCACTATTTCGCCCGCCACAACCACTCCGACATCCACCAGAAAAGCGCGTTGGCCACCCTGAGCCTGTGGGGCGCGAAGGTGTTTCTCTGGGCCGTGGTACTCCTGGCGATGCTCTCCAACCTGGGCGTGAACA
>NZ_WUUD01000001.1:121208-155437 GCF_009831705.1 Pseudomonas sp. PICF6 | reverse complement strand
CCTCGCTGTCCATCGCCGTGGACAAGCCGTTCGAGGTCGGCGACTTCATTGTCGTCGGTTCCCTGGCCGGCACCGTGGAACATGTCGGCTTGAAAACCACGCGGATCCGTAGCCTGGGTGGCGAGCAGATCGTGATGGCCAATGCCGGAATGATCAGCACCACCATTCAGAACTACAAACGGCTTCAGGAACGACGGATCGTCTTTGAATTCGCCCTGCCCCATGACTGCTCGACAGAACAGCTAAGGCAAGTGCCGGTCATCGTCGAAAACATCATCAAGGCTCAGGAAAAGACCCGCTTCGACCGCTCGCACTTTCGCGGTTTCGGCGAGAGCGCACTGGAATTCGAAACGGTGTACATCGTGCTGGACCCCAGCTACAACGTTTACATGGATGTCCAACAGGCGATCAACCTGGGCATGATGGAAGAATTCGCCAGAATCGGTGTGCGGTTTGCGATCCCGGCCCGTACCGTTCATGTCGCCTCGCTACCCGATACGCAGGGGCAAACGTCCAAGGAAAACGCTCACAAGACCTCGCTGGAAGCCGCGCCTGAGTATCGCTCGCAGCATTAACCTCCAAGCACTTACCCTGTGGGAGCAAAGCTTGCTCGCGATGAGGGCGCATACGCAAATGGGCGCACACTCGTATCAAATAAAACTGACAGACCGCGAATTAGCTGGCGGATTGAGCAACGCATTGGCGCCGGCCTCAATCGCCGGCGACCTGTTTTCCACCGGCGGTTTCCCTACGAGAAGGCTCAACGCGTTGTCGATCTCGTCGGCCGCCCCTTGCGCGTACTGTGCGTTTGTCCAGCTCCAATGGTGTTCAAACATCAACCCGCCCACCGCCTGCGCGCACAGTTCATCACTGCAGACCCCCATCTTTCCCGCCGCAGCGATCACGGCCATAAGGGCTTGCTCCAACTGGAAAATTCGCTCGGTAGTCACACTGACCCACTCGATAGGTAACGAGCCCCTAGCCTACCAATATATCAATGTGCCACCAACCGCAGGCGCTCAACGGTCATCTGCTCAAACGGCCTTGGCCTGCGCCCGGGCGCGGATGTCTGGGCAATCCCGAACCGCGGCCCGTGCAGCCAGGATACCGAGAACGGCTGCACCACCCAGCACAGCCGCGCTGGCTTCGAAAGTCGCCTGATAGCCGCTCAGATCGAAAAGGATGCCGCCCACCGTGGCACCCGCCGCAATCGCAAGCTGGATGATCGCGACCATCAATCCGCCCCCTGCTTCGGCATCATCTGGCAGCGTTCGCGCCAGCCAGGTCCACCAGCCGACGGGGGCAGCGGTGGCCACTAACCCCCAAAGCCCCAGCAGGATAATCGTGATGGTTGCCGACGCCCCGAACCCCACCAGGGCAAGTGCAATCGCTGCCATCAGCAACGGGATGACGATGAGCGTCCGGTACAGGCCATTTTTCAAGAACGCACCGATCACAAAGGTACCGAGCAAACCGGCCACGCCAATCACCAGCAATGCAAACGAAAGCAAAGACACGCTCATCTGCGTCACCGTTTCAAGGAACGGTCGTAGATAGGTGAACAACATGAATTGACCCATGAAGAATGCGCTGGCAGCCAGCATGCCCAAGGCTATGGGGGCTCGCGCCATCAATTTGAACACGTTGGCGCTACCCTGCTTCGTCTGTGCCGGCATGGAGGGCAGGCGTAACAGCAGCCAGACCAAAGCGGTGGCGGCGACAGGCACAATGCAAAAGAACGCGCCACGCCAACCGATTATCTGCCCAAGAAAACTGCCCAGCGGCGCCGCCACCACCGTCGCCAACGCATTGCCGCCATTGACGATCGCCAGGGCCCGTGGGATCTGGTGATCCGGCACCAGCCGCATGGCCGTGGCGGCTGACAACGACCAAAAGCCGCCAATCGCAACGCCGATCAGTGCGCGTCCGGCCATGAATACCGCGTAATTGGGTGCCAATGAGACCACGGTTCCAGAAATGATCATCAACAGTGTCAGCAGCAGGAGCAAACTTTTACGGTCCACCCTAGCGGCAATCGATGCAATGAACAGGCTGGTGATCAGGGCGAAGGCGCCAGACACGGCGATGCCTTGACCGGCCTGCCCTTCGCTAATGTGTAGATCGGCCGCAATGGGCGTGAGCAGGCTGACCGGCATGAACTCCGATGCAACGAGGGCGAACGCAGCGAGGGACATGGCAAGCACCGCGCTCCACGTGGGGCGGTCTTGGGAGATGGGCAATACGCTATCGGTCATGGGATATGAATCCTGTGTTTCTTGAGCGTCGGGTCCACTGAAGACTCGAGGGGACGAACTGCGGCACCGAAGATCGCTGCCGCAGGACAAGAGGTGCCAAGTGATGGCGTGATTGAGGGAGTTACTTCAGATTGTTGCGAAAGAACCCGGCCAACTTGTCGAACGGGATCAGGTTCACCCGGTCGTAAAGGTCCACATGGTTGGCTCCCGGGATGATGAGCAACTCTTTGGGTTGCGCAGACCGCTTGTAGGCATCTTCACTGTACTCACGCGAGTGCGCCTCGGAGCCGGTGATAAACAGCAAAGGACGCGGCGAGATGCTTTCAATGTCATCGAACGGGTAGAAGTTCATGAACTTGACGTTGCTGGACAGCGTGGGCATGGTCGTGGTCTGCGGCGAAGCGCCGGCGGGAGTGACTTCGCCACGCGGGGTCCGGTAGAAGTCAAAGAACTCATCCGCGATGGCATCGCCCGTCAATTTCAGCGGTGAGCCAGAGGTGTACGCGGTTTTTCCACCGATAAACTCCACATAGCGCTGCTCGGCTGCCGTGGCCAGGAACTGTTTTTTCTGTTCCGCCGTTGTCGAGTTACCCAGGCCTTTGCGGTACAAGTCGCCATGGTTGTACATGCTGACCGTCGCGATGGCCTTCAGGCGCGGGTCGATCTTGGCTGCGCTGATGACGAAAGCGCCGCTGCCGCAGATACCAATGATGCCGATGCGCTCGCGATTGACGAACGGCCGGGTGCCGAGAAAATCCACCGCAGCGCTGTAATCCTCTGCGTACATGTCCGGCAACACCGCATTGCGCGGCGTACCCTCACTCTCCCCCCAGAACGACAAATCCAGGGAGAGCGTAACAAAACCCTGCTCGGCCATTTTGGTCGCGTACAGATTGGAACTCTGCTCCTTCACCGCGCCCATGGGATGACCCACGATGATGGCGGCGCTTTTCGCCTTCGGGTCCAGTCCCTTTGGGACAAACAGATTACCTGCCACCTCCATCCCGTATTGATTCTTGAAGGCGACCTTTTCCACTGTCACCTTGTCACTTTTGTAGAAGTTGTCAGCAACGTTGGACATATCAGCCCCCATGGATGAGCAAGAGACGATAAGCAGACCGAGGGCAAGCAGCATTCTTTTCACTGGATAGTCCTTCTGTTTGAGTGATTCGAGGGGTGTCACCCGCGTAGGCTCGAACATGCATTGAGTAATGATCTCCTGAGTCAGGTCGGATCAAATTCTCAGCGCTCAACCCGGATTTCAGGTAGCGCATTGCGCTGCTTTTCTTGCCCGATCCTATGAGTTCCCCCAGTTCGGGTAGGCAGCGCTTCGCTTGGCGAGTTACTGTTCTGCCTATAGCTATCAGCCCTGGACAACCCCCGAACCCGCCATGACCACCCAACGCAAATCCCTGCAAGAGACGCTCGCCGGAATCATTGACGCCCGGACCCCACAGACGGGGGACTTTGATATGCCGGTGGCCGGCCTTAGTTTCTTTCGACGTGAAGCCCCGGCGCGTCCCGTCATCTGCATGATCGAACCGAGCATCGTGCTCGTGGCCCAAGGCGTGAAACAGGTATGGGTAGGTGGCAAGGCGTATGGATACGACACCACACGATTTCTCATCACTTCGCTGGACATCCCCGCCAATTCTGAAGTGATGGTGGCAAGCCCGGAGCAACCTTGCCTGGGCCTGGTCTTCAAGCTCGACTTGCGCATGGTCGCCGATCTGGTCGCCCAGAGCGGCATGACGCCGTATCGAGACCGGCCCATCGGAATTGGCGCAGGCATTGGTACAGCAACACCTGAGCTTCTGGCGCCGTTCGCACGCTTGTTGGCGCTGCTGGATGAGCCTGACGCGATCCCTGTACTGGCGCCGCTGATCCAACAGGAAATTCATTATCGGTTGTTGATGAGCGACCAGGCTTCGCGGCTGCGTCAGATCGCCTCCGTGGACAGCCAGGGCTACCGGATCGCCAAAGCCATCGACTGGCTGAAATTGAATTACACCGAACACATCCGCGTAGAGGACCTCGCGGCGCGTGTGCAGATGAGCCCCCCCACCTTCCACCATCACTTCCGCCAGCTCACCGCGATGAGTCCGCTGCAGTACCAGAAGTGGCTACGGTTGAACGAAGCGAAGCGCTTGATGCTCAATGAGCATATGGACGTGGCGAGTGCGGCCTTCAAAGTGGGCTATGAAAGCCCCTCGCAGTTCAGCCGTGAGTACGGCCGTTTGTTTGGCATGCCGCCCAAGCGGGATATTGCGACGTTGCGCGGGCCAGCCGATCACACCAAGGCTGTTTGATTCATTGTGGCTTGCCCCATTGTGACGAGGGAACTCCCTCGCCACGGCTCAGCTACATCTTTTAAATCGTCGCAACGTTGTCTGGGCTTTTCAGGCCCCGGCGCTGTTCCGTCCAAGGTCCATCAGTTCCTGGCGCCGTAATACTGCGCCATGTAATCCACAAACACTCGAACCTTGGCCGGCAAATTCCGCGCATGCGGGTAAAGCGCATAGTAGTGCCGCTGCCCAAGCGTGTACTCAGGCAGAATCCGCACCAGTCTTCCCGTCAGCAAGTCATCCTGCACCGTCGCCAGGGTAAACGCGGCAATGCCCCCGCCCGCCAGAGCGCAGGCGTGCAAGGCGGTGATGGTGTCCGTATGAAAGCTGCTGGCGCAATCCACCGTGCTCGACTCCCCTGCTTCCCCCACCAGCACCCACTGCGTGGCCGAGGCATACGTCAGCAGCCGATGGTCGTTGAGTTCAGCAACGCCGCGAGGCAGCCCGCGCTTGAAGACATAGGCCGGTGCCGCCACCAGAACCAGCGGCGAAACGCTGAGCAAGCGCGCGACAAGACTGCTGTCGGCCAACGGCCCGCAAATCCGTAATGCCACATCGAACCCATCGGCTACCAGATCGACAAGCGGATCCGAGCAGGACAAATCGACCTGGATGTCCGGATAGCGCTCCTGGAACGCCGGCAACCAACGTGCCAGCTCCAGCGTACCGATCACCAGCGGTGAACTGATGCGCAGCAGCCCGGAGGGCCGTTCCTGTTCCAGGGTCACCGCCTGGGACGCGGCATCAACGCGATCCAGAATATCCACGCAAGCGGCGTAGTAGCGCTCGCCTGCTGCCGTAAGGCTCATGCGTCGGGTATTGCGATTGATCAGACGCACGCCCAGCACAGACTCCAGTTGCTGCAAGTTGCGCGACACCGACGAATGAGTGGTGTCCAGTCGTTCGGCCGCGGCTGAAAACCCCTGAGCCTCCACGATGCAGCGAAACACGCGCATGGCGAGCATCTGATTCATTTTCAGCGTACCGGCAGCTTGATGATTTGGGCGGTGGTCATCACATCACCGAAAGTATCCTCGACCTCGGCCAGTGCGGCCTTGTGCAAGGCGTCCTTGTCGATCGCTTCGCCACTGACCCGGGTGATCGCACGGGTAGCCGATGCATCGGAGGCGACCAACACATTGTAGCCAAGCGGCGCCGCATCACGGGCAGCACCGGCCACGCACGCGTGGGTCATGAGACCGGAGATGATCAGGTTTTCGATACCAGCGCTCTTCAAACGCTTGTCCAGGTCGGTACTGCCGAAGACGCTGACAGTGGTCTTTTGCAAGACAACATCCTGGGCCCGGGGCTGCATGTCCGGATGGAATTTCACGGTTTCGCCACCCTCGGCAAACACCGCCGAACCGGCCGGCGCAATGTGCTGGATATGGAACACCGGCATGTGGTGATCATCGGCGAAATCAATCAGTTCGCGAGTATTGGCCAACGCAGCAGCGCCGTCAGGGATGGGCATTTTGCCGGTGAAATATTCGTTCTGAAAATCGATTACCAGTAACGCGGTTTTACCGGCCGGGAGTTGGTTGACCGGCTCCGCGCCAGCCATGGCTCGAATGGTGGGATGGGCATCAGCCAATGCGCCGGTGCTGGCGACAATACTGGAGAACGCACAAGCGGCGAGCAAACGACGGGTAAAACGTTGCATGAGGGATTCCTTCACAAGTGGTTGAGTGAAGCAATCCTAGGGGGATAGTTCAGGCCGGAACACAGTGCGGCTGGAACAGGACTTGTTTGTGTTACGCACAAATAAACCCTCTTCCTCGGTTGAATCAGAAAGAAACCGCCGGTTCCTCGAGCATCTGGCACTGCCGATGGCAAACGACCCGGTTGCGCCCGCCGGTCTTGGCCTCGTAAAGCGCCTGGTCGGCGTCGTTGAGCCAGAGAGTGGCGTCGCCATAGGCCGGGTTGAAGGCGGCCAGGCCAATGCTCAGACTGCCCTTTAGCGCGGGGGCCTGCTCGTAGCCGAGCAGGGCGAACCGCTCACGCAGGGCCTCCATGGCCAGCACGGCATTGTGCAACGTCAGGTCCGGCAGAATCACGCAGAACTCGTCCCCCCCATAACGTCCGACAATGTCGGTGGCCCGCAGGTTTTGCTTGAGCATCTTGCCCAGCTGACGCAACACGATGTCACCAGCGCCATGGCCATAGGTGTCATTGATGGCTTTGAAGTGGTCGATGTCCATCAGCGCAATCACGCCGTGACCAGCCCCATCGTGTGGCTGTCGCAGGCAGCGCTGGAACTCCTCGTTAAGCCGGTCCTTCCACGCCCCATGATTGAGCAGACCGGTCAGGCTGTCGGTACGGCTCAGGGCCAACAACTCGCGCTTTTGCCGGCCCAGGATGGCGGTCTGGCGAAAACAGATCCAGCCCAACGCCAGCGGATATATGCACAACAGAGGCAAACTGGCATAGAGCTGCGCCGAACTGGTCATCGGCACACTGGTCAACGGAAAGATCGCCAGGCCCAGGGCGATGCCCGTCACTTGGACCGCCGCCCCGGCGAACAGAAAACGCAAGCCCCCGATGGAGACGTTGTTCATCGCCATCATTGCCAGCGTAACGGCCGTGGGCAGCGGATTGAATTGCATCGCAACGACCCAGAAACCGCCAAGAAAGGCGTCAATCAGCAAGTTTCGGCGTTCAGCCTGGTACGGCTGCGCCGCGCGACGGGCCCACTGATAGGCCACATGCGGCCATAACAAGCCGTTGAACAGCATGGCCCACCAGACCCAAGGTGCCGGGTCAAGGGGATAGACGGCGACACTCACCAACAACAACCCTAGCATCAGGCCCAGGATTCGTGAGGTGTAAAGCCTCCTGGCCAATGACAGTCCCTTTCGTCCCGTTCTTTGCATAGAGGCCTCTGCACCGAGGGCTTCCCGGGTTGTGGGATAGGGTTATTTGGAGTCTATCAGGGCAGCATCAAATAGCCACCATCGATGAAGGGTTATTTATTCGCCATCAAATGCACGGCTCCGCTCGGATTTTGGCTATACATGACAAAGGGAATCGGCAACCACCACCAGAAAGGAGGCCCATGCGCAGCTATCAGGTGTTGATCATCGGCAGCGGGTTCGGGGGCCAGTGCACGGCAATCAATCTCCTCAAAGAGGGCATAACGGATTTCCTGCTCTTGGAGCGACGGAATTTCTTCGGCGGCACTTGGTGCCAGAACACCTACCCCGGCGCGGCGGTAGACGTGCCGTCGCCCTTGTATTCGCTCTCATTCGCCGCTTACGACTGGAGCCGGATGTTCGCCGGCCAGGAGGAGCTGCACCGCTACACCCGGCACGTGATCGAACGCTTCGCCCTGCAGGACAAGGTACAACTGGGCGCGAATGTGCAGAGGGTGGCATGGGACGACAATGCCCGACATTGGATCGTCGACACCGCCAGCCTAGGGACCTTTCATGCGCAATTCCTGATCAATGCCACAGGCCCCCTCAGCCAACCGGTGATCCCTGATTTCGAAGGCCGGGATCGCTTCCAGGGCAAGACGTTTCACACCAATGATTGGGACCACACCTACGACTACCGCCACAAACGCGTTGCCATCGTCGGCAGTGGCGCCAGCGCCGCCCAAGTCATCCCGGCCATTGCGCCAGAAGTCGCGCATCTGCACGTGTTTCAGCGTACGCCCCACTGGGTACTGCCACGCCGCGACCGCACGTTCAACCGTCTCGAACGTTGGTTGCTGAGCCTGGCGCCGATGCGCACCCTGTTGCGCTGGTCGATCTACTGGCAATTCGAAACCCGGGTGATTGCGTTCAAATATTCACGGCCGGCGGTTCGCATGGTCCAGCGCCAGGCCCTGAACATGCTTGAGCGCCAAGTGCCGGATCCGGTTCTGCGTCGTCGCTTGACTCCTGACTACCTGATCGGCTGCAAGCGCGTCATCCTGTCCAGTACGTTGTATCCGGCCCTGTGCCGGGCCAACGTCAGCGTGCATGGCCAGGAGCACGGCATCGCCGCCCTCGATGAAACCGGCATCATCACCCGGGACGGCCAGCACATCCCGCTGGACCTGATCATCTGGTCGACAGGCTTTGACGCCACCGACGGGGTGATTTCCTATCCCGTCACCGGCCGCAACGGCACCCGACTGCACGACGTCTGGGCCCAATACCCGCGCGCCTACCTGGGTACCAGCCTGCCGGACTTCCCCAACCTGTTCATCGTGACCGGGCCCAACACCGGCATCGGTCACACCTCGGCACTGTTCATCATCGAATCGCAGATGAACTACATCCTGGACTGCATCCGCACCCTGAACCGGCAAAACCTGCGCAGCATCGAAGTGCAGCCCGCCGCCGAACAGCGCTACACCGAAATGATCCACCGGGAAATGCAACGCACCGTATGGAAATCCGGCGGCTGTCACAGCTGGTATCAAAGCAAAAGCGGCCACGTCGTCGCGATGTTCCCCGGTTTCAGCTTCACTTATCACTATCTGACTCGTCGGCTCCGGTTGGCCGATCACATTCTGTCCTGACCCTGGAGGGCAAAGCATGTTGGTGTTGTGGGTAGTCCTCGCCGTGTTTATCGCCTGGAGCTGGCTGACGTATCCAGGCATCGGCCATGTGCTGTACGACATGGGCATGGCCCTGGAAGCGCGTCTGTACCGACTGCACAAGATCACGGTGCCCATCAGCGAAATGACCGTGTCGACCTGGCAAGGCGGGCCCTACGAAGCGTCCGGCAGCATATTGATGCTGCACGGCTACAGCGCCGACAAGAACCTCTGGCTGCGTTTTGCCCGGCATTTTGTCAGCGACTACCGGGTGGTGATTCCTGACCTGGCCGGTCATGGCGAAACCGGCTTCAAGGCCGGCGGCGGTTATGACATCCCGACCCAGGCCCGACGGGTGATCGAACTGCTGGATGCCTGCGGCCTGGACAAGGTCCATGTGATCGGCAACTCCATGGGCGGTCATCTCGCCGCCTGGCTGGCGGCGACCTCCCCGGAACGGATACTCACCCTGGCCCTGATCGACCCGGCCGGCGTCACCGCGCCCGAACCCAGCGACATGGAGCGGCACCTGGCAGCCGGCCACAACCCGTTTCTGGTGCGCTCGCGGGACGACTTCGCTCCTTTCTACGCGATGACGATGGCCTCGCCGCCGTGGGTGCCGAGTGTGGTGCTGGCGGCGCTGGCCGAGCGTTATGAGCAACGCCGGGATGAACTGGAAGAGATCTTCGTGGATTTTCGCGCCAGCCCGCCGATGGAGCCGCGCCTGCCCGACATCCGCGCGCCTTCGCTGCTGCTCTGGGGTCGCAAGGACCGGCTGATTGACGTCAGCAGTGTGCCCGTATGGAGCAAGGGCATCGCCGACTTGCGTGTGGAAATCTGGGAGGGGGTAGGCCATATGCCCATGGTCGAGCGACCCGGGAGAACCGCCGCGCTGTATCGCGACTTTCTCAAGGGCCTGGGCCAGTGACCTTGATGCCGCTCTTCAAGGCTGCCTGAGCCACGGTGAAGTGGGCGGATCAGTCCCTGACAGAATGAAGTCCTGAAGATTCTTCGTTTGTCGACGCTGGTGAAGGCTGCGATCTTTCCTTCCACTTTCCCACAGCTTGCGCCAGGAATTCTCACAATGAGCTTCGTCAGTCCCGACCTGATCCGCCAACGCTTCTCCAAGGCGATGTCCGACATGTACCGCGACGAGGTGCCGCTGTACGGGGCACTGATGAACCTGGTGGAACAGACCAATGCCCAGGTGCTGGTCAACGACCCGCACTTGGCCGAACACTTGCGCAGTACCGGTGAACTCCAGCGTCTGGACCTGGAGCGCCACGGCGCGATCCGTGTCGGCACCGCCGCAGAACTGGCAACCCTGGGGCGTCTGTTCGCGGTCATGGGCATGCACCCGGTGGGCTACTACGACCTCACGCCCGCCGGGGTGCCTGTGCATTCCACGGCATTTCGAGCCGTGCATGAAAGCGCCTTGCAGGTCAGCCCGTTCCGGGTGTTTACCTCGTTGCTGCGTCTGGAGCTGATCGAAAACGCCGAGCTTCGGGCCTTTGCCGAATCGGTACTGAACAAGCGCCAGATCTTCACCTCCGAGGCGCTCCAGCTCATCGACCTGGCCGAACGCCAAGGGGGTCTGACCGAACCACAGACTGATGACTTCGTCCTACAGGCCCTGGAAACCTTTCGCTGGCACCACAGCGCCACCGTCACGGCCGAGCAATATCGGCAACTGAGCGCCCAGCATCGGCTGATCGCCGACGTGGTGGCTTTCAAGGGCCCGCACATCAATCACCTGACGCCACGTACCCTGGACATCGACATCGTGCAGGCCCAGATGCCCGTGCACGGCATCACCCCCAAGGCAGTCGTCGAAGGCCCGCCCCGTCGGCATTGCCCGATCCTGCTGCGGCAGACCAGCTTCAAGGCGCTCGACGAACCTGTAGCGTTCACCGACCAGCCCCACTCCCAAGGCAGCCACAGCGCCCGCTTCGGCGAAATCGAGCAACGGGGCGCCGCCCTCACCCCGAAAGGTCGCGCACTCTACGATCAGTTGCTGAACGCCGCTCGGGATGCGCTGGGGGCGTTTCCCAACGAAGCCAACGCCGAACGCTACAACGCACTGATGACCGAGCATTTTGCCCAGTTCCCTGACAACCACGATGAGCTGCGTCGGCAGGCACTGGCGTACTTTCGCTATTTCGTGACGCCAAAGGGCCTCGCTGCCAAAGGCACGATCAAGCAACCGGTCTCGCTGGAACGCTTGCTGGAAGCGCAATACCTGCGCGCCGAACCCCTGGTGTACGAGGACTTCCTGCCCGTGAGCGCCGCCGGCATCTTCCAGTCGAACCTCGGCGATGCCGCTCAAATTCACTACGCCGGACAGTCCAATCGCCAGGCATTCGAGCAAGCGCTGGGACAACCGACCATCGATGAGCTGCAGTTGTATGCCGAAACGCAACAGCGCTCGATGGATGAGTGCATGTCCGCCCTGGGAATGTAGGAAAAACCGGAAAGCCGAATGCGTAAGAAGTTGCGCATCCGGCTTGCCAACTACGCAACTCCCCGCGCGCATTCCTCTGTAGCCGGAGCGCTCATGGATTGGCGATTAATCCCAACCTATTGATATACATAGCTTTTATAGAAGCTGGCATAGCTCTTGATAACCGTCAGGCCACCTGGGGACGATTCCCTTCCCAGGTCCCTTTAGTTATCCCGCAAGGAGAGCATCCATTGGCTACCCCCGCTTACATGTCCATCGAAGGCACCAAACAAGGTCTGATCACTGCCGGCGCCTTTACGGCCGACTCGGTGGGCAACACCTACCAGGAAGGTCATGAAGATCAAGTCATGGTGCAAGGCTTCGAGCACCAGGTCATCATCCCCCGCGATCCTCAGTCGGGTCAGCCAACCGGCCAGCGCGTGCATAAACCCCTGGTCATCACCAAGGTGTTCGACAAGGCCTCGCCGCTGCTGCTGGCGGCCCTGACCTGCGGAGAACGCCTGACCAAAGTCGAGATCCAGTGGTACCGCACCTCGGCGGCCGGCACCCAGGAGCATTACTACACCACCACTCTGGAGGACGCGATCATCGTCGATATCAAGGACTACATGCTCAACTGCCAGGACCCGGCGAACGCGCACTTCACCCATCTGGAAGATGTGCACTTCACCTACCGCAAGATCACCTGGACCCACGAAGTCAGCGGCACGTCGGGCTCCGATGACTGGCGTTCACCGGTCGCTGGATAATCGTCGATAGATATTGATTCAGGATGGTGTTCGCCCAGTGCGACGGCCTCGGCATTCCATGCACTGGTAAAGAGCCTGACACTGGGCGAACGGGCATAATAATAGTGGAACTTGCAAAATATGTCCGGGAGCTTGTTTAAATAATTATTTATCTTTAGTCGTCATTATTAACGCCCAATCAATAACAGCTATACAAACAGCTATACAAAATCCAACAGCAGTATAAAAAAACATATCCGCTACGCCGAACAAGACCGGGCAAGTAAAGCAGCATTAACAAATGCGTTTTCAAGACCGCGCGGTCTATCAATCCTCAGCCCTGTCGCGCGGTCTTTTGTGCATCCGTCTCCCCCGCTTCAGTATCGCCTTCCTGCTGTTTGCGTTTAGCCGGATCGTTGGGGCGCAGGGCGTCGTTGTCACGCTCCACCTCACCCGGCATCGCCGGCTCGTCTGGATTGTGCGACGTTTGATCACTGGGTTTCATGGCGAACTCCTTGGTTTTTCGGGCCTGCGCGTCAGGCGTCAGGATCGGCGACTTCTTCAGCGACGTTGGCGTCGGGTGAACGATGGTGCAGTTGTTCGGCCTTGGCCTTGAGTTCCTGCCACTGTGCCAGGTCGATAGCGCCCTGGCCGAACAGGTCATCGGCCACCCGCATCAGCTCGGTGAAATGGACGTCGGGCGACTGCTGCCAGTAGGTCTTGTCGTCGAACAAGCGCTGCCAGTCGGCCAGCGAGGGAAGTGTGAGGTCATCACTCATGACGGACTCCTCAGAGGCATTCATAAGGTATGAGGGTCGACGTTCCCGGGGAGTTCCGGCGATTCTCAGTAGCCCGTCATTTCCAGGTAACCGTTGCCGCTGTGGCTGCCGCTCAGGTGCACCGGCCCTTCCCAATAGGGAATGCGCAGGTTCATCCAGGCGTTGGGGTTCAAGGCATCGGTGGTGATGTCGAGTCGCTTGCCGGGGATCCTGATCGTCCAGCGCACCGGCATCGAGCGCCCGGCAACCTCGGCGGTGTCCAGTGGTTCAAGGCTGATCTGACCGGCATGCAGGGTCTGCGCCTGGCCTTGGGCATCGATCCAGGTGCCCGTGAGGTATGGCGCCCCATCCTTGTGGCGCATGCGGTAGAGCATCACATGCTCGCCGCTGTCCAGGTGCAGGGAAAACCAGTCCCAGCCCGTCTGGTTCGCAGTCAGTGGCTGGCTGCTCCATTCGCGGTCGAGCCAGGCCGGGCCGCTGACCGTATAACGCTGGCCATCGATTTCCACGTGGCCGCTGGCCTGGGGCGCGGCGTTCAGGGCGCTGCGAAACAGCGTCCATTGCACACCGTAATCGCGGCCCTCGGCATCCTTGAGATTGGCAGTGACGTACCACCACTCGATGCGAAACCCCTCATGAACACCATGATCGGCGGGAAAACTGAATACCCGCCCCGGCACCACGGGCGTGAATGCGCCGGCCTGCTCACCCAGGCCGGCGAAGCCCTTCGGCGGCGGTTGCCGGTTATCACAACCGCAGAGCAGTAGCGCTATCAGCATCAAGCCCAGTTTAATCTTCATGGGCAAAGGTCCTCAGCAAATCCGCCGGTTGCGTGCGGTACAACGCATACAGCGGCCAGGCCGATGCCAGCAGCGTGGCAAGCATCGCCAGGCCCAGCAACTGCGCCAATTGCCACGGGAATACCCGCAACGGCAGGCGCCAGCCGAAGGCCTGCACATTGATTACCGCGTCCAGGCACCAGGCCAAGGCGATGCCCAGTGGCAAGGCCAGTACCAGGGTCAATAGCGCCAACAGCCAGGTCTGGCCCAGATTGAGCAACATCAACTGCCGGCGCGTTACCCCCAGCGCCCACAGCGGCGCCAACTGGCCGAGGCGGCTTTGGCTCTGGGTCAGCAGGCTGATGAACAACGCCACCCCGGCCACCGCCAGCGTCAGGCTATTGAGGGCGGCGGTGGCGGCGAAGGTGCGTTCGAATACTTGCGTCGACCAGCCCTTGAGCCGCGCCTGATCGACAATTCGGCTGTCATCCAGGCTGAACCGGGCCTGCAACGCCGTCAGCAACGCAGGGATCGCGGAGGGTTCGATGCGCAGGTTGAAGCGGTTCGGCGTCAGTTGCGGCCAATGCCGCAGCAAGTGGTCGGCATTGACCAGCACATGGCCCTTGGGGTTGCCGTAGTCGGCATAGATCCCGACGAGGCGCGGCGTCCAGGGTCCCTGGGGCGTCGGGATCGTCAATCGATCGCCAATATTCACGTTGAGACGCCGGGCCAGTTGTTCGCTGAGCATCAACGTGTCACCCCCGGCCAGTTGCTCCCAAGGCTTGTCGGAAACCGACTCCAGCAACGGCCAATGCTGACGATAGGCGCTGTGATCGATGATGCCGTAGATGTCCGTCGGCCAGCCTTGCAAAGGAATCGAGACCTGCCAGTTGGGCAATATCGTGCTGATCGCCGGCTGCTCCTTGAGCCAGACGTGCAGCTCGCCCGCCTGGGCCGGGGTTTGCGGATTGATGTACAGCTCGGCGGTCAGACGTTGCTCGAGCCAGTTACTGAAGGTCTGGCGAAAACCTGCGGTCATGCTGCCGGCACCGATATTCGCCGCCAGAGCCAGTAGCAACGCCATCAGTGCCAGGCTCAGCGTCGGCAATTGCTGACGGCAGTCGGCGAGAAACCATTGCCCAAGTACCGAACGACTGCGGCGCAACAGCAACTTCAGCGTGCCACTGAGCAACACCGGTAAAGCCAGGGCAGCGCCCAGCAACAACGCCGTCATCAAGACAAAACCGCTGCCCAGGCTGTCACCCCAGATCAACGCCGATACCGCGAGCAACCCCGCCAATGTCGCCACCCACCCCTGGCGCCGCAGCCAGCGGGCATGGGCCTGATGCCAGGCCTGGGGATTGGCCAGCGCCAACAGCGGCAGGCGCGCCGCCCGCAGCAA
Organism: Pseudomonas sp. PICF6; assembly: GCF_009831705.1. Taxonomy (NCBI): domain Bacteria; kingdom Pseudomonadati; phylum Pseudomonadota; class Gammaproteobacteria; order Pseudomonadales; family Pseudomonadaceae; genus Pseudomonas; species Pseudomonas sp. PICF6. The sequence goes on along the minus strand of NZ_WUUD01000001.1, from coordinate 140,160 downwards.
ACTGTCGGCGCCGGCCAATAACGCACCGAGCAAGCCCAAGCCCACGCCGCTGAGCCACCACCACGGGCTGAGGTTCAGGTGGCCGGCCACTTCGGCGCCGTACAAGCCGCGCAGGCTCGCCGCGACATCGGGCAACAACAGACTCGCCAGCCAGTAGCCGCTGAGCACTCCTGCGATTGCGCCGAGCAAGGCCAAGGCGCCCAGTTCGAGGGCCAGACTGGTGACCAGCAACCGCGCACTGACGCCACAGGCCCGCAGGGTTCGCAGCAAGCTGCGGCGTTGTTCCAGCGCCAGGCCAATGGCGGCGTGAACGATGAACAACCCCACCACGAAGGACAGCACCCCCAAGGCGTCGAGGTTCAGGTGAAAGCTTTCGGTCAGGCGCGACAGATTGTTTTCTTCATCGGCGTGCTTGAACTGCAGCCGGCCGTTGAACGCCGTCGGCAAGGGCGCGTTGAACGTGGCAGGCAATAGCAAGCGCGACAGCTGGTCCGGCCGTCCAAGCACCTGCTGGGCGAAGCCGATGTCCATCAGCAGCACGCCGGGCGCCATGTCCGCCTGGACAAGCAACGGTGGCAGGGATTGTCCATCGACCGTCCGGGGCCGGTCACCCTCGCTCAGCCCCAAGGCCTGCAAGGTCTGCGCAGCGATCCAGGTGCGGCCAGGCTCAGTGAAAAACTCCACCACGTCTGCCATCTCCCGGACCTGCCCCGCCACTGCCGCTCCGGGGGGCAAAGACACCGGGTCGATGCCCATTAACTGCAGGCGCTGATCCTCGTGCCCCTGCAGCGTCACCCGAGCCTGCAACACGGGAGACACCGGCCATCCCAGGCGACGCAGATCGACAAACCATTGTTGGGTAAAGGTGCCGCCGCCGGGCGCACTGAGGCTGGCCTGGGGTTCGCCACCAATCAGTTGGCTGGCTCGAGCGTAACTGTCCCGGGCCTGACTGTTGAGCGCCTGCACGCCAGTGAGCAGGCTGGTGGCGAGCCAGAGCCCGGTCAGGACGCTGAAAAACTGCACCGGGTGCTGGCGCCAATGGCTGAGCAAGGCCTTGAGCGTCTGGCGAAGGATCATCACCCTTGGGCCACCTGCGCCAGACGTCCGCCTTGCAAGACCACTCGACGGCTCAGACGGGCCGCCACCCGGGGACTGTGGGTCACCATCAGCAGGCTCGTCGGGCTGCCGTCCAGCAACTCCAGCAACAGTTGCAACACCTCGTCGCTGGTGGCTTCGTCGAGGCTGCCGGTGGGTTCGTCGGCCAGCAACAAGGGCGGCCGGGAGGCCAGTGCCCGCCCCAATGCCACCCGTTGCTGCTGGCCGCCGGACAGTTGTTCGGGATAGCGGTGCAGCAGTTGCGAAAGGCCGAGCCGTTGCACCAGATGGGTCTGCCAGGCAGGGTCATAGCGACCGCACAGACGCGCCTGGAACGCCAGATTATCCTCCACCGGCAAGCTACTGATGAGGTTGAACTGCTGGAACACCAGGCCGATCTGTGTACGTCGCCAGCTTGCCAGTTGGCTTTCGCTCATGCCGTCGAGCCTGCGCTCGCCAAAGCGAATGCTGCCACGGTCGACCTTGTCCAGACCGGCAACCAGATGCAGCAAGGTGCTTTTCCCGCTGCCGGACTCACCCATCAGTGCCAGGCTGTCGCCAGGGGCCAACGTCAGGTCGATACCCTGCAGCACCGGCAATGGCCCTTGCGGCGTGGCATAGCTCTTAAATACGTCGCGAACTTCAAGCATGAAAAGGCTCATGGGTAAACGTGAGGCTCAGGATAGCGGAGTTGGGTGACGGGCAGACCAAGGATGCGCTCAGGCGACGGGCAAACACCGCTGGTCGTCTGCCCCGCCTTGTTTTGCCCGACGCCTTGCAAAGCATAAATTTCCAGCTATCAATCAATGACTAATACGTGCCGTTTACATGCAGTCGGCCAATTCGTCATAAACATGACGCACCTGGATTGCCTCCTATTCAAGGACGATCGCCGACATGCCTCAAACAAAATATCGCCTCGATATCGATGGGCTTCGCTGTATTGCAGTGCTGGCCGTACTCATCCATCACCTCAACGCCGACCTGCTGCCAGGCGGGTTCGTGGGGGTCGATATTTTTTTCGTCATCTCGGGTTTCCTCATCACTTCCCAGGTGTTTTCCGAGATCAAGGGCAACAGCTTTTCGCTCAAGCGCTTTTATCAGCGGCGCATCAATCGCATCGTGCCCGCACTGGTCACTGTGTTGTTGGCGAGCGTGATCGCAGGGGCCTTCATCCTTTCCCCCGCCGACCTGACGCGGCTCAACGTCAGTGCGCTGTTCTCCCTGCTGGGGGTCTCGAATATCTATATCTGGATGAAGTACGGCAACTATTTCGCCGCCGATGCCAGCGAAGCGCCGCTGCTGCATACCTGGTCCCTGGGGATTGAAGAGCAGTTCTACGTGATCTGGCCGCTGCTGATCCTGGTGCTCTATCGCCTGACGCCGCGTTATGTCCTGCCGGTGCTGGCCGTCGGTATCGTGGCGGCGGTGGGGCTTTCTGAATACGCCACGAACGTCTTCGTTACGGCTTCCTATTACCTGCTGCCCACACGGTTTTTCGAGCTGATGCTGGGCGGAGCACTGGGTATCTATCTTTATCAGCCACGTACACTCGGCAGGATAGAAGTGCTGGCTTATACAGCGGCGGGGTATGGGCTGATTGGTTTTTCCTTGTTTGCCCTGAGCCGGGACACCCCCTTCCCCGGCGTCAATGCGTTGATACCTTGCCTGGGCGCGGCGCTGCTGATTCTGGCCGGCAGCGGTGGAGCTCGCTCCCGCCTGCTGACCAACCAGCCCATGGTGTTCATAGGCCTGATTTCCTATTCGCTGTATTTATGGCACTGGCCGTTGATTGCCTACCTGAATTACCTGGGCATCGAGATAACCCTTTCTGTGGGCATGTCACTGGTGCTGGTGTCGATTCTGTTGTCCTGGTGGTCCTGGCGGCATGTCGAAATTCCCTTTCGGCGCACTGGCGCGCAATTGCAGTTTCCCCGAGTACTGGTCCGCCGATTCATAGTCCCGGCCCTGGGGCTGGCCGTCCTGGCGACCTTGAGCCTGCAATGGAACGGCTTCCCACAGCGTTTTGCGCCTGAAGTGTCGAGGCTCGAGGCCATGGCACTGAGCAAACCGAACAGGCTTCGCAGCGGTTGCCATATGCCCAGTGCGCGGTACAGCGCCGAACCTGATCCGGATTGCCAGCTCGGTGCACACAAGGAGCAACTGGACGGAATGATGGTGGGTGACTCGTTCGCCAATCATTTCACGGGCATGGTCGATATCCTGGCCAAACCCAACGGCATCAGATTAATGGACTACACACTGGACGCCTGCCCGCCGATTTTCGGCTATGCCACCGAGGTGTCCGAGGCGTATGGCGACCGTTGCATGGCGCGCAACGACCGGGTGTTCGAGCTGATCAAGCAGAACCACTACCCATACGTCGTGCTGGCCGGCGCCTGGCCCAAGGATGCGGCGGCCGCACAAATTATCGAAGCGAGCATCAAGCACGTGGCGAACAACACCGGCCAGGTCATCGTGATTCTGCGCAACCAGAACATCGACAATGCAGCGACCTGCCCCGTGCGCCGCTTGATGTTCGGCACCGATCGCTCATGCTCGGCTCCGCTGGACGTCACCGCGCCGTATTGGGAGGGGATACGCGCCAGACTGCCCCAGGTGCGCTTTATCGACCCCAATCAAGTGATCTGCCCAGCGGGGCTATGCAGCCCGATCATGGACGGGCAGTTGCTGTACCGCGATGACGCACACTTGAATGACGTGGGCTCACGCTTCATCGGCCGCACATTGCGCGAGCTGGGATTCTCCCTACTGCACGACCCGGCCCGACTCGGCCCGATCGCCACAACCCAGTGAGCCCCCTCCCCGCAGGTTTGTGGGGTATGCAAGTTCTGCGGACAACTCGGACTACTGTGGGAGATTCTATGCTGCAAGCCCACCCACCGCCTTCGCGAGCAGGCTCGCTCCCACAGGGGATTTGCGGAGGCATGCAAGGCCTGCGGACAACTCCCACAGGGATTTGCGGCGGCATGCAAGGCCTGCGGACAACTCGGACTACTGTGGGAGATTCTATGCTGCAAGCCCACCCACCGCCTTCGCGAGCAGGCTCGCTCCCACAGGGGATTTGCGGAGGCATGCAAGGCCTGCGGACAACTCGGACTATTGTGGGAGCGAGCCTGCTCGCGATGACGGCGGCACATTCAACATCGATTCCGACCGACACACCGCCTTCGCGAGCAGGCTCGCTCCCACAGGGATTTGCGGCGGCATGCAAGGCCTGCGGACAACTCGGACTACTGTGGGAGCGAGCCTGCTCGCGATGACGGCGGCACTTTCAACATCGATCCCGCCTGACCCGCCGCCATCTCGGCCTGAACCGGGCCTGGTGTGACAATGTGCTTGAGGTCGATGTGTTTCCATTCAGGCAGCGCCCCCAGCCGCGCATTGAAGCGGTAGTTGAAGGTAAAGGCGTCTTCGGTCGACTGGCTCAGGGATTTCCCATAGGTCGCTTCAACACCGGCCGGGTCGTACCCCATCAACTGCAACAGCGTCGGGAAGATGTTGTAGTGGCTGGAGCGGTCCTTGTTCTGTGCCCATGCTCGCTGCCAATCCAGGGTCTGCAAGCGCGCGCCTTCTATGACCACCAGCGGCACAAGCCCTTCCTCCGCCACCGGGTCACCGCCGCAGTGGGTATTGAGCCCAGGGTTGCCGCGCTCGTGAAGGTCCTGGCCGTGGTCGGAGGTGTAGATCAGCACGGCGTTGCCTAAATCGGCCTGCTGGAAGATCCGCCTGAAGAACTCTCCGACATTCCACAGCAAAGTGTTCTGGTAGGCATTGCGGTACAGCTCCCAGTCATGGGTCCGGCCATCAAAACCGTCACGCTGGCCGGTATCGGCGACTTCGAGAAAGCGCCCACGCGGCAGTGCGGGACGATAGCTCATGAACTCATCCGGGTATTTGTCGTGCACGGGAAAATGCGCACCGAGCTTGTTCACCACCACCAGCTCGGCCCGGTCATTGCCCAGCCGCTCGATCAGTTGCGCGGCAACCGCCATGTCTCGCTCGAACACCGGGGTGCGGTCGAACTGCACGAAGTCGTCGATATCGTTTTTTTCAGTGTCGGTCATCAGGTTCTGAAGGTGACCACCGGTACGCTGGGCGTCGATATAGACCGTGCGCAACCCGGCGTTTTTTGCATACTGCCAGATCGACGGCAACGTGCTGTTGATGCGCACGTAATCGGCCCGGGTGCCGCCGTAACGCAAGGTGACGTTGGTGTCGGCGCTGCAGTTGGCAATGGAAGCCGCGTAACCGAAATTGAACACCTGCACCCCATCGGGCGGGGTCTTGAGGCCGGTGTGCACGCCGAACGGCGTATTGATATCCAGATAATTCCCAGCGACGCTTTCATCGATAATCAGCACAATATCATGCTCGATCGGCGATGTTGGCCGCGTCAGGCGGATCGGCTCCCGAGGACCGACGGTGTTTTGCAGGGCTTCGTAAACGAACAGATTCAGATAGGCCAGCGGTGTGTACATCACCGGCAGCCCCCGCGCGCCCTCGCCCGCCCGGAAGAACAGAACACCACTGAGCAACAACACGCCCAACACAGGCGCGGCGATTGGCAAATAACCGGGCAATGACACCGACCGCCGAGGCTTGAGACCCAGTCCCAGCAGCAGCAACAGGCCACCGGTGGCGGCGCTGACAATCACTTCGCGGTACTGCGAAGCCGCCTCCCCGATAAAACCACCCGAATACACCAGCGACACAAACTGGCTGTACGTCAGGTAGCTGTCGGTCACCCTCGTGTAAACCTCGAAGAACACCGCCGAACCAAACATCGCCAGGGCAAACAGGTGGCGCACGGAGGTCTGGCGGATGTACGCACTCATCCACAGCGCCACCACCAACACCACGAACATCGCGCCGAACAGCAACGTGGCAAATCCCAAACCCAAGGCATTCAGACGATCAAGGTAATAGTCATATCCCCTGATCAAGTACAGCACCAGCAACAGTTCCTTGAGGTATCGGAGCATGTGTTTCTCGGCGATAGGGCGGCGTTGGATAGAGGGTCGTTTTCTGCACGTTAGCAGCGGCTTTGCAAAGCGCAAGAAAAGGGACGAACGGCCAATGCGTCAAAAAAAAGTTAGCCCAAAAATGACACACTTGAAGCCAGTTAAACGTAAAAATCTATGGATAAATACCGTTCATCGCCTAGTTAAAAGCCGTTACAGCCCTTTAAAAACGGCACTTTTCTAAACCAGTCAATGACTTGATATCAAAAGGCCAAGTTCTGTCGAGTTTGCCAACAGTGACAACTGTCATTTTGCTGACACGCTTTTCTGAAGCTGCGCTATACCCCTCTAAACAGTTTCATCCGAGTTACATCAACCGTCTTGCGAGGCACGCCAAAAATGGATGTGAGCGTATTTGGTACGGGGTATGTGGGATTGATTCAAGCGGCTGCGTTGGCCGACGTCGGTCACCGTGTTTTGTGCATCGACATTGACCCCAACAAGATCCGTCAGCTGCAGCAAGCGGTGCCACCGATCAGCGAGCCTGGGTTGTCCGAACTGCTCGAAGAGAACATCAAGAGTGGCCGGCTGCTGTTCAGTGATCAGGCCAGCGATGCGGTCAATCACGGCGAACTGATTTTCATCGCCGTCGGCACGCCAGCCGATGAAGACGGTTCGGCAGACCTGAGCCATGTACTGGCGGTCACCCGCCAGATCGCGGACTTCATGGACAGCGACCGCACCTTGATCATCAAGTCCACGGTGCCGGTCGGCACCGCCGACAAGGTCGCCGAATGTGCCCATCAGGCATTGGCTCGCCGGGGCCTGAAACAGCTGAACGTGCGAGTGGTGTCCAACCCCGAGTTTCTCAAGGAAGGCAGCGCCCTGGCCGACTGCATGCGCCCGGACCGGATCATCATCGGCACCGCCGACCCGCTGGCCCGCGATCAGATGAGCGAGCTGTACGCGCCCTTTTGCCGTAACCGCGAAAAGCTGATGTTCATGGACAACCGCAGCGCCGAACTGACCAAGTACGCGGCCAACGCCATGCTCGCCACCCGCATCAGCTTCATGAACGAACTGGCCAATCTCACCGAAAGGCTGGGCGCCGACATCGAAGCGGTACGCAAGGGCATCGGTTCGGACCCTCGTATCGGCTATCACTTCATCTACCCCGGGTGCGGCTTCGGCGGTTCATGCTTTCCCAAGGACCTGCGCGCCCTGCTGCATACCGCCGAACAAAGCGGCATGCCCCTGCGCCTGCTGCGCAGTGTCACCGACGTCAACGACAGCCAGCGACACATTCTCTTCGAGAAACTGACGCAACAGTTCTCCGGCGGCCTGGCCGGCAAGTCGATTGCGATTTGGGGCCTGGCTTTCAAACCCAACACCGATGACATGCGCGAAGCCCCCAGCCGCTACCTGATGGAAGCGCTGTGGCGCGAAGGCGCTCGGGTCCATGCCTACGACCCGGAAGCCATGTCCGAATGCCGCCGCCTCTACGGCTACCGCAAAGACCTGAACCTGTGCGCCACCCGCGACGACACCCTGGAGGATGCAGACGCCCTGGTGATCTGCACCGAGTGGAAGAACTTCCGGGTCGTGGATTTCGCTCTGTTGGCCAACAAGTTGCGCGCCCGGGTCATCATCGATGGCCGCAACCTGTACAACCCCGAACATCTGGCCGCCGCCGGCCTCTTGTATCGCGGCATCGGATTGCGTCACACCGTGCCCAGCAGCCTGACCCAGGGGCCACGGGCATGAACATTCTGGTGACCGGCGCGGCCGGTTTCATCGGCGCCCATTGCGTGCTGCGGCTGCTGCGCGACGGCCATCAGGTGTGGGGGCTGGACAATTTCAACGACTACTACGACCCGCAGCTCAAGCACGACCGCGTGGCGTGGGTGAAGGATCAGGCGGGGGACTTTGCGTTGGCCCGGGTGGACCTGACCGACGCCTCGGCCATCGATGAGTTGTTCCAGTCACACCGCCCCGACGTGGTGATTCATCTCGCCGCCCAAGCCGGCGTGCGTTATTCCCTGGAGAATCCACGGGCCTACGTCGACAGCAACCTCAGCGGGTTCCTGAACATTCTGGAAAGCTGCCGTCGCCATCCGGTCAAGCACCTGATCTACGCCTCCTCAAGCTCCGTGTATGGCGCCAACCAGCGCACACCTTACTCAGTACAGGACGGCGTGGACCATCCGCTGTCGCTGTATGCGGCCAGCAAGAAAGCCAACGAGTTGATGGCCCACAGTTACAGCCATCTGTTTGGCATCCCATGCACCGGCCTGCGGTTTTTCACGGTGTACGGCCCCTGGGGCCGGCCGGACATGTCGCCGATCCAGTTCGCCCGCGCCATCGCCGAAGGCCGCGTGTTGCAGTTGTTCAACCATGGCGAGCACCAGCGCGATTTCACCTACATCGACGACATCGTCGAAAGCATCGCCCGGCTGATCGAACGCCCGCCCCATGCCATGCCACAGTGGGATCGCGATCAACCGGACCCGGCCACCAGCGCAGCGCCCTGGCGGATCTACAACATCGGCGGGCAGCACCCGGTAGCGCTGCGCACCTATGTGGCATTGCTGGAAAAGCACTTGGGGCAAACCGCCCGGATCGAACTGCTGCCCCTGCAACCAGGGGACGTGTTGAACACCTGCGCCGATGCCAGCGGCCTGGCGCGGGTCACCGGTTTTCAGCCGCGCATCGAGCTGGACGAGGGCCTGGGGCGCTTCATTGCCTGGCTCCTCGATTACTACGCCCTGCCTATCGCCGACACCGCTTGCAGCCCAACGCATGCGACCAACCTTCAGCGGAGGAGTCTATGACCCGACATGAGCAATGCATCCCTATCACCGCCCGCGGGGGCGACAAGCGTGTCGATCCCGAACACCGCCGACGCCTGGACGCGGCCATCCATCGTCAGGGCCGCGGCTGGCTGACTGGTCGCGACGGCGGTCGACCCTGGACGGTCTCGCGCACCAATCGGGTGGTGGCCTGTCTCGGCGCGCTGTCGATCCTGGTACTGCTCAGCCCGCTGCTGCTGGGCCTGGCCCTGCTGATCAAGTTCTCAAGCCCCGGTCCAGTGCTGTTTGTGCAGAAACGCACCGGATACCGCGGTCGGGTCTTTGGCATGTACAAGTTCCGCACCATGGTTGCTGATGCCGAGGCGCTCAAAGAATCACTGCGCCACCTCAACAAGCACGGCGCCGATGCCATCGACTTCAAGATCGACAACGACCCGCGCATCACCCCCGTCGGCCGGTTCCTGCGACGCAGCAGCCTCGACGAGTTACCCAACCTGATCAATGTGGTGACCGGCGACATGCGCCTGGTCGGCCCGCGGCCGACCTCGTTCAACGCCTACCGCTACAAGGACAACCATCTTGTCCGCCTGAGCATCTACCCCGGCCTGACCGGCCTGTGGCAGATCTCCGGGCGCAGCAACATCGACTTCGACCAGCGCGTGGAACTGGACCTCAGCTACATCGCCGAACAAAGCCTGTTGCTGGACTTGAAGATCCTGATGATCACCCCTTTCAAAGTTTTCAGCGGCCACGGAGCGAGTTAAATGGACGGTTCAACCAATATCCTGAGCATCGCAAGCCCGAGCGAGACCAACCTGACCTCAACCGTGCTTGACCCATCCATACGGATTCTGCTTCTGACGGCCGCCAACACCGGCACCGGAACCAGTACCAGTGCCATGGCCCTGGCCGCTCAACTGGCGCAGATGAGCAGCGGCCGCGTACTGCTGGTGGACGCCAGCCAGTCGCCGCGCAACCTCAGCCAGCAATTGTCGCTGCACAAGGAGCGCGGCTTCAGCGACCTGCTGTTCAACAGCCTCGCACCGCCCTTGTTGCAGGACTGCGTGGTGCAGACCTCCAGCTTGCCCTTCGACGTGCTGCCCAACGGTCGTCTGGGGCGCAATGCCGAGCGCCTGAACCCCGAGCAGCTTCGCCCGCTGTTCAAGCAACTGGCCGGGCAGTACCGCTTTGTGGTGATCGACGCTGACGCGGTGTACTCGGCCTGCGACACCCTGGTCATGAGCACCCAGGTGGACGGTGTGGTGCTGGTGGTGCGCGGTGAAGACACCCGCTGGGAGGTGGCCCAGGCCGCTCGCCTGCGTCTGACCCAGGCCGGCGCCAAGGTGGTGGGCAGCGTGTTCAACCGCCGCAAGTACTACATGCCCAAGTGGCTCTACAACAACCTGTAAGCCTGCAAAAAGGATGACGAGATGAACGCCAGATTGCTTGTCCTGCTGCTGTTGCCGCTTGCCGGTTGCACCAGCCACACCGAAACCCGCTCCATGCCGGTGCAGATCCTTACGGCGGCACCGGCCAACGCCCAGGCCACCGACATGCCCCGGGTCGAACAGACCCTGCGTCCCCAGGATGTGCTGGATGTGATCTTTCACATCAGCACCAGCGGGCCGGATGCCTACCGGGTCCAGCCGGGTGACCAGGTGGCCTTGAACTTCACCGCCGCCAGCCAGCTCAACGGCGCACAACAGGTAATGCCCGACGGCAGTATCGAACTGCCGGGGGCCAACACCTCGGTAAAAATCGCCGGGCTGACCACGGACGAAGCACGCCTGGAGGTACAGCGTGCCTATGACCGCAAAATGCTGTTCCAGCCCAACCGCAATCAATTGACGGTGCATGTCACCAGCCCGTTGAGCAACGAGACAAAACTGCGCAACACCCTGACCCACCCGGGCACCGGCATGAGTCGGGAGATCACCGTGGGCCGGGATGGTTACGCAAGCTTCCCCGAAATCGGTGCCGTGCCGCTGCAAGGCATGACCGTCAATCAACTGGAAACCTACCTTAACGAGCGCTACGCCCAATTGCCGGGGCGCATGTCCGTCGATGTGCTGCTCAAATCCACCGCTGGCAACGAGATCTATGTCCTCGGGGAAGTGGCCCAGCCCGGTTCCTACCCGATCCGCCGGCCGATCTCGGTCCTCGAGGCCCTGACCCTGGCCCGTGGCACCAACGTCAAGGCCCGACTCGACTCGGTGGTGATCATGCGCCGCAACGGAAATCAGGTCGAAGCCCGCCACTATGACGTGGAAAAAGCCCTGAGCGGTGACGCCTCGCAGATCGCCTACCTGCAGCCCGAAGACATGCTTTTCGTGCCCAAGACCGGGCTGGCCAAAGCCGGTGAAATGGCTCGGCAACTGGCCGACGTGGTGCTGTTCCAGGGCATGGGAGTCAGCTTCGGCTACCGCCTTGACAGCAAAGGCGACAACGGCAGGTCCAACACTTCTGCAGCAGGTAATTGATCATGAATCCCAAGGAAAACTATCTGCATGAGTTCTTCAGGATTTTCTTCGCCAACAAGCAGTGGGTGAAGCGCGTCTTCCTGATCTTCGCCGTGATCGCCCTGGCGCTGCCGTTGATGCTCAAACAGAGCTTCGACATCACCGCCCAGGTCATCGTCCAGTCGAAAAAACTCTCCCAGGGCGACGCCACCACGTCGCTGAACCAGGAAGACGCCACCTTCATTCCACCGTCCCTGGCGGACATGGAAACCGAGAGCAATATCCTGCGCTCGCCGGCCCTGATCCGGCAGACCATCAGCACCCTGCGCGACCAGGGCGAGTACACCCCTAGCCCCGGCATCTTCAACAAATGGGTGAGCGAGCCGCTCAAGCACTATGTCACCACGCCGCTGCGCGAGTACGTCGTCAACCCGCTGCGCGACGGCCTGGGGCTGGAAGTCGATCCGGTGCGAGATACCACGCTCGACATGCTGACCGACGAAGCCATCGCCAACCTGAAAATCGAAACCCTGCCAGGCTCCAACGTCATCTCCATCGTCTACAGCTTCGGCGACCCGGCCCAGGGCACCCGGTTCGTGGCGCAACTGCTGGAGAACTACCTCTCCGGTCGCCAGGACCTGCAATCGATCGAGCTGCCGCAAGCCTTCTATGAGCAGAAGAAAACCCAGTACCAGACTCGCCTCGACGGACTGGAGGGCACCCGCCTGGCGCTGCTTGAAGACGTCAGCTCCTCCGATCCCAAAGAGGAGATCACCTTCCGCCTGAACGCCATCAACACCGAAGAACAGGCCTTGAACCTGTACCGCGATCGTCTGCTGCAAAGCCAACGCTGGCTGGATTACCTCAAGACCAGCCTGGCAGCGGCGAACAACTCACGGTTCAACGACTACACCTTCCCGTTCACCTTCACCACCACCATGGACAACATCGCCTTCGAAGACCGGGAAATCAAACAACTGGGCGAGCAACTGACCACTCAGGTCAGCCGCTACATGAATGATCTGGCGATCTTCCAGCCCGGCAGCGAGCCGATGCTGTTGACTCGGGAGCAGATCGCGCGCACCCGCCAGCAGTTTCTCAAAGTGGTGAGCAACCGCATCCAGGAACGCACCAACGACCTGGCAGTCGTCAGCTCGGTGATCGACCAGAAAACCGCGCGCATCGCCGAGTTCAAGGAGCGTATCCATCAGTTGCAGCAAACCCAGAGCAAGCTGCGGCAGATGGACACCGAGATCAATGCCCTGCATGCGGCATTTTCCACCTACGCCCAGCGGTTCGCCGAGAGCAGCACCGCCCGCGCGCTGGACAACGACCTGTCCAATGCTCGCGTCCTCAGCCCGCCGTTCGAACCGACCGCCCCGGCGTTTCCCAAGCCGATGCTGATTATTGCGTTCGGTCTGTTCAGCGGCTTGCTCCTGGCGATCGCCCTGGTCTATGTGCGTGAGTTCTTCGACCATCGCTTCAAGCACCCTGCCCAGATTACCCAGCAACTGGATGTACCGGTGTTGCTGGTGATCAACGAGCAGAACCCCGAACAGGTCAACCCGCACCGCAATTGGAGCCTGCCCAGCCTTGTCCATTGGGTGCGCAATTGAACGCGCCGATTGGCCCGACCTGCCGCAGCAGCGCCCTGCCGATCATTCATTTGCTCGACAGCGGCGGCTTCTACGGGGCCGAGCGGATGTTGCTCGATCATTGCCTGGCCACGCCAGGGCAGCACCAAGTGCTGTTCCTGGCGGCGCCGCCGACCTTGATCACGCGCTTTCGCCAGGCCGGGGTCGATTGCCGCCACTGCGCCAGTTGGGCCGAGCTGTTGCAGCACCTGCGCCAGCGACGGGACGAGCAGCCGCTGATCAACACCCATAACTTCAAGGGCCTGCTGTTCGGCTGGGCTGCGGCCACGCTGCTGCGCTTGCCCCTGGTCATCACTCAGCACGGCTTTACGCCTCGCAGCACCAAGCAACGGTTCTACACGTGGCTGAGCCTGCAACTGTGCCGCACCGCCTCGGTCAAGCGCGTGGTCTGCGTGGCCGAAAGCATTGCCGTGCTGCACCGCCAGGCCAGCGTGCGCGCGGAAAAACTCGACGTGATCCCCAACGGCCTGCCGTCGATCACAGCACCGCTGCCTCATCGTGACGACCGGCTGCGCTGGCGGGTCGGCTACGTCGGTCGCTTGAGCCACGAGAAAGGCCCGGACCTGTTCCTCGACGCCATGATCCCCCTGTGCCAGCGGCATGCATCGCTGCACGCGGTGATGCTCGGCGACGGCCCGGAACGTCAGGCCTTGCTCAAGCGCATTACCGACGCGGGCCTACCTACTCGCATCGAGCTGCCCGGCTATCAGACCGACATGAACCCCTGGTGGAGTCAGCTCGACGCGCTGGTGATCAGTTCGCGCACCGAAGGCACGCCGATGATTCTGCTCGAAGCGATGCAGGCCGGAGTGCCGGTGGTGGCGTTCGGTGTGGGGGGCATTCCCGATGTGCTGCAGGACCGTCACAACGGCCTGCTCGCGACGCCGGCCGACAGCGCCGAACTGGCCCGGCAGATCGAAACACTGTTTGGCGAACCGCCCCTGGCGCGGATTCTGGCCGATAACGCGCGCCGTACCCAACGGGACCGTTATGACCTGCGCGCCCTGGCCGAACGCTGGTCGCAGCTCTATATCCGCACGGCACGGGAGGCTCGTCCATGATTGTCCCGCTCTCGATCGTCAGTCTGCTGGGCCTGGTTTGCCTGGCGTTGCTGGCCAGCCCCTATCCCTTCCTGGCGCCGGGAGCGGTGCTCGGCCTGGTGGGCGTCGCCGTGCTGTACCGCAAACCCGGCTGGGGCTTGCTGGGCATTGCGGCGCTGGTGCCGTTCGAAGGTCTGTTCAAGGAGAACGCTTTTTCGGGCAGCAAATTCTTCGGCGTGGCGCTGATTCTGATCCTGATGCTGCAACTGGCCCTGCGCCAGATTCCCTCATCACGCTTGCGCAGCAATATCTGGCGGCCGCTGATCGCCTTCATGATGCTCTATGGCCTGAGCCTGATGCTGTCGCAGAACCTGGGCCTGTCCATGACCCATCTGCGCGAACTGATGGTAGGGCTGATTCTGTTCGTGATTACCCTGCTGATCGGGCGCGAGCTGAACCTGGACCTGTTCTGCCGACTGATGACCCTGAGCGTGACCACCACCTGCGTGCTGGCAATGTTTTCGGTCAAATACCAGGACCAGGGCCGCGCATCCGGCCTGCTGGAAGACCCGAACGCCTTTGCCCTGTTGATCGCCTTTACCGTGCCGATGGCGTTGTTGCTGGTGTTGCGCAGCCCGAACCTGCTACACCGATTGTTCTGGGGTGGCTGTTTCATCCTGCTGCTGGGCGGCATGACCAAGACCGAATCGCGCTCGGGGCTGGTGGTGCTGTTGCTTAGCCTGGTGATTGGCCTCTATCACTATCGTGCCCAAATGCCGCGCATCCGCCCGCGACACCTGGGCTTCGCCATGCTCGGGCTGGCAATCATGATTCCCTTGGTGATTGCGGTGATGCCGGCCGGCTACGTGGCGCGCATCCAGTCGCTGAGCATCCTCAGCGCCGGCGCCAGTGCCCACAAAGACGAATCCCTGGGCCGTCGTGCCTCGTACATCGTGGTCGGCAGCAAAATGATCCGCGAGAACCCGGTGCTGGGCAGCGGCCCGGGCACGTTCCCGCTGCACTACGCCCCCACAGGCTACGCCAAGGCGTTCTCGGCCAATCGCAAGCTGGGGGATCTGTATCGCCGGGCCCACAACACTTACCTGGAAATCTTCAGCGAGATCGGCATCCCTGGCGGGCTGATGTTCGTCGGCATGATCGGCCTGGGCCTCTACAACCTGTGGCGCGCCCGCCAGCTCTGGTTGCAACGTCGGGACTGGGTGCAGGCGGACCTGCTGACGCACCTGGGCATGAGTTTCCTGTCGCTGGCGCTGTTTTTGATGTTCCTCAGCGCCCCCAACCATAAGTTGCTGTGGATCATGCTCGCCATCACCAGCGTGTTGCGCTACGACGCCGAACAGGCAACACCGCAGGAGGCCCGTCCATGAGCCGCATCAGCATTGTGATCCCGATGTTCAACGAGGCCCGACACATTGGCCGTACGTTGCTGGCGGCGCAGGAAGCCGCTCGCCAGGCGCAACTGGACTGTGAGTTGATCGTGGTGGACAACGGCTCGGACGATCATGGGCCGCGCATTGCCAACGAACTGGGGGCGCGCGTGCTGATCGTGCCCGGCGTGCACATCGGCGCCCTGCGCAACCGCGGTGCGGCCATCGCCCATGGGGAATGGCTGGCGTTCATCGACGCCGACATCGAGATGCCGGCCAACTGGCTCAAGCTGCTGCTGGAACTCCAAGGCCAGGGCGATGTGCTGGGCCTGGACCTGGACACCCCCGCTCAGGCGCCTTGGTTCGCTCAAGCCTGGCAACGCCGCAGCCAACGGCCAGGCTCGCGTCCCTTGCACCGGGTGCAGTGGCTGCCCAGCGCCAACCTGTTGTTGCGTCGCCAGTGGTTTGAGCAGGTCGGGGGGTTCGACGAAACCCTGCGCACGGGCGAAGACAAGGATTTTTCCCTGCGCCTGCGCAACGCCGGGGCGCAGTTGCTGCTGGTCAATGAAAACGTGGCCCTGCATTGGGGTTACGAAGGCAGTTGGCGGGAGTGGATGAGCAAGGAACTGTGGCGCCAGGGCAGCCATTTGCAGTTGCTGCGCAGCCATGGTCCGAGTCTGCGCCTGCTGCGTTTTCCGGCGATGTCCATCGGTGCCTGGGGCCTGGACTTTCTGGCGTTGGTCGCTCTGTTCCAGGGCCAGCCGCGCATCGCGCTGATGCTGCTGTTGCTGACCTCTCTGCCCGCGTTGTTCCTCAGTCTGCGTCAAAGCGGGCGTGACCTGCGCCTGACGCTGCAACTGTGGGCCTTGCACGGGGTGCGCTTGCACCTGACCGGCGCCGCATTGCTTCTCAACCTATGTCATTGGAACGTCAGGAGACCTGCCCGTGGCTGAATTTCTTTACTGGTCGTGCCTGTTGCTGCCGGTGTACGCCTACCTTGGTTATCCGTTGATGCTGAGTCTGCTGGCGCCACTTTTTCCACTCCGGCGCTACGGGCCGGCGTTGCCGATGGACGTCAGCATTGTCATTGCCGCCCACAACGAGGCACGGCACATCGAAGAGAAACTGCGCACCTTGCTGGCCCAGGACTACCCGGCGCGCTCGCTGCAAATCATCCTGGCCAGCGACGGCTCCACCGACGACACAGTGGCCTGCGCTCGGCGGGTCATCGACCCGCGCATCACCGTGCTCGACCTGCCGCGCCAGGGCAAGGCCGCCGCCCTGAATACCGGCGTGGCCCACAGCACTGGAGAGATCCTGGTGTTCACCGACGCCGACAACCAATGGACCGCCGATACCCTTGGCTACCTGTTGGCCCCGCTGGGCGATCCGCAAGTCGGCGCCTGTGCCGGGCACATGGAAATCCCCGTGCCGGGCAAGGGCCTGAGCCTGGGCGATAGCCTGTATCGGCACTACGAAGGCTGGCTGCGTCAGGTAGAGAGCCGCACAGGTTGCATGGTCTCGGCCGACGGCGCCTTGCTGGCCCTGCGGCGCGAACTGTTTGAACCCATACCGGCGCAGGTCAACGACGACTTCTTCCTCAGCACCTGTGCGCCGGCGGCGGGCAAGTCCATCGTGTATGCGCCACTGGCCCGGGTCACCGACCAAGGCGTGGACGAAGCCGACAAACAGTTTCGCCGTCGCCAGCGGGTCACCGTTGGCGGCCTGCAAAGCCTGGCCCAGCGTCGGCAGTTGCTCAACCCTCTTCGTCACGGGCTCTACGCCATCGGCCTGATCAGTCACAAACTGATCCGCCGTCTGGCGCCGGTGTTGCTATTGCCGCTGCTGCTGAGCAACGCCTGGCTGTGGAATGAACATCTGTTCTATCGCCTGAGCCTGGTGGCGCAACTGCTCGGCTACGCCATTGCAATGATCGGCTTACTGGACGTAGGCCACCGATTGCCCAGGCCCTTTCGCCTGGCGGCGTTCGTGCTGGTGACGCTGGCGGGCATGAGCATCGGGCTGTGGCAGTTTCTGCGAGGTCATCGTTATAGCCAATGGAACCCCGAGCAGAACCGCTAAGGAGACGGCCCATGTCCATCAAACAAGTCTGCAAGCGCACCGGCGGCTGGCTGTACCTGAACACGTCCCTGGGCCGTGGTCCGTTGCGTGGCGCCGGCGTGATTCTGATGCTGCACCGGGTCCTTAACAATGACCGCGCCGCCGAACTGCCCCATCGCAACGAATTGTGCGTGGGACCTGAGGCTTTCGAGCGCTTGCTGATCTGGCTGCAACGCTATTTCGAATGCGTGCCCTTGATGAGCCTGCTGCTGGCCGATCCTGAAAGCGTCCCGAATCGCCCGCGAGTGGCGCTGACCTTCGACGACGGCTGGCGCGACAACGCGATGAATGCCTTTCCTTTGCTGCGCCAATACCAGGTGCCGGCGAGTATTTTCCTGTCCACCGACTTCATCGGCAGCCGCCAGCACTTCTGGTGGGAAAGCATCGGCGAAACCCTGTGGGGCAGCCATGGCCAAGTGGCGCGACACTCGTTGATCGAGCATTTGCAGCACGTCGGCCGGCCATTGCCGGTGATGCTCGATGACTTGGATGAGCAGCGCCGCAGCCTGTCGCTGATGCACTATCTACAGAGCCTCAAGAGCCTTGACCCGCAGGTCTTGAACGACCTCACCGACGCCTGTCCCACGGGCGCCCAGCCCCAGGCCCTGGACTGGTTCCAGGTACGAATGCTGGAAGACTCCGGGCTCATCCGCTTCGGCCCCCACGGTGCCAGCCACGCGATTCTCACCGCGCTGGATGATCAGCGTCTGCACGAAGAGCTGAGCCGCAGTCGGGCGGCCCTGGAGAACGGTTGCGCCCAGCCGCTGCCGGTGTATTGCTACCCCAACGGCGATCACGATGAGCGCGTGCGTCAACAGGTGGCAGCCCACGGTTTCCCATTTGCCCTGGGCACCGAAACCGGCTTGTATCGCACCGACGGCGATCCATTGAACCTGCCACGCTTCGGCGTCAGCCAACGCAATGCCCAGCACCCTGAATTGCTGGCCTGGCGCATTCGCCGGGGGACACGCCCATGAGCCGCGGCCACTACCTCAAGCACTTGGCGCTGAGCATGGGCACGCGCCTGGCGATGATCGGCCTGCGCCTGCTGCGCAATGTGCTGCTGGCGCGGATCCTGGGGCCAAGTGAACGCGGGCTGTTCGCCCTGCTGAGCACCCTGCCGGACCTGATCAGCGCCGTCACCAGTGGCGGCTTGAATTCGGCCGTGGGCTATCAAGCGGCTCAACAACGCTCGATGGGCCTGCTGCTCAGCCAGGTGCTGGTCTTCGGCTGCCTGTTGGCCGGGTTATTGACGGTGCTGGTGGTGGCACTGGTGCGCGAATTCGGCGGCGAACTGGACATCACCACACAGTTGGGACTGTTGGCGTGGCTGCTGCTGTTGGCCGTGCCGTTGACCGTGCTCAAGAGCGGCCTGCTGACACTGCACAATGCGTCCGGC
>NZ_WUUD01000001.1:74301-121198 GCF_009831705.1 Pseudomonas sp. PICF6 | reverse complement strand
CGGCTGATGGAATCCCTGGCGCCGCTGTTGCTGTTTCTGGCGCTGTTCTGGATGTGGAAAGACACCGCCCTGGAGGCCGCACTGATCAGTTGGCTGGCGGGTCTGAGCCTGGTGGTATTGGCCGGTTGGGTCTGGCTGCGGCGGGACCACAGGTTCACCCTGCAATGGGATCGCTCCAACCAGAAGGAGCTGTTGCGCTACGGTGCCCGCAGCCACCCCGATTTACTGTTCCAGCAAGTGGTACTGCGCTCGGACTACCTGTTCATCGGCGCCCTGCTGGGCAGCACTGCCCTGGGCCATTACGCCATGGCCAGCGCCGCCGCCGAACTGCTGCTGATTGTGCCTGAGGCGGTCACCACGCCGCTGATGAAGCGTTTGCTGCAGCAGGACTCCGACATGAAACGCCTGACGCCTCTGGCCCTGCGCCTGACCGCCACGGTCATGCTCGGCGCCTGCCTGGGCATGGCACTGATTGGTGAATGGCTGATCGTCACGCTGTTCGGCGCGGCCTACCAACCAGCGTATCCCGCCTTGCTGGCGCTGCTGCCGGGGCTGTTCGGATTGTGCTACGCGAGCATCCTGCGCCTGGATCTGCTGGGCAAGAACCGGCCCGGCACGGTTTCACTGCTGATGGGTGTGGGAGCGTTATTGAACCTGGCATTGAACCTGATCCTGATTCCGCGTTACGGCATCGTCGGGGCCGCCGCGGCTTCTTCGATCGCCTATATGGCCGTGACCGTCGCGCTACTGACGATGTACTGCCGCCTCAGTGGCGTGGCGCTATGGCAGACGCTGATCATCCTGCCCAGTGACCTGCTGCCAATGCGGCAGATGCTGATGGGGAAATCCGCATGAACGCCGTCGTCAGGCAGATCGTCATCGCGAGCAGGCTCGCTCCCACAGTGGCTCGCCGCCGAACACAAGAGCTGCGGCCGCTACACCTCCAATGTGGGAGCGAGCCTGCTCGCGATGGGGTCGGCCCGGAGCTTATGCAAACCCCTCAGATCGGGTATCTCCTGCCCGGGGACACCCTGTTTTGCCATGGACTGGAACACACCTCGTTTCTCCCACCACGCCACCCGTCAGGAGGCACCATGAAGTCCCTGCAAAAATTGCGTGATCGCATCCAGAAGAAAGGCCTGCGCGCTGTGCTCAAACAGCTGTTCAGGCGCTACGTGTATTTCCACTCCCGACTGGTGTGGCTGCAGCACGATGTGCGGACCCCGCTTCCCCCGCATAACCTCAAACCCTACCCACCAATGCGCCTGGAGTTCATCACGGTCAGCAATGCCGACGCGTTTGCCCGGCACTTCGGCGACCGCGTCAAAACCATGCGCGAGCTGGCGGCGGAGGGCTACACAGGCTTGATGTACCTGGATGCTCAAGGCGACACCGTGGGTTTCGCCTGGGGCAGTACGCGAGACTATTTCGACCGCCATTTCTATCGCTGCAACTTCCCGATCCAGCCTGGCGAGTACTTTCAGTTCGGTGGCGAGATGATCCGTGCCTACTGGGGTTCCAGGATGTCGGCGGACATGCAGTTGGAAATTTGGAAGATCATGGCTGACAAAGGTTGCGACACGATGGTCGATGTCTGCGACTTGCAAAACATCCCGGCGATCAAGATGCACCTGCGCATGGGCTTCCAGGAGCGCGGCAAGATCACCCACGTGTATCGCCTGTTCGGTCACTGGCGGTTTTTCCGCGACACGTTTTACCGCGGCTCGGCACTGGGCGCTTTTCAAAAACCGGATCATCCGGTTGCATCGACTGCGGCGGCCTGATGTCCATGGCGATCCGGCTCAAATGGTGTCGCTCCTTGCCGTCCCAGCGGTGTGGCGCCGTGGCAGACACAGATCATCCTGCCCAGCGACTGGCTGCCGATGCGCCGGAGGCTGATGGGGACATCAGCATGAGTGCGCTCGTCAGCCAAAAACCCATCGCGAGCCAGCTCGCGATGGGGGCCATTTCCCAACCCGCCACCCGTCAGGAGGCACTATGAACGTTCTGCAAAAATTGCGTGATCGCATTCAGAAGAAAGGCCTGCGCACCGTGCTCAAAAAGCTGTGCAGACGCTACGTGTTTTTTCACTCCCAACTAATATGGATGGAGCGGGATCTGGTCAGTCCTGTGCGGCCTTGCAAACTTAAGCCTTATCCACCTTTGCGCAGGGAAGTCATCACTACCAGCAACGCCGACGCTTTCGCCACTCACTTCGGCGACCGTGTCGAGACCATGCGCGAATTGGCTGCCGAAGGCCACACCGGGCTGATGTACCTGGACGACAAGGGCGACACCGTCGGTTTCATCTGGGGCAGTCAACGCGACTATTTCGACCGCCATTTCTATGGTTGCTGGTTCCCGGTCAAGCCGGGCGAGTTCTTCGAGTTCGGCGGTGAAATGATCCGCGCCTATTGGGGCAGTCAGCTGTCGGTGGATGTGCAATTGGATCTCTGGAAGACCATGGCCGACAAAGGCAGCGACAAAGTAGTCGACGTCTGCGATCTGGAGAACATTCCAGCCGTAAAACTGCACCTGCGCATGGACTATCAGGAGCGCGGACAAATCACCCACGTGTATTGCCTGTTTGGCCGCTGGCGTTTTTTCCGCGACACGTTCTATAGCGGCTCACTACTGGACCCGTTTCGCAAACCGGCCCAGCCGTCCGCCACCACTGCGGCGGCCTGATGTCCATGGCGATCAGGTTCCAATGGTGCCGTTCCTTGGGCGCGGCGCAGTTCCCTGCAACAGCTTATGAACAGCTGCGAACCCTGGTGCCCGACACTACACCGTTCAACACATTGGCCTGGCTGCAAGCGGCGGAATTTGCGCTGCTGCCAGATCAGCAGCTCAACATACTGCTTGGCTGGCAGGATCAGACACTGTGCCTGTGTCTGCCGCTCATTTCGGGGCGCGAACGTATCTGTGGGCTGCGTTTCCGGGTATTGCGTCACTTGGGCTATCCATTGGCTGACCGCATCGCGCCGCTGATACGTCTGGACGCCGAGGGTATGGCAGAGGCGCTGATGCAGATCCGCCAACATCTGCCCCATGCGTTACTACAGTTGAATGAAGTGACCGAACCGGTGGGTGAAGGAAGCGTCCTCAGTGCCTGGATGGCCCTGAGCTCGACCGGGGAACGGCGACTCAGTTGCCGGGTGCCGGTGCATTTGATCAGCGACAGCGACCGCCAGGAGATATCCGGTGATCCGCGCTACAAGTTACGCCGGGCGCGCAAGCGGATCGCCGCATGCGGTGCCCAAATCCGCCGGGTGACACCCGATGCCATCAGCATGGGGCTGCTGCTGCACGACCTTGCCGAAGTCGAGGCAGCCAGTTGGAAAGGAGAAGAAGGTGTCGGCATTTTCGCCGACCCCAGCCGTCGGCAATGGATGAATCACGCCTTCACTGCGCTCGCCGCCGAGGGCATGGTGCGGGTGGTGATACTGGAACTGGACGGTCGCTGCATCAGTTATCGCCTCGGCCTGCTGGATCAGGGACGACTGTACGACTACAACCTGGCGTTCCTGCCACAGCATGCCGACCTGGGCAGTGGTCGGGTTCTGCTCGAGGAGTGGATTCGCTGGGGGCTGGATGACAACTGGCGCTGGATCGATGCCTCGCGGGTCAGCCTGGAGAACTCGAGCCATCAACTGCATGAACGCATGACCGGACAACTGGAGCACTGGCGTTGGAGTTTTTATTCATGGCAGCCCGATGGCCTGGTACTGGGGCTCGCCTTGCGGTTATGGAAAAGCCTGAAACCGTTACTGCGCAAGCGCCCGACCGGGCAAAGCGCGACAGCGACTTCGTCATCTACCCCCAAGCGCCAGGAGAATGTGAATGCCACGCCAAGTGATCGTCAACGCTGACGACTTCGGACTCGATCTCAACGAAAACTCCCTGATTCTGCGGGCCTTCGAGGCTGGCGTGATCAGTTCGGCCACGGCCATGGCCAACATGCCGGCTTTCGAGCAAGCTTGTGAAATGGCCCGCAAACCGCTACTCGACGGCCGAATCGGCCTGCATTTCAATCTCAGCTTCGGCCGCCCGCTGAGCCAGACCATTGCTTCGCGACCGGCGTTTTGCGACACGAACGGCGAGTTCGACCTGAACCTCTCGCGCTACTGCCTGCGCCTTGGTTCAAAGGACCTCCGCGCGGTACAGGAAGAGCTTGATGCCCAATGGCAACGCTGCCTGGACCACGGCCTGCGGCCTAGCCACCTCGACTCTCATCAACACGTACATAACATCTGGCCCATTGGAGAGCTGGTGGCCCGCTTTGCCGCCCGACACGGCGTGCCGATTCGGTTGGCGCGTAACCTGGGGGCGAATCTCAACCTGCCCAAGCGCCTGTTCAAGACCATGCTCAACCGTCGCCTGCGCAGCCTGTGCGGCGCGACAGCCGACTACGTCTGCACACCCGCCGACCTGCACCACGCCGCGCCGCCAGGTCACGGCTCGCTTGAGGTAATCGTTCATCCACTGCACCTGGATGAAGACTTTGGCGACGCGAGCCTGATGCCAGGGGACTCACTGACCCAAGTGTTGCATAAACGCCTGTCGGGCGTACCTAGGGTGGCGTACGGCGCGGCGGTGAAGGCTTTGATATTGACCCAATATGGGGATATGCAGTGATTTAGGATACGCGACAACAAGCCATCCGAAATCCCTCCACCCTTCGAGCGAATCTGATAAAAAGCACCTTCATGCCTTGAGTAGTGAATCGCATCGATGTCTTCGTCTCTTATCTCCCGCCTTGGGCGACGCTGGCTGGCTTTGCTGTGCATGAGCGCGATGGTGGTCGGGCTGCCGGTGGGCTGTGGCGTGTTGCAGCACAAGGAACGTGAACTGGTGTTTCGGATCGAGCCGGGTACGGCAACCTGGTTCAGCGGCTTGCCGGGCGACGTGCAGGAGTTCGACCTCAAGTCCAAGAGCTTCAAGGCCGGGGAAAATATCCACGGCTGGTGGTGGCCGGCCGAACGCAAGAACGCGCCGGCGATTCTGTACCTGCACGGGGTGCGCTGGAACCTGACCGGTCAGCTGTTTCGTATTCGGCAGTTAAGGGCCCTGGGCTTTTCGGTGCTGGCCATCGATTACCGTGGTTTCGGCAAAAGCCAGGGCGATCTGCCGTCGGAAGCCAGCGTCTATGAAGATGCGCGCATTGCCTGGCAGCGTCTTGAAGTGCTGCAACCGGACCCGGCCCTGCGGCTGATCTACGGCCATTCACTGGGTGGCGCCGTCGCGGTAGACCTCGCCGCGGAGCTTGGCCAGAAGGCGGCGAAAGACGGCAGCCTCGTGCCCGCCCGAGGTCTGGTCATCGAATCCACGTTCACCTCCCTGGGCGATGTCGCCACCGCCATGGCGAACACCTCCCTGCCGGTGCGCTGGCTGCTGTCGCAGAAGTTCGACTCCATCGACAAGATCCGCGAGATCAACATGCCCTTGCTGGTGGTGCACGGCGCCGCCGACCGCTACGTCCCGCCACGCTTGAGCGAACAATTATTCAACGCCGCCCTGGAGCCAAAGCGTCTGTTGCTGGTGCCAGGCGCAACCCACAACAACAGTATGAACCTGGCGGGCAGCACCTACCGCCAAGCATTGGAGACCCTGATGAAAGCCGGGCCATCGCCAGTGGCCGGACACCCTCCTACCAGCCCGGCCAAGGCGGGCTGATTCAAATCCGCCACCCAATCCCCCTGTGGGAGCGAGCCTGCTCGAGATGGCGGCGGGTCAGTTGGCATTAATGCGGGATGTGCCACCGCCATCGCGGGCAAGCCTTGCTCCCACCGTTTTGCGCGTCGAGGGGCCGGCCGCAAAAAAAAAACGGCACCTTACGGTGCCGTTCATTCATTGCAGGTCCAGCTTTATTTACGCGCCGCCTCCCATGATTTCAGCAGTTCGGCGTAGCTCACGGTTTCACCCTTAGGCTTCTCGTTGGCCAGTTTCGGCTTCGGTGCGCCCGGTTGGTCGAACCAGTATTGCGCGTCGCGCTCAGGGTTCATTTTCGGGGCGCAGGTGGCCTGGGCCTTGGAGCGTTCCAGACGGGTCATGATTGCGTCCTGATCCTTGGCCAACCCGTCGAGTGCCTGTTGCGGAGTCTTCTCGCCGCTGGCGGCTTCGGCGATGTGGCTCCACCACAGCTGAGCCAGGCGTGGATAGTCCGGCACGTTGGTCCCGGTCGGGGTCCATTGCACACGGGCCGGGCTGCGATAGAACTCAACCAGCCCACCGAGTTTCGGCGCCAGATCGGTCAAGGCCTGAGAGTTGATGTCCGACTCACGAATCGGCGTCAAACCTACAATGGTTTTCTTCAGCGATACGGTCTTGGACGTCACGAACTGCGCATAGAGCCAGGCGGCCAGCCTCTGCTTCTCAGGCGTGGACTTGAGGAACGTCCAGGAGCCCACGTCCTGATAGCCCAGCTTCATGCCCTCTTCCCAATACGGTCCGCGCGGCGACGGCGCCATGCGCCATTTCGGCGTGCCATCGGCGTTCATCACCGGCAGGCCCGGTTTGGTCATGTCGGCCGTAAAAGCGGTGTACCAGAAGATCTGCTGGGCGATGTTGCCTTGCGACGGCACCGGGCCGGATTCGGAGAAGGTCATGCCCGCCGCTTCCGGTGGCGCGTACTTCTTCATCCAGTCCACGTATTTGGTGGTGGCGAACACAGCCGCGGGGCCGTTGGTGTCGCCGCCACGGGTCACGCTGGAGCCGACCGGATGGCAATTTTCGACGCGAATACCCCACTCGTCCACCGGCAAGCCGTTGGGCAGGCCCTTGTCGCCGCCACCGGCCATGGAGAACCAGGCATCGGTAAAGCGCCAGCCCAGGGACGGATCCTTCTTGCCGTAATCCATGTGACCGTAGACGCGCTTACCGTCGATTTCCTTGACGTCTTCAGTGAAGAACTTGGCAATGTCTTCATAAGCCGACCAGTTCACCGGTACACCCAGCTCGTAGCCGTACTTTTCCTTGAACTTGGCCTTCAGGTCGGCCCGCTCGAACCAGTCGGCGCGGAACCAGTACAGGTTGGCGAACTGCTGGTCCGGCAGTTGATAGAGCTTGCCGTCCGGCGCGGTGGTGAACGAAGTGCCGATGAAGTCCTTGAGGTCCAGGGTCGGCGAGGTGTAGGCCTTGCCTTCGTTGGCCATCATATCGGTGATCGATGCGGTCTTGCCGTAGCGAAAGTGCGTGCCGATCAGGTCCGAGTCATTGACCCAACCGTCGTAGATGTTCTTGTCCGACTGCATCTGGGTCTGCAGCTTCTCCACCACGTCGCCTTCCTGCAACAGGTCGTGGGTCAGCTCGATCCCGGTAATGTCCCTGAAGGCCTTGGCCAGCACCTTGGATTCATATTCGTGGGTGGCGATGGTTTCCGACACCACGTTGATTTTCATGCCGCGAAATGGCTCGGACGCCTTGATGAACCACTTGAGCTCTTCGAGCTGCTGTTCGGCTGTCAGGGTAGACGGCTTGAATTCACTGCCAATCCATTTTTTCGCCGCGTCTTCATAGGCGTCGGCCCAGGCCGCAGCGCTCAACCCGCTGAGTGCCAGCACGGCTGCCAATGAAACGCTATGTCGCAGCTTATTGTTTTTATCGAACATAGAGACCTCCTGTTTGGGTTTAAGAGCCTGATCGTCGAACCTTCGACTAGCCCCACCGCATCACTGCCAACAGCCACACCAAAGACAACGCGAACGCTATCCAGATGCTCCAGTCGGTGGCGCCGATCACCAGCAGATGCAGGTAGGCGCTACCGAGAAGACCGATAAACAACCGATCGCCACGGGTGGTGGCAATCGGCAGGAAACCGCGCCGAGGGATACTCGGCGAACGCAGTTCCCACGTAGTCATGCCTGCCAGCAGCAAGGCGATGACACCAAAGAAGGCCGCCGTCGGGCCGGTCCAGTTCATCCATTCCATCATCGTCTCCTCAGACCCGGCCCAGGGCAAAGCCCTTGGCCACATGGTTGCGTACGAACCAGATCACCAGCATGCCTGGCAGGATAGTCAACACCCCCGCCGCCGCCAGCACGCCCCAGTCGATACCCGATGCCGAGACCGTGCGGGTCATGACCGCCGCGATCGGCTTGGCATTCACCGAGGTGAGGGTGCGCGCCAGCAACAGTTCGACCCAGGAAAACATGAAGCAGAAAAACGCCGTGACGCCGATGCCGGAGCCGATCAACGGGATGAAGATCTTCGCGAAGAACTTGGGGAAACTGTAGCCGTCAATGTAGGCAGTCTCGTCAATTTCTTTCGGCACCCCGGACATGAACCCTTCGAGGATCCACACCGCCAGCGGCACGTTGAACAGGCAATGGGCCAAGGCCACAGCGATATGAGTGTCGAACAGCCCGATGGACGAGTACAGCTGGAAGAACGGCAGCAGGAACACCGCTGGCGGCGCCATGCGGTTGGTCAGCAGCCAGAAGAACAGGTGTTTGTCCCCCAGGAACCGGTAGCGGGAAAACGCATAGGCCGCCGGCAACGCCACAGCCAGGGAAATCACCGTGTTCAGGCTGACGTAGTACAGCGAGTTCAGGTAACCGGTGTACCAGCTCGGATCGGTGAAGATCACCTTGTAGTTCTGGAAGGTGAAATCCTGGGGCCACAGCGTCAGGGTGCCGAGGATCTCGGTGTTGCTCTTGAACGACATGTTCAGCAGCCAGTAGATGGGCACCAGCAGGAACAGGATGTAGATCAGCAACGGAATCAGCTTTCTCTTGCTCATGGCGCGGGCCTCAACGGTTGGCGTCGGAATGAGTCATGGCGGTATAGAACAGCCACGACACCAACAGAATGATCAGGAAGTACACCAGGGAAAACGCTGCCGCCGGGCCCAGGTCGAATTGACCGATGGCCATCTGAGTCAGGGTCTGGCTCAGGAACGTGGTGGCGTTACCCGGCCCGCCGCCGGTGAGCACGAACGGCTCGGTATAGATCATGAAGCTGTCCATGAAGCGCAGCATCACCGCGATCAGCAGCACGCTCTTCATTTTCGGCAACTGAATATGCCGGAACACCGCCCAGTTGGAGGCCCGGTCAATTCGCGCGGCCTGGTAATACACGTCCGGAATCGCCCGCAACCCGGAATAGCAGAGCAGCGCCACCAGGGACGTCCAATGCCAGACGTCCATCACCAATACCGTGACCCAGGCGTCCATGGTGTTGGCCGCATAGTTGTAGTTGATGCCCATGGCGTTGAGCGTGGAGCCCATCAGGCCGATGTCGGCGCGGCCGAAAATCTGCCAGATGGTGCCCACCACGTTCCATGGAATCAGCAGCGGAATCGCCAGGATGATCAACACCAGGGACGACCATTTGCCCTTGGTCGGCATGGTCAGGGCGATGGCGATGCCCAGCGGAATCTCGATCAGCAGTACGCACGCCGAATAGATGAACTGGCGTAGTAACGAGTCGTGCAGCCGTGGATCGAGCAGCACCTGCCTGTACCAATCGGCACCGACGAAATAGCGGCTGGACTGGTCGAAGATGTCCTGCACCGAATAGTTGACCACGGTCATCATCGGGATCACCGCACTGAACGCCACCAGCAGGAACACCGGCAACACCAGCCACCAGGCCTTGTTGTTCTGCACCTTGTTCATGGCTGCACCTCGCTCAACGGTTCCAGCAAGTATTCATCGGCATACACCATCAGCCATTGGCCCGGAAAACTGATGTACGCAGTGCCTTCGGGCACCGGTTTGTCTTCGGCCAGGCGCACCTTGATCGGCGCGCCATCGAGGTTGAGGGTGAGGATCTTGTAGGTGCCCAGGTCCTCGACGTGGACCACATCGGCCCGCATCGCATCGTCGTAAGGCCCGTCCCAGACATGGACAAATTCAGGACGAATACCGACCTTCAGGCTTTTGCCTTCGGCCTGGGCAATACCGCGTTGCAACGTTTCGGACAGCGGAAAGTGGGTGGAAGCGAAACCGACGCCGCCGGGTTGTGCCGTGACCTCGATCAGGTTCATCCCCGGGCTGCCGATGAAATAGCCGACAAAGGTGTGGCTCGGACGCTCGAACAACTCCCGAGGCGTACCGAACTGCACGATCTGACCGCCATACATCACCGCGATCTTGTCGGCGAAGGTAGAAGCTTCCAACTGGTCGTGAGTGACGTAGACCATGGTGATATTGAACTGCTCGTGGATCTGCTTGAGCTTGCGCCGCAGTTTCCATTTCAGGTGCGGGTCGATCACCGTCAGCGGTTCATCGAAGAGGATCGCCGACACATCGTCGCGCACCAGCCCGCGCCCCATGGAGACCTTCTGTTTTTCGTCGGCGGTGAGGTTGCGGGCCTTTTTGTCCAGCAGGTTCTGCAGGTCCAGGACCTCGGCGATTTCCTGCACCTTGGTGTGGATTTTCGCCTCGGCCATGCCCTGGTTACGCAGCGGGAAGGCCAAGTTGTCGAACACCGTCATGGTGTCGTACACCACCGGAAACTGGAACACCTGGGCAATGTTGCGACGCTCCGGGGTCAGGTCGTTGACGACTTTGCTGTCGAACATCACTTGGCCTTCAGAGGGGCTCAGCAGTCCGGAAATGATATTGAGCAAGGTGGATTTGCCGCAGCCCGATGGCCCGAGCAACGCATAGGCGCCGCCCTGCTCCCAGATGTGGTTCATCTCGCGGATCGCGTAATCCTCTGGGCCCGCTGGGGTGCTGGTGTAGCTGTGGGCGAGGTTCTGCAAACGAATTTCAGCCATCAGGCAACCCTCGCAATACGCTGGCCTGGGGCTTGGACCAGCTTGCCCTGGGCATCGAAGACAAACAGTTTGTGGGTCGGAATGTAGATGCGGATCGGCTCATCCACGTCGTATTCATGGACGCCGGACAAGTGCAGCACCAGCAGGAAATGCTCGTTGCGCACGTGCAGGAATGTCTCCGAACCGCTGATCTCGGCCACCTCGACAGTCACCGCCAGTTCCAGGTCGTCGTCGTTGCTCGGCACCAGGGAAATATGACTGGGCCGCACACCGAAGCGGAACTCACCCTCGCCCACCGGCCGCAGATCGACGTTCAGCGGAAAGTGCACGAAATTGGCAAAGCTCACTTCATTGCCGGCGATGCGGCCCGGCATGAGATTGATCGGTGGCTCGGAGAACAGCTCGGCGGCCAGTACGGTTTGCGGCTGGTGATACACCGAGGCCGACTTGCCGCTCTGGATCACCCGGCCCTCATGCAGAATCGTCGTGGTGCCGCCCAAAGCCAGGGCTTCGTTGGGTTCGGTGGTGGCGTAGACGGCAATGGTGTGGCGGGCCTGGAACAGTTCGCGCATTTCCTGGCGAAGTTCCTCACGCAGCTTGTAGTCCAGGTTCACCAGGGGCTCGTCGAACAGGATCAGTTCGGCGTCCTTGACCAGCGCCCGGGCCATGGCGGTGCGCTGCTGTTGGCCACCGGACAGCTCCAGCGGGTGACGCTGCAGGAACTTCTCAATGCGCAGCATCTTCGCGGTTTCCAGCACCTTGCTCTGGATCACCTCGTTGGACACACCGGCCTGGCGCAGCGGCGAGGCGATGTTTTCGAACACCGTCATGGTCGGGTAGTTGATGAACTGTTGATAGACCATCGACACGTTGCGCAGGCGCACCGGGCGCTGGGTGACATCGACGCCGTTCATCAGGATGCGACCGCTGTCGGGCTTGTCCAGACCGGCCATCAGGCGCATGAGGCTGGTCTTGCCGGACAGCGTGCGGCCCAGCAGAACGTTGAACGATCCGGGTTCGAAACTCAGGTTGGCATCGTCGATCCAGGTCTGGCCTTCGACGGTGCGACAAATGTGCTCAAGCGTTAATGACATGGCTCGGCCTTTTTATTATTTGGAGTCAAGCGACCCGAGTCTAAAAGCGAAAGCCGTGCCAGAAATCACAAGCTCATGATCCTGTTGATTTTTTCTCTTATCCTTCAGAAAAGAACGTTCGTTGATGAACGAAAATGAACAACCTGACTGAACAACTGAACAGATTACTGGTTGACAATGAACAATTTTGAACAACACTGAATAGAGGTTTTCGGCCAGCCTGACTTCGATCCTGTGGGAGCGAGCCTGCTCGCGATAGCTTTGTGTCAGGCACATCAATGCTACTGATCAGACGCTATCGCGAGCAGGCTCGCTCCCACAGGTTTCGTATATCAAGTGACATTCAGGCATGCCCCAGCACAAGGAGGATGTGCGAGACTTATCACAACAATAAAAACAACATCTGCGAGAGTGCCCCATGGCCGCACCTGCTCCAGCCTTGTCCCACGAAGCCATCATCCAGGCCTCCTGGTCCCGCTGCCGCGCCTTTGGCCTGAATCACCAGAGTGTGCCTGCCTTCGATCAATTGCCCGCCGAAGGCATTGCCCAGTTGCTGGAAAGCCAGCATTCGCTGGTGCAGACCACCCACCAGGAAGTCCTGCCGTATTACGAGAATATCCTGAGCAACTCCAATTGCCTGATCATGCTGGCAGACAACCAGGGCCAGGTGCTGACCTCGTGGGGGACCCAGCGCTTTATCGAACCGAAACTGGCCCATGGTTTCAGCGCCGGGGCGAGCTGGATGGAGCGCTGCAGCGGCACCAATGCCATCGGCACGGCACTGGCCTGTGAACAGGCGGTGCACATTGAACACGATGAACACTTCCTCAAGGCCAACCGCTTCATGACCGGCTCCGCCGCGCCGATCTTCGACGCCGAGCGCAAGGTCATCGCAGTGCTGGACGTTTCCAGCGACAGCTACCTGCCGCCCTCCCACACCCTGGGCATGGTCAAGATGATGAGCCAGACCGTGGAAAACCGGCTGATCCTCAACCTGTTTCGCGGTGAACACTTCCAACTGACCTTCAACACCGGCTTGAACAACCTCGACAGCCAATGGGCCGGGCTGCTGATTTTCGATGAAACCGGCCAGGTGCTCTCCGCCAACCGCCGCGCCGACAATCTGCTGGGCCTGCGCCTGTCACGGGTGAGCATCGAAAGCCTGTTCAAGGTTTCGCTGCTGGAGCTGCTGAACCAGCCCGACGGCCTGCCGTTCGCCCTGCAAGCGTCGGGGAGCAATCGCTTCCAGTGTTTGCTCAGACGCCCGCAACAGGTGACGGTCAAGGCCCGGGTCTTCAGCGAGCCAGCGCCCTCGTCCGCCCCCGCCGCGAACGTGATCAGCCTCAATACCCTGCACTTCGGCGACAGCCGCGTGGAAAAAGCCGTACGCCAGGCCGAGCGCTTGCTGGAGAAGGACATTCCACTGCTGATCCACGGCGAAACCGGGGTCGGCAAGGAAGTGTTCGTCAAAGCCCTTCACCAGGCCAGCTCCCGCAGCAAGCAGCCGTTCATTGCGGTCAACTGCGCGGCGATCCCCGCCGAGCTGGTGGAATCGGAACTGTTCGGTTATGAAAAAGGCGCCTTCACCGGCGCCAATCAAAAAGGCAGTATCGGCCTGATCCGCAAGGCCGACCGCGGCACCTTGTTCCTCGATGAGATCGGTGACATGCCCCTCCCGACTCAGGCCCGATTGCTGCGAGTATTGCAAGAGCGTTGCGTGCAACCGGTGGGCAGCGCCGAGCTGTTTGCGGTGGACATTCGTATCATCTCCGCCACCAACCGCTCGTTGCGCGAACAGGTGCAACTGGGCCGGTTCCGCGAAGACCTGTACTACCGCATCGGCGGCCTGACCCTGGAACTGCCGCCCCTGCGCGAACGCAATGACAA
The DNA here is from genome assembly GCF_009831705.1 of Pseudomonas sp. PICF6. Classification (NCBI taxonomy): domain Bacteria; kingdom Pseudomonadati; phylum Pseudomonadota; class Gammaproteobacteria; order Pseudomonadales; family Pseudomonadaceae; genus Pseudomonas; species Pseudomonas sp. PICF6. Next base: position 107,494 of record NZ_WUUD01000001.1, on the reverse strand, counting down.
ACAGGCCCTGTTCAAACGTCTTTGGGAACACCACCGCGAACCCACACAATGGGCCGGCCTGAGCCGCGAAGTGCTGGATCTGTTCGAACGCCATCCATGGCCAGGCAACCTGCGCCAGGTCAGCAGCGTGCTGCAAGTGGCCCTGGCGATGGCCGAAGAGCAGCCGATCCGCCCGGAACATCTGCCAGACGACTTCTTCATTGATCTTGAAATGGAGCCGGTGGAAACACCGGAGCCGCTGACGGTCGACCTGAACGATGTCGAGGACCTGAACCGTCAGTTGCAGGCGGTGGGCGGGAACATCTCACACCTGGCGCGGCGGCTGGGGGTCAGCCGCAACACCTTGTACAAGCGCCTGCGACAACTTGAAAGCTGATGCAAAACCTGTGGGAACGGGCTTGCTCGCTCCCACAGGCGTTTCGCTTAACTGACAGGCATTACTCCGAATGAGACTGCTATTTATTCCATTGGCGCTTTAGTCGAACGCACCGTTAAGCACTTCATAGATGATGCCGGTGGCAATCGCCACCAGAATCAGGTCCGTGCCCACCTGCTGCCATTCGTACCCGTCATAGTGCGGCAGGCGTCCCAGCAAGCGCCCATCCAGCTTCTTGGCAATGCCCGGTGGCAACGGCTTGCCTCGGGCGAGGTTTTTCTGGATACCCGGCGGCAGTGGCGGACCGGGGCTCCAATAATCACGGTGACCGCTCACCAGGCCGAGAATGCCGCCGCGGTCGATGCTGGGGCCGTTGTGCCAATCACCACCCGATGGGTTGCCCTTGCCGCCCTGGTTACCTTTGCCGCCCTGATTGCTACCTGAGTTACCTTGACCGCCCTTGTTGCCCTGCCCGCCTTTGTTTCCTTGTCCTTGACCCTGGCCTTGATCGAATTTGGCGTTCCCCTTGTCGTTACCCGGGTTCGCCACTACAGCGGTAGAACCCGCCACGAGGGCGAAGCAGGTAACCGCAACAATCAACGAGCGCGATTTGAACATGGTGGTTCTCACTGAAAAGGGAACATCCCTGTGAATATAGAGGCTAACAGTGATATTAGTTCCATATCATACTGCGCGCTGACAGCAAGGCCCGATACCGTACAACGACGTTTCCAAGGAGCTCCATGCGCAAGGATTACCTGGCCTTTTTCGTTTCAATGTTCCTCTCACGGCTGGCCGACCAGATACTGCTGTTCATTGTCCCGCTGATTGTTTTCCAGACCACCCAAAGCGTCTCCTGGGCGGGCCTGGCTTTCTTCGTCGAATCCCTGCCACGCTTTCTGTCGTTCCCGATCTGCGGGGCGCTGTGCGACAAGTTCTCGCCCATTCGAATCCTGCACATCAGCCAGGTTTATCGCGCCGTGATGTGCATCGCCGCCGTGGTGCTCTTCATGATTTTTGGCGGCATTTATTGGATCGTCGCCCTCTCGGCGGTCTGCGGTGTATTGACCACCCAGGGCATCATGGCTCGCGAAGTGGTGATGCCCTACATCTTCAAGCATTACACCTACACCAAGACCTTGTCGTACTCGCAGATCGCCGACCAGACCGGGCTGGTGCTGGGCCCGCTGATCGCCGCGCTGATGCTGGAGGTATGGGCCTGGCACTGGGTGGTGCTGGCGATTGCCATACTGTTCCTGCTGGCGGACCTGGCGATGCTGTTCTGGCAGCGGACCAGCGCGGTGACGCTGGAAACCTTCGAACAACATCACGACGTCTGGCTGAACCCGCTGCGCATTGCCTTCGGTCACATCCGCAACCTGGCCGAGCTGAAAAAAATCATCGGCCTGGCCGTAGGGGTCAACCTGATCATCGGCGTCACCCTCGCCACCTCGGCGGCCATGGTGATCGGCGAGTACAGCGCCGGCAAGGACTACTACGCCTGGTTACAGGCAGCCGGGGCCGTGACCACCATCATCATTCTGTTCTTCCTGGCGCGGGTGACCTTGCCCTTGAGAGTCTTGGGCAGCGTGTCTTACACGCTGATCGCCGCCGGCGCCTTCATCACAGCACTCAGCCCGACAGTATGGGGTTACATCGTCGGATTTCTGCTGATCGTCGGCTTCGACAAGATGTTCAACGTCTACATACGCAGCATTCGCCAGCAGGTCATTCCAGCCAGGGATTTTGGCAAGACTGTCGGCGTCATTACCCTGCTCAACAACCTGTCACAGCCCTTGGCGGGGCTGTTGGTCGCGCTGCTGGCAGCGCCCGTCGGAACGCAGCAGGTGATCCTGCTGCTGGCGCTTGCCACCAGCCTGATCGGCATCACCGTGGTCGCGTTCTTCAGCAAGACGGCAGGCATGCCGGCCGGCTATGGCGCCGACACAGACGCTTGAGAAGTCGCCCGCGTCTTTAAATATTCATCTGTGGGCGGTTAGAGTTTCCCGGTGCCCACCATTCGTCGCTAATGGAAGGTGACGCGCATTTCGCCGCCACGTCTGGCTCAGGGTTTGCACCGACTTGTCATGGCAGCCCCAGGGCGACGTAACCCTGACGCGGCGGCCGTCTTATCACTGCTGGTCAGTCACCGGAGATGTACCGTGTCAACTCTCAATGAAATCGCAGCGAACCACGCGAGAATGGCAAAGGCAAAGGAAGAAGAGTCGATACGGCTACGTGCACTTCACAGTCAAATAGTCGGTAGTTTTGACATTGCGCCGGTCGAGGCGAAACAGAAGATGCCACTGCACTTCATGGCCGGCGTTCAGGACCACTCGTTTGGGGAGGCATTGGCCCTGAACTTCTGACCTGTGTTACTTGGAATTCATCGCCCGCTTGTGAGCGGGCGACATGGTTTCAGAACTGCCTGACCAAAGCGGCTGCAAGTATCCCGGCCGCAATCGCCGGCAGAGGTTTCTTCACGATCACCATGATGATTGCGGTGCTCAGCAAAGCCAGGCGCGCGCCGTTGTCACCCTCGATCGCCAACGGGGCAAGCACGGCCACCAATACCGAGCCGGACATTGCCGTGATGAATTGCTGCACCCGATAGTTGATCGGCACGAACGACATCACGAAAACACCGCCCCAGCGGGTCGCCAACGTCACGATGGCCATGATCAGGATGATGATCAGGGTGCCATGGCCCGCCGTGTCGATATTCATTGTTTTTTCTCCATCCACAACGCGCCCAGAATACCTCCCGCCAAAGCCCCCACCACGACATGACTGTTAGCCGGCAGATACCAGTAGGCCAACAGCGATGAACAGGCCGCCACCGTCCAGATGATGAGCATGCGCAGGTTCTTCTTCCCGCCCACGACCATCGCCAACAGGAAACACCCCATCACCATGTCGAGCCCGAAACTGACCGGGTCTTCAATGGCGCTGCCAAAGTGCAGCCCCAGCCAACTGCCCAGGATCCAGGCGACCCAGAGCGCGATGCCACCGCCAAATAAAAGCCCCAGCCCAGGTTTTCCACGGCTGAACGCTTGCATCGCCATGGCCCAGTTGGCGTCCGAGACCACCAGCATCACACCATAACGCTTGGCAACCGGCAGCTCCCGTAGCCATGGGTAGAGCGTGGCGCCCATCAACAGGTGCCGGGCGTTGATGGCAAAGACGGTGATCATCAACGGAACGACCGGGACCTGTTGGCCCCACAGATCCAGCGCAGCAAATTGAGAAGCGCCGGCGAATACCAGCGTGCTCATGAGCACGGCTGAAACATCACTCAACCCCGACTGCGCTGCGGCCAAGCCAAAGGCGACGCCGAATACAACGACGAACAGAGAAATGGGGAGCAGCTGTTTGAAGCCGTCGTAGATGTGATGGAGCTTTAGTTCATGCAGGCGAGATTCTACGTTCGACAAGAGATGGCCTCTTAAAATATTTGCTGCGTCACTTGAACAACCCAGGGCCGCAAGACAGGAACCGTGTCAGCAAAGAAGTCATGGGGAGCCCTACGATTCAATGTAGGGCTTCCTTTAGCCATTCTCGTCAGTTATCACTGCGAGCGCACTGAACTGCTGACTTACTCAACCGCCGACCGGCTGTTACGCCAGAACAGATACGCCAGCCCCACCGGCGCTATGAAAATCGCCAACGACCAGCACATCGCCATGGTGAAAACCTTCACTATCAGCATGAACAGCGCATTCACGAAAAAAACGTTGTTACCCATGATGTAGCCAACAACGCTTTCGTAGACGAACCGAGAATACGGATAGAGCAATGAGTTGATGACCGCCAACACAATCAGCCCAGGCTTGGCACCGATTCCTCCAGGGCCATTGGCGGCCAAAGAGATGATCATCACAGCGAACACCAGCCCAAAAAGGAACTGACGGATGTAATAGCTGGTAGTAAGACCCCCAAAGGTCTTGGCGAAAAATGAGTGCATAGAAGATCCCTCTTGAACGCTGATTTAAACGAGGCGCCACCATACCAGCATCATTTTTTCGCGCAAGATCAAGCAGATCCCCGGATTGATGTCAGCGCAAGCGGTAGACAATCGGACCGAGTCCTTGCTTTTAGAAACTGAGACCTACAAAAAACGGGCGACTCATAAGTCGCCCGCTTTTGCCATAAATCAGCAAGGACGAAAGCTAAGCGTCGGGATGCTCACTGGCCACCGAATCGGCGGCCTCCACATCAGACATATCCTCCTCGACAGGAGCCTCATCATCCGCCGGCAATGGAACCTCGGGGCCGTCCTTCTTGGGATCGTGGCCTGTTTCATTATCCGTGCCACGGGTTACGTCCTGCTGGGATTTGTTCCCAGGGGCATTCTCGTCGATTTCCATGATGGCTCTCCGTTCTGACGCGAGGGATTTCCACGCTTAAACATGAGAGATGTCTGGGCAACTGCAAGTGCCGGGCAATGGATGAACGGCAGGTACAGAAAAAACGGAGTTTGGATCGGTGGATTCAGGGAGCGTTGGCGCTGGACACGGAGTTCTGAGTGGACTGCGCCGCGCGCCGACGTTACTCACGGGACAGGAATCGGTCGATGATCATCGAGACCGCTTGCACCGGAGAGACCAAGGCTGTGTCTACGCAAAACGAAGCTTCATGCCATGGCTCATATTCATGATCCAGTACCGATTGCCAGGTTGGTGGAGTCAGCCCTGGAACATCAACCATCCTTGTTTCGACCCGGCGTCGATGTTCATCTTTATCGGAACAGACCACTTGGATATTTGCTAATCGGACACTGGCCTGTGAGGCGATTTCGCTCCACGCGATCCGGCTTTCGAGGACGGGATTGACACAATCAACAATGACCGTGCGGCCCAAACGAAGATTACTCCGCGCAAGCTCATTGGCGACCATGTAGCCACTGCGCCCCACATCTTGCGCAAGAGCGCCCGAGTTTCGAATCGCCTGCTCAATAGTATCGATCCGCAGGTACATGGCGCCTGTTGTCGCGGCGAGATCATTGGCGATAGTCGTTTTTCCGGTGCCGGGAAGGCCGCTGAAGACGATGAGCATTCCATATCCTTCGATTAATGCGTCAGGTAGAAAACCGGGGACCGACCACGATTTGGACCCTTGGAATCGTCCCGTTTCATATTGTGGGAGGTATCCCATTTTCCTTCACGCCTCAATGAAGAACCCTGCGGCTCTCCCCAATCCTGATCCTATCGAGCGCCCGGTTTAAAGCATCCAAGGCATCGAGCAGAGCTTTGGCCTCAGCTTCCCGACCATCACCCCAGAGGCGTTCAGCCATTTTGTTCAGTGCCTGGATAGAGCGTTCAATGTCAGCAGCCGTCGCTGCTTTGCTTTCCTGATGTTTCTTTGGCATTGGTTAACCCTTCCTCAGGGCGTGTTGCATCAGCTTCAGTGCGAATACTTCGCCAACCGGAACACCTGCTTCAAAATGGAGAACTGCCGCTCCTGCCTCTTGGCGAAGGAGAGAGAACTGGAGGGCCAGACCACAATTCTTCGTCTCTGATCACCCACCTGTCTCAAATCGTGACCTGCCCCGTTATTCGCTTTAATTACGAAAGAATCAATCTTTTGCAACAACTAATGTTTGCTGAGTACCCCATGCCAAAAAATATCCTAGGGCACACGTCTCAATAACGCCCAACCAAGGGTCATAATAATCGATTGTATTAGCAGAATCATCATATCCCAATACGACCACGTAGTGAGATTCAACAAATACCAAGAACCCTGAATATTGGCTTGCATACTGCAAAATAGGCTCCAGCTTTGCATAAGCTTTAAGCTCTCTTGCCCCATGCACAAGTCCAGTTTCCTTTGAAAAGTGATAGGTATTGTAATATTTGGCCAGCTCTTCTAACTGATGAAAAGTTATCCCGTCGTGAACCCATTCAGGATAGAAACCAATTACAGCCTGCTCCGAGACCTGAACATCATTTAATCGCATAAGCACTGAAAAGCTCGCAGCCCAGCAACTATGACTCACCTTTTGTATCTCAAGCTTAGGAAAAATAGAAAAAAACTTTTCTCGAGTGACACCTTCATATGCCATATGAACTCCCTTTCATTGGAAAGCCAATCGATCAATCCATACGTTAAACGTAACTGTCCAACTATTTACTTGTAGTTGATCAATGCACATTTTTCCACAATCTCGAGGATTCCTATGCCGGAGGCAGGATGCACGCACAATTCTTGAAAACTGGCAGCGGTCGCGGTCAACTCGCGGGTCCCGTCTTCCGCCTGGTTTCCGAAAACTTAACGGCAGCCAGTTTTTTCCCGAACCAACCAAAACAAAGGGCTTTCAGCGCGGCGAAATATATCTGTCCCCCCTTTTCCAATTGGCCTCGTCTTTCCTGCCCGGCTTCCGACATTCGCGCGACAGACGGGATCAGATCGAAGCCCGTCCACTTGAGAAGACCGCAGCCTCTTCAGATCCCGGTGCTGTTCGGGTCAATGGCAGTGGCGTGCTCCAGCTTTCTTGTCGTTATGACAGCCCTGCTTGTCCGTACGGCCACCATGAGCAATTGCGGATACAGAGGTGACTGCAATAATTGCTGCCAGTACTAGGGTGATGATTTTCATGGTCCACTTCCTGTGATTGCGAGTTCCTGGGTTGTGCCGATTTGGCTGACCGACGCGAGTAGATCGTGGGGCCTATATCTCCCCGCCTCGTCAGGCGATTCATACATGCTGAATGCATAGAATTTAGCACCATTACTTCGCCACTACGAGCCGCATAACAGGGCTTGCCCTTTGCCATAGGGTCAGGGGTAAAACTGGGAAAAGGCCACGGTTTTGGGGCCTCTTGTAATCGGCCCGATTCATAATCGTGGTATGTCCCGTTTCCTCCACCTCACAGCTGGGGTTCAGGAGAAAGCCGTTACCGTCGAGGGCAGCCTATCTTGAATGTCCGAATGGATAACGCCTCGTTACGCGCATCTTTTTCGTTCTGAGCCTTCATGGTGAAGCTACCGTCTTGGTAGCTGCGAGCCATAGCTTGGTTATTCTTATCGATTTCATCGTAGATGCGAGCACACTCGCTGGTCGTTGCTTCAGGAGTCGTCGGCACTGGCGCGTTTTCTATGTCCAGAACGTACTGGGATTTCTGATAGGCACAGCCGGTAAGAGCGAAGATAGCGAAAATTGTGATGACTTTATTCATGAGATTTCCATATCGTTAGTGAAACCAGGTCCGCTTTAGTAAACAACTGTGCAGCTCTTCCCAATCTTTCTTCAATAGGACGTCGCGATTGCCTGAGCAAGTTGCATATCAGACATCAGAGGTGACGTGTAGGTCGCGCGGTAATATCGGCAAGCCTGTTCGAACTGTGCACCGCGGATCTCGCCATCTGAACCCATAAACGCGAGCGCATCAGCCTTGGCAGGCTTGAAGTTCTTTGTAGCCTGCAGAGAGAGCCCAGTCGTTCCTGCAAGAAGGAAGGTAGGTGCCAGCGTTATCATCATCATCGAGTTTTGATACGAGCCCTTATCTTCCGCTACCGCTTGAGCGCTGATCGACACCATGATGGCGACGGCCACAGTCATCCATGAATCCATTCTTTGATGCTTCCATTTCGATCTAGGGGCACCACGATAGCAGAGTAGGTACTCACCACAAACAAGAAGCTCGGCGCTGGGCCGGGCCGTGCGAAAACCGGGACAGACTACGATTTTGCCCCCTTGGAATTGGTCCGTGCATACTGTGGAGAGGTATCCCGCTATCCTTCACGTCTCAATGAAGAACCCTGCGGCTCTCCCCAATCCTGATCCTATCGAGCGCCCTGTTCAAAGCATCCAAGGCATCAAGCAGGGCTTTCGCCTCGGCTTCACGACCATCGCCCCAGAGGCGCTCAGCCATTTTGTTCAGTGCCTGAATAGAGCGCTCAATATCAGCAGCCGTCGCTGCTTTGTGTTCCTGGTGTTTCTTTGGCATTGATTAACCCTTCCTCGGGGGGCATTCGCTTCATCAGCTTCAACGCGAATACATAACATGCCAGAACTCGATGCAAGTGTCCTGACCGTCAACACCCAACCATTCGCGCCGGGAAACCACGGCCATCGACAGATTGACCTGAGGGAAGCAGCATCTTCGGCAATGCGCCTTTGCGTTCCGGTCAATAGTACGTCACGAACAGTCTCTGCCCCCTGAGTGGTGTTGTCAGGAAATTCAAGAGGCAACAACTGTCCTAACACCCGAACAGCACAAGCCAGCACCCCGAATTGACGCTAACGGTAGGGTAGTCATCGTGCTAGTGGCTGGTGGTGACAAGTCTTCACATAGTTCTGATATCCGACGAGCGAAGAAATTGGCGAAGGAGATTTGAGCATGATCCAACACCTGACGACATTTGATATGGCCGCACTTCAAAGCGTTCGCACCCGGATCAAAGCCGAGACTCGATACCTTACTTAAAGTCATTTATGCGCTAGGCATTGATCTTCATGCGCAGCCTGGGCATGCAGCTAATCATTCACCTGCCTGACGAACGGATTAGACACAGGCGGACAAACCACGATTTTGAGTTCGCTTGTAAAATCGGCCCGTCTCATAATCATAGTCTGCCCCTGTTCTCCTCTTATGAAACGGGCGGCTTATAAGTCACCCGTCTTCATTATTTCGCCGCCTGCGCCCGCAATCGTCTTCCAATCACATCCATGACATCACAACCATCGCGTAACGAGGTGGTCAGCAATTTACAAAAATCTGTCAGCACCACCGTGTCTGAGTTGATGTCCGAGCGAAACGCGATATTTTCCAAGACTTGGGTCACCGTGCGGATGCGGTAATCGGCGGTTTCGAAAAGGACGTCTAGAGGCGCTTCGGTGTCGATGAGCAGGGTTGCGGGGATGCAGTCAATGCCGGTGATGGGCATGTATCGGGTCATGAGCAGTACCTTCATTCAATTGATAAGGACTACCACTCAACGTCGCCAAACGAATGGGTGGCAGCTGTGCTCGGGTTGGCGAACCGGGAATGAAAGCGAACCGGCAGACTTAGAAAGTCTCCCGCACACAGCTGCCATAAAGCAGTCTGCAACTGCAAAAAAGCCCCGCAGTGTAGCAGGAGCTTCTGCTCTTCATTCAATCGAGTCGCCAAACCCGAATCGCCATCTGGGCGACAGAGAGACAATAAGCCGCCCATCCAGATGCCGCAATGCGCTGGTTTCCGAGGTTTGTGTAGGAATTTGCGTCGCTACGCGCGCCCCCGGTTGGAACCCTCATAAGCTATAGCGGAGAGATGTGCGAGAAAGGGACAGAAAAGGGAGTAAAAACTGAGACATAAAAACTGGGATAGACCACGATTTGGGGAAAAGGGGACAGACTTTTTCTAGCCGTCAGTTGCTCCAAGCGAATCCATTCGATGAAAACTCTCAGCGCAGCGCAGCGAAGCAAAAACAAATCTGTCCCCTGTCTCCTTTTGGGTCAGATTAACGCAGCAATTAGGGGGACGAGTGAAGCGCTTAGGGGATGATCGGAGTATCTATCCGCTCACCAGTTTCCATATCATCAATCCTAAAGTCCCACCAGTCTTCACTTGGCACAGCCTTAAGACCGTACTCCCGCCCGGCCTTCAGATTAACGTCCCGAAAAATCGATCTAGTCGCGCGCGTTCCCGTCCACTTCTTTACTTCCAGGCGATGGTTTCCTGGGGACAAGCGATATTCGGTCCGCTGCGTATACAAAGCATATAGGGTATCTGCTCCATCTACGCTGGCAATAGTGAGCGTCTTCTCTATCGCCCGAATACCTGCTGTATGGGAGTTTGGCAACCCCTCCGCCGCTTTCTCAGTGTAAGACTTACAACCAGCCGCCATAGCTATAACCATAGCGAAACCGAGGATCTTGAACCCGCGCTTGAACTGCATAAACCGACCCGTACTCCATTCGTGGATTGCGCTATTCAACCCCACCCACCACAAAATTGCCAGCATGGCGCCATCACCACGGAGCCAGTGATCAGTCGGCTCACCGACGCGCGAATTACTTCAACGCCGCTACCACGGCATCGAAGAACACCATCGGGTCGATCGGCTCTTTGTCAACCGGCTTGGGCTGGGCACCGAAGGTGACAATCACCACGTTATTGGCAGGGTTGACGTAGATGTTCTGGCCCTGGATACCGACCGCCGAATAGGCGCCGTCTTTCACAGATGGCTCGGTCCACGCCGTCCACCACATGTAACCGTAATCCAGGGACTTGCCGCCTTTGAGGCTGGTCGGCAGCGTCGCCTCCTTGACCCAGCCTTCGGGCAGAATCGACGTGCCATTGATCTTGCCGCCGTTCATGAAAAACAGCCCGAAGCGTCCATAATCGCGCAGCGTGGCGCTGATACCGCTGCCACCGATTTCCACGCCGTCAGGCGAATCGAGCCACCACCGGGCATCACTCTCCATACCGAACGGCTGCCAGATCTTCTGCGATAGATAATCGGCCAGCGGCATCTTCACAGCGCCACGGACGATCTCGCCGAGTACCTGCGTTTCGCCAGTGCTGTAAGTGTTGGCCGTGCCGGGCTCGGCCGCTCGCGGCAAACTTGCCATCAAGGCCATGGCCGAACGCGGTTTCTGCGATATCTGCGTTTTGAGTAGCGCGCGACGATCGGACGCCGGATCGGTGTAGGTCTCGTTCCACTTCACGCCCGAAGACATCATCAGCACGTTGCGCACGGTCACACCTTCATAGGCGCTGCCCTTGAGCTCGGGAACGTAATCCACCACTTGCGCATCAAGACCCTTGATAAGGCCGTCTTTGATCGCTGCAGCCGCCAGCGTGGAGGTGATGGACTTGGCTATCGACATCGACATCCATCGGGTTTTCTCGGTGTTGCCACGCTGGTAGGTCTCGAACACGATCTTGCCGTCCTTGAGCACGAGCATCGCCGTAATGCTGTCCAGTGCGACGAAGTCATACAGGTCGTACTTTTTGTCCCCGACAGTGAAGCGAACGTTGGGCAACTGTTTGTCTGATTTCGGCAGCGCATACGGGTGATCGCCGGCTTTAATCCTGTGGGTGGGGAACAGCCGGTCGATGTTGCGGTAGGTACTGACCGCCAGATCGGGGAGCATTGCGCCGTCATAGATCTGCTCCACGGTGCCAATCGGTTCCTGGGCGTGGGGATAATCCTCAGCCCATGCGCCCGAGGTGATACCCGCAGCGAGCAGACCGAGCGAGAGAAGCAGCGAGCGACCAGGCGAAGCCGCACGAAAAATAGCGGATGAGTGCATAACCTATCCTTTTTTTTGCTTTGCTATTCACGCACGTTAAGGCACGCGCCCGCTTGAACCATAGCCTACTCATTGGAATCGCGCCCGAGCTGAAGGACGATGCTGTTTGCGTCTCGTCAGGGATAAAGAATTGCGTGCAACTCAACGTCAACTACAGACAGACACGAGTTCCGGCATAGGGACTAAAAGAGGACAGATTTACTTTCTAGCCGGCTGCCAGTTGATCCAAGCGAATCCATTCGATGAAAACTCTCAGCGCAGCGAAGTAAAAATAAATCAGTCCTCTTTTCTGTTTTTCTGGGCCTGGCATGGAGATTCTGGGCAGTGGTCACTCCAGAATAAAAAGACCAGAATAAAGACCTATTCAGGAGTCATATCCATGCAAAATATTCTTGCCGATGTGGCCGTCAGCGTATCTGAACTCATGAAGAACCCATCTTCCGCCTTGAGCAGCACCAATGGCTTACCTGTGGCCGTGCTGAACCACAACCGCGTTGTGGGCTACATGGTCCCGGCGAATGTCTATGAGGCGATGGTCGAGCGCCTGGACGAACTGGAACTCGTACACCTGGTCAAGGCACGTCTCGACGCCAACGAAACACCTGTTCGAGTATCTCTCGACGATCTGATTGGCGAGGCCGAAGCAGATATCGCCAATGGCCGTTGAGTAGCGAAAAAGCCCGCGTATCGGCTATCAGTGGCTTCCACTATAACAAGCCTCCCCAAACCCCAGACGCAAAAAAGGGCCAACCTCTCGGTTGACCCTTCTAGACCGCCCAGCAGAGCGGATTTTGTTTGGTAGGCGCGATTGGACTCGAACCAACGACCCCCACCATGTCAAGGTGGTGCTCTAACCAACTGAGCTACGTGCCTGCTGTGAGGCGGCATTCTACGGAATTCCGAAGGGGTGTCAATACCTTTTTTTCACCTAACCCTATGAATATGCAAAATATTTAATTTCGCCCAAGCGCCGAAGATTTGGCGGTGGCTGGCGGCTGATTTTTATCTCGGGTAGGATCGGCGCATTCGTAAAAAATATAAAACAGAGGTTGCAGAATGGCGAACACACCGTATCCAGAATCTTATTACGCCGCGTCGGCCAATCCGGTTCCAGCTCGCCCTGCCCTGCAGGATGATGTCGAAACGGATGTTTGCGTGATCGGCGCTGGTTACACCGGCCTGTCCTCTGCGCTGTTTCTGCTGGAGAACGGTTTCAAGGTCACGGTCCTTGAGGCGGCAAAGGTTGGCTTTGGCGCTTCAGGTCGTAATGGCGGGCAGATCGTTAACAGTTACAGCCGCGACATCGACGTGATCGAGCGCAGTGTCGGGCCTCAGCAGGCGCAGTTGCTGGGCAATATGGCGTTCGAGGGCGGTCGGATCATTCGCGAGCGGGTGGCGAAGTATCAGATTCAGTGTGATTTGAAGGATGGCGGAGTATTCGCTGCCCTTACCGCCAAGCAAATGGGCCATCTGGAGTCGCAGAAGCGTTTGTGGGAGCGTTTCGGGCATACCCAGCTTGAGTTGCTCGATCAGCGGCGTATTCGCGAGGTGGTGGCCTGCGAGGAGTATGTGGGCGGGATGCTGGACATGAGCGGTGGGCATATTCATCCGCTGAACCTGGCCCTCGGTGAGGCGGCGGCGGTGGAGTCTCTTGGCGGGGTGATTTATGAGCAGTCGCCGGCGGTGCGCATCGAGCGTGGCGCCAGCCCGGTTGTGCATACACCGCAGGGCAAGGTCAGGGCCAAGTTCATCATCGTGGCGGGCAATGCTTACTTGGGCAATTTGGTGCCGGAGCTGGCAGCCAAGTCCATGCCTTGCGGTACACAGGTGATTGCTACCGAAGCGTTGGGCGATGAGCTGGCTCGCAGCCTGTTGCCCCAGGATTATTGTGTTGAAGACTGCAATTACTTGCTCGATTACTACCGACTCACGGGCGACAAGCGTCTGATTTTCGGCGGCGGCGTGGTGTATGGCGCGAGGGATCCGGCGAATATTGAAGCGATCATTCGTCCGAAGATGCTCAAGGCATTCCCGCAGCTCAAGGACGTGAAGATCGACTACGCCTGGACCGGAAACTTCCTGCTGACGCTATCGCGCCTTCCGCAGGTCGGGCGCCTGGGGGACAACATTTATTATTCCCAGGGCTGCAGCGGCCATGGCGTGACGTATACGCACCTGGCGGGCAAGGTCCTGGCCGAGGCGCTGCGTGGTCAGGCTGAGCGTTTCGATGCGTTTGCGGACCTGCCCCACTACCCCTTCCCCGGCGGTCAGTTGTTGCGTACGCCGTTTGCGGCGATGGGGGCTTGGTATTACGGGCTGCGGGATAGGCTTGGGTTCTGAGACTCGTCGGACGACTTCATAGAAAAGGGCTGCTGCGCAGCCCAGCGGGAGCAAGCTCCCTCGCCACAGGCGTGTTCCAACCTTTCAGTGTCATTATCCCGAAAACAAAAAACCCCGGTCTTTCGACCAGGGTCTTTGCTATCGACTAGAAGTAGCTTTTCAGCTTTCTTCTTAGCTTCAAGGCGTTCAGTGGGCCTCGAAGCAGATATGGCGCAGCGGACGGGACTCGAACCCGCGACCCCCGGCGTGACAGGCCGGTATTCTAACCGACTGAACTACCGCTGCGCGTCGGTGGAGGCTTTTGACAGCTTCCGTCTTGCTTTCGCAAAACTCTCGTAAAACATGGTGGGTGATGACGGGATCGAACCGCCGACATTCTGCTTGTAAGGCAGACGCTCTCCCAGCTGAGCTAATCACCCTTTGCTTCGTTGAGGCCGCGAAATTTACGCAGGTACCGAAGCTAAGTCAATAGCAGGGTTGAAGTTTTTTCAAAACAGTTCAAGCGGCACGCACAACCGCTCTCACTCATAAATCATTTTCTTGGTCATGCCGCCGTCCACCACGAACTCCTGGCCCGTGACAAAACCGGCATTGCGCGACAACAGCCACGCCACCATCGCCGCTACATCCTCCACCGTGCCTACCCTGCCTGCCGGATGCTGAGCATGATCGGCATCGCTGAGCGGCTGCGCGCGACGCTGGGACGGGTCCCGTGCGTCGATCCAGCCGGGGCTGACAGCATTGACCCGGATCTCCGGCCCAAGGCTGATCGCCAAGGCATGGGTCAGGGCGAGCAAGCCGCCCTTGCTCGCCGCATAGGCTTCGGTGTCGGGTTCTGATTGTGCGGCACGGGTCGAGGCCAGGTTGACGATGGCGCCATTGTGGGCACGCAGGTAAGGCGCACAATGCTTGGCCAGCAGCATGGGACCACCCAGGTTCACCGCCAGGACCCGATTCCAGTAGGCCAGATCCAGGCTTTCCAGGGTGATGTTGTGGGGATCGGCGATGGCCGCGTTGCACACCAGCGCGTCAAGCCGCCCAAACTGGCCCAACACCTCGGCGATTCCCGTGGCGACTTGCGTCTCATCCGCCACATCCATGGTGATGAACCAGGCGTTCTCCCCCAGCGTCTTGGCGACCTTGGAGCCGCGCTCACGATCCAGGTCAGTCAGCACCACCTGCCAGCCCTCACAGATCAGCCAGGTAGCAATCCCCAGGCCGATACCCCGCGCGGCGCCTGTCACCAGAGCTACCCGGCCATGAGTGCCGCCGTGCGGCGTTGCCAGCTCGATCACAAGGCGGCCAACCCACGGGCCAGATCGGCTTGCAGGTCAGCCACGTCCTCCAGACCCACCGCGACGCGGATCAGGCTGTCGCGGATGCCCGCTGCTTCACGCTCCTGGGGCGTCAGGCGACCGTGGGAGGTGGTGCTTGGGTGAGTGATGGTGGTTTTGCTGTCACCCAGGTTGGCGGTGATGGAAATCAACCGGGTGGCGTCGATGAAGCGCCAGGCGCCCTCCTTGCCCCCTTTGACCTCGAAGCTCACCACCGCACCGAAACCGCGCTGCTGACGCGCGGCCAGGTCATGTTGCGGATGGCTCTTGAGGCCGGCGTAGTGCACTTTCTCGATGCCATCCTGCTGCTCCAGCCACTCAGCCAGCAGTTGGGCGTTGGCGCAATGGGCTTTCATACGCAGGCCCAGGGTTTCCAGGCCTTTGAGGAAGATCCAGGCGTTGAACGGACTCAAGGTCGGCCCGGCGGTGCGCAGGAAGCCCACCACTTCTTTCATCTGCTCGCCACGACCGGCCACCACGCCGCCCATGCAACGACCCTGGCCGTCGATGAACTTGGTCGCCGAATGCACCACCACGTCGGCACCCAGCTTCAGTGGCTGTTGCAACGCCGGCGTGCAGAAGCAGTTATCGACCACCAGCATGGCGCCCTTGGCGTGGGCGATTTCCGCCAACGCGGCGATGTCCACCAGCTCGGCCAGGGGGTTGGACGGCGATTCGACAAACAGCATCTTGGTATTGGGCTTGATTGCCGCATCCCAACCGGACAAGTCCGCCAGGGGCACGTAATCGACTTCCACGCCGAAACGCTTGAAGTACTTTTCGAACAGGCTGATGGTCGAGCCGAAGACACTGCGCGACACCAGCACGTGGTCGCCAGCGCTGCAAAAGCTCATGACCACGGCCATGATCGCCGCCATGCCGGTGGCGGTGGCCACAGCCTGCTCGGCACCTTCCAGAGCAGCGAGGCGCTCTTCGAAAGCCCGCACGGTGGGGTTGGTGTAGCGCGAGTAGACGTTGCCCGGCACCTCGCCGGCAAACCGTGCCGCCGCATCGGCAGCGGTACGGAACACGTAGCTGGACGTGAAGAACATCGGATCGCCATGCTCGGCTTCCGGCGTGCGGTGCTGACCGGCGCGGACCGCCAGGGTATCGAACGCTACACCCTCAAGGTCGCTGTCCAGCCGACCGGCATCCCAATCCTGACTCATGCTGTCGCTCCTGTAGTCATTAAACGCAAACCGGCCCCTCAGGGCCGGCTTGTCACTCAGTTGTTGTACAGATCGATGATCGCGCTGACCGCCTGGGTCTTGGCCTTGGACGCATCGTTACGAGCGTTCTCGATCTTGTTCAGGTAGGCCTCATCGACGTCACCGGTGACGTACTTGCCGTCAAACACTGCGCAGTCGAACTGCTCGATCTTGATCTTGCCACCACCCACCGCTTCTATCAGGTCCGGCAGGTCCTGATAGATCAGCCAGTCGGCGCCGATCAGGTCGGCCACTTCCTGGGTAGTGCGATTGTGGGCGATCAGCTCGTGGGCGCTCGGCATGTCGATGCCGTAGACGTTCGGATAACGCACGGCCGGCGCCGCCGAGCAGAAGTATACGTTCTTGGCACCGGCTTCACGGGCCATCTGGATGATCTGCTTGCACGTGGTTCCGCGCACGATGGAGTCATCCACCAGCATCACGTTCTTGCCGCGAAATTCCAGTTCGATGGCGTTGAGCTTCTGGCGTACCGATTTTTTCCGCGCGGCCTGGCCGGGCATGATGAAGGTACGGCCGATGTAACGGTTCTTCACGAAGCCTTCGCGGAACTTGACGCCCAGGTGGTTCGCCAGCTCCAGGGCCGCGGTGCGGCTGGTGTCCGGGATCGGGATGACCACGTCGATGTCGTGGTCCGGCCGCTCGCGCAAGATCTTGTCGGCCAGTTTCTCGCCCATGCGCAGGCGGGCCTTATAGACCGAGATGCCGTCGATGATCGAGTCCGGGCGCGCCAGGTAGACGTGCTCGAAGATGCACGGAGTCAGGCTCGGGTTGGTCGCGCACTGACGGGTGAACAACTTGCCGTCTTCGGTGATGTAGACCGCTTCGCCCGGGGCCAGGTCGCGAATCAGGGTGAAGCCCAGAACGTCCAGGGACACGCTTTCCGAGGCAATCATGTACTCGACGCCTTCGTCGGTGTGACGCTGGCCGAACACGATCGGGCGGATGCCATGGGGGTCGCGGAAACCGACGATGCCGTAACCGGTGATCATCGCCACGACCGAGTAGCCGCCGACGCAGCGGTTATGCACGTCGGTCACAGCGGCGAACACATCTTCTTCGGTAGGCTGCAGCTTGCCGCGCTGGGCCAGTTCATGGGCGAAGACGTTGAGCATCACTTCCGAGTCGGAGTTGGTATTGACGTGGCGCAGGTCCGATTCGTAGATCTCCTTGGCCAACTGCTCGACGTTGGTCAGGTTGCCGTTGTGCGCCAACGTGATGCCGTACGGCGAGTTGACGTAGAACGGCTGGGCTTCGGCCGAAGTCGAGCTGCCCGCTGTTGGATAGCGCACATGGCCAATGCCCATGTGACCAACCAGGCGCTGCATGTGACGCTGATGGAACACGTCACGCACCAGCCCGTTGTCCTTGCGCAGGAATAACCGGCCGTCATGGCTGGTCACGATACCGGCAGCGTCCTGGCCGCGGTGCTGGAGCACGGTTAGCGCGTCATACAGCGCCTGATTGACGTTCGACTTACCGACGATACCGACGATGCCACACATGCGACACAACCCCTACTTAATGGATCTGAACTGAACAACACTCACTGCGGCGTTTTGGCCATCGGCAAGAGTTGTTCCTTGAACGGTATTTCAGCGGGTACGCTGATACCGCTGGCAAGCCACTGACTGCTCCAACCCAGGATCAGGTTCTTGGACCAGTCTGCGACCAATAGAAATTGTGGCACGAGCCGGGACTCCTGCCACCACGTATCCTGCTGTACCGGCCCCAGGCTCAATAGCCCGACAGCCACGACCACCAGCAACGCGCCACGCGCCGCGCCGAAGGCCATGCCCAGGAACCGGTCCGTCCCGGAAAGCCCGGTGACGCGAATCAGTTCGCCGATCAGGTAGTTGATCATTGCGCCGACCAGCAAGGTGGCGATAAACAAGATGGCACAGCCCGCGATCACGCGGGCCGACGGAGTTTCAATGTATCCGGCGAGGTACTGGGACAACGAACCACCAAACATCCAGGCTACGACCCCCGCGATGATCCAGGTCAGCAGCGAGAGGGCTTCCTTGACGAAGCCGCGGCTCAGACTGATCAATGCGGAGATGGCGACGATTGCAACGATCGCCCAGTCAACCCAGGTAAATGGCACGGTGCAGCCTACAGACGGATAAGGCGGCGCATTTTAGCAGAGGCCAGAGCTGTCGGTAAGCTGCGATTGTCAGTGTGATTCAAATCAGGCAAACCGCCGTCAACCGCGCTCAGGCTGAAAACGCACCACAAAACCCTTGAGGTTCTGCTGGCGGCTGAGCAGGTCCCGCAGCCGATCGGCCTCGGCACGCTCGATCAGCGGCCCCACAAATACGCGATTCTTGCCATCGGCGGTGCGGATATAGGCGTTGTAGCCCTGGCTGCGCAGGGTTTTCTGCAGTTTTTCGGCACTCTCACGATTGCTCAGGCTGGCCAACTGAACGGACCAACTGACCGACAGACCGTTGGCGTCCACGCGGCTTTGCGTGGTATCCGGCTTGGCCGGGGCTGGGGTAATCGGTTGGGTCGGGGCCGGCTTGGCCACCGGTGCTGCCGGGGCTGGAGCGACTGCCGGCTTGCTCGGAGCCGGCGCTGCCGTGGCGGGCGCCGCCGGCGCAGGCTCGATCGGCAGGGAAGGCGCAGGTTGCTCGGCCAGCTCCTCGTCGCTCGGAACGGGTTCCTGGGGTAGCGCTTCAGGTTCAGGCACCAGCACCGGCTCGACCTGCACGGGCGCGACAGACGGCGCCTGGGGGGCAGCCGGAGCGTCGACCGTAACCTGGCGCTGCTCATCCTGACGAGAAAACAGCATCGGCAGGAAAATCACCGCCAAGGCCACCAATACCAGGGCCCCGACCATGCGCTGCTTGTACGCTTTATCCAGCAATGCCATCTGCAGCTTCCTCCGTGGAGCGCCGGGCCAGCCATTGAAGGGCCTCGGCAACACAAAAAAATGATCCGAACAGCAGGATCTCATCGTCGACCGTCGCCAGGGCGCACTGCCCTTCCAGCGCCGCGGCCACGCTGTCATAAGTCTCTACGCAAGCGCCGCGACGCTGCAAGGCTTCCCGTAGTTCGGCAGCCGGGCGCGAGCGCGGAGAATCCAGCGGTGCTACCGCCCAATGCTGGACACTAGCACCCAACGCATCGACAACGCCATCCAGATCCTTGTCGCCAAGCAGCCCAAATACCGCCAGGCGGCGCCCGGCTACCGGCCGCCGCGCCAGGCGCTCGGCCAGATACTGCGCCGCATGAGGGTTGTGGCCGACATCAAGCAGCAGATTCAGGCGCTTGCCGTGCCAATCGAACTGGCGACGATCGAGACGACCGACGACGCGAGTCGCTTGCAACGCGTCGATAATTTGCCCGGCATGCCATGGCAGGTCCAGCAACAGGTAGGCCTGGAGCGCCAGCGCGGCGTTCTCCATCGGCAGCTCCAGCAGCGGCAAATCGCGCAACTCCACCGGATTGCCCCGGGCGTCACTGCCCCGCCATTGCCAATGCTGCTCAGTCATTGCCAGGTCGAAATCCCGCCCGCGCAGAAAGAACGGGCAGCCCAACTCGCGGACCTTGTCCAGCAACGGTTGAGGGGGATTGAGGTCACCACAGAGCGCAGGCGCGCCCGGGCGGAAGATGCCGGCTTTCTCGAAGGCGACGGACTCACGGGTGTCACCCAGATAATCGGTATGGTCCACACCGATGCTGGTGACCAGCGCAACGTCCGCATCCACCAGATTGACAGCATCGAGCCGGCCACCCAGGCCGACTTCAAGCACCACGGCATCAAGACCGGCACCCGCGAACAGCCAGAACGCCGCCAGGGTGCCCATCTCGAAATAGGTAAGGGAAATCTCGCCCCGCCCGGCTTCCACCGCAGCAAAGGCTTCGCACAACTCGGCGTCAGAGGCTTCGACGCCGTTGATCTGCACCCGCTCGTTGTAGCGCAACAGGTGCGGCGAACTGTAGACACCAACGCTCAACCCCTGGGCCCGCAACAGCGAGGCCACGAAGGCGCAGGTCGAACCCTTGCCATTGGTGCCGGTAACGGTGATGACCCGGGGCGCCGGCTTGGCCAGTCCCATGCGGGACATTACCGCTTGCGAGCGCTCCAGCCCCATGTCGATGGCTGACGGATGCAACTGCTCAAGGTAGGCAAGCCAATCGCCCAGGGTACGTTGGGTCATATGTTCGCTGGCACCGGCGGAACCACGATAGGCTCGATGGGGGCGGCGACGAATTTCGGGGTCGGCAGGCCCATCAGTTGCGCCAGCAGATTGCCCAGACGCGGACGCAACTCCTGGCGGTGGATGATCATGTCGATGGCGCCGTGCTCCAGCAGGAACTCACTGCGCTGGAAGCCTTCCGGCAATTTTTCGCGCACGGTCTGCTCGATAACGCGCGGGCCGGCAAAACCGATCAGCGCCTTCGGCTCGCCAACGATCACATCGCCCAGCATCGCCAGGCTGGCGGAAACGCCGCCGTAGACCGGGTCGGTCAACACCGAGATGAACGGAATGCCTTCTTCACGCAGACGCGCCAGCACCGCGGAGGTCTTGGCCATTTGCATCAGGGAGATCAGCGCTTCCTGCATACGCGCACCACCGGAAGCGGCAAAGCAGATCATCGGGCAACGGTTTTCCAGGGCATGGTTGGCGGCACGCACGAAGCGCTCGCCGACGATGGCCCCCATGGAGCCCCCCATGAAGGAGAACTCGAAGGCCGAAACCACCACCGGCATGCCCAGCAGGGTGCCGCTCATGGACACCAGGGCGTCTTTTTCGCCGGTCTGCTTCTGGGCCGCGGTCAGGCGATCCTTGTACTTCTTGCCGTCGCGGAATTTCAGGCGGTCCACCGGCTCCAGGTCGGCACCCAGCTCAACACGGCCTTCGGCATCCAGGAAGATGTCGATACGGGCACGCGCACCGATGCGCATGTGATGGTTGCACTTGGGGCAAACGTCCAGGGTCTTTTCCAGCTCGGGGCGGTACAGCACCGCTTCGCAGGATGGACATTTGTGCCACAGACCTTCAGGCACCGAGCTTTTTTTCACCTCGGAACGCATGATCGAAGGGATCAGTTTGTCTACCAACCAGTTGCTCATGCTTTCTTTCTCCAGTACCGGTGACCCGAACGCTCTGGTTCGCGGCCCCGCGTATGCCCTTGAGCTAAATTCATTGTGCGGCGAGGGTCGAGGGACCACCACGATCAGCGCGAAGCATGACCTGCGGCAGCCCAACCTCCTCAGCCATCCCGGCAACCGCGGCACCGCGGCTACCACTACGCTATCGGCCCACCCGGAGGCGGCGCCTGCCTGCTTTGTACAGTGCTGGTATGGACGGCGGCAGTCTGCCAGCCGTCACATTGACTACTGGCTGCTGCGTACAGCGGCCATGAACGCACGAATCCTGGCCGGATCCTTGATGCCCTTGCTTTGCTCTACCCCACCGCTGACATCGACCGCGTAAGGGCGAACCTGACGGATGGCTTCGGCCACGTTTTGCGCCGTCAACCCACCGGCGAGGATAATCGGTTTGCTCAGGCCCTGGGGCACCAGCGACCAGTCGAATGCTTCACCGGTCCCACCGGGAACGCCTTCCACATAGGTGTCCAGCAGTATGCCACTGGCACCGGCAAAGGCATCGCAACTGGCCGCGATGTCATCACCGGCCTTGACCCGCAACGCCTTGATGTACGGACGATGCCAGCCCTCGCAATCGGCGGGCGTCTCGTCCCCGTGAAACTGCAACAGGGCCAACGGCACCGCGTCGAGTATCTCGCCCAGCTCACAACGACTGGCGTTGACGAACAGGCCGACGGGGGTCACGAACGGAGGCAAGGCCCGGATGATCGCCCTCGCCTGCTGCACCGTCACCGCGCGCGGGCTCTTGGCATAAAACACCAGCCCGATGGCATCGGCACCAGCCTCCACCGCCGCCAGCGCGTCCTCGACGCGGGTGATCCCGCAAATCTTGCTGCGAACGGCCGGCATGTCGTCAAAACCTCAGGCAAATCCGTGAAAGTCCCGGATGGTAGCAAATGCTGCGCAGGGCGTCAGCCGTCGAGTTCCGAGAAGCCCGTGAGGAAATGTGGCCCGATGTAACGCTGCGGCAGCTCGAATTCATCGTGGTATTCGACCTGCACCAGGTACAGGCCAAACGGGTGCGCCGTCACGCCGCCGGAACGCCGGATGCGGCTTTCGAGCACTTCCTTGATCCACTCCACCGGCCGCTCACCGGCACCGATGGTCATCAGCACGCCCGCGATGTTGCGCACCATGTGATGCAGGAAGGCGCTGGCGCGGATATCGAGCACGATCATTTTGCCGTGGCGGGTCACCCGCAGGTGATGCAGCTCTTTGATCGGTGACTTGGCCTGGCACTGGCCGGCGCGAAAGGCGCTGAAATCATGAACACCGACCAGGTACTGCGCGGCTTCAGCCATGCGCTCGACGTCCAGCGGACGGTGGTTCCAGGTGATTTCTTCGTTCAGATGCGCGGGGCGGATCTGGTCGTTGTAGATCACGTAGCGATAACGCCGGGCGATGGCCTTGAAGCGTGCATGGAAATGCGCCGGCATTGCCTTGGCCCAGCTGACACTGACGTCGTGAGGCAAGTTGATGTTGGCCCCCATGACCCAGGCCTTCATCGAACGCTCGACCTGGGTGTCGAAATGCACCACCTGGCCGCAGGCGTGCACGCCGGCATCGGTACGGCCGGCACAATGCAGCGACACGGGCGAATCAGCGACTTTGGACAGTGCGTTTTCGAGGGTTTCCTGCACCGTCGCCACACCGGAGGCCTGGCGCTGCCAGCCGCGATAGCGCGAGCCCTTATATTCAACGCCCAGGGCGATCCGGAAAAAGCCGTCGGCCGCCATTTCGGCGGCCGGGTTGTCTATGTTTGCCAAGGAATTACAGCCTGCTGAAGTACGCAAAGGCGGGCATTATAAGGCCGGCGGGATGGGATGCCAGTCCAACCGGTGGTCATGTGTTGAATGTACTGGCGCCATCGCGAGCAGGCTCGCTCCCACAAGGGATTTGTGCTGGGCGCAGGATTTGTGAATACCCGAGAACCTCTGTGGGAGCGAGCCTGCTCGCGATGAGGCCCGCCAGCCACCCTAAACTCCAGCCCAAACAAAAACGGCAGCCTCACCGGCTGCCGCTTTTGTTTACCCGATCACCTCAGGCCAGGCGCGACAACATTTCCTGCGCCTCGCTCTTCTGCGTGGCATCGCCTTCGCTGAGGACTTCGCCGAGGATATCCCGGGCACCATCGTTGTCACCCATGTCGATGTAGGCCTGGGCCAGATCGAGCTTGGTCGCCACTTCATCGGTACCGCTGAGGAAGTCGAAATCCGGCTCATCGTCGGCACTGGCCAACGCGTCTTCAGCAGTGAAAGTCGGCTGAGCGAGGCTGTCGGACAGGCGCTCAAGCTCGGCATTGACATCGTCCAGTTCGGACTCGAAGGCGTCCTTGGGTTTGTCTTGCACGTCCATTTCATCGGCCAGGGACAGGTCGAAATCTTCCGGCAGCTCAAGGTCGTCAGACGGGGTGTCGGCCACCGCAGGGGTTTGGACGGCAGGCTCATCCAGGCCCTTGAGGTCGTCATCCAGGTCCAGCAGGAAGTCTTCGTCGGCCAGGGCCGGCGTCGGCGCCGGGGCGTCGGCACCCAGGTCAAGGTCGAACTCCGACAGGTCATCCAGGCTTTCATTGGCCTCGGTCTGCTGCTTGAGCAACGATTCGAAGTCCAGGTCATCATCGGACGGGAATGCATCCAGCTCGACGACAGGCTCTGGCTCAGGCGTTGCCGGTGCGGCTTCCAGATCCTCAAGGCTCAGGTCGAAGGCGCTGTCGAGCTCCTCATCGGTGGGCGGCGTATCTTCCAGCAAATCCTTGACGTACTGGGCGTCCAGCTCGGCAGCGACTGCCGCGGCGGCCAGACCGGCAGTGGTGGCGACCACCATGGCCGGGAAACGGCTTTTGAGCTGTTCGACCTGGGCATAGTTTTCGCCGTTGGCCACCAGTTGGCGCTCTTGGGCAACAAAGGCGTCGCGGTCGCCCTGCTGACCGTAGACTTCCATCAGTTTCAGGCGCAGGTCGCTGCGCTGAGGCTCGGCCTTGATGCCCTGCTCAAGCAGATCGGCCGCCTGATTCAAACGACCACGATCAATGTGGGACTGGGCCTGACCCAGCACATCGTCGGAACGCTCGGCAGCCGGAGCCACCAATGGCGCGGCGATCGGCGGCGTGACGATCACGGGCGCAATCACCGGGGCTGGCTTGGGCGCTGGCGCGGGAGCGGGTTTTGGTTCGAGCTTTACGCTTGGCGGTGGAACTTCAATGCCCTCGAAGCTGCTCGGGGGCAGATCGAGCTCCGGGGAGAAATCAGCCTCCTCCTCGAGGGCTCGGGCCATGCGCAAGTGCTTCTCGGCTTCCTGTTGCGCCTTGCGGCGACGGGCCAGCAACAGCAGCAACAACAGCAGGATCAACGCGCCACCGCCAACCAGACCCAACAGGATCGGATTGGTCAGCAAATCGTTGTACTTTTGTTCGCTGGACGCTGCCGGGGCTGGCTCCACGGGAGTCACGGGCGGCGTCGCTTCAGGTGCGGGCGCAGGGGCTTGCGCCGTTGGGTCCGGCGTCAATTCTGCCGACATCGCCGGGGCCGACTCATCGAGCGGCGGTACGGCGACACCATCAGCCTGCATTTTGGCCAGTTGATTGTTCTTCAGCTCGATCAGGCGCTGCAGCTTGTCCAGCTGGCTCTGCAGATCCGCCATGCGGCTTTTGAGTTCTTCATTGTCGCGGCGAGCCGAATCGAGGCTTTCCTGGGTGACCGCGAGCTGGTTGCTCAGGGCTTGGGCATCGCCGGCAGCGCCTTTGGCGCCGGCCTTCGCAGCCTCGGCGGAGACCAGACTCAGATTATCGCGACCGGCCGCCTGGGCCGGTGCAGCTTGACTGCCACCACGCTTGGTACCGTCCAACTGCTGCTGGCCGGAACGCGCAACGCCCCGCCGCCCCTGACGCCAGGCGGCATTCTGCGCAGCCACTTCAGCGATAGCCTGGGGCTGCGGCAACGCGGTGCTTTGCACCGGATCCGGCAGACGCAATACCTTGCCGGTCTTGAGCAGATTGATGTTGCCGTTGATGAATGCGTCCGGGTTCAACGCCTGGATCGCCAGCATGGTTTGCTGGATCGACCCGCCGTTGCGCACCTTGGCAGCAATTTCCCAAAGTGTATCGCGCGGCGTGGTGGTGTATTGGGAAGGCTTGGTGGCGCCCGTCACCGGCGTGGAGACGACCTGGGACGGCTTCGTCCGGGCGGCGTCAGCCGCCTGGGGGGAGAATTTGGAAGGGTCGATCAACACGCTGTAGTCGCGCAGCAGACGGCCATTGGGCCACATCACCTGCACCAGAAACTTGACCATCGGCTCCGACAGCGGCTGGCTGGAAGTCACCCGCAAGACGCTCTTGCCATTGGCATTGATTACCGGGGTGAAGGTCAGGTCATTGAGAAACGCCTGGCGGTCGATTCCGGCCTTGGCAAACTCCTCGGGCGAGGCCAGGCTCGGCACGACTTCGGCGGCGGTCAATTGCTGGACATCGAGCAGCTCGATCTCGGCGACCAGAGGCTGGTTCGGCGGCGACTTCAGGGTCAATTCCCCGAGCCCGAGTGCTTGCGCCATACCGGAGGACAGCGCCGAGGCGGCCGCTATTGCTAACACCAGTTTGCGAACTTGAACCATAGCCTCTTCCTTTGTTTGAACATTCCTCGGCCAGCGAGAAGGTGTTGATGCCGCTGCCGTAAGGCATTGCGCGCCCCCCGAAGCAACGGCGCGCGCGATCGTTTCACTTATGCTCGGGGAAAGCCCCGAGAGGGAGGTTCGCCTTCAGCACTCTGGCCAAGCATAGCGCCCAGCTAGAATCATTCGACAAATTGTTGCCAAGTATCTTTTACAGCAGGTCTTTTATCAACAACTCAGCCACTTGCACAGCATTGAGCGCCGCGCCCTTGCGTACGTTATCTGACGTCAGCCACATATTTAGTTCCGCTGGGTCATCGATCCCCCCGCGCACACGTCCAACGTAGACTACATCCTGCCCTACCGCATCGCCCACCGGAGTCGGGTAATCGCCCGCCTCCACCAGCTCGATGCCGGGTGCCGCCTCCAAGGCTGCGTTGACTTTCGCCAGGTCGACGGCGCTGGCTGCCTGCACAGTCACGCTAAAGCTATCGCCAAAAAACACCGGGGCTTGAATGCAAGTGACGGAAATCTTTAACGAAGGCTGTTCCAGCACCTGACGCAATTCACGCACCACACGCTTTTCCAGCAGCGTGTGACCCTGCTCGTCCGGGGTACCCACCTGAGCCAGCAGGTTGAACGCCATTTGCCGATCGAAAAATTTCGGCTCAAGGGGACGTGCATTGAGCAACTCGGCAGTCTGACGGGCCAGCTCACTGACGGCGGCGCGGCCCTGAGCGGACACAGCGAGACTGGCGGTCAGGCTGATGCGCTGCAACGCCAGGCATTGGCGCAGCGGCGCCAGCACCACGGCCAGCGCGGTCGCCGACGCACTGGGACTGCTGACTTGAAACGGCTTGCTCAGACTCGCCAGCAGCCCGGCGTTGGCTTCCGGCACGATCTGCGGCGCCTGCTCAGGCGGCAGAGCGCCGGACAGGTCAATCAACGCGCAACCGGCCGCCGTGGCACGCGGGGCGAAGCTCAGGGTCACCGCCGGGCCGGCGGCAAAAAACACCAGTTGGACTTTGCCGAAATCAAATTCGTCGACTTCGCGCACCCGCACATTTTTGCCGCGAAACATCACCGAGCTTCCTGCCGACTCGCTGCTGGCCAGCAGGTGCAGGTTGCCGATCGGGAAGTCACGTTCTTCGAGAATCTGGACAAGGGTTTCGCCGACAGTACCGGTGGCGCCGATCACGGCAATATCAAAGGACTGGCTCATGGGTCTACCTCAGGTAAAACGTGGGGAGCGGCACTTTACCGGGTGGGGGGTATGCAGGCAATTGGCAGGGGAGTTTGCAGTGGTTGTACTGGCCCCATCGCGAGCAAGCTCGCTCCCACAGGTGTTGTGGCCACTGAAGATCCACCGTGGGAGCAAGCCTGCTCGCGATGGCGATGTCACAGACGACACCGTTCCCATAAAAAAACCCGCACCTCTCACAAGGCACGGGCTCTTTCACAGCAGAGACCGATCAACGCTCGAGCAGAATCCGCAGCATGCGACGCAGCGGTTCGGCCGCGCCCCACAGCAACTGGTCGCCGACGGTGAAGGCACCGACGAATTGCGAGCCCATGTTCAACTTGCGCAGACGACCCACTGGTACGTTCAAGGTGCCGGTGACCTTGGTCGGGCTCAGCTCCTGCATGCTGATTTCGCGGTTGTTCGGCACCAGCTTGACCCAAGGGTTGTGCTGGCTGATCAGCCCTTCGATGTCGGCGATCGGCACGTCTTTGTTCAATTTGATGGTCAGCGCCTGGCTGTGGCAGCGCATGGCGCCGATACGCACGCAGATGCCATCCACCGGGATCGGGCTCTTGAAGCGACCGAGGATCTTGTTGGTTTCGGCCTGGGCCTTCCACTCTTCACGGCTCTGGCCGTTCGGCAGTTCCTTGTCGATCCACGGGATCAGGCTGCCGGCCAACGGCACGCCAAAGTTCTCGGTCGGGTACGCATCGCTGCGCATCGCCTCGGCGACCTTGCGATCGATGTCCAGGATGGCACTGGCCGGGTTGGCCAGGTCATCGGCGACAGCGGCGTGGGTCGCACCCATTTGCTTGATCAGTTCACGCATGTTCTGCGCGCCGGCTCCCGAGGCCGCCTGATAGGTCATGGCACTCATCCACTCCACCAGACCGGCCTCGAACAGGCCGCCCAGGCCCATCAGCATCAGGCTGACGGTGCAGTTGCCGCCAATGTAGTTCTTGGTGCCCGCGTCCAGTTGCTGGTCGATGACCTTGCGGTTCACCGGGTCGAGAATGATCACGGCGTCGTCCTGCATGCGCAGGCTGGAGGCGGCGTCGATCCAGTAACCCTGCCAGCCGGCTTCACGCAGTTTCGGGAAGACTTCGCTGGTGTAGTCGCCACCCTGACAGGTCAGGATCACGTCGAGGGTCTTGAGCTCGTCAATGCTGTAGGCATCCTTGAGCGCACCGGTGTCCTTGCCCACGGACGGGCCCTGGCCACCGACATTGGAGGTGGTGAAAAACACCGGTTCAATGAGATCGAAATCCTGCTCTTCCAGCATTCGCTGCATGAGCACGGAACCGACCATGCCGCGCCAACCGATCAGACCTACACGTTTCATCGCAACTACACCTATACAAAAGTGGGCCACCGTCGAAGCGGTGGGCCGCAAAGATTACAGATTACGCAACGCGGCGACTACTGCATCGCCCATTTGCTGCGTACCGACTTTGGTACAACCGGTCGACCAGATGTCGCCCGTGCGCAAACCTTGATCCAATACCACACTGACCGCCTTCTCGATGGCATCAGCCGCGTCATTGAGACTGAAGCTGTAGCGCAGCATCATCGACACCGACAGGATGGTTGCCAACGGGTTGGCAATGCCCTGCCCGGCAATGTCCGGCGCCGAACCGTGGCATGGCTCGTACATGCCTTTGTTGTTGGCATCCAGGGAGGCCGACGGCAGCATGCCGATGGAGCCGGTGAGCATTGAGGCTTCATCAGACAGGATGTCACCGAACATATTGTCGGTGACGATCACGTCGAACTGCTTGGGCGCGCGCACCAGTTGCATGGCAGCGTTATCGACGTACATGTGGCTCAGTTCGATGTCCGGGTAATCCTTGGCCACCTGCTCGACCACTTCGCGCCACAGTTGGCTGGAAGCCAGGACGTTGGCCTTGTCCACCGAGCACAGTTTTTTGCCGCGCACCCGCGCCATATCAAAACCGACCCGGGCGATACGGCGGATTTCGCTCTCGCTGTACGGCAAGGTGTCGTAGGCCTGACGCTCGCCATTATCCAGCTCACGGGTGCCACGCGGGGCGCCGAAGTAGATACCGCCGGTCAGTTCACGAACGATGAGGATGTCCAGGCCCGAAACGATTTCCGGCTTCAGGCTCGAAGCGTCGGCCAGTTGCGGGTAGAGGATTGCCGGACGCAGATTGCCGAACAGGCCCAGTTGCGCACGGATCTTCAGCAGGCCGCGCTCAGGACGGATGTCGCGTTCGATCTTGTCCCATTTCGGGCCGCCCACGGCGCCCAGCAGCACGGCATCGGCGGCACGCGCGCGATCCAGGGTTTCATCGGCCAGGGGGACGCCATGCTTGTCAATCGCTGCGCCGCCGATCACATCGTGGCTGAGTTCAAAGCCCAGGCCGTACTTGTCGTTCGCCAGCTCCAGGACCTTGACCGCTTCGGCCATGATTTCCGGGCCAATACCGTCGCCTGGGAGAATCAGAATCTGCTTGCTCATGTTTTCCTCGTTTGCTCTGTCGGCCCGCGCTTGGACTGGCCGGAAAAAGTGCTATCGCTCGGCCCACAGCACCAGTACGTCTGTACTGAACGAACCATCGGCCTCAATCTCAAAATATTCACGCACCTCAACACCCATCGATCGCTGCAGCTCACGGATCGCCCCACGCATCACTTCGGGGGTGCGCATGCGCTCGACCCACGACTGGTACTCCAGGCGCAGACGCTGGCGCGTGGTGCTGCGGGTATGCAACCCCGCCTCGCTGACCTGGCGCAACCACTCGCCGGCCGAATAATCGCGAACATGGCTGGTGTCACGCAGCACCTCAACGCTTTGCAGGTACGTGTCCAACAACGGCATGCCGGGTGACAGGACATCAATGAACGCCGCCACTCCACCCGGCTTGAGCACCCGGCGCACTTCCCGCAGCGCCAAGCCCAGGTCGCTCCAATGATGCGCCGAATAGCGGCTGAACACGAAGTCGAACTCAGCGTCAGCGAACGGCAGGCGTTCGGCGGCGCCGCACACCGTGGTGATGTTACTCAGGCCACGATCCGCTGCCGCCGTAGCTACAACGTCAAGCATTGGCTGGGACAGGTCGTAGGCCACCACTTCACCGGCCAGCGGCGCCACATGGAAACTCACGTGCCCAGCGCCGCAGCCCAGGTCCAGCACACGGGCCTCGCCGCGCCCGGCAAGCTCAGCCTGCAGCAGGGCGAACTCAGTGCCCTGGGCGTGCACAGCACTGCTCAGATAGGCCGAAGCCTGTTCACCGAATTGCTTTTGTACGACCTGACTGTGGGCGGTGCTAGTCATGGGGACTTCCTTTTGGCTGGGTCTGTTCTGGCGTCATCGCGAGCAGGCTCGCTCCCACAAGGGATTTTGTCAGCGCCGCAAATCCAATGTGGGAGCGAGCCTGCTCGCGATGGCATCTTCACGCCTTACACAAGATCAAGCATCCCGAAACAACCAAGGCTGGCTCGCCCGGTGCTTGGCCTCGAACGTGGCAATCGCCTCGCCGTCCTGCAAGGTCAGGCCGATGTCGTCCAGACCGTTGAGCAGGCAGTGCTTACGGAATGCATCGATCTCGAAACGCAACACCTTGCCGTCAGGACGGGTCACGGTCTGGGCCGCCAGGTCGATCTGCAGTTGATAGCCGGGGTTGGCCTCGACCTGCTGGAACAACTCATCGACTTCAGCGTCGCTCAGGATGATCGGCAACAAGCCGTTCTTGAAGCTGTTGTTGAAGAAGATGTCGGCGTAGCTCGGCGCAATGATGCTGCGAAAGCCGTACTCTTCAAGGGCCCATGGCGCGTGTTCGCGACTGGAGCCGCAGCCGAAGTTTTCGCGGGCCAGCAACACGCTGGCGCCTTGGTAACGTTCGGCGTTGAGGACGAAATCCTTGTTCAACGGGCGCTTGGAGTTGTCCTGGTACGGCTGGCCCACATCCAGGTAGCGCCACTCGTCAAACAGGTTCGGGCCGAAACCGGTGCGCTTGATCGACTTCAAAAACTGCTTGGGGATGATCTGATCGGTGTCGACGTTGGCACGATCCAGAGGCGCGACAAGACCAGTGTGCTGGGTAAAAGCTTTCATGCTGCGCTCCTTCAGATCAATTCACGGACGTCGACGAAACGGCCGTTGACGGCGGCGGCGGCGGCCATGGCCGGGCTGACCAGATGCGTACGGCCACCGGCGCCCTGACGGCCTTCGAAGTTACGGTTGGAGGTGGAGGCGCAATGCTCGCCCGACTCCAAACGGTCCGGGTTCATCGCCAGGCACATCGAGCACCCAGGCTCACGCCATTCGAAACCGGCCTCGAGGAAAATCTTGTCCAGACCTTCGGCTTCGGCCTGGGCCTTCACCAGGCCCGAGCCCGGCACCACAATGGCCTGCTTGATGGTCGAGGCGACTTTGCGGCCCTTGGCGATCACCGCCGCTGCGCGCAGGTCTTCGATCCGCGAGTTGGTGCAGGAGCCAATGAACACACGGTCCAGCTGAATGTCGGTGATCGCCTGGTTGGCGCTCAAACCCATGTATTTCAGGGCGCGGACGATGGAGTCTCGCTTGACCAGATCCATCTCCTGGGCAGGATCGGGCACGTTCTGGTCCACGGCCAGGACCATTTCCGGGGAAGTGCCCCAGCTGACTTGCGGCTTGATTTGCGTCGCGTCGAGTTCGACCACGGTGTCGAACTTCGCGTCGGCATCGGAAACCAGGTCTTTCCAGGCTTGCACCGCCATGTCCCACTCGGCGCCCTTGGGGGCGAACGGACGGCCCTTGACGTACTCCACGGTTTTTTCATCGGCGGCCACCAGCCCGACACGAGCGCCGGCTTCGATGGACATGTTGCAGATGGTCATGCGCCCTTCCACGGACAAATCGCGGATGGCGCTGCCGGCGAACTCGATGGCGTGGCCGTTACCACCGGCGGTGCCGATCTTGCCGATCACGGCCAGGACGATGTCCTTGGCAGTCACGCCAAACGGCAGCTTGCCCTCGACGCGCACCAGCATGTTTTTCATTTTCTTGGCGACCAGGCACTGGGTAGCGAGCACGTGCTCGACCTCGGAGGTGCCTATGCCGTGGGCCAAGGCGCCAAACGCACCATGGGTGGAGGTGTGGGAGTCGCCGCAGACCACGGTCATGCCGGGCAAGGTCGCGCCCTGCTCCGGGCCAATGACGTGGACGATACCCTGGCGCACGTCATTCATCTTGAATTCAACGATGCCGTATTCGTCACAGTTATCGTCAAGGGTCTGCACCTGCAAGCGCGAGACCTGATCGGCAATGGCTTCGATGCCGCCCTTGCGCTCCGGTGTGGTCGGCACGTTGTGGTCCGGGGTCGCGATATTGGCATCGATGCGCCACGGCTTGCGCCCGGCCAGACGCAGGCCTTCGAAGGCTTGCGGCGAAGTCACTTCGTGGATGATGTGACGGTCGATGTAGATCAGCGCCGAACCATCGTCGCGCTGCTTGACCAAATGCGAATCCCAGAGCTTGTCGTAGAGCGTTTTGCCGGCCATCAGACGGTTCCTCATCAGCTTGTTTCTATGCCCCGGGTCTTGAGTGAATCAATAACCCCTTGGCTTGTGAGGCTGATCTTATGAGGCTACATTAAATAACTCAAATTCATATTTTTCATGCTTTGCATAACCATTTGGAATTCGACCAGGACGACCATGGACCTCGCCAGCCTTAACGCCTTTATCGCCATCGCCGAGACCGGC
>NZ_WUUD01000001.1:70573-74291 GCF_009831705.1 Pseudomonas sp. PICF6 | reverse complement strand
AACGCCTGCACCTGACCCAGCCGGCCATCAGCAAGCGTATCGCCGGGCTGGAGCAACAGCTCAAAGTGCGTCTGTTCGATCGGCTCGGCCGAGAAGTCGGCCTGACCGAGGCTGGCCGAGCCCTTCTGCCACGGGCCTATCAGATTCTTAACGTGCTGGATGACACCCGCCGCGCCCTGACCAACCTGACCGGCGAAGTGACCGGACGCCTGACGCTCGCCACCAGCCACCATATCGGCCTGCATCGGCTGCCACCTCTATTGAGGGAGTTCACCCGACGCTACCCTGAGGTGGCGCTGGATATTCAGTTCCTCGATTCGGAAGTGGCCTACGAAGAAATTCTCCACGGCCGGGCGGAGCTGGCGGTCATCACCCTGGCCCCGGAACCGCACACGCTGGTGCGCGCCACGCCGGTGTGGGACGACCCCTTGGACTTCGTGGTGGCGCCGGAGCACGCGCTGTTGGACAACGGCCCAGTCAGCCTGGCAGACATCGCCTTGCATCCGGCGGTTTTTCCCGGCGGCAATACCTTTACCCACCACATTGTTCAACGCCTGTTCGAAGCCCAGGGCCTGACGCCGAACATCGCCATGAGCACGAATTATCTGGAAACCATAAAAATGATGGTCTCCATCGGCCTGGCCTGGAGCGTCCTGCCGCGCACCATGCTCGATGAACAAGTGGCACGCATTCCTTTGCCGGGCATACAGCTCAGTCGCCAGCTAGGCTATATCTTGCACACCGAACGGACGCTGTCGAATGCTGCACGGGCTTTCATGTCCTTACTGGACGCACAAATCGATCTGCCAGGGAAAAGGGCATAGGTTGTGCTACTCCTATAGAGCCGAAACGCCTGCGCCCAACGCCCCAAATTGCCCAAGGCTCGCGAGATAATGCCCAAATCCGCTGACCAATTCCCGCCCCTGCCGCGCATTCAGGCGCTAGACCCGAAACGGTCCGAGCAAAGCTGGGACAGTGCCCCACAGTTGCTGGCCGCCCTGAACGGCGCGCGCCTGGGAGCCTGGTCGTGGGACATTGATACCGGGCGGATCAGTTGGTCACGGGGCACCCAGGCGCTGTTCGGCTTCGATCCGCGCCAGCCATTGCCGGCGGATGTGGACTATCTGGACCTGTTGCTCCCCCAAGACCGAGCAAAGGCCATCCGCGCCTTTCATGCGGCTGTGGCCGGTGCGCCGCTGGAACAGGCCATGCACCATCGCATCGTCTGGCCCGACGGCAGCCTGCACTGGCTGGAAATCAACGGCAGCGTATTACCCGACAAACACGGCCGCCCGCGGATGATCGGAGTAATCCGGGAGATCACGCACCAGCGCGAACGGGAGCAGGCACTGCGCAACTCGGAAAAACGCTTCGCCACGCTCTTTCACCTATGTCCGAACATGGTGCTGCTGACCCGCCAGGAAGACGGGCTGATCATCGAGGCCAACCAGTATTTCGAAAGTCTGTTTGGCTGGCCGCTGCACGACATCATCGGCCGCACGACGCTGGAACTGGGCCTATGGGTCGACCCCGGACAGCGGGCAAAACTGGTGGAGATCATCAAGGCCAACGGCGAAATGGCGAGCATGGAGGTGGAACTGCAGGCCAGCAATGGTCAGATCCACAGCGGCCTGCTCAGCGCCCAGAAGGTCGAGCTGGAAGGCCAGCCTTATCTGCTGAGCACCTTCCTCGATACCACCGAACGCAAACTCGCCGAACAGGCCCTCAAGGACAGCCAGGAACGCCTCGATCTGGCCCTCGATTCGGCGCAACTGGGCACCTGGGACTGGCATATCCCCAGTGGCATGCTCTACGGCTCGGCCCGGGCGGCGCAGTTGCATGGCCTGGAGCCCAAGCCGTTTCACGAGTCGTTCGATGCGTTTTTCGAAGGGGTGCCCGATGACGAGCGCAACAACATGCGCAACGCCTACCGCAGCCTGCGGGAAGGCCCGGCGGGGAATTATCAACTGACCTACCGCGTACAAATGCCGGACGGCAGCGCTCGATACCTGGAAAGCCGCGCACGTCTCTATCGTAATGACGACGGCAGCCCGCTGCGCATGGCCGGTACCTTGCTGGACATCACTGACCAGGTAGAACGCGAACAGAGCCTGGCGGCGTCGGAAGAAAAATTCGCCACCCTGTTCCAGGTCAGCCCCGACCCGATCTGCGTAACCCATCAGGACAGTGGCCGGTTCCTCGAAATCAATTCCAGCTTCACCCAGACCTTCGGCTGGTCAGCCACCGACGTGATCGGCCTGAGCGCCGACGAAATCGGCCTGTGGGACGCATCGGGGAGCAGCCTGCAACGCATCGAAAGGGTGATACGCGAGCGCTCCCTGAACAACGTGGCCGTCGTCGTCCACCATAAAAACGGCCAGCCGCTGACATGCGTGATTTCCAGTCGCCAGATCAACGTCGGCAACCAGCCCTGCATCGTCACCACCCTCCGGGATATCTCCCAGCAGCAGCGCTCCGAGGCGGCCCTCAAGGCCAGCGAGGAGAAATTCGCCAAGGCTTTCCATTCCAGCCCTGACGCGATCACCATCACCGAACGCGACAGCGGCCGCTACCTCGAAGTCAATGACGGCTTCTGCCGCCTGACCGGCTACCGCGCCGACGAAGTGATCGGGCATACGGTCTACGAGGTCGGTATCTGGGCCGAAGAAAAACAACGCATGGCATTGCTGGCCGAACTGGAGCTCAAGGGCCGGGTGCATCACCAGGAAATGCTCGGGCGCAATAAACGCGGAGAGATCCTCACGGTGGAGGTCTCGGTCGAACCGATCATGCTCAATGAAACGGCCTGCCTGCTGCTGACCGCCCGGGACGTGAGCCTGTTGCGCAATGCCGAAGCACAGATCCGCCACCTGGCCTATCACGATCCGCTGACCAACCTGCCCAACCGCGCCTTGCTGATGGATCGGCTGAGCCAGCAGATCGCCTTGCTCAAGCGCCATAACCTGCGGGGCGCCCTGCTGTTTCTGGACCTGGACCACTTCAAGCACATCAACGACTCACTGGGCCACCCAGTGGGCGACACGGTGCTGAAAATCATCACCGCACGCCTGGAAGCCAGCGTGCGCCTGGAAGACACCGTGGCGAGGCTGGGCGGCGACGAATTCGTGGTGCTGCTCAGCGGCTTGGAAGGCACCCGCAGCGCAGTCAGCCAACAGGTACAGAACCTGGCCGACACTCTGCGCGAATTACTGTCGGAGCCGATGTTTCTCGATGGCCAACGGTTGCAGGTCACGCCGAGCATCGGCATGGCGCTGATTCCCGACCATGGCTCCACCCCCACCGACCTGCTCAAGCGCGCCGACATTGCGCTGTACCGCGCCAAGGATTCGGGGCGCAACACCTCGCAGATGTTCCACACCACCATGCAAAAAGCCGCCAGCGAACGGCTGCGCATGGAAACCGACCTGCGCCAGGCCTTGGCTCGCGGGGAGTTCAGCGTACATTTCCAACCTCAGGTCGACGCCCGGGACAACCGCATCATCGGCGCCGAAACGCTGGTGCGCTGGCATCACCCCGAATTGGGCGCCCAATCGCCGAATGAATTCATCAAAGTGCTGGAGGACAGCGGGCTGATCCTGGAAGTTGGCACCTGGATTCTCGATGAAGCCTGCAACGGCTTCAAACAACTGATCGCCAAGGGCAAGATCGATCCGCTGCAATTCAGCCTGTGCGTGAATATCAGCCCACGGCAGTTCCG
>NZ_WUUD01000001.1:66145-70563 GCF_009831705.1 Pseudomonas sp. PICF6 | reverse complement strand
TGCTCAAGCTGGAAATCACCGAGGGCATCGTGATCCAGAACCTGGACGACACCATCGCCAAGATGCGTCGCCTGAAAAAATTGGGAGTGAGCTTCGCCATGGACGATTTCGGGACCGGTTATTCGTCGCTGACCTACCTCAAACGTCTGCCGGTGGATACCTTGAAAATCGATCAGTCATTCGTGCGCGACGCCACCAGCGACCCCAACGATACCGAAATCATCCGCGCCATCGTCGCCATGGCCCGCAGCCTTGAGCTGGAGGTGATCGCCGAAGGTGTCGAAACCCCGGAACAACTGAGTTTCCTGCAGGGGCTGGGTTGCCATTTGTACCAGGGCTACCTGCACAGTCGGCCGTTGCCGCTAGACGCGTTTGAGCGACTGTTGCCCTGACAAAGGAGCCCGCAATGAGGGCTCCACTAATGAAAAAGGGCGCCAATGGCGCCCTTCTTCATTAGTTGCGATGCATCAGTTTTGCAGCGCGGGTTGTTGCTGCGCCCCGTTGATCGGGATGCGCTTGGCTTTCGCCTCTTCCGGGATCACTCGCAACAGGTCGATGCTCAACAGACCGTTGCTCAGGCCGGCGGATTTGATCTCGATATGATCGGCCAACCGGAAGGACAGCTTGAACGCACGCTGGGCGATACCCTGGTGCAGGTAGGTCACGCTGTCGTTGCTCGCTTCGCGCTTACCACCGCTGATGGTCAGCACACCTTTTTCCACTTGCAGGTCCAGGTCGTCTTCCTGGAACCCGGCGGCGGCAACCACGATGCGATACTCGTCATCGCCATGTTTTTCCACGTTGTAGGGTGGATAGCTACTGCCCGGTTCGTTGCGCAAGGCGGTTTCGAACAGGTCGTTGAAACGGTCGAAGCCCACCGAGGAACGGAACAGAGGGGCCAGGGAAAATGCAGTACTCATGATTCAAATCTCCTGAAAAGTTCAGCAAGGTTTTTTGTCTCCGCGACCCGAATTCGGCATCGCGTAATCCCTATCTAGGGACCGCCAAAAACTTTTCAAGAGGTTGTTTTGAAATTTTTTTCAGGCCGCTTCGGTGCGCTGCACGCCGAGCAAATGGCCTACCGCGTCCAGGTCGGTTTCCCGGCGCAGGGCGGTAAACAGCTCCACCGCTTCGGGATAATTGCGAGTCAGCATCGCCAGCCACTGCTTCAACCGGCCGGGCGCCTGGCGTGGGGTCAATTGCTCGACCACCTGCACCCAGAAGTCCTGGAGCATCGGTTGCAATTCGGCCCAGGACAGCTCGATCACCTCTTCACCGGCCCTGGCCGCAGCGATCTGCCGGGCCAGATCAGGACGGGAAACGAGTCCGCGGCCGAGCATGATGTCTTCCACACCACTGATCTCGCGGCACCGGCGCCAGTCTTCAACGCTCCAGATATCGCCGTTGGCGAATACCGGGACCTTGACCACCTCCTGAACCCGTGGGATCCACTCCCAGTGGGCCGGTGGTTTATAGCCGTCGGTCTTGGTCCGCGCATGCACCACAATGTGCGCCGCGCCACCTTCGGCCAATGCCGTGGCACAGACCAACGCCCCATCCGGGCTGTCGAAACCCAGGCGCATCTTGGCGGTAACGGGAATGTGCCTGGGCACCGCGCGGCGCACGTGCTCGACAATTTCGTTGAGCAGCTCCGGCTCTTTGAGCAACACCGCCCCACCCCGTGATTTATTCACAGTCTTGGCCGGACAGCCGAAGTTCAGGTCGATAACCTGCGAACCCAGCTCGCAGGCCAATGCGGCGTTTTCCGCCAGGCACACCGGATCGGAACCCAGCAATTGCACCCGCAGCGGTACGCCGGCAGCGGTCCGGGCACCGGTCAGCAGCTCAGGGGCAAGCTTGTGGAAATAGGCCGGTGTGAGCAGACGGTCATTGATGCGAATGAACTCGGTCACGCACCAGTCGATACCGCCAACACGGGTCAGAACGTCCCGCAGGATGTTGTCAACCAACCCCTCCATGGGCGCCAGGGCAATTTGCATGGAAAAACACACTCAACGAAAAACGTGCGGCAGTTTACCGGATTTTGCCCACAACATCGGAATTCACCACCAATCCCCTGTGGGAGTTGAGCTTGCTCGTGATAGCGCTGGGTCAGCTTGCATTGATACCGAATGTGCGGCCGTCATCGCGAGCAAGCTCGGCTCCCACACTGGATCCCGCGTGTTCACAGATTCTGCATCCACCACAGATCCCTGTGGG
The DNA here is from genome assembly GCF_009831705.1 of Pseudomonas sp. PICF6. Classification (NCBI taxonomy): domain Bacteria; kingdom Pseudomonadati; phylum Pseudomonadota; class Gammaproteobacteria; order Pseudomonadales; family Pseudomonadaceae; genus Pseudomonas; species Pseudomonas sp. PICF6. The sequence goes on along the minus strand of NZ_WUUD01000001.1, from coordinate 68,343 downwards.
AGCGAGCTTGCTCGCGATAGCGCTGGGTCAGTCTATGAGAATGCCGGATGTCATCAGCGCAGGACCATAACCCTCGATGAACTCCGGCGGCATGCGCTTGGGTCTGCCAGTGGACAGTTCGATGCAAACAAAGGTGGTCTGGGCGCGCAGCAACGTGGTGTTGTCGCTGGGGCGAATCAGCTGGAAATGCCGATTCATCTTCAATCGCTGATCCCAGTCGACGATCCAGGTAGCCAGTTGCAGCTCGTCACCTTCGTAGGCCGCCGCCAGGTAATCGATCTCATGACGCACAACCGCCATGGCCCGGTCCAGCCGCCGATACTCCACCAGATCCAGCCCCAGGCGCTGGGAATGGCGCCAGGCACAGCGCTCAAGCCAGGTGACGTATACCGCGTTATTGGCGTGGCCCAGCCCGTCGATGTCTTCGGCATTTACCTGAAGATCAATAATGAACGGCGTTGCCCTATCCCAGCCCATGCCCCTCTCCCGGTCGAATTTGGTGGGGGCCAGTGTAACGGATCCGAGCTTGACCGCCATCGCGGCCAAGCCTCGCTCCCACAGATCAAGCCGATTGCCGCGCTTGCAGACTGCGCCCGGCCAGCAGGGATAACACGCCATCAATGACGCGAGGATCGGCCAGCACCCGCTGGTGGCCGCCCTGCGGCAAGCGCAGCAAGCGGCTGTCGAACCAGGCTTCGTGAATCAGTTGCGATTCCTTGACCGAAACGAAGGTGTCGTCCTCGGCATGGACAATCAGCCCGGGCACGTCCAGTTGGTAATGGGCGACATCCATCCTCGAAGCCAGCATGCCCACATCGTTTTCCACTTGGCGAATGAAGGCCGATCGCGCCTTGGGCGGCAGCCCCATCATCCGGGCGAACCCACGCAGCACGCCAAGAATGCGCGCAGGCGCCGCAATGCTGACCAGAGTCTCGGTCCGCAACCCCAGCTGAACCGCGAGCATGGCACTGGCACCACCCATGGAATGCCCAACCACGGCTTGCAGCGGTGGTAACTCCGCCGCGGCTTCGAGCATGGCCCTGGCGAACAGCAGGACATTGGCCTCGCGCCCAGGTGAGCGGCCATGGGCCGGGCCGTCCAACGCCACCACCGTGTAGCCGGCACCTACCAGCGCCGTGATCAGCGCGGCAAATTGCGTGGGTCGCCCTTCCCAACCATGCATCAACAAGACGGTCGGGCCTTTGCCCCAGCGCAGGGCGGACAGACCGAAGCGTAAGGTGATGCGCTCGGAGGTCGCCAGCAATGGCAACTCCCAATCCCTTGGCGGCAAGTCCCGGGGACGCATGAACAGCGATCGCATCTTCTTCGCCACCAGGCCCGGAGCCACCCATCCCAGCGTGCCATTGACACCACGAATCCAGCTAAACCTGTTCATCGCTCATCTCCAGGGCTTGCGCCTTAGCTCATCGCACCGCCGACTTGGCAGCGCGCAGCAACCGATCCGATAACTCTCCCGGGCCCAACGCTCGCGCCAAGGCCAGGCCGCCGACCATCAGGGCAATGTCAGCCAAGGCCTTATCGGCGTCTTCCGGGCTGGCCGCCAACTGCGCAACCATCAGCTCAATATGCTCATTGAGCACCTCACGAAACTCATCCGGCAGCCGCCCGAGCTCGCCGACCGATGCCGGGATCGGGCAGGCCAGATCGGTGGTATCACGGTGCTTGCGCGACAGGTAGAACGCGGCTGCCAGGGTTCGCCGCTCCTCACCGCTCAGCTCGGCATCCATCTCGGCGATCAGACCGCGACGCTGGCTGAGCAGTTGCTTGAATGCCTCGAGCATCAAGGCATCCTTGCTTTCGAAGTGGGCATAGAAACCGCCCACTGTCAGCCCGGCGGCGCCCATCACTTCGCCGACACTCGGCTCGGCCGGACCCCGCTGAATCAGCGCAGCACTGGCAGCCTTGAGTATGCGTTCGCGGGTTTGCGCTTTTTTATCGCTCATCGTTACCTCCGAATATTACGACTGAAATATTATCCATGTAATAATTTTCCGCAAGCGGAAATTTTGACCGCTGGTCAGAAGCATCGTTAAAGGAATTGAAGATTGGCCGAACGCCAGACAAACAAAAGGGTCATTCAAGAATTGAATGACCCTTATAAAATCCCGCAGAGCGGGTAATCGTGGCGTCCCCTAGGGGACTCGAACCCCTGTTACCGCCGTGAAAGGGCGGTGTCC
>NZ_WUUD01000001.1:65928-66135 GCF_009831705.1 Pseudomonas sp. PICF6 | reverse complement strand
GGATTTTTCGCCTCGCGGCGGAGCGACATCTTGCAACATCGCTTCTGTAAAACTGGCGTCCCCTAGGGGACTCGAACCCCTGTTACCGCCGTGAAAGGGCGGTGTCCTAGGCCACTAGACGAAGGGGACGCAAACCCTTCTATACAACTGATCAACGCTGAGTGTTGATCGCTTCAAGACCGGTGTGGCCAGGCCTTGAAGTGTAAA
>NZ_WUUD01000001.1:54705-65918 GCF_009831705.1 Pseudomonas sp. PICF6 | reverse complement strand
ATTCAAGGCCGGTGTGGCCAAACCTTGAACCTGTAATTGGTGGAGCTAGACGGGATCGAACCGTCGACCTCTTGCATGCCATGCAAGCGCTCTCCCAGCTGAGCTATAGCCCCTCATCGCTGAGGACGGGGCGAATCTTAAGGGCGTATCCGAGGGCTGTCAAATTTATTTTTAACAAATTTGAAAGTTTTTTGCCGGGATAACAATCACTTACCGACAAACCCCGGAAAACCGGGGTATGTCCTGCCTCATCGAGCACTCAGGCAATCGCGCCCAGCAGTTTTTCCCACTCCTTGTTCTCCTTCTTCGACACACCACCGAGCAGATCGATGGCCTGGCGCAGACGGAAACGGGTCAGGTCCGGGCCAAGGATCTCCATGGCATCGAGCACCGACACCGAGCTGGCCTGGCCAGTAATGGCGGCGAACATCAGCGGCATGGCATCACGCAGTTTCAGCTCCAGCGATTCGACCACGGCCTGGATGGTCGCGGTGATGCTGTCCTTTTCCCACTGACGCAGACTTTCGAGCTTCCACAGGATCAGTTGCATCAATTGGCGCACCTGATCACCGGAAAGTTTCTTGGACTCGAACAGCTTCGCATCCGGGGTCACGCCGCCGGCAAAGAAGAAGCCGGCCAGGGGTGCGATCTGGCTGAACGTCTCCACCCTGCCCTGCACATGGGGAGCGATTTTCATCATGTACTCAGGGTTGAATGCCCACTTCTGTACACGCGCAGCAAACTCCTCCACCGGCAGGTCACGCAACCACTGACCGTTGAGCCAGGAGAGTTTCTCGACATCGAAGATCGGACCACCCAGCGACACCCGCGACAGGTCGAAATGCTCGACCATTTCCTGCAGCGAGAACTTCTCGCGCTCGTCCGGCATCGACCAGCCCATGCGCCCCAGGTAGTTGAGCATCGCCTCAGGCATGAAGCCCATGCGCTCGTAGAAGGTCACCGACGTCGGGTTCTTGCGCTTGGACAGCTTGCTCTTGTCCGGGTTACGCAGCAGTGGCATGTAGCACAGCTGCGGTTGTTCCCAGCCGAAGTATTCGTAGAGCAGGATCAGTTTCGGCGCCGACGGCAGCCACTCTTCACCGCGCAGGACGTGGGTGATGCCCATCAGGTGATCGTCGACCACGTTCGCCAGGAAATACGTCGGCAGGCCGTCGGTCTTCATCAGCACTTGCATGTCCATGCGATCCCACGGGATCTCGACATCGCCGCGCAGCATGTCCGGCACCACGCAGACGCCTTCGCTCGGCACCTTCATGCGGATCACATGGGGCTCGCCGGCGGCCAGTCGGCGGGCGACTTCTTCCTTGGACAGCAGCAGTGCCCGGCCGTCGTAGCGCGGGGTTTCGCCGCGAGCGATCTGCTCGGCGCGCATCTGGTCCAGCTCTTCGGCGGTACAGAAGCACGGGAAGGCGTGCCCCATGTCTACCAGTTGCTGACAGTACTGCTGATAGATGTCACCGCGCTCGCTCTGGCGGTAAGGACCGTGCGGGCCGCCAACGTCCGGACCTTCGCTCCAGTCGATGCCCAGCCAGCGCAGGGCGTCGAAGATCTGCTGTTCGGACTCGCGGGTCGAACGCAGCTGGTCGGTGTCCTCGATCCGCAGGATGAACTCACCGCCGTGCTGCTTGGCAAAGCAATAGTTGAACAAAGCGATGTAAGCGGTGCCGACATGGGGATCGCCAGTGGGCGAAGGCGCGATGCGGGTGCGGACGGTGGTCATGGCATGTCTCGGAAAGAATATAAAAGCGAAGATGAAACAGGGGGCGAATGGTAACAGGCGATGGTGGGCGGGCTCCAGTGAGAGGGGGATTTGTGTGGCACCTGTCAGACCGAGGCACCTTCAATCGCGAGCAGGCTCGCTCCCACAGAGAACCAAGTTGTCCAGACTGGACGCGGTCCATTGTGGGGGCGAGCCTGCTCGCGATAAGGCCATTACCGTGGCCACACAACCTCAGACAGTCAGCAACCGCTCGCGCAGCTTGCCAATCTCGTCACGCAACTGCGCAGCCGCTTCGAACTCCAGGTCCCGGGCCAGCTGGTACATTTTTTCTTCCAACTGACGGATACGTTTGCTGATTTCGCTCGGCGAGCGCAGTTCGGCTTCGTAACGGGCGCTCTCTTCGGCGGCCTTGGCCATGCCCTTGCGCTTCTTGCTGCGCGAGCCGGGCACAGTGGCGCCTTCCATGATGTCGGCGACGTCCTTGAACACCCCTTTCGGCGTGATGCCGTTGGCCAGGTTGAAGGCAATCTGTTTATCGCGACGACGCTCGGTCTCGCCGATAGCCCGTTCCATGGAACCGGTGATGCGATCGGCATAAAGAATCGCCCGGCCGTTGAGGTTACGCGCCGCCCGACCGATGGTCTGGATCAACGAACGCTCGGAGCGCAGGAAACCTTCCTTGTCGGCGTCCAGGATCGCCACCAGTGACACCTCCGGCATGTCCAGGCCTTCGCGCAGCAGGTTGATCCCCACCAACACGTCGAACGTACCCAGGCGCAGGTCGCGGATGATCTCGACCCGCTCCACCGTGTCGATGTCCGAGTGCAGGTAGCGCACCCGCACACCGTGGTCGGCCAGATAATCAGTCAGGTCTTCGGCCATGCGCTTGGTCAGCGTGGTGACCAGCACCCGCTCCTCCACCGCCACACGCTTGGAGATTTCCGAGAGCAGATCATCGACCTGAGTCAGCGCCGGGCGCACTTCAACCTGCGGATCGACCAGCCCGGTGGGTCGCACCACCTGCTCGACCACCCGGCCGGCATGCTCGGCCTCGTAGTTGCCGGGGGTGGCGGAGACGAAAATCGTCTGCGGACTCACACTTTCCCATTCGTCAAAACGCATCGGCCGGTTATCCAAAGCCGAAGGCAGACGGAAGCCGTATTCCACCAGGGTTTCCTTGCGGGACCGGTCGCCTTTGTACATGGCGCCGACCTGGGGCACGCTGACGTGGGATTCGTCGATCACCAGCAAGGCATCGGCCGGCAGATAGTCATACAACGTAGGCGGTGGCGCGCCCGCCGGGCGACCCGACAGGTAGCGCGAGTAGTTTTCGATGCCGTTGCAGTAACCCAGCTCCAGGATCATCTCCAGGTCGAATCGGGTCCGCTGCTCCAGCCGCTGGGCTTCCACCAGTTTGTTGTTCGACCGCAAGTATTCCAGGCGCTCCTGCAATTCAACCTTGATCCCCTCGATAGCGCCCAGCAGGGTTTCCCGGGGCGTAACGTAGTGGCTCTTGGGGTAGAAGGTGAAGCGCGGCAGCTTGCGGATCACCTCGCCGGTCAGCGGATCGAACGCCGAAAGACTCTCCACTTCGTCATCGAACAGCTCGATGCGGATCGCCTCCAGGTCCGATTCCGCCGGGTAGATGTCGATCACGTCGCCACGGACCCGGAACGTTGCCCGGGCGAAATCCATGTCGTTGCGGGTGTACTGCAGGTCCGCCAGGCGACGCAGCAAGGCTCGCTGGTCGAGCTTGTCGCCGCGATCAACGTGCAAGACCATCTTCAGGTACGTTTCCGGGCTACCCAGACCATAGATGCACGACACCGTGGTGACGATGATCGCGTCCTTGCGTTCGAGCAATGCCTTGGTAGCCGAGAGCCGCATCTGTTCGATGTGATCGTTGATCGAAGCATCCTTCTCGATGAAGGTGTCCGAAGACGGTACGTAGGCTTCGGGTTGGTAGTAGTCGTAATAGGAGACGAAGTACTCCACCGCGTTATTGGGGAAAAACGCCTTGAACTCGCCATACAGCTGCGCCGCCAGGGTCTTGTTCGGTGCCAGCACCAGGGTCGGGCGCTGCACCTGGGCAATCACGTTGGCGATGCTGAAAGTCTTGCCCGAGCCTGTCACACCGAGCAGCGTCTGGTGCGCCAGTCCGGCCTCGATACCTTCGACCATCAGGCGAATGGCTTCCGGCTGGTCGCCGGCGGGCTGGAATCGGGTGACTAGCTGGAATTCAGACATAACATAACCTCTGGGTTCACCCCTGTCGGCCAGCCAACAGGAACGAGAAAGACCGAAACGACTGATGTCGCCCGAGGAAAAAACTGGGATGCGTACAATGTGGAGGTGAATGCCTTCGCTTTCAAGACGAACGTCCTACACGCCTTGAAGTCTTTGACGCCGCCAGGGGACTAACGGTCGAAAAAAAACGAAAATACTTACCTTAAAAACCGAATCGCCTGTCGCCGCGCCCGGTGATGGCCTCTATACTAGCTCCCCGTTTGTGCACCGCTCTAGTGCATTCGGCTGGAGCGCTACACGTCCCCTCACACTCCATTCAGAGCCGCGCAATAATGAGCCTGTTTTCCGCTGTCGAATTGGCACCACGCGACCCCATCCTGGGCCTCAACGAAGCATTCAACGCCGACACCCGTACCAATAAGGTCAACTTGGGCGTGGGTGTTTACTGCAACGAGGAGGGGCGCATTCCACTTCTGCGCGCCGTTGTCGAAGCCGAGACGATCCGCGTGGCCCAACACGTTTCCCGTGGTTACCTGCCGATCGACGGCATTGCCGCCTACGACCAGGCGGTCCAGACCCTGCTGTTCGGCAAGGACTCGCCGTTGATCGCCTCCGGCCGCGTCATCACCACCCAGGCCGTGGGCGGCACTGGCGCACTGAAGATCGGCGCCGACTTCCTCAAGCAACTGCTGCCTGACGCCGTCGTGGCCATCAGCGATCCAAGCTGGGAAAACCACCGCGCGCTGTTCGAAACCGCCGGTTTCCCGGTGCAGAACTACCGCTACTACGACGCCGCCACCCATGACGTGAACCGCAGCGGCCTGCTGGAAGACCTCAACGCCCTGCCCGACCGCTCGATCGTCGTGCTGCACGCCTGCTGCCATAACCCCACCGGCGTGGACCTGAGCCCGCAAGACTGGAAAAACGTACTGGACGTGGTCAAGGCCAAGAACCACGTTCCATTTTTGGACATGGCTTATCAGGGCTTTGGCGACGGTATCGACGAAGACGCCGCCGCCGTGCGCCTGTTCGCCGAGTCGGGCCTGACTTTCTTTGCGTCCAGCTCGTTCTCCAAATCGTTCTCGCTGTACGGCGAGCGCGTTGGCGCCCTGTCGATCGTCAGCGAATCGAAAGAGGAAAGTGCCCGGGTACTGTCCCAGGTCAAGCGTGTGATCCGCACCAACTACTCCAACCCGCCGACCCACGGCGCCAGTATTGTCGCAGCCGTGCTCAACAGCCCGGAACTGCGGGCCCAATGGGAAGCGGAACTGGCCGAAATGCGTCTGCGGATTCGCGGCATGCGCAACCAGATGGTGGATATGCTGGCTAAAGCCGCTCCGCAGCGGGATTTCAGCTTCGTCGCACGCCAGCGCGGGATGTTTTCCTACTCCGGCCTGACCGTTGAACAGGTGACGCGCCTGCGCAACGAGTTCGGCATCTATGCCCTGGACACCGGCCGCATCTGCGTGGCCGCGCTGAACCAGAACAACATCGATGCAGTGACCAAGGCGATTGTTCAGGTGATCTGAAGGTCGCCGGGATGAAAAAAGGGAAGCCAAGGCTTCCCTTTTTTTGCGTTCACGCTGACCCCGTGGCGAGGGAGCTTGCTCCCTCGCCACAAAAGCAACTCGTCGAAATTACAGCTCCGTCGCCCGCTGACTCGCGGCATCGTCGTAGATCACATACAACGACTCGGCAATCTGACTCTTGATGGCCTTGGTGCTTTCCAGCCCCAGGACAAAACCCTCGGCCTTGCCACCGGCACGGTTCAGTTCGTCAGCGGTGCTGGCCTGGGTGATGGCATCGTAGAGTTTCTCCGCGTGCGGTCCCACGCCCTTGGGCAAGCTGATCTGGGCGGTACTCATAGGCGCACCTCAGTGTGGTTGCCTGTGTGAAGCGGTAACAGATGATTCATGGCGCAAACCTTTGTTTGGCGAATGGCCGGTAGCGCGTTCAGCCACTTCCGGGGGACCATGGTAGCCCTCTCCTGCCGTTGCGGTAACCGCCAATCGCCGATTAATCGCCAACGGACCTGAGGAATGTGCCGGCCGGCAAGAGAAGCTTGACTTCTCTTTTCCAATCAGTAACATACGCGTCATTCCGCGATAGCTCAGTTGGTAGAGCAAGTGACTGTTAATCACTGGGTCCCTGGTTCGAGTCCAGGTCGTGGAGCCAGACAGCAGCAAATCAAGCCCCTGAATCGAAAGATTCAGGGGCTTTTTTGTGGGCGAAAGAAAGGGCTGATTGATTGAAAAGGCTTGCCGATGTCGCTGGCGGAACAATCAGTCAGGCCCGAACAGGCATCATGGTCTGAATCCTGCTTGAATTTGCCAGGCCCGACCGTCACGTGCACGTCATGAGGACGTCGCAAACTGGCGTTGTCCGCCAACAAACATCTCCATAACAACAAGGACGAAGACATGCCCACGCAACACCCGCACCGCAACAATGATCTGTGTACCTCCAGCAAGGTGTACACCGCGCTGACTGAACTCAAGCACCTGGAAGGCCACCGCAGCGCCAAATTCCTTTCGCTGCTGACGCAACACCTGGTGCGCAAGGGCTTGCTCAACGAGCAGGAAGTGGTGCACATGCTCGATCTGGTCGTCGATTGAGCAGCATCGATTCCTACTATTGAAGCGGTTGATTTTTCCTCCCCCCTGCTGAGTCGTAAGGTAACTCCATCGATTGATGGAGGTTCCCATGCCCAAGGTTCAAATCATGTCTGTCATTGGCAGCGCCGTGCCCGCCCCGCTCAGGGAGCGTGGTCTGTTGGCCTGCTGGTATCTGGTGCAGGACGGCGTCACCATCAGCGGTCCGCTGACTTCTCTGCCCGCCGCCCAAGCCCTGTCACAACGCATCGGCCCTTATCTGCTGACCGCCTAGGGCAACCGCACCCGCGGCTTGCTTTCGACGAACAGCGCCCAACACGACATGAACAGCGCGGCGATCAGCGGGCCGATCACAAATCCGTTCAGCCCGAACACCGCCAGCCCGCCCAAGGTCGAGACCAGGACCATGTAGTCGGGCATCTTCGTATCCTTGCCCACCAGGATGGGGCGCAGGAAATTGTCCACCAGGCCAATGACGAATATCCCGAACAGGGTCAATACCACGCCCTGCCAGATGGCCCCGGAGAGCAGGAAATACACTGCCACCGGCGCCCAGACCAGGCCCGCGCCCACCGCCGGCAACAGCGACAGAAAGGCCATCAGCACCGCCCAGAGCAATACCGTGGGAATCCCCAGGATCCAGAAAATCAGCCCACCCAACGCCCCTTGGGTGATGGCCACCAGCAGGTTTCCCTTCACGGTCGCTCGCACCACACGGTTGAACTTCAACTGCAGGCGACGTTTCTGGTACTCCGCCAGGGGAACGGCGGTACGGACCTTGCGCACCAGCTCAGGGCCGTCACGCAGGAAAAAGAACAACAGATAAATCATGACGAAGAAGCTCACCAGGAACTGAAACGTGCCCTGGCCGAAGCTGAACGCCTGGGTGGCGAAGAATTGGCTGCCTTGCATCGCGCCTTTGACGATCCGCTCTCGCAGCCCGTTCAGGTTACCCAGGCCAAAACGGTCGAGCAGGTTCTGGAAGTAAGGCGGCAAGGCATCCCGGAAGCGGGCCAGGTAATCGGCAATGTCCAACTCTCCGCTTTCCAGGCTCTTGTACAACGCCGCCCCTTCCTGGACCAGCAACGTACTGATGACGATCACCGGCAAGATCGCGATCACCACGCAAATACTCAATGTAAGCAGCGAAGTGAGGTTGCGCTGCCAGCCGAGTTTCAGTTGCAGACGGCGCTGCATCGGGGCAAAGACGATCCCTAGGATTACTGCCCAGAACACGGCGCCATAAAACGGCAGGAGGATCCAGATGAAAGCGATGGTGACCAGAATCAACATCAGCATCTGGGACTTGTCTTGCAGGGTCTTTCGGTTCATTTCTTTTCCATATCCTTGGCGCGATAAACGTTAGTCAGCCAGGATTCGCCGGAGTGCCTTTCCCTTTGCATCCGGTGTTGATCCAGATCAATTGCACAGTACCCGTCGTGGCGTACTCTCGGCGCTTTTTGCGATCCGACGCCACCATGCCCTTCGTTGCCCCCGAACTGCTCGCCCCCGCCGGCACCCTGAAAAACATGCGTTATGCCTTCGCCTACGGCGCCGACGCGGTGTATGCCGGTCAGCCGCGCTACAGCCTGCGTGTGCGTAACAACGAGTTCGACCACGCCAACCTGGCCTTGGGCATTGGCGAGGCCCAGGCCATGGGCAAGCGCTTCTATGTGGTGGTGAACATCGCGCCCCACAACGCCAAGCTGCGGACCTTCCTCAAAGACCTGGAGCCTGTGATTGCCATGGCACCGGACGCGCTGATCATGTCCGACCCCGGCTTGATCATGCTGGTGCGCCGGCATTTCCCGCAGATGCCGATTCATCTGTCGGTGCAGGCCAACACCGTGAACTGGGCCAGCGTCGAGTTCTGGCAACAGCAGGGCTTGAGCCGCATCATCCTGTCCCGGGAGCTGTCCTTGGAGGAGATCGCCGAAATCCGTGAGCAGGTGCCGGCCATGGAACTGGAAGTGTTCGTTCACGGGGCGCTGTGCATGGCCTATTCCGGACGTTGCCTGCTGTCGGGCTACCTGAACCGGCGCGACGCCAACCAGGGCAGTTGCACCAACGCCTGTCGCTGGAAATATTCGGCGCAACCGGCGCAGGAAAACGCGGTGGGCGATATCGTGCAGACCTGGCCAGCCGAACCGACCCTGGGCCTCGGCGCGCCCACCGACCAGGTGTTCCTGCTTCAGGAAGCGAACCGCCCGGAGGAATCGATGCCGGCCTTCGAGGATGAGCACGGCACCTACATCATGAACGCCAAGGATCTGCGGGCCGTGCAACACGTGGAGCGGCTTGCCCGCATGGGCGTGCATTCCTTGAAGATCGAAGGCCGGACCAAGTCGCACTTTTATTGCGCACGCACCACCCAGGTCTATCGCCGGGCGATCGACGACGCCGTGGCCGGCCGGGAGTTTGACCGCAGCCTGATGACCGATCTCGAATCCCTGGCCCAGCGCGGCTACACCGAGGGTTTTCTACGCCGGCATGTTCATGATGAGTACCAGAACTATCAGAACGGCAGCTCAGTGTCGGAGCGCCAGCAGTTCGTCGGTGAATTGACCGGCCAGCGGCGCGAGCGTCTGGCCGAAGTCCGGGTCAAGAACCGCTTTGGCCTGGGCGATCACATGGAATTGATGACCCCCAAGGGCAACTTTCACTTCGACCTGCATCAACTGCAGAACGTCAACGGCCAGGGCATCGACGTGGCACCGGGAGACGGGCATGTGGTGTACGTGCCGATTCCGGATGCGGTGGATTTGCGGTTTGGGTTGTTGATGCGCGATGTGCGAGAAGCGTAGCGCCTGCACGGCCTCCCCAATCATGCAGACACCGCCAAACAATTGTGGGAGCGAGCCTGCTCGCGATAGCGCCTTCACAGTCAACATCGTCATTGACTGATCTACCGCCATCGCGAGCAGGCTCGCTCCCACAAGGTCGTGTTTGCCTTCGCCCGGCAAGAACTGCCGAAGGCTGCGATCCTCCTTTCCCGATAGGGCCCGGTTGCCCAGGCGAAACATCCGGATCGAGCACGAAAGATCGCAGCCTTCGGCAGCTCCTGCTGCACGACTCAGATGCGGAACTGCCCCACCAGTTTGCCCAGGCGTTGGCCCAGATCGGCCAAGCTGCGGGAGGTCTGGGCACCGAGTTGAGTTTCGTCGGCGACGCTGTCCACCGCCACGGCGATCTGGTGCACGCTGCGGTTGATTTCCTCGGCCACGGCGGTCTGTTCTTCAGCAGCGCTGGCGATCTGGGCGTTCATCGAATTGATGGTGCCGATCAACTGCGCCATGGTGTCCAGGGACGCCCCGGCCTCGTTGGCCTGCACCGACGTGCCATCGCCCGCTTCGCTGGAGCGGCGCATCGCTTCTACCGCCGCGTGGGTGCCCGACTGCAAGCGATCAATCATGCCCTGGATTTCCTGGGTACTTTGCTGGGTCCGACTGGCCAGGGCCCGTACTTCATCAGCCACCACGGCAAAACCGCGGCCCGCTTCCCCGGCGCGAGCGGCCTCAATGGCGGCGTTCAGCGCCAACAGGTTGGTCTGCTCGGCGATCGAGCGAATCACCCCCAACACGCTGACAATCGAAGCCACGTCCTGTTGCAAACTGTCCAGGGACAAGCCGCTGCTGCGAATATCGTTCACCAGTGCATGAATCTGCTGGATGCTGCCGGCCACCACACGCTTGGCGGACTGGCCTTCTTCGTCGGTCTGCTGGGCCGCGACGGCTGCACCCTGGGCACTGCGAGCCACTTCCTGGGCGGCCGAAGACATCTCGTTGATCGCCGTTGCGACTTGGTCGGTTTCGTGACGCTGACGCTCCATGGCCTGCTCGGAGCGCTGTGCCTGCTCGGAAACCTGCGCCACCAGCCCAGTCAGCTGCGAGGTCATTTCGGTGATCTGCCGTACCAGACCGTGGATCTTGTCGACAAAACGGTTGAACGAGCCGGCCAGTTGGCCGAGTTCGTCCTGGCTGGTGATCGCCAGGCGGCGAGTCAGGTCGCCCTCGCCCGCCGCGATGTCATCGAGGTTGTCTTTCATCAGGTGCAGCGGCCGCAGGATGGCATTGGCCAGCAACATGCCCACCACCGCAATCACCAGCAATACCACCACAGCAATACCCACGATGCTCAGCAGAACGCCTTGCAGACGTTCTTGAACCTTGGCCTCAACCAGTGCTACCTGAGCTTCAATGCCGTCCAGGTTGACCGAGCTGCCGACCGCCATGTCCCACTTGGGCAAGTAGTCGGTGTAGCCGAGCTTTGGCACCAGTTCTTTGCTGTTTGGCAGTGGCGAGCTGTATTCCAGATAGTGTGTCCCGTCCTTGGCGACTTTCACCAGGTCACGGTTGACATAGACACCGTTGGGATCGCGGTTGTCCTTGAAGGTTTTGCCCACACCGTCGGGGCTGTTGGCCTTGAAGAGACGAACAGTTTCGGAGTCGTAACCGAAGAAATAGCCGTCCTTGCCGTAGGTGACGTTCGACAGCAGCTTGATAGCCTCGGCCCGCGCGGCGTTATCCCCGGGCGCCGACGCGTCGTACAACGGCTTGATGGCAGTAAGCCCCACCGCGACGTAATTCTGCAGGGTGGCCTTGGCGTCACTGAGC
>NZ_WUUD01000001.1:36563-54695 GCF_009831705.1 Pseudomonas sp. PICF6 | reverse complement strand
GGATGAAGGCCGTGGTCAGGCTGATAATAGCGGCGGATAGCAATACAGGCAGTATTGCCAAGGACAGAACTTTAGCCTTCAGGCTCAGGCGCATACTGTTCACTCTTATCGGTTTTATGGCGTGGTTAACTGTGTTAACGGCACGGCGCGAGAAAACTGTAGGACAAGGTGAAGGGCTTGCGCCGAGTGGTCAGCTAAAGAGGTGCTGGATTTTGGGGGCCTTATCGCGAGCAGGCTCGCTCTCACATTGGATATCCTGTGAACACCCCTGTGGGAGCGAGCCTGCTCGCGATGAAGGCGACTGGGTCCCGGATTACAACACCATCGCCGCCACCCAGCCAAACACCAGCAGCGGCAAGTTGTAATGGATGAAGGTCGGGACCACGGTGTCCCAGATGTGGTGGTGCTGGCCATCGATGTTCAGCCCGGAGGTCGGGCCCAGGGTCGAGTCCGAAGCGGGCGAGCCGGCATCGCCCAGGGCTCCGGCGGTGCCGACGATGCAGACGATCGCCAGCGGGCTGAAACCCAATTGCAGGCACAGCGGCACGAAGATCGTCGCCAGGATCGGCACCGTGGAGAACGACGAACCGATGCCCATGGTCACCAGCAAGCCCACCAGCAACATCAACAGGGCGCCGATGCCCTTGTTGTGGCCGATCCAGGCCGCCGAGGTTTCCACCAGGCTCTGGACTTCACCTGTTGCCTTCATCACTTCGGCAAAGCCTGAGGCGGCGATCATGATGAAACCGATCATCGCCATCATCTTCATGCCTTCGGTGAACAGGTCGTCGGTTTCGCGCCAACGCACCACCCCCGATACCGAGAAAATCAGAAACCCGACCAGGGCACCGATGATCATCGAATCCAGCAGGAGCTGAATGGCAAACGCCGCCGCGATCGCCAGTCCCGCCACCAACAGGCTCAACGGGTTGTAGCGCACGGTCACCTGTTCGGCCCTGGCGATTGTTTTCAGGTCGTAGATGCGTTTTTTGCGATACGTGAAAAACGCCATGACCAAACCAAACACCATGCCCAGCGCCGGAATGCCCATGGCATGGGTGATGTTGATGTCACTGACGTCCACGCCGCTGCGGGCGACATTGGCCAGCAGGATCTCGTTGAGGAAGATGTTGCCAAAGCCCACCGGCAAGAACATGTAGGGCGTGATCAAGCCAAAAGTCATGACGCAGGCAATCAACCGGCGGTCCAGCTGCAGCTTGGTCAGTACATAAAGAAGCGGCGGTACCAACAGCGGGATAAAGGCGATGTGGATCGGCAGAATATTCTGGGAGGCGACCGCTACCGTTCCCAGCAAGCCGATCAGGACCCATTTGACCCCCGAGCCACCGGCGACGTCCTGGCGATCCACCATGGCCAGGGCTTTGTCGGCCAGGGCGTGAGCCATGCCGGACTTGGCAATCGCTACGGCGAAAGCACCCAGCAAAGCGTAGGACAACGCCACGGTTGCCCCGCCCCCGAGGCCGGCATTGAACGCCTTGAGCGTGGCGTCGATGCCCAGGCCGCCAGTCAGACCGCCCACCAGAGCGCCGATAATCAGCGCGATCACCACATGCACGCGGGACAGACTGAGCACCAGCATCACGCCAACCGCGGCAATTACTGCATTTATCATCATTACCTCAAAGCACAGCGATGGAGAGCCACCGGACAAAAAGGTCGCGACTTTGCAGGAAGCGGCGAGAAGCTGCAAGGGTCATGCGGCGGGTTTTATATCCGCATGAGAGCGGGAACGCACCGATATCTTGAGTCCAGCCCCAAAACAATGTGGGAGCGAGCCTGCTCGCGATGGCGGTCTGTCAGTTGATATTGAAGTGGCTGACCCGGCGCTATCGCGAGCAGGCTCGCTCCCACCAGAGATCAGCGCTTGGGCAATCCGATCGTGACCTTCAGCCCGCCCCACTCGCTGTCGCCCAGCGCCAGCGTCCCGCCCCAGGTGTCGACGATGTCCCGCACGATGCCCAGCCCCAGACCGTGGCCGTCGGTCTGCTCATCGAGCCGCGTGCCGCGGCTGAAGACCTGATCGCGGCGGTCTGCGGGAATGCCTGGCCCATCGTCTTCCACCGCCAGGCTGAACCCCTCGGCTGTCTCGCTCACGGTCAGGCGCACTTGCGCGTCGGCCCATTTGCAGGCGTTGTCCAGCAGGTTGCCCAGCAGTTCCAACAGATCTTCACGATCCCAGGGCAGGTGCAGGCCGGGCGGCGCGACGTAAGCCAAGTGCAAGTGCTCACCATGGATCATGTTCAACGTGGCCAGCAGCGCCGGCAGTTCCGCGTCGCAGTCAAGATGGGCACCGGGCAAGGCGTCGCCGGACAGTCGGGCGCGGTTGAGTTCGCGGTTCAGGCGCTGACGGATCTGTTCCAGTTGTTCGAGCAACAGCTTGCGCAGCTCGGGGTAAGGGTCGAGTTTTTCATTCGAGGCCAGGCTTTGCAGCACCGCCAGTGGAGTTTTCAGGGCGTGACCCAGGTTGCCCAGGGCGTTGCGGGAACGTTTGAGGCTGTCCTCGGTATGGGCCAGCAGATGGTTGATCTGCGCCACCAGCGGTTCCAGTTCCCGCGGCACCTGTTCGTCGAGTTGCGAACGCTGCCCGCGCTGCAACTGGGCGATCTGCTCCCGGGCTTTGTCCAGCGGGCGCAAGGCGCGGTGCACCGTGATGCGTTGCAACAACAGAATCAACAGCAACCCCGCCAACCCAAGGCCGAGGCCGATCTGCTGCATGCGCAGGAAGCTGTCCCGCACGGGCGTGTAGTCCTGGGCCACGCTGATGGAAATCGCCTGGCCCAGACGCCGATAGTCGGTGCGCAGGACCAGCAGCTTCTGACCTTCAGGCCCCAATTGCAGGTTGCTGTGCAGCCCCGGATGGTCGAGATGGGGCAACTCCTGGTCCCACAGGGAGCGGGAGCGCCAATGCGTATCGGCAAAATCGATGCGGAAATAATGCCCGGAAAACGGTCGCAGATAAGCCGGCGACAAGCGTCGCTCATCCAGTTGCAGGCCTTGCGGACCACGCACCAGGGCCACCAGCAGGTTCTCGCTGTCGTTGCGCAGCCCCGCCTCCAGATACCGCTGCAGACCCAGCTCGAACAACCACAGACTGGTCTGCGCCAGAACCAGGCCGACCACCACCATCACACCGATCAGGCCCAAGCTCAGACGCCGCTGGATCGATCTCACTGCGCCTGCCCGCCGAACAGGTAACCCTGGCCGCGACGGGTTTCGATCACGCTGCGGCCCAGCTTGCGCCGCAAGTGATTGACATGGACTTCCAGCACATTGGAATCGCGCTCGGTTTCACCGTCATACAGGTGTTCGGCGAGATGGCTCTTGGAAAGGATTTGCTCGGGATGAAGCATGAAATAGCGCAGCAGGCGAAATTCGGCCGCGGTCAGTTGGATTTCGGTGCCGTCGCGGCTCACACACTGGCGACCTTCATCCAGATGCAGCCCGGCCGCCTGGAGGGTCGGCTGGTTGGCCTGGCCATGGGAGCGGCGCAGCAGCGCCTGGATCCGCAGGTGCAGCTCTTCGGGATGAAAGGGTTTGGTCAGGTAATCGTCGGCCCCGGCCTTGAGGCCTTCGATGCGTTCGGCCCAGGAACCGCGGGCGGTCAGGATCAGCACAGGCGTGCTCAGGCCGCCCGCGCGCCATTGGGCCAACACTTCAAGCCCCGGCACCCCCGGCAAGCCGAGATCGAGGACGATCAGGTCATAAGGCTCGCTGCTGCCCTGATAAACCGCGTCGCGGCCATCGGCGAGCCAGTCGACGGCGTAACCCTGCCGCGTCAGCCCGGCCATGACTTCGTCGGCCAGGGGAACATGATCTTCCACCAGAAGCAGGCGCATCAGTCTTCCTCATCTTTGAGTAAACGGCCGGTCGCGGCCTCCAGGTCCAGTTCGCGCACAACGCCGTCGGTAGCCAGCAATTCGACCTCGTAAATATAGACGCCGTGTTTTTCTTCCAGCTCGGCCTCCAGCAGTTTGGCGCCGGGGTGGCGATCCAGCGCCTGTTGCAGCAAATGTTCCAGGGGCAGGATCACGCCCTGCTGCCGCAATTGCAGGGCCTCATCCTGGTCCAGGTCTCGGGCGACGGCCAGTGAACAGAACACCAGCAGCGCCAGCCCCCAACGGCTGCGGGGGCGTAAATTAAGCTTCATTACAGATCCTGATGATTCTTGAGTACCTTGCCGTCAACCGCGTCCAATTCAAGTTCCCAGTCAACGCCCTGGGCATCGCGCAAATCCACCTGATAGATGTACTTGCCGTATTCTTGTTCCAGCTCGGTATCGGTCAAGGTGGCGCCAGGGTGTTTGGACAAGGCAGTGGCGTTGAGTTTTTCAACCGACAGAATGGTACCAGCGTCCTGCAGCTTTTGGGCTTCGTCGGCCGTGAGGTCTCGTGCGCTGGCCAGGCCACTGATGGCCATCAGGGTAACGATGAAAAAGGCAGTCAGGCGGTTCATGGGTTGTCTCCTTTTTTTGTAATCTTCACCGGGGAACTGTATCGGGGCGAACTTAACTGAAACTGAATTGCCATCATTGAACACAGATCAATGTGGGAGCGAACCTGTTCGCTGCCACAGGGCTGACGCCGTTAAATTATCCGTTGCACCATTCGAGACCGGTATGACCGCCATCCACATCAAGTTCCCTGCCCTGACCCTCAAGGCCGGCCCTCGTGCTCTGGCACGCATTCGCCAGGCTGGCCTGAACGCTGCCGATGTCGGCATTCTGCCGGGCGCCGCTGGTGGCCCCAAGGCCTTGGGCATTCAGGGGCTGGACTTGGCGCTGTTTGGCGAGTGGCTGCCCGCCGCGCCCCGGGAGCGCTCGCTGATCGGTGCTTCGGTGGGCTCCTGGCGCTTCGCCAGCGCCTGCCTGCCGGATGCCGCCGAGGGGATCCGGCGCCTGGGCACCTTGTACAACGAGCAAAGCTTTGCCAAAGGCGTGACTATGGCCGGGGTGAGCCAGAGTTCGCAGCGCATGCTCGATGATCTGCTCCAGGGCCGCGACACGTCGATCCTCGAAAACCCGCATTACCGGCTCAATATCATGGTGGTCAAAAGTCACGGTTTGCTGGCCCAGGATCATCGCGGGCGGCTCGGCCTGGGATTGTCGTCGGTGATCGCCGACAACCTGCGCGGCAGAGCGCGCCTGTCGCGGCATTTCGAACGGCTGATCGTCCACGACCCACGCCGGGCGCCGCCGTTGCACCCGTTGAACGACTTTCCGTCACGCTTCGTCCCGCTGGAGGCCGGTAATCTGCGCCAGGCGCTGCTGGCATCCGGCTCGATCCCGATGGTGATGGAGGGCGTGCGCGACCTACCCGGCGCCGGCGTTGGCACCTACCGCGACGGCGGCCTGTTGGACTACCACCTGGACCTGCCCTACAGCGGCGAAGACATCGTGCTGTATCCGCACTTCACCGACCGGGTCATTCCCGGCTGGTTCGACAAGGGCCTGCCATGGCGCCGGGGGAACGTCGAGCGTCTGCAGGACGTGCTGTTACTGGCGCCGTCCCGTGAATACCTGGCGCGCCTGCCCTTCGGCAAACTGCCGGACCGTAACGACTTCAAGCGTTTCATGGGCGATGACACGAGCCGCCGCAAATACTGGCGCACGGCGATGGACGAAAGCCGCCGGCTCGGTGACGAGTTCCTTGAACTGGCGGCCAACGGTGGGCTGGGCGGGCGTTTGCTGACCCTTTAGTCAGCACGGTCGCGCAACGCCGGAACCAAACTGATAAACTCCGCCGCCTGCCTCGCGACCGCTACCTTAAAGAGCCTGAACCTGTGGAAATTTTCAAAGAATTCACCTTCGAATCCGCCCACCGCCTGCCCCACGTGCCAGACGGTCACAAGTGCGGCCGCCTGCACGGCCACTCGTTCAAAGTGGCAATTCATCTGAGCGGCGACATCGACCCGCACACCGGCTGGATTCGGGACTTCTCGGAGATCAAGGCGATTTTCAAGCCGCTCTACGAGCGCCTGGATCACAACTACCTCAACGACATCCCCGGCCTGGAAAACCCCACCAGCGAAGTCCTGGCCAAGTGGATCTGGGAACAGTTGAAGCCATTGTTGCCGGAACTCAGTGCCATTCGCATCCATGAGACCTGCACCAGCGGTTGCATCTACCGCGGCGAGTAACCGGGCCACAGGGACCTGTGGCATTGGCTTTTTTTGTGTCTATGCTTTTTGGCTCGAACATGCCAAGAGGACGCGACCATGAGCCACTGGCCCCTGGATCACGAATACAACTTCAACGGACACCGCATCCGTTACGCCGTCCACGGCGACGGCCCGCCGCTGGTGTTTGTCCACGGCACGCCCTTCTCTTCCTACGTGTGGCACCGAATCGCCCCGCTGTTCTTCGCCACTCACAAGGTGCATTACTTTGACCTGCTGGGTTACGGCCAATCCGCACAACCGGACGCAGATGTTTCCCTCGGTGTGCAAAACCAGTTGCTCGCACAGTTGCTGGACCACTGGGGCCTGGATTGCCCGGACGTGGTGGCCCACGATTTTGGTGGCGCAACCGCCCTGCGCACGCACCTGCTCAACGGCAAGCACTACCGCAGCCTGACCCTGATCGATCCGGTGGCGCTGTCGCCCTGGGGTTCACCTTTTGTCCAGCATGTGCGCCAGTACGAAGCGGCGTTCAGCGGCCTGCCCGATTACATTCAGCGGGCCATCGTGCCGACCTATATCCGGGGTGCGATCAACAGGCAGATCCCCGATGAAGAACTGGCGCCGTACGTGCAGCCCTGGCTTGGCGAGACCGGCCAGGCCGCGCTCTATCGGCAGATTGCGCAGATGGACGAGCGCTATACCCGCGAGGTCGAACCGCTGTATGCAACCGTGCGCTGCCCGACGCAGATCCTTTGGGGAGAGGACGATCAGTGGATCCCCATCGAACGCGGTCGTGCGTTGCAACGGATGATACCGGGCGCACAGTTTCATCCCGTTCCCAATGCCGGGCATTTGGTCCAGGAAGACGCGCCGGAGGCCATCGTGGCGGCAGTGTTGCGGTTTCTAGCGCTGCACTCTCCCACCTGAAGAAACCGCATAGGCAGTGGAAACTGTGTTCCAACTTGACCCACCGCCGCACCGCTTTCGTTCTCTTCACTTACCCAATCCCACGGATTGGCTATAAATAACCTCGCGATCACTCGCTTGGCACGGGCGCTGCACGCTTGCGACATCTTCCTCCTGCGCAAGGACCTCCACATGACTCAAAACGATCCGGGCAACGACTATCCCTTGAGCGAAGTCCCGATGCATGCCCGCAAGGGCCTGGCCTCCACGGCCATGGTGCTGCTGGGCTTCACCTTTTTCACCGCCACGATGTTTGCCGGTGGCAAGCTGGGGGTAGCGTTCGGTTTTGCCGAAATGCTCACGGTCATCGTGATCGGCAATCTGCTGTTGGGCCTGTACGCCGCCGGCCTGGGTTATATCGCCTTCAAGAGCGGGCTCAATTCGGTGCTGATGGGTCGCTTCTGTTTCGGTGAGGTGGGCAGCAAGCTCAGCGACTTGATCCTGGGTTTCACCCAGATCGGCTGGTACGCCTGGGGCACGGCGACGGCGGCGGTGGTACTGGGCAAGTATTTTCATTTGAACGAAGGCACCGTGCTGGGGCTGATGGTGCTGTTCGGCCTGGGGTTCTGCGTCACCGCCTACATTGGTTATCGCGGGCTCGAGATCCTGTCGTACATCGCCGTGCCGACCATGATGTTGTTGCTGATGTTGTCGATGTGGGTCGCGACGGTAAAGGTCGGTGGCCTGGATGGGTTGCTGGCGGTGGTGCCGACGGGCAGCCTCGATTGGTCCACCGCCATCACGCTGGTGTTCGGCACGTTCGTCAGCGGTGCCACCCAGGCGACCAACTGGACGCGGTTTTCCCGCTCGGCGAAGATCGCGGTGCTGGCGAGCCTGATCGGCTTTTTCATCGGCAACGGCCTGATGGTATTGATCGGCGCCTACGGAGCCATCGTCTATCAACAGCCGGACGTGGTGGAAGTGCTGCTGTTGCAAGGCTTCGCCATGGCGGCGATGGCGATGCTGCTGCTCAACATCTGGAGCACCCAGGACAACACCATCTATAACTTTGCCGTGGCCGGCTGCAACCTGCTGCGCACCCGTCGGCGCAAAACCGTGACCCTGGGCGGCGCGGCGATCGGCACACTGCTGGCCCTGCTGGGCATGTACGATCTGCTGGTGCCTTACCTGATTTTGCTGGGCACGGTGATCCCGCCGATTGGCGGAGTGATCATGGCCGATTTCTTCTTCCGCTGGCGCGGCCGCTATCCGCGTCTGGCCCAAGCGCAGCTGCCAGCCTTCAACTGGCCGGGGCTGTTTGCGTACGGCGCAGGCACCCTCGCGGCGTTCACTTCGCCTTGGGTTGCGCCACTGGTAGGAATCGCCACCGGCGCGCTAACGTATGTGATATTGATCGGCCTATTGGGAATTCGCGCCACCGATACCCCCCTCCAAGATCTTTGAGAAGGACTCGCTTGATGCACATCATCAACGCCCGCCTGCGCAACCGCGAAGGCTTGCATGAACTGCACCTGGAAAACGGCCTGATCGCCAGCATTGTACGCCAGACCGAAGCCCCGAGCCTCGGCTCGCAAGACCTCGACGCCGGCGGTAATCTGGTGGTGCCGCCGTTCGTCGAACCGCACATTCATCTGGATGCCACCCTCACCGCCGGCGAACCCCGCTGGAACATGAGCGGGACGCTGTTCGAGGGCATCGAGTGCTGGGGCGAGCGCAAGGCCACCATCACCCAGGAAGACACCAAGACCCGCGCCAAAAAAACCATCCAGGCATTGGCCGCCCATGGCATCCAGCATGTGCGCACCCATGTCGATGTCACCGATCCTGACCTCACCGCCCTCAAAGCCATGCTTGAAGTGCGTGAGGAAAGTCGTCACCTGATCGACCTGCAGATCGTCGCGTTTCCCCAGGAAGGCATCGAGTCCTACCGCAACGGCCGCGAACTGATGGAGGAAGCAATTCGAATGGGTGCCGACGTGGTGGGCGGCATTCCGCATTTCGAGTACACCCGGGATCAAGGCGTAAGCTCGGTGAAATTCCTGATGGACCTGGCCGAGCGCACCGGTTGCCTGGTGGACGTGCATTGCGACGAGACCGACGACCCGCACTCGCGCTTTCTCGAAGTGCTGGCCGAAGAAGCCCGCAGCCGCGACATGGGCGCCCGCGTCACCGCCAGCCACACCACGGCCATGGGCTCCTATGACAATGCCTACTGCGCCAAGCTGTTTCGCCTGCTCGGGCACTCGGGCATCAGCTTCGTTTCCTGTCCCACCGAAAGCATCCACCTGCAAGGACGTTTCGATAACTTCCCTAAACGCCGCGGCGTCACCCGGGTCAACGAATTGCTCGAAGCGGGGATGAACGTGTGCTTCGGCCAGGACTCCATCGTCGACCCGTGGTATCCCCTGGGCAACGGCAATATCCTGCGGGTGCTGGAAGCTGGCCTGCACATCTGCCACATGCTGGGTTACCGCAACCTGCAAAGCGCCCTGGACCTGGTCACTGATAACAGCGCCAAGGCCATGGCCCTGGGCGAGCGCTACGGCCTGGAAGCCGGGCGCCCGGCGAATCTGCTGATCCTCTCGGCCGACAGTGACTACGAAGTGATCCGTAGCCAGGGCCTACCGCTTTACTCCATTCGCAATGGCGAAGTGCTGATGAAGCGGCAGATGCCGATGGTGGAGTTTGCGGTTCAGCCAGGCTGAGGTCATCGCGATAGCGGTGGTTCAGTTGCATTGATGCTGGATGTGCCTGCGTCATCGCGAGCAGGCTCGCTCCCACAGTGGAGCGGCGCCGTACGCGCATTTTTGTGCCCGCTGAAGATCGAATGTGGGAGCGAGCCTGCTCGCGATGGCGTCATTGGCTGCGGCGCAGATCGTCTATGACACAGACCGCGCAACACCAAACAACCTGACCCGCAGCAGCTCACCCGCCTGCTCCTCCAGCAGAATCGGTGCAGTGCCACCCGGCATCACCACACTCACCGCCCCCGCCGTCACCCAACCCACTCGCCACGCGGCGCACGCCACCGCACTGGCACTGGTGCCCGAAGAAGCGGTGGGACCTTCCCCTCGTTCAAAAATCCGCGCGGCAATGCTTGCTTCGGCCTGGCGCCAGGCCCACTGCAGATTCACCCCCGCCGGGCAGGGAATCCCGGACCCACCGGGCGGCGCATAGGCAATGCGCGTCAGGCTTTGGGCCAACGCTGGGGCACGCATCTGCGGGTTACTTGGCAACGCCTCGGCGCTGTCCACCAGGGTCACGCAGTGCGGGTTGCCAATGTTCACGAACTGACTGCTGCCCCAGGCCGGATTCAAAGCATGAAGCGCAGCCACACGGCTGACTTCGCGCTGGTTGACGATCACGCTTTGCACGCCTTGAGCCGCGACAGCGCCGGGGCCGAAAAGTGGTTTTCCCAAGTCCAGCCAGAAACCCGAGAGACCTTCGAACTCCGCTACGCGGACCGCCGTTTGCAGCGGTGACACGCCTTCACGTTTGTCGTGATGAACCTGTAGCACACATTCGCCGTCGCTCGGCATCAAACCTTGCTCTTTGAGCGCCTGGGAGAAAATCGTCAGGCCATTGCCGCTGCGCTCGGCCAGGGTCCCGTCGGTGTTGACGATCAACAGGTCAAAAGGTGGCTCATTCTGGAACGGGCCGATCAGCAGACCATCGCTGCAATGGGCCTTGGCATCCGGCGGCGCCTGACCCGGCGCCCAACTACAGAAGGCCTGCACTGCGGCGCGGGTCCAGGCCTGGCGGGCCTGGGCAGCCTGGGCGGCTGTCGGCGGCAGGTCAATGCCTTGGGCACGGACCTGCTGCGGTGAGACCACGCCATAAATATTGCCCCGTGCATCATAGAACTGCGTCATGGACCAGACCCGGATTCAGCCAGCGAAAGCCGGTACTTTATTCCGGCCAAGGCTGTGCAGGCAAAGCGTGCTTGCCACCCACACACCTCTTCGGCACCTTGAGGTCGCGGCGCGGTCAGTGGATGTGCAAGCATAGGGCCCGCCCGCACCATCGCCTCGCCAAACTAAGGACGTTTCATGACTGCCATTACCCCACCGCCAACCTTCATCCCCGGACGCCTGGAACAGATGTCCACCCGCATTGCCTATCTCATCGCCGGTGTCGGGATCGCGGCCTGGGCGCCGCTGGTGCCGTACGCCAAGGTGCGGGCGAACCTGGACGAAGGCACTCTTGGGTTGCTGTTGTTGTGCCTTGGGGTGGGGTCGATTCTGGCGATGCCGATTTCCGGCGCACTGGCGGCGCGATTTGGCTGCCGGCGGGTGCTCAGTGGCGGCACGATTCTGATCTGCCTGGCCTTGCCCGCGCTGGCAACGATGACGTCTTTGCCCTGGCTGGTGGCAGCCTTGTTTTTGTTTGGCGCCGGCCTCGGCACCGTGGACTCGACCGTCAACCTGCAGGCGGTGATCGTCGAGCGGGCCAGCGGCAAGACCATGATGTCGGGTTTTCACGGCATGTTCAGCCTCGGCGGGATCATTGGCGCGGCCGGTGTGAGCGCGCTGCTCGGCCTCGGCCTTTCGCCCCTGGGGGCGACGCTGGTGGTCAATGCACTGTTGCTGGTGGCGCTGTTCAAGGCGGCGCCGCATCTGCTGCCCTATGGCAGTGAAAGTTCGGGCCCGGCGTTTGCCATTCCCCACGGCGTGGTGCTGTTTATCGGCATCTTGTGTTTCATCGTATTCCTGGCCGAAGGCGCGGTGCTGGACTGGAGCGCGGTATTTCTGACGGCCGAGCGTGGAGTGGAAACCGCCTATGCCGGGCTCGGTTATGCCGCGTTCGCGCTGACCATGACCGTCGGCCGCCTGACGGGGGATTCGGTGGTGCATCGCCTGGGCGCCAGACGCGTGATTATCTACGGCGGCGCGACCGCTGCGGCCGGGTTCCTGCTGGCGACCCTGGCACCGATGTGGCAGGCGGCGCTGTTGGGGTATGCGTTGGTCGGGGCCGGGTGTTCGAACATCGTGCCGGTGTTGTACACCGCGGTCGGCAAGCAGACGCTGATGCCTGAAGCGATCGCCGTACCGGCCATCACCACCATCGGCTACGCCGGCATCCTCGCAGGCCCGGCGCTGATCGGATTCGTCGCCCATGGCAGCAGCCTGAGCTTTGCGTTCGGGTTGATCGCGCTGTCGTTGGTGGCGGTGGCGGTCAGTGGGAAAGTGTTGAAGGTTTGAGGCGTTACACCTCTCTCTGTGGAAAGGAGATTTATCTGTGGCGAGGGGATTTATCCCCGTTGGGCTGCGAAGCAGCCCTAAAATCACCAACTCGGTGTGTCAGGCAGATTGAGTCTGCCGCTTTGGGTCTGCTGCGCAGCCCAACGGGGATAAATCCCCTCGCCACAGGAGTACGCGTCAATCCTGGTTTTTCATCAGAACCCCACGCTCGCCTGCACGAAGAACGTACGCGGTGCGCCGACGTAGATGCCCGAGTTGTTGTCGCTGGAGCGGGTGTAGTACTGATGGTCGAACAGGTTCTTCACCCCGGCGCCGACCTTCAGGTTCGATAGTTGCGATCCGAAGTCGTAGCCAGCGCGCACGTTCCAGAGCACGTAACCCGGCATGTCACCGTAGCGTCCATCGGCGCTGCCGTCGGTGATGTAATCGTCGCTGAAGCTGCCGTCGGGGTTCACGCTGTTGCCGGGTGAGCGTTGCTTGGACTGGGCAAAGGCATCGAGGTTGTAAGTCCAGCGATTGATCTCATAACGCAACCCCAGGTTCGCCACCTGACGCGAGTAGAACGGCAGGTCACGGCCCTTGAAGCTTGGAATATCACCTTCATAAGTTGCGCGGGTGTAGGTGAAACCGGCATTGGCGCTCAGGCCTTCCAGGCGTGGGTCCAGCGCGGCCATGTCGTAGCGCACCGAGGCTTCCAGGCCCTGGTGCTTGGTGGCGCCCATGTTGGTCCAGCCCACATCGTTGCTGATGTACTGCAACTCGTCGTCGAAGTCGATGTAGAACAGCGTCACTTCCCCGCCCCACACGTCATCGTTGTAGCGCGTACCGATCTCGTAGGTCTTGGCTTTTTCCGGGTTCAGGCCGTTGGCGGTGTTGTTGCCGTCGCCGCCCTGGCCGAGCTGGAAATATTGCAGGCTGCCGAACGATGTCTCGTAGTTGGCGAACAGCTTCCAGGCATCGGACAGGTGATACATCACGCTCAAGGCCGGCAGCGGTTCGTTGCTGTCGATGCTGCGGCGTTTTTCCTGTACCGGACTGCCGTCGGTGTCGAGCACCGGGCGGTCGTGCCATTGGGTGCTGATGCGTTCGAAACGGATGCCCGGGGTGATGGTCCACTTGCCGACATCAATCTTGTCATCGATGTAGACCGCATGGGCTTCGGTGCCACCAGTGCGGTCCTGATAGACGTGACCATCGGACCCCGGCCGCACCACCGGCTGGTTATCGCGCAGCGCCAGGCGACTGGCCTCTTCGTGCATGCCTTCCTTGAGGTAGCGATAACCGACGCTGGCTTCCTGGGTGGTCGAGCCCAGGTCAAACACATGGGACACCCGCGGTTCGATGCCGAAGGTGTAGTAAGTACGCGGGTAGGACGCCAGGTTGCGCTGGTCCCGGGAGGCGATGGTGCTGCCACGGTAGCTGTCGGAATAATAGGTCAGCACTTCGGCCTGGGTGCGGTCGCTGATCTCGCGGATCCACTTGAACGACACGTCCTTGCGCCGGCCGGCAAAGTTGTCCCAGTCACGGTCGGACTGATACGGGTCCGCGTCGTATTGCGCCTGGGTCAGGCCGCCGGGCATGTCAGCCTTGGCGTCGTAGTAATGGAAGTTCAGCGAGAAATCATCCACCTCGGTGGGCGCCCAATGGGTCTTGAGGATGACGTCGTCGATGTCATTGTCGTTGTTGCTGCGGCGATAGCCATTACCGTTGACCCCCGAATACAGGAGCGCAACGCCCATGCCGTTATCGGCCGTGCCGCCGAGAAAAGCGCTGTCGATGTGCTTCCAGCCGCCGCGCTGGGAGGTTTCCAGGGTGGTGCCGATTTCACCGGTGGCTTTTTCCGGAATCGCGCGGGTCACGAAGTTGATCACGCCGCCGACGTTCTGCGGCCCGTAACGCACGGACCCGGCGCCGCGCACCACGTCGATGCTGTCCAGGTTGCCCGCAGAAATCGGCGCCATGGACAGTTGCGGCTGACCGTAAGGCGCGAACGCCGCCGGCACGCCGTCGATCAGCACCGTGGAACGGGGCGACAGGCGCGAAGTGAGACCGCGCACGCCGACGTTCAGGGAGATGTCGCTGCCGCCGGTGCCATTGGCATCCTGCACCTGCACCCCCGGCACCCGCCGCAGCACATCGCCGACGTTCATGGCCCCCTGCTCCACCATCGCTTCGCGGCGGATTACCGTGCGCGCGCCGGCATGGTTCTGCACCACTTCGGCATTGGCATCGCCGAGCCAGTCACCGACCACCTGGATGTCGGTGGCCCCCAGTTCCAGCGGACCGCCAGTGGACGCCGAGGGCGCCGGCAGCACGGTCACCGAACCTTCATTGATCTGGTATTGCAGGCCGCTGCCTTGCAGCAGTTGGCCCAGGGCCGCTTCTGGGGACAAGTTGCCGTCCACCGCCGGGGCTTGCTTGCCGGCCACCAGCTCCGGGCTGAAGAACACCTGCAAAGAAGTCTGCTGGCCGAGCTGGCTCAAGGCCTGGCCCAGCGGCTGCGCCTGGATGTGAATGGACGTGGCCGCCTGATCGGCGAAGGCCTGGGGCAATGCGGCACTGACGGCCAGGGTCAGGGCCAGCGGCAGCCAGCGGGCGGGGGCGCGGTTGTTGTTTTTGAAGGTGGTTTTCACGTCGAACCTTGTCCTGTTGAATCGCAAGAATACGCGTCTGTTAATGCAAACCAGTTGCAGTTGGACAAGAAGACGAAGAACTCGAAAAAAACCTGAATTTACCGCGCAATTATTTCCTGGCTGCCGTCATCCAGGGTGCGCACGGCCACCGGCAGGATGTTGGGCAAAGCCTTGAGCAGCGCCTCGGGGTTATCGGCACGAAACACGCTGGTCAGGCGCAAGTTGCCCACCGCCGCGCTGCCGACGCGCAGGGGTTTAGCGCGATAACGGGAAACCTCCTGGACGACTTCGCTCAAGGGAGCGTTGTTGAACACCAGTTTGCCGTGGCGCCAAGCGGTGAGTTCATCGGCGTTGATGCCATAAGGTGCGGCGACCTTGCCCTGCGCATCGATACGGGTGCCAAGGCCGGCCGTGAGGCTGACGAACTCGGCCTGCGCCGCGTCGCGCCCCTGAACCTTGACACTGCCCTGCTCCACCGCCACCCGGGTTGAGTCGGCATCGCGGCGCACATCGAAGCGCGTTCCGGTCACCGTCACCCGGCCGTTGCCCGCCTCCACCGTAAACGGCCGGCCAGCGTCATGCTCGACGCGAAACAACGCCTCGCCTTCGGCCAGCTCCACGCGCCGTTGATGGTGGGCGAACTGAACACGCACGCGGCTGCGGCTGTTGAGGTCGATCACCGAACCGTCCGGCAGCGCGATGTGCCGGCGCTCGCCCAGGGCCGTGGCAAATTCAGCGCTGTAATCGCTGGAAGCACCCAAGCCGCTGAACAACCCCAGCCCGACCGCCATCGCCAACAGCCCGGCGGCCACGGCGAAGCGCAGCAGCGGTCGACGCTGGGGACGTTTGGCGGGTGGTTCGCACAACGCTTGCAGACGTTCCTTGGGCAGCAGATCCGTGGCGCTCCAGATCCCCTGTAGAAGTAGAATTTCGTCGCGGTGATTAGGATGCTCGTCCAGCCAGGCCTCGTAACGCTGGCGCTCATCGACACCCATGACGGGAGCTTGCAAGCGTACGAACCATTGCGCCGCCTCGTCGCGAACCCGGTTCTGCCCGCACGGGCATTCACGGTTATCCATCATGGAAGGTCCTGTGGCTCAGGTGGAAGATAACGACGGATCATTGGCCAGCCCCGTCCAGACGATCGCGCAGATGCCGCAGGGTGCGGATCATATACTTTTCCACCATGTTTTTTGACAAGCCCAGGCGCTCGGCGATTTCCGCCTGGGTCAAGCCTTCGATCTTCTGCCAGACAAACACCGTACGGCAATTGGCCGGCAGCTCGGCCAGTGCCCTTTCGATGGAGTCTGCCAACTGGATCGCGTGCATGTAGTGCTCCGGGTCGCCCGAAAGCGACTGGCTGTGATCGAGCGCCGCCTCCTCCATGGCGCCCCGCCGATCTTCGCGCCGATAGCCATCCACCGCAATATTGCGCGCCGTCTGGTGCAAATAAGCCCGCGGCTGCTGGACATCAGCCGAATCGGACTCGAGCACCCGCACGAAAGTATCGTGAGCCAGGTCCTCGGCCTGCTGGCGATTGCGCAGGCGACGAGTCCAGGTGCCGATCAACTCTTCGTAATGCTCGAAAAAGCCAGGTCTGCGGGGCGGCTTGGGGGTCATCGCACTGCGCTGTAGGGACGGGGCGTGAATAGTAATGCTTCCTATTAAGCCGAAGCAAACCTATTGCAGTGCCTGTCGTCCGAAGCTTTCAAACTTAAGACAATCCTGTGGGAGCGAGCCTGCTCGCGATTGCGGACTGACCCTCAACATTGATGTTGACTGATACACCGTCATCGCGAGCAGGCTCGCTCCCACATCAGGTGAACCGTCAGGCACACCGCCAGTGAGCCGCACAGAATCAGGGTCCAGCCCAGCGCCTGGAACCAGGCTGCTAGCATCAACGCGCCTCCTATCAGCAAGTAATAGAACAGGCCAAACAGCGCGCCAGCGGTGCCCAGGCAATCACCGTAGCGTACCAATGCCGCACCGAGCACGTTGGGTATCGCCATGCCAAACGCCAGGACAATCAACAGCATCGCCACAACAAAACCAGCGCTGTCGAGCAGGCCCTGAACGCTTATCCCCCCCATCAGCAGCACGATCGCCGCAACAGCCGATAACTGAGAGCCGTCGAAACCCCGTGCAAGCAGACGCTTGTTCAGCCACGCCCCCAGACCCGAACCCAACGCCAGAATCGCCCCGCTGTAGCCGAACAGCTCAGGGCTCAACCCGAGCCGTTCGAACTGGAACGGAGCGAGGTTGTAGTAGCTGAACAGGGCGACGTTGAATGCCGCCACCAAAAACGACGAGCGCCAGATGTCCGGGTCCTTCAGCATGCGCCACAGAGTCGTCAACAAGGGTTGCGGCGGGACACTGCCCTCAAGCGTCTCGGGCAAGGATCGCGCGCTCCACCACAGTAGAATCAGCGACAGCATCAACAGGCCACCGAGTGTGCCTTGATAGCCAAAGAAGCGAACCAGGCTGGCACCGCTGAACAAACCGATCGCCGGGCTGGCCGCGAGGGGAATGCCAATCATCGAAAAAACCTTGCCCAGTTCCGCGCCCTGGTAGCGATCACGCAGAATCGTCTGGGTGACCACCGAACCGACCGCCGCACCAAACGCAGCCAGAGCCTGGACGGCCAGTAATGCGTCGAAGGTGTCGACGTTCAGGCCCAGCACCGTCCCTAGCGCATACAACGCCAACCCACCCAGCATGGCGGGCCTTCGGCCGATGCGGTCACAGACGCCCCCCCACACCACCACACCCAAGGCGAATCCCAGGAAAAATACGGACAACATCTGCGCCGCCATTTCGGCGCTGACGGCAAAGGTCAGGCTGATGTCTGCCAATGCAGGGCTATAGAGGGTCTGGGCAATTTGCGGAAACATCACCAAGGCAATCGCCAGGCCGAGGAACGGACGAGAAGTCATGGGCACGCTCGTTAGAAAAACGACGAGCAGTCTACGAAGCCAGGACTGTCGTATTATCCAAAGCCTGACAACTGATCCTTGAAATCGGACAACTTATGGCTTGGCTCGGCGCTCACGCCCGGTTCGACCCCGACTGTCATAGCGCGCCGGTCATCGGCATTGCAGCGACGCTGGGGCACCACGATTCTGGCCTACACCAGCATCAACGCGGGCAACTGCTATTTACGCGACAGGGCTGCGCGCGCATCACACTGGCGCAACAGCTGTGCCTGCTGCCCCCGTCGCGAGCTGCCTGGATTC
>NZ_WUUD01000001.1:23511-36553 GCF_009831705.1 Pseudomonas sp. PICF6 | reverse complement strand
CCCCATCGGGCGGTGATGCAGCAGAGCGTGGATTACCGATCGATCTACCTGAAGGCGACGCTGTGCGCGGACCTGCCTTCACGCGTTTGCGTCATTGAGGTCTCGCCGCTGCTGCACGCTGTACTCGAGCCGATCACCGACGCGGCGTTCGACAGCGACTGGACCCAAGGTCGCAACCTGCACTTGCTGGGGTTGTGCCTGAACGAAATCCGTGAGGCGGCAGAACAGCCGATGCTGCTACCGCTGCCTCAGGACAAACGCCTCGCGCCTTTGCTCACAACCCTGGACCACCTGCCACCAACATTGGCGGTGCTGGAGCAAAAGATCGGTGCCAGCGGCCGAACCATCGGACGGATCTTTCAACGGGAAACCGGCATGGGTTATCAACAGTGGCGCCAGCAATGGCGCCTGATGCGCGCCATTGAACTGCTCGCCACTGGTCGCAGCCTGAGCTACAGCGCCTTTGAACTGGGCTTTGCCAGTGACAGCGCTTTCATCGCCTTTTTCAAGCACATGACCGGTCGTACACCGAGGACCTATCTGGATTGATTGCCGGTGGACTCACGCCTCAGGCATCTTGCGAAAGCCCACCGCCAAGCGGTTCCAGCCATTGATGGCGTTGATTGCCACGGTCAGGTCGACCATTTCCTTGGGCGTGAAATGCTGGTTCAGCAGTTCGTAGTCGGCGTCTGGCGCATGGGTGTCGCTCAAGCGGGTCAGCGCTTCGGTCCAGGCCAGCGCGGCGCGTTCGCGAGGGGTGAAAAACGGGGCTTCGCGCCAGGCGGTCACGGCATACAGGCGACGCTCCGTCTCGCCGTCCTTGCGGGCATCGGCGGTGTGCATGTCGATGCAGAAGGCGCAACCGTTGATTTGCGAGGAACGCAGCTTGACCAGTTCCAGCAGGGATTTTTCCAGGCCCAGTTTCGAAACAGCGGTTTCGAACGCCAGCATGGCTTTGAAAGCTTCAGGGGAGGCAGTGTAGAAATCGATACGCGGTTGCATGGTGAACTCCAGAACAATTGGGTGTGGCGCTACGTTAGCCTCGCGGTGGCGCGGTACAAATAGCCAATTATTGGGAAGTTCGGGGGGCCAATGCACGCCCTTGATACTTGCTCAGGCCCGACTGCGCAACCATTGCAGGAAGCGCTTCTTGGCCACCGGTTTGGGAACGTCGCGGGTCAGGTTCTGGGCCAGGTGCATGCGCACGTCCAGCAGGTTCTTCATCGCGTCATTGATGTCGCGGCGAGCGTCCAGGCAGGGTTTGAGGTAGCTCTTCTCGATGCGATAAAGGGTGCAGAAGGTCTTGGCGGAAAAGTTCGCCAGCGCGGCCTGGTCGGAAACGATCCCGGCTTCGCCAATAACCTCTCCCGGCCCCATGCGTCCGGCCTCGAACGGCTGGCCGTTGCGAAACAAGGTCACGCTGACCACCCCGGACTCGATGATGAACAAATGATCGCTGACCTCCCCGGCCGGCAGGATCATGTCGCCGGCGCGGAAGGTCTGCAGGGTCATGTTCTGGCTGAAGGTGTCTTTCTCATCCTGGCGCAAGGTGGAGAAAATGCTCGAGCTTTCCAGCAACGCACGGGGCCGCGACACGCCATTGGTGGACGCGCTTTCGCTGGTGGACAACAGGCTTACGCCCGATGCCTGCAAATGCCGGAACGCCAGGTCGAACAACTGATTGCGCACCTCGCGCTTCTGGCCCATGGACGCGACGAACCCGCTGATTTCATATTCCGCCCCGGTGCTGCCGGTGCTCTTGAGTGTCACGCAGGGAGCCGGGCTGGCAAGCAGAGAACGACAGCCGATCATCGCCCGCTCCAGCGCATCGATCACGGTTTGTGGCCGTGCATGCGGACTGACCGGGATGCTGATGGATAACCCGTGGACATCGCTGGGCCGGCTGAAGTTGACGATCTTGGCCTTGGCCGCCAAGGAGTTGGGAATCACCGCCATGCTGCCCTGGGCGGTCTGCAACCGCGTGGCGCGCCAGTCGATGTCGGTGACCCGGCCTTCGGTGCCATCGATGGAAATCCAGTCATCGACTTGATAGGGCTTGGTGGTGTTGAGCACGATCCCGGAGAACACGTCGCTGAGGGTACTCTGCAAGGCCAGGCCGACGATGATCGCCATCGCCCCGGAGGTTGCCAGGACGCCCTTGACCGGCAAGTCCAGCACATACGCCAGGGCAGCGATGACGGCGATCAGGAAGATCACCGCGCCGATCAAATCCTGCAAGAGCCGCCCGGTATGACCCACCCGTTGCATCATCACCGCGCCGATCATCACCGTCAGGGTCCGCGCAGCGAACAGCCACCAGGCAATTTGTAAACCGGTGGCCGCCAAGTGGCGTGGCACGTCGTCAACCCACTGCGCCGGTTGCAGGGGGTTGAGGCCTTCGTTGAACAGCAGCGCGCTGAACAACGAAAAAATCAGCAGCCGCCCGCCGATCTTCCAATAAGTCCGATCAGCGCTGACCAGCCGCCACAGCAGAATGTCGAGCACCAACAGCACCAAGGCACTCAGCAGTGGGTGATCGGAGATCAGAGACAGCATCGGGACAGCTCCAGGAAGGTCATGGGGCGAAGATTGGCACAAATTGAACGCGGCGTAGAGAGCACCGCAGAAACTCATGTGGGAGCGAGCCTGCTCGCGATTGCGGCGTATCCGTCAATGATGCATCGACTGTCAGACCGCTATCGCGAGCAGGCTCGCTCCCACAGGACTTGTCTCTGGTCAGTCGTCCATCGCGCCAAAACGACCGGAGTGGAAATCGTTGAAGGCCTGGTGAATTTCCTGCTCGCTGTTCATCACGAACGGGCCATGACCGACGATGGGTTCGTCGATGGGCTCGCCGCTGAGCAGCAACACCACCGCGTCGTGATTGGCGTGCAGGTGCAACTGCTCGCCGGCCCGGTCGAACAACGCCAGTTGCCCGGCCTCGACCCGCTCGCGACCGTTGACCTGAACCGTGCCACGCAACACCACCAACGCGGTGTTGTAGCCATCGTGTACGTCGAGGGTCAGGTTTTTCCCGGCATTCAAGCGCATGTCCCAGACATCGATGGGCGTAAACGTCTTCGCCGGGCCCTGATGCCCCTCGAAGCGGCCGGCAATCAAGCGCAGGCTGCCGGCGTTGTCCTTCAGGTCGATGCTCGGAATGTCGCTCTTGAGGATTGTCTGGTAGCCGGCCGGGGCCATTTTATCCTTGGCGGGCAGGTTGACCCACAGCTGGACCATCTCCATGAACCCGCCTTGCCGAGCGAAGTCCTCGGAGTGGAACTCTTCATGAATGATCCCGGAAGCCGCCGTCATCCATTGCACGTCGCCAGGGCCGATCTTGCCGCCGCTGCCAGTGGAATCCCGGTGTTCCAGTTCGCCCTGGTAGACGATGGTCACGGTTTCGAAACCGCGATGAGGGTGCTGGCCAACACCGCGACGCTCGGCGGTGGGTTCGAATTGCGTGGGAGCGGCGTGGTCCAGCAGCAGGAACGGGCTGATGTGCTTGCCCAGGTTGTCGTAGGAAAACAGCGTGCGAACCGGGAAGCCGTCACCGACCCAATGGGCTCGGGGGCTGGTGTAGACGCCGATGATGTTTTTCATGCGGTGGCTCCAATCGTGTTGCGAATCAGACGTTGCGATTCGATGGACACAGATTAAAACCACGAACGCAGCCGCACTAGACTGCAAAAATCAGTCTTAGCGTTCTATAGAGAGAACGATCGCCCCCCAACTTCACTGATATGCCATCGCACGGGGCTGCAATGAGCCCGCACACAGGGATCACAAATGATTGCGCTTGGCGAAATCCGACAGACCCACCAGCGTCTTGAGTCCGAGTTTTTCCAGCAGACGGGTCTTGTAGGTGCTGACGGTTTTCGGACTCAGGAACAAGGCCTCGGCGATGTCCTTGCCGCGCATTCCCATGGCCAGCATTCGCAGAATGGATAGCTCGCGGGTCGAGAGACTTTCCAGGGTCTGCTGTTCAGTGCGTTGTTGAAAATCCAGCCTGACTGGCATTTGAGGGAAATAGGAGTAGCCGGATTTCAGCGCATGAATGGCCTTGATCAGTTCTTTCAGGTCGCTTTTCTTGGTCACAAAGCCCCTGGCTCCGGCCGAGATGCAGCGGTTGCAGAAGTGCTGCGCGTCCTGGGAAGTGAATACCAGCACCCCGCACTCTGGGAACTGGGTCATGATCCAGACCAACAGATCCATGCCATCGAATCCGTTCATCACCAGGTCCAGAATCACCAGGTCTGGGGCCTTTTCCTTGATCAACGCCCTGGCGTCGGCGACACCGCTCGCGTCCCTGACTCCGGTAAACCCCTCGTTCTGGCAAATGAGCCGCAATGCCCCTCGTATGACAGGGTGGTCATCCACGATCAATACGTCTTTCAAGGCAACTCCCCACGTAAATGCAAACGGCGCCGATGCCATGACTGCTTCGGACTGTTGCACAGGCGCCGGGCCATGCCACCTGTCAGGTCTGACAGTGCCGACCAACGGTGCAGCTTCATCCTGCGTGACCTTGCCTGAGGGGGCGAAGCCAGGGTCGCGTCAACTCGCTGGCCTGGGGATCAATCCGCTCCATCAGACTTGCCAGTGACGCAAGGTCAGGCAACTGGGCCGTGCTCAAGTGCATGCCCGGTCGCCGCGCGACCGCCGCCGAGGACAGGCCGACCTGTGGTGTGTTGTAAATCATCGCGTGACGAAGCTGGGGGTTATCGAGAATGAAATCGTGCAGGTTCAGCGCGCCCTTGGCCAGGCCGGCATTGACCACGACCAGGTCGAACGGCTCGCTGCCGTATTCCACCAGCGTCAACAGCTCCTGCAGGCCACTCACGGGGGCGATCCGAAAATAACCCTGTTGATTGAACAGGTGCTCAAGCCTCATTCGATGAGCATGTTGCGTGTCGGCAATCATGATACGTAATGCTTTGTTCGGCATGACAGGCATCCCAATCGTTAAGGGGCGTCAGGCTAGAGGAAGCTTTTGAGAGGCGCTGTAGGACGAATCCCAAAAAAGGGAGGAAAAAGGTACTTTGCATGTAGCTTCGGGATGACTACGCGGCTCGCTTATCCATGAGAAGACCCGCGGGGACCACTTCGCGCCCCAGCGGGAGCAAGCTCCCCCGCCACATAGGCCTCCAGTCGTTCAGTCAGGTGCTCCATGGCTTGGCGCACGTCATCCACCGCGGCGGCGAGCAACGACCGGTCGCCGCCACGGCAGGCACTTTCCAGGGCTTCGCAAGCGGTAATCAGGCGCTGGGCCCTGATCATCAGCGCGCCCCCCTTGACCCGGTGCGCCAGGTCCGCCAGCCCTGGCAGGTCTTGTCGGGCGAGCAGACGCATCAATTGCGCCAGGTCTTCGGCATTGCTGTTGACCATTTCCACTAGCAGTTTTTTGATTGAGCCCGTGTCACCTGCGCTCAATAGTTCAAGGCTGCTCAAGTCAATGTCGCCGGTGGTCGGCGCAGGCACCCACTCATCGGGCACTGCGGCGCAATCCTGCGTGACCGCAGCCAGGCAGCTGTTCAGTTCCTTGAGGCTGATGGGTTTGAACAGGCAATCGTCCATGCCGGCCTCGACACAGCGGGCCTTTTCCTCGGGCTGGGCATTGGCCGTGAAACCCAGGATCACCCCCGGCGACAAACCCTCGGCCCGCTCCGCCTCGCGAATGGCCCGGGCCAGTTCGTAGCCGCTCATCAACGGCATGTTGCAGTCGGTAATGACGACATCGAATCGTTCAGCACGCCAGGCGCGCAACCCCTGGACACCATCGTCGGCTTCGCGGACGCGATGGCCCAGATAGCTCAGTTGCTGGGACAGCAGCAAACGGTTGGCCGGGTAGTCGTCCACCACCAGAATGTTCAGCGCCCGCACCGGTGCCAGCGCCTCGACTTGCGCCGACGGCGCTTGAGCCAAGGCATCGAGCGCCGGCAAGCTCAGCAGAACTTCAATCTGCGTGCCCTCCCCCGGCACGCTGCTCAACGTCAGGGTGCCGCCCATCATTTCGCAGAGCGTGCGGCTGATCACCAGCCCCAACCCGGAGCCGCTGCGGGCCGACTGGGTGTTGTTGCTGGCCTGGGTAAAGGGGCTGAACAGGCGGCGCTGATCCTCGACCGAAATACCACAGCCGGTGTCTTCGACGCGCAGGCGGATCGGCAGGCACTGCGCGTCATCGCCCGGTGCGGCTCGCACACTCAAGCGCACCTGCCCCTGGTCGGTGAACTTGATGGCGTTGCTCAGCAGGTTCGACACGATCTGCTTGAAACGCAACGGATCAATCAATACGTCGCGGTTGATCGCGGCGTCGAGTTCAAGCTGTAAGTGCAGTTGTTTCTGCCAGGCCAGGCCTTCAAAGATCCGCGCCACCGACTCGATCAGTTCCCGCAGGTTGGCCCGCTGCGGGGTCAGCGACAACCTGCCGGACTCGATGCGGGCGATGTCGAGGATGTCACCGATCAAGTCGAGCATGCCGCGAGCGGCGCCCGACGCGACTTCGATGGCGAACCGGTCCATGACACCCTGGTCAGCTTTTTTCAGGGCCAGCTCCAGCATGCCGATCACCGCGTTCATGGGGGTGCGGATTTCATGGCTCATGGTCGCCAGGAAAGTGGTCTTGGCCCGGTTGGCATCATCGGCGCTTTGCTTGGCCACGCGCAGCTGTTCCAACAGACGCCGCAGGTAAACGACCCACCCCAATGCCAGCAGCAACAGCAGCGCGGCGATGGCGAACCCCTGGACGATAGTGGTGCGGTTGCGCAACCAGTAGTTGTCGTCGATCACCACTTCACTGCGCCAACGATTGGTCAGCTCGTCCATTTCTTCGGGAGAAATGCTCAGCAGCGCCTTGTCCAGGATCGAATGCAGCTCCGGCGCATCACGATGAGTCGCCAGGGCCACGCTCTCCGGAAACGTTCCCACGGTGCTGGTGATTTGCAGTTTGCCGCGGTACTGGCGGGAAATCATATAGCGGGCACTGATCAGCGAATTGATCGCGCCGTCCACTGTGCCGGCGGCGACCATGGACATCGCATCCGCCGCGTTTTCAGCCGGCACCAGGTGCACTCGGGGGAATTGTTCCAGCAGATACTCACGCAGCACATTGCCCCGGATCAGCGCCAGGCGTTTGCCCTCCATCTGGTCCAACGTCAACGGGACCTTGCCCCTCAAGGGTGCCACCAGCACGAACGGATTGCTCAGGTAGGGCCGGGTAAAACGCAACGCCCCCTCAAGCTCGGTGCTCGGTGGAGCGGCGGCCAGTACGTCGGCCCGACCGCTTCTGACGCGCCCGATCACATCATGAAGCGAGTTACCCCGCTGGATATCGAACTTCAGGCCGGTGCGCAGGCTGATCCGGGCCAGCACATCGGCGCTGATACCACGCAAATGGCCTTGTTCATCGCCAACGCCGGGTCGCTGGCTTCGAAGCCGTTGGCCGTGCCGAGCATGTCGATCTCACCGCTGCGCAGCGCCTGGAGCGATGCCTCCCGTGACGCGTAACGCTGCACCCGCACATCGACGTGCAACATCTGCCCCAGCAACTGGGCATAGTCAGCAGTGAGGCCTTCATAGTCGCGGCCATTGCTGGTGATACCGAACGGTGCGTAATCCGGCGCCGAGGCCCCCAACAGCAACGTTCCCTTGCCGCGTAGCCAGTTCCAGTCGGCCTCCCCCAGGGATACCGAATAGTCGCTCACACTGGAGCGCCCGAGCACTTGCAGCGACTCAGGTGCCGCGCCAACCTGCGGCGTCACACTTGATAAGCCCAGCAACAGCGCCACCAGGCCTGTGCGTAAGAACAGCGTCATTTGGCTCAGGTTGTTTCGTTTGGCGTAGTCGGCCCGGAACACCCCCGACTTCACGTCAAGTCAGGGAGACCGGCTGATGGGTTCAGACTGCCAAAGCGAGGGAACAGCGAACCGTCAACGCGCCTGCCTGAAAGACAGGACACGTGAGGTGAGTGTAGGAAGTTTCTGAAGAATTTCCTGGCGAGACTGCCGATTGCTTACGCCGTGGCCAGCTTCAGGTCGCGCACCGAACGGCTCTGTCCGCGATGCTTGCTGTGCTCGTACAGCGAACCGGCGATCTCATCGGCGCGCACCGGCAGGATCGACAACAAGGTATCGCTCAGGCCGTGGCTGGCCTGGCAGAAGCCCTGCATGTAGATCGCCGCTTTGCAGCGCTCGTCGGTGATCAATTTGTAGTTGCGATCTACCTCGAAATTCCCCAGGTATTGCTCAAGTGGCGCCAGCAATGTGCGGTGCATCTGCCGTTCGTAACCGGTGGCCAGCACCACCGCGTCATAACGGCGCACGCTCAACTCGCCGGTGGCGTTGTTGCGCACCGCCAGCTCCACGCCGGCATCGGTGGCCGTGGCTTTCTCCACCGTGGTGAGGGTACGGAAGGCATGACGGGCGATGCCCGAGACTTTCTGGCGATAGAAAATCCCGTAGATGCGTTCGATCAGGTCGATGTCCACCACCGAATAGTTGGTGTTGTGGTACTCGTTGACCAGCCGTTCGCGTTCGCTGTGGGGCTGCTGGAACACCAGATCGGTGAATTCCGGGGAGAACACCTCGTTGACAAACGGGCTGTCATCGGCAGGCTTGAGGGCCGAGCCGCGCAGGATCATGTCGACCTGCACCGAAGGAAAACTGTCATTGAGGTCGATGAAGGCTTCCGCCGCGCTCTGCCCGCCGCCGATGATCGCGATGGTCATGGGCTGGCCGTTCACGCACGGCTGAGTCGCCATGCGTTCCAGGTACTGGGAATGGTGGAACACCCGAGCATCCTCCTTGAAGGCGGTGAACGCGTCGGGGATACGCGGCGTACCGCCGGCACTGACCACCACCGAGCGGGCGCTGCGCACGAGCTCTTCGCCCTGGCTGTCGCGGGAAATCACCCGCAAGGCTTCGACCTGCTGGTTGTGCAACACCGGCTCGATGCGCAGCACTTCTTCGCCGTAGCGGCTCTGCCTGGTGAACTGCCCGGCCACCCAGCGCAGGTAGTCGTTGTACTCCATACGGCACGGGTAGAACGTGCCAAGGTTGATGAAGTCCACCAGGCGGCCGTGATGCTTGAGGTAATTGACGAACGAATAGGGGCTGGTGGGGTTGCGCAGGGTCACCAGGTCCTTGAGGAAAGAAATCTGCAACTCACTCTGGGTCACCAGGGTATTGCCATGCCAGCGGTAGTCGGCCTGCTTGTCGAGGAACAGCACATCCAGTTCGCCCTGGACCGGGCCCCGCTCCTGCAGCGCGAT
Source organism: Pseudomonas sp. PICF6 (assembly GCF_009831705.1). NCBI lineage: Bacteria > Pseudomonadati > Pseudomonadota > Gammaproteobacteria > Pseudomonadales > Pseudomonadaceae > Pseudomonas > Pseudomonas sp. PICF6. Next base: position 27,285 of record NZ_WUUD01000001.1, on the reverse strand, counting down.
GGCCAGCGCCAGGTTCGAGGGGCCGAAGCCGATACCGATCAAGTCGTGAACGTTGGGCGAAGCAATTGCCTGTGTCATGTCCAGTGTCCTCTGGAGGGCCCCTCAACAGGGCGCGAAAAGCCTGGGGTGACCCGACCGATCTTTGGCAAGCCGGCAAGTCGTCTGTTGAGAGGAACGAGGACAGTGAAAAAAAATTTACCGCGATGCGACCGGCGTGGACGTATTAATGCGCGTCCCACTGCCGCATACGAGTGCGGCAATGCTTCATGGCGTTGACGATGTGCTTTTCCACCAGCGCCCGGGAAATGCCCAGGCGTTCGGCGATTTGCGGGTGGGACAGGCCTTCGAGCTTGCGCAGCAGGAAACTCTCGCGGCACAGCGGTGGCAATTCGGCCAGGGCGCGCTGGAGCAGGTCCAGGCGTTGACCGTGGTCTAGGCTGGTATGGGGCGATGGCGTGAAGAAACGCTCTTCGCTGTCCAGCACCTCCAGGGATTCGACCTGGCGCAGGGTATTGCGCCGATGCCCGTCGATCACCAGGTTCAATGCGGTGCGGTACAGGAACGCGCGAGGTTGTTCGATGGGCGTGTCACTGGCGCGCTCAAGTACCCGCACATAGGCGTCATGCACCACATCCTCGGCCGCCTGGCGGTTGCCTAGCCTGGCGTTCAGGAAACACACCAGCTCGCGATAGTAGTTTTCCAACATGACTCCCCTGCGCAATGGCTGCGACAGCTATCCCTGTGCCAGATCGGCGTGCCTGAAATCGGCAATGGCACGATAGTGGCAGATTTCATCGCGTAATTTATAGTAATTCTCATATAGATTTAAAGCTTTGGTTTGTATCAAGGCTGATTCGTTCATTTCTACTGGCACCGACACTGATGTTGTGGCGAGGGGATTTATCCCCGCTGGGCTGCACAGCAGCCCCTCATAGCCAACAACTCGGTGTGCCAGATGTTTTGAGTAGCAGGTTTTGGGGCTGCTGCGCAGCCCTGCGGGGATAAATCCCCTCGCCACAACATCACCTGTCTTGGTTGTTGCGTTGCCCATCCGCCATCCTGCTACCAAGTGTTTCACACAGTAAATTCCCGTCCGAAGCGCTCGTTTACCAAGACAGCCTCCCGTCCCTGCCCCTCATGGAACGGGCCCGACACCACCGGCCGGAACCCTGCATGAAACGTCCCCGCCCTACCCGACGCGCCTGGCTTTTAACCTTCGCCCTGCTTCCAGCCGTGGCCTTTGCCGCCTGGCAAGCGGTGGCCCCGAGCCGTGAATCGCTTATTACCGCCCCCGTCACCCGTGGCGATATCGAAAACAGCGTCACCGCCCTGGGCACCCTGCAACCGCGGCGTTACGTGGACGTCGGCGCCCAGGCGTCCGGGCAGATCCGCAAGATTCATGTAGAAGCCGGCGACGAAGTTCGCGAAGGCCAATTGCTGGTTGAGATCGATCCCTCCACACAAAAGGCCAAGCTGGACGCCGGACGCTTCTCCATTGAAAACCTCAAGGCCCAGCTCCAGGAACAACGAGCCCAGCACGATCTGGCCCAGCAGAAATTCCGCCGCCAGCAGCAACTCAAGGCCGGCGGCGCCACCCGCGAGGAAGACGTGCAGACTGCCCAGGCCGAAGTGCGGGCGACCCAGGCGCGCATCGACATGTTCCAGGCCCAGATCCGCCAGGCCCAGGCCAACCTGCGCAGTGACGAGGCCGAGCTGGGTTACACGCGCATTTTCGCGCCCATGAGCGGCACCGTGGTCGCCGTCGGTGCCCGGGAAGGCCAGACTCTTAACGCCCAGCAGCAAACCCCGTTGATTCTGCGCATCGCGCGCCTGTCGCCAATGACGGTCTGGGCCGAAGTCTCGGAAGCGGACATCGGCCACGTCAAATCGGGCATGACCGCCTACTTCACCACCCTGGCCGGCGGCGCCCGGCGCTGGAGCAGCACCGTGCGCCAGATCCTGCCGGTGCCGCCGCGCCCGCTGGAAGCGAGCCAGGGCGGCAGCCTCACGGGCGGGCGCAGTGGCAGCGAACGGGTGGTGCTCTATACCGTGTTGCTGGATGTGGATAACGCCGACCGCGCCCTGATGACGGAAATGACCGCCCAGGTGTTTTTTGTTGCCGCCCAGGCACGCGATGTCCTGACCGTGCCCAGCGCTGCGTTGCAGGCCAACGCCAGGCAAGTGCAGGTGGTGGCCGACAATGGCGATGTCCAGCCGCGCACTGTTCGCACCGGCGTCAGCGATCGGCTGCGTACCGAAATTCTCGACGGCCTGAGTGAAGGCGACCGGGTGCTGATCGGTCCGGCCGTCGGCAGCGGAGGCTGAATGGACACGCCCCTGATCGAACTGCGGGACATTCGCAAGGTTTACGGCGGTGGCGACAGCCCTCGGGTGGAGGTACTGCGCGGCATCGACTTGTCCATTCACGCCGGGGAATTCCTGGCGATTGTCGGAGCGTCTGGCTCCGGCAAGTCCACCTTGATGAACATCCTCGGCTGCCTCGACCGCCCCACCAGCGGCGATTACCGGTTTGCCGGCGAAGACGTCGCCGGCCTGGGCAGTGACGAACTGGCCTGGCTGCGACGCGAAGCCTTCGGCTTCGTGTTCCAGGGCTATCACCTGATCCCGTCCGGCACTGCCCAGGAAAACGTCGAGATGCCGGCCATCTACGCCGGCACTTCGGCCGCCGAGCGCCACGCCCGGGCCAGCGCCCTGCTCGAACGCCTGGGCCTGGCCAGCCGCACCGGCAACCGCCCTCATCAACTGTCCGGCGGTCAGCAGCAACGGGTGTCGATTGCCCGGGCATTGATGAACGGCGGCCACATCATCCTCGCCGACGAACCCACCGGCGCCCTCGACAGCCAGAGCGGCATCGAGGTCATGGCGTTGCTCGATGAACTGGCGAGCCAGGGTCATGTGGTGATCCTGATCACCCACGACCGCGAGGTGGCGGCGCGGGCCAAGCGCATCATTGAGATTCGCGACGGGCTGATCATCAGCGACAACGCCGGCGCTTTGCCGCACCACGTGCAAGCCAATCCGAAGGCACTGCAAGCGGTGGACCTGCGCCAGCGCCTGAGCGCCGGCAGCGAACACAACGGCGCCTGGAAAGGCGAACTGCTCGACGCCGTGCAAGCGGCGTGGCGGGTGATGTGGATCAACCGCTTCCGCACCGCCCTGACGCTGCTGGGCATTGTCATCGGCGTGGCCTCGGTAGTGGTGATGCTGGCCGTGGGCGAAGGCAGCAAACGTCAGGTCATGGCCCAGATGGGCGCCTTCGGCTCCAACATCATCTACCTCAACGGCACCGCGCCCACCCCGCGCGCCGCCAAGGGCATCATCAGCGAACACGACCTGGCGGCCCTCGCCGCCCTGCCCGAGGTGCAGCGCATCATGCCGGTCAACGGCGCTGACGCCAGCGTGCGTTTCGGCAACCTCGACCACACCAGCTACGTCGGCGGCAACGATACGAACTTTCCGACCATCTTCAATTGGCCGGTGGCCCAGGGCAGCTACTTCACCGATGCCGATGAACGCAGTGCGGCGGCAGTGGCAGTGATCGGTCACAAGGTCCGGCACAAGCTACTCAAGGAGGTCGACGACCCCATCGGTCGCTACATCCTGATTGAGAACGTGCCCTTTCAGGTGGTCGGCGTGCTGGCGGAAAAAGGTGCCAGTTCCGGGGATTCGGACGCCGACAACCGCATCGCCGTGCCCTACTCCGCCGCCAGCGTGCGCTTGTTTGGCAGCCGGCATCCCGAGTACGTGGTAATC
>NZ_WUUD01000001.1:12199-23501 GCF_009831705.1 Pseudomonas sp. PICF6 | reverse complement strand
AAGGTCAGGGAGGCCGAACAGGCCGTCTCCCGCACCCTGTTGCGCCTGCATGACGGCAAGCAGGATTTCGAACTGACCAACAACGCCGCGATGATCCAGGCCGAGGCACGCACCCAGGGCACACTGTCGCTGATGCTCGGGGCCATTGCCGCGATTTCGCTGCTGGTGGGCGGCATCGGCGTGATGAACATCATGCTCATGACCGTGCGCGAGCGAACCCGCGAGATCGGCATTCGCATGGCCACCGGCGCGCGCCAGCGGGACATCCTGCGCCAGTTCCTCACCGAAGCGGTGATGCTCTCGGTGGTCGGCGGGCTGGCCGGCATCGGCCTGGCCTTGCTGGTGGGCGGTGCGTTGCTGCTAGGCAAGATCGCCGTGGCCTTCGAATGGCTGGCGGTGTTCGGCGCCTTCGGCTGCGCCCTGGTCACCGGCGTTGTCTTCGGTTTCATGCCGGCCCGCAAGGCGGCTCGCCTCGACCCGGTCGCGGCCCTCACCAGTGAATGAACCTCACCTTATGAAAGCGCACCTGACCCTCCTGGCCGCAGGCCTGTTACTGGCGGCCTGCGGCACCCCCGCGCCGACGCCGAACAGCGGCATCCAGCCGCCACCGGCCTGGCAAAGTTTCGACACCGCCACCGCTCGAACCGATAACCAGCAATGGTGGACGCACTTCGGCAGCCCGCAATTGAACCGTTTGATCGAGCAGGCGCGCCGGGAAAGTTACGACCTCGCTGCCGCCATGGCCCGGGTGCGCCAGGCCCAGGCCAGCGCAGTGATCGCCGGCGCGCCGTTGCTGCCAGCGGTCACGGCCGGACTCAACGGCACTCGTCAGGAGTTGCTACGGGGCAAGGGTTACAGCCAGCTGGACGTGGATCGGAACAACCGCACCATCGACTACTACGACGCCCACCTCAGCGCCACTTATGAGCTGGATTTCTGGGGCGGTAAACGAGCGGCCCGGAACAGCGCGCTGAGCAGTCTGTCAGCCAGCCAGTTCGACCGGGCGACCGTGGAATTGACCCTGCTCAGCGGCGTCGCCAATAGCTACACCCAGGCGCTGTCCCTGCGCGAGCAACAGCGCATCGCCGAACAGAACCTGGACAACGCCCAACGTGTACTCGATCTGGTGCAGACCCGCTACGACGCCGGTAGTGCCACGGCCCTGGAGTTGTCCCAGCAAAAAAGCCTGGTGGCGGCGCAACAGCGCAGGTTGCCTCAAGTGCAGCAGCAGGCCCGGGAAGCCTTGATCAGCCTGGCGGCGCTGCTGGGGCAACCGGTGCAGTCGGTCACACTCGACGATGAAAATTTCGACCGATTGCACTGGCCCGCCATCGACGCCGGGGTGCCCAGCGACCTGCTCAGTCGCCGCCCCGACATCGCCGCCGCCGAAGCCCGCCTCGCCGCCGCCCAGGCCGACATCAGCGTAGCCCGCGCGGCGATGTTGCCCTCCGTGACCCTGGGCCTGAGCCTCGCCACCGGCGCCGACATTGCCGAGCAGTTGCTGCGCAACAACGTCTACAACCTCACCGCAGGTTTGGCCGCGCCGATCTTCAACAATGGCCGCCTCAAGGCCGAACGCGACCGAGCCACCGCGCGCCAGGAAGAACTGCTGGAGCTCTACCGCGCCGCCATCATCAACGGCTTCGCCGACGTCGAAAAAGCCCTGAACGGCATCCACGGGCTCGACCAGCAGCGGCAATGGCAAAGCGAAGAACTGCACCAGGCCCAGAGCGCCTTCGACATCGCCCAGAGCCGTTATCAGGCCGGCGCCGAAGACCTGCTCACGGTGCTGGAAACCCAACGCACGCTGTACGCCGCCCAGGACATGAACGTGCAATTGCGATTGGCGCGAGTGCAGGCGAGCGTGGCGTTGTACAGGGCGCTGGGTGGGGGTTGGCGGGTGATGTGAGCGTCGAACACACGTTTCTATCGTTCCCACGCGCAGCAAAGGAATGCCTCTACTGACGCTCTGCGTTCTGCTCTTTGGGACGCGGAGCGTCCCTGGCTGCATTCCCACGCAGCGCGTAGGAACGATGAAGCCGCCGACCGCGCCCTCTCCTACTACCTCGACCCCAAACCTGAAAACCCCACTCCACCGCCGGGCCAGTTGTTCACCGTTGCGGAAGGCGCGGACCTGGAATGCCTGCTGGCCAACCTCAGCGAAACCCTTGCGTCAGTCAATGTCATGGCCAACGAACTGGCATTTGATTTGGACGGCGCGCGACGGAGTTTTGCCTTGGGGATCCAGCAGATGGTCGAGCTGAGTGAGCTGCTGGCGAACCGCGCCCTGGACATCGCAGTGCCGCGTTAAAGGCGCATGCCCTCTCAAGCCAAGTGATATTTGTGGCGAGGGGATTTATCCCCTCGCCACAACAGCGTTCGCTTTGGTTTTCTTTGGGAAGCGAAGCTTTACACCGGCTTACTCTTGAGATTACGCGCATACCACGGCCGCTGCGGCACGCGGCGGAACAGTTCGGAGAGTTTTTTGTCGTCGCTGCCGAAGGTGATGCGCAGGGCCAGTTTCATGGTTTCCGGGTCCATTTCCACCGAACGTCCGGGCTGCAAACCCGGCGTGGTGCTGCAGCCGTGGGTGACCGGGCCCAGCCAGGGGTCGGCGATTTCCACCCAGCGGCCGGGGGCGAACCAGGGCACGCCGTTGACTTCCAGCCGGCTCACTTCACCCGGATGGAAACGTTCGTGAGCGCGGAACCAGTCTTCGAGGCGGTCGTCGATCCAGCCGTGGAAGGCCCAGAACACCGGGTTCACATGGGAGGAAAACGGGTCGCCAAGAAAGTCGTTTTCCGGTTCGTACCAGCGCTGGGCGAAGTCGGCCGGGTCGCGGGCGAAGGGCACCGGGTGGCCGTTGGAAGGATCGCGGGGCACCGAAGCCCAGCGCATGTGCAGCCAGTCATGCAGGCCCAGTTCCACTTCCGAGCCAAACTGGCCGAGGGTCAGTTTCGACAGGTAGCGCGGGTCGCGGTAGCGCGATTCCCAGACCTGGAAGTTGCTGTGATAGGTCTCGGCAGTCTTGATGTCACTCACCCATTGGGCGTACTGCTCGTCGCCGCTGGCCAGCCAGGTGGGCGGCAAAGCCGTACCATCGTGGTTATCGAAATACCGGGCAAAGCCCAGGCGATCACGCTCCAGCTCCGGTTGCGGCAACGGGAAGCGCGGCCACGACGGCAGCGGCTGGAACGAACGGGCCGTGCCGAGCATGTGCCGGTGCATGAAAAAGAAATCCACGCCCGATCCGTTGCGATCCTTGCGCTTGCCCCGAGCGTCACGTTCATGGTCCCGTGGGCCGGGCTGCCAGCCGATGCCTCGCAAGGCATTGCGCTTGTCTTCGTCCAGGCTGTGCCATTTGTCCCGCGAGGCGTGCCAGAGCTGATGGAACAACCGATGCTCCGGCGACACCAGCCAGGCCAGCAATGGCGGGCTCAGCGGCGTGCGTTCCCGGGCTTCGGGGAACGGCAGCTTGCGGGCGATGAACTGATTGTCGAGTTCCGGCAGCGCCAGCGGGCGATCCAGGCGCAACACGCGACCGCTGAGGGTGGCAGTGCCGGCATTGCCGAAGCCGGCCCAGACCTCGTCGAGGGTCATGATGAATTCGTAGACCGGCGCGTCCTGCCGGGTCCCGATCAGGCGCCAGCTCAATTGTTTCTTGTCATCCCCCGCCAAGTCGCCCAGCACTCGATAACGCGGCTCATCATCGGCGCGCAACCGCTCGGCGGTGTCGAGACAGCCCACCAGCCCACGGCCTTTGTGGGCGATGTCGAGGAACACTTGCAGACCGTCGCCGGGCAAACCGTCCAGGCCCGCGTCGCTTCCTGAAAAACGGATCGTCCAGATACCCCGCAGCGTATCGGCCCGGCGCTGCCCCGCCACGTCCGCCACATCGAATGAGGCCTCGCCGGGGGTGATGGTGGGGTCCGGCCGGGTCAGTTCGCGATGCCCGTAATACACCGCAGGCACGGCGGCACCGGTCAGCGCCAGGCCCGCCATGAACCATCGTCGAGAAATCGTCATTGCCTTACCTGTGTTCGGCCCTGGAGCGGGCTTTATCCAAGCTAGAACGATGGGGGGACTGACAAATTTATAGGGGCTGTGAGGGCCTCATCGCGAGCAGGCTCGCTCCCACAGGTGAGCACGTTCCAATGTGGGAGCGAGCCTGCTCGCGATAGGGCCATTGGCCGCACCTAAATTTCCCCGCCGATCACTCGTTCTCCCCAGATAGCAAAGCCCCCCGCAGCGAACCTGACTGAGATCGGCAATGACAACACCACGTTCGAAAAAAGCTCTCTTCATCGGCGTGCCCCTGGCCCTTGCACTGGCGGTCGGTGGCGGCCTGGCGGCCTGGGACCACTGGTGGCGGGACAACCCTGGCTACCCGGTCAAGGTGATGAAAGAGGCCAGGGAACTGCACGAGCGCCTGCTGTCCTTCGACAGCCACATCTCCGTGCCACTGAATTTCGGCACCGCCGGTCACGAGGCGGACAAAGACGGTAAAGGCCAGTTCGATCTGGTCAAAGCCAACCGCGGGCACCTGTCCGGCGCGGCCCTGACGATCTTCGGCTGGCCGGAGCTGTGGAACGGCCCCAACGCGCCGCACAAGCCCACCGCCGGCTTCGTCGAGGAAGCGCGCAATCAGCAGGAAGTGCGCTTCAAGATCATCACCGGCATGGTCCGCGACTTTCCCAACCAGGTCGCCATCGCCTACACCCCGGATGACTTCCGGCGCCTGCACGGCGAAGGCAAGTTCGCGATTTTCATCAGCATGCTCAACGCCTATCCTCTGGGCCATGACCTGAGCCTGCTGGATCTGTGGACGGCGCGGGGCATGCGCATGTTCGGCTTCAGCTACATCGGTAACAACGACTGGGCCGACTCCTCGCGCCCTCTGCCGTTCTTCAACGACTCACCTGACGCCCTCGGCGGCCTATCGGACATTGGCAAGCAAGCGGTGACGCGCCTGAACGACCTGGGCGTGATCATCGACGTCTCGCAGATGTCGACCCAGGCCCTGGAGCAAGTTGCGCAACTGAGCCGCACACCCTTGGTGGCCTCCCATTCCGCACCCCGGGCGATGGTGGATATCCCGCGCAACCTCAGCGACAAAGAAATGCAGCTGATCAAGGCCAGCGGTGGCGTGGTACAGGTCGTCGGTTTCTCCCAATACCTGCGCCCGCTGACGCAAAAAACCCAGGACAAACTCAACGACCTGCGCAAGCGATTCGACCTGCCACCGCTGCCCAACCTGGCCATGGCGCTGATGCCGGGCGATCCGATCATCGCCGCATGGCCGGAACAGAAATTCGGTGAATACGCCGGCCAGCTCTACGGCATTCTGGAGGAGGAACCCAAGGCCAGCCTCAAGGACCTGGGCGACGCCATCGATTACACCGTACGCAAGATCGGTATCGACCATGTCGGCATCAGTTCGGACTTCAACGAGGGCGGCGGAGTCAAAGGCTGGGAAGACGTGGGCGAGATCCGCAACGTCACCGCCGAACTGCTGACCCGCGGCTACTCCGAAGCGGACATCGCCAAACTGTGGGGCGGCAACTTTCTGCGGGTCTGGGATCAGGTCCAGCAAGCCGCGCGGCCTGCCGTGGCCTCGACCCGGGGGGCCGTCCAGCCATGAATGAGCGCCGGACCTTTCTCAAGCACGCCGGGATCCTTGCCGCCGGCCTGCCGCTGGCCGCCAGTCTTCCCGCCCCGGCCATTGCCGATCCCCTGCCGCCATTGCCCCGGGACAAATGGGCGCAGTTGCGCTCGCTGTTCAACCAGGACCCGGACTACCTGCACTTCTCCAATTTCCTGGTCACCACCCACCCGCGCCCGGTACGTGAGGCCATCGACCGGCATCGCGCCGCGCTGGATAAAAACCCGGGGCTGTTGATGGACTGGGACCTGGGCGTCACCGAGGAGCGCGAGGAAAACGTCCGCACCTGGGCCGGCCGCTACCTGCAAGCGATCCCGAAGCAGATCGCCCTCACCGGCAGCACCACCGAGGGCCTGGCGATGATCTACGGCGGCGTCCATGTGGCAGCCGACCAGGAAATCCTCAGCACCGCCCACGAACATTACGCCACCCATACCATCCTTGATTTACGCAACCAACGCGACGGCACCCGGGTGCGCAAGATCAAACTGTTCGAGAACGCCCACAACGCCAGCCACGATGACATCCTGAGCGCCATCGACCGCAACATCCGTCCCGAAACCCGCGTACTGGGCATGACCTGGGTGCATTCGGGCAGCGGCGTGAAGCTGCCGATCGACAAGATCGGCGCGCTGGTGGACAAGCACAACCAGGGCCGCAGCGATACGCAACGCATCATCTACGTGGTGGACGGCGTGCACGGCTTCGGTGTTGAAGACCTGAGCTTCCCAGCGATGAATTGCGACTTCTTCATCGCCGGCACCCACAAATGGATGTTCGGCCCCCGCGGCACCGGCCTGGTGTGCAGCCGCAGCGAAGAGCTCAAGTACGTCACGCCGATCATCCCGACCTTCTCCGAAGCCACGGCGTTTTCCACCACCATGACGCCCGGCGGCTACCACGCCTTCGAGCATCGCTGGGCGGCGGACGAGGCGTTCAAGCTGCACTTGCAACTGGGTAAGGCCGAGGTGCAGGCGCGCATTCACGCGCTCAACACCTACTTGAAAAAACAGCTGCTGGCGTTGCCGCAAATCGAGCTGGTCACGCCCATGAGCCCGGACGTGTCGGCCGGTTTCACCTTCTTCCGGGTCAAGGGCCGCAAGAGCGACGAGATCGCCGCCTACCTGATGCAGAACCGGGTGATCGCCGACGCCGTGCATCGCGACGCCGGGCCTGTCATTCGAACCGCGCCGGGCCTGCTCAACACCGAAGCCGAGATCGATCGCTTCATGGGCTTGCTGGGCAAGACACTCTGAACCTGACTTTATCGAGAGAAATGGATGAACAGTTTTCCGTTGAAGCTATTCCCGGCACTGGCCCTCGCCGCCCTGCTGCCCTCCGGCGCCCAGGCGTCACAACCGGGCCAGGTCTTTCGCGACTGCAAGGACTGCCCGGAAATGGTCGTGCTGCCCACCGGCACCTTCCAGATGGGCACCCCGGAAGATGAAGTGGGCCGCGAGCCCGACGAAGGCCCGATGCACCCGGTGACCTTCGCCAAACCGCTGGCGATCAGCCGCTTCCAGGTCTTGAAGGGCGAATGGTTCGCCTACCTGCGCGACACCGGGTACTCGATGCCCGACGGCGATAAACGTCCCGGCCGCGCGTGCAAGGCCGGCATCCCGGACTATCAGGGCAGTGACCCGCGCAAGCAATACACTGACCGGCACCCGGCGGTGTGCATGAATTTCGAAGAGGCCAACGCTTACGTGGCCTGGCTGTCGAAAAAAACCGGCAAGCCATACCGCCTGGTCAGCGAGTCCCTGCGCGAGTACGCCGCACGCGGCGGCACCAGCGGGCCGTTCCCCTTCCCGTTCGACGAGGGCAAGGAATACAGCATCGCCCAACACGCCAACACCTATGGCGCGGCCGACGGCTACAACTTCACCGCCCCGGCCGGCAGCTTCGCGCCCAACGCCTTCGGCGTGTACGACATGCACGGCAACGTCTACGAGTGGACGGCCGATTGCTATAACGAAAACTACATCGGCGCCCCGAGCGATGGCAGCGCCTGGTTGACCGGCAAATGCGAGTTCAAGCGTATCCGCGGCAACGACTGGGGCGAGGCACCGGTGTTCTCCCGCTCCGGCAACCGCAACGCGCTGGTGCCGGGCAATCGGGGTGACTGGATTGGTTTTCGGGTGGCGCGGGATATGTAGGCCGAGCACAGCTCGGCCCCTGTGGGAGCAAAGCTTGCTCGCGATGCAGACACCTCGATTTCACAGAAAAGCGCGTCGCCTTCATCGCGGGCAAGCCTTGCTCCCACAGGATAAATTCCCCTGCCCTCCAATCGTTCTAAAGATGGGCACAACCCAATCCAGCGTGCCTGCGTCCTAAAGCCCTCCCGGCGACCATCCGCGATGGCCTTCGCCCTTTTCATCAAGCAGGGAAACCTCCATGAGCCAACCAAAACGCGGGGTGATCAATGAACTGTTCATCCTGCTCAAACCCTTCCGGCTGATTGTCGTAGGCTCCATCCTCTTGGGCATGCTTGGCGGCCTGAGCATCACCGCCCTGCTGGCGACCATCAACGACGCCCTGAACGCCGCGGCCAAACCCACAGCCCAGACGCTGGTAACGTTCGTGGTGCTCTGCGCGGTGGCGCTGCTGACCTCGATTCTTTCGGACATCGGTAGCAACCACGTCGGTCAGAACATCATCGCCGGGTTGCGTAAGTCCCTGGGCAAGAAGGTGCTGCTGGCGCCCATCGAACAGATCGAACGTTATCGCAGCCACCGGCTCATCCCGGTACTGACCCACGACGTCAACACCGTCAGCAATTTCGCGTTTTCGTTCGCACCGCTGGCCATCGCCTTCACCGTGACCCTCGGTTGCCTGGGTTATCTGGCCTACCTGTCACTGCCGATGTTCTTGCTGCTGCTGGTGGCGCTGGTGATCGGCACGGTCGTGCAATACCTGGCCCGAGCCCGTGGCATCAGGGGGTTCGAAGCCGCCCGCGAGGCCGAAGACGCGCTGCAAAAACACTACAGCGCGATCGCCGCCGGCGCCAAGGAACTGCGCATTCATCGCCCACGCCGCCAGCGCATGTTCAGCCAGCGCATCGAAGCCACCGCCGATAATATTTGCGACACCAATATTCGCGCGGTCAACACCTTCGTGGTGGCCAAGACCTTCGGCTCGATGCTGTTTTTTGTGGTCATTGGCCTGGTGCTGGCCCTGCAATCGCTGTGGCTGGGCACCGACAAGGCCGTGCTTAGCGGCTTCGTGCTGGTGCTGCTGTACATGAAGGGCCCGCTGGAATACCTGGTGATGACCTTGCCGGTCATCAGCCGGGCAAACATTGCCTTCAAGCGCATTGCCGAGCTGGACGAGCAGTTTTCCTCACCGGAGCCGCACCTGCTGCTGGACGACAAGAGCGTTTCCAGACCAGCGCTCCAGCAGCTTGAACTGCGTGATGTGCACTACGCCTTCCCGGCGGTCGAAGGCAGCCAACCCTTCGCCCTGGGACCGGTCAACCTGTCCATCGCCCAGGGCGACATTGTGTTCATCGTCGGTGAAAACGGGGGCGGCAAGACCACGCTGATCAAACTGCTGCTGGGCCTCTATTTCCCCCAGGGTGGCGAAATCCTCCTCGACGGCGCGCCGGTAGGGTCCGCGCAACGGGACGATTATCGCCAGTTGTTCACTACGATTTTTGCCGACTATTACCTGTTCGATGACCTGGTTCAGGGTGACCAGCAGGTACCTGACGACGCCAATCGCTACCTGGAGCGCCTGGAAATCGCTCATAAGGTTCGCATTCAGGACGGCGCCTTCAGCACTACCGATCTTTCCACCGGCCAGCGCAAACGCCTGGCGTTGCTCAACGCCTGGCTTGAGGAGCGCCCAGTGCTGGTGTTCGACGAATGGGCCGCCGACCAGGACCCGGTGTTCCGACGGGTTTTCTATACCGAACTGCTGCCGGAGCTGAAGGCGTTGGGCAAAACCATCATCGTCATTTCCCACGACGACCGCTATTTCGACATCGCCGATCAACTGGTCCGGATGCAGGCCGGTCAGGTCATCAGTGAAAAAGCCCCCGCAGCCTTTGCCTGAACCGCGAGAACACCATGAACCCATTGCTAGATGATGACCTGCTGACCCTGCTGCTGGAGGAGGACGCTGACGCTGTGCAAGCCCGCTCCAGCCGCAGCCGGCCGGACCGCGCGCCCTTGTCCTTCGCCCAGCAGCGCTTGTGGCTGGAGCAACAGCGCGACCCGAACCGTTCGGCCTACAACCTGCCGCGCGCCCTGCGCCTGACGGGTGAACTGAATGCCGACGCCCTGGAACAGGCACTCAATCGCGTCATCGACCGACACGACATCCTGCGCACCGCCTTCACTGAAATCGACGGCGCCGCCACCCAGGTGATCGAGCGTAACGCCAGCCTGATCGTGCACCGGGAGAACCTCGCCGCGCTCGATCAGCCAACACGGGAGCTGGCGCTTTCACAGCGCATCGAACAGCACGCCCGACAACCGTTCGATCTGACCCAGGCGCCGCTGATGCGGGCAACGTTGCTCAGACTGGGCAGTGACGAGCATGTGTTGTTGCTCAACATGCATCACATCGTTTCCGATGCCTGGTCCAACACGATCCTCATGCAAGACATGGCCATGGCCTATGCCCGAGCCTTGCTCGGCGATCCGTCAACGCTGCCGCCGTTGCCCCTGCAATACGCCGACTACGCGAGCTGGCAACGCGGCGACTATGTGCAGAGCCCGGCCTGCCACCGCAGTGGCGCCTATTGGAGCGACTACCTGGGCCATGAGCTGCCGGCGCTGGAACTGCCTCAGGAGTTTGCGCGCACCGCCAATCAGCAACACATGGCCGGACGCGTGCAGGTGTCACTTGACCCGGCAATGGTCCAGGCCTTGGATACGTTCTGTCAGCGGGAGGGGCTTACGCCTTTTGTCGTGGCGCTGGCGGCCTGGCAATTGTTATTGGCTCGGTACAGCAACCAGAACGACTTCACCGTCGGCGTCCCGAACGCCAACCGCAACAGCCACGAGAGCCAGGAGCTGGTGGGATTTTTCGTCAGCAGCCAGGTGTATCGGGCGCGGATCGACTCGACCCGCAGCGCGCTGGATTTCCTCCGGGACCTGCGCGCGCAGTCGCTCGCCGCGCTGGAACATGCCGACTACCCGCTGGAACTGATCCTGGATCAGTTGCAACGTCCCGGCGCACAGGGCGCCAGTGCGCTGTTCCAGGTCTTGTTCAACTGGCGCACCGGGTCGTCTTCACCGTCGGCGCCAAACCTGGGTCAACTGACGCTGGAGTTTCTCAGTACCGGTGACAACCAGGCCAAGTTCGACCTGTCGCTGGATGTCGATTATTCCCAGCAACAGCTGCTGGCAACGTTCGAATACAGCCGTGATCTGTACCGCGCAGAGACCATCGAGCGCATGGCCGGCCACTGGCAGAACCTGCTGCGGGGCCTGGTCGAGACGACTGGATGCGCGCTTGGCGAACTGCAACTGTTGAGCGCCGATGAACACCGAAAAACCCTGGGCGACTGGAACCGTCAGCCGACCCAACTGCGCAGCGAACAATGTCTGCACCGGTTGATCGAAACCCACGCCGCCAGCACAGGCGACGCCATCGCCCTGACCTTTGAAGGGCAGCACATGAGCTATGCCGAAC
>NZ_WUUD01000001.1:0-12189 GCF_009831705.1 Pseudomonas sp. PICF6 | reverse complement strand
GACAGGCCAACCAACTGGCCCATCGGCTGATCGAGCAAGGCGTCGGGCCCGATGTGCTGGTCGGCATCGCCGTCGAGCGTACGCCACAGATGATCATCGGCCTGCTGGCGATCCTCAAGGCCGGTGGCGCCTACGTGCCGCTGGACCCGGCCTACCCGGCCGACCGCCTGGCTTACATGATCGCGGACAGCGGCGTGACGCAGATTCTGACCCAGGCTCATCTGCGTGAATCCCTGGCGTTGCCCGCCGACATCAACTGTCTGCTGCTGGATTCGGTCGATACCAATAGCCCCTATCCCGAGCACAATCCGAATGTGCCGATGGACCCGGATAACCTGGCCTACGTGATTTACACCTCAGGCTCGACCGGCCAACCCAAAGGCGCACTGCTGGCGCACCACAACGTCAGCCGATTGTTCCAGGCCACGGACCACTGGTTCAGCTTCGATCATCAGGATGTCTGGTGCCTGTTCCATTCCTATGCCTTCGACTTTTCCGTGTGGGAGATCTTCGGCGCCCTGCTGCACGGCGGCCGATTGGTCATCGTGCCCCACGCCGTGAGCCGTTCACCGCAGGATTTCTACGCCCTGGTTTGCCAGGAAAACGTCACGGTGCTCAACCAGACGCCTTCGGCGTTCAAGGCGTTGCTGCAGGTCGCCTGCGAACCTGGGCAACCTCTTGCCCACCGGTTGCGACAGGTGATTTTTGGCGGCGAAGCGATCGATGTACAGAGTCTTCGCCCCTGGTTCGAACGTTTCGGCGACCAGACGCCGCAACTGATCAATATGTATGGCATCACGGAAACGACTGTGCATGTCACCTGGCGGCCGTTGTCGATGAGTGACTTGCACAGCGAGGCCGCAAGCCCCATCGGCGAACCCATCGTCGACCTGTCCTGGTATCTGCTCGACGCTCATCTGAACCCGGTGCCCAAGGGTTGCATCGGTGAGCTATACGTTGGCCGGGCCGGCCTGGCCCGCGGCTATCACCGACGTGCCGACCTGACCGCTACCCGCTTCATCCCCGACCCGTTCGACCCGCTGCCGGGTGGCCGCCTCTATCGCACCGGGGATCTGGCCCGCTACCGCACCGACGGCAGCATCGAGTACATCGGACGCCTGGATCATCAGGTCAAGATTCGCGGGTTCCGCATCGAGCTGGGGGAAATCCAGGCGCGCCTGCAAACGCTGCCGGCGGTGCAAGACGGTGTCGTGTTGACCCATGAAGGCCCGGGCGGCCTGCAGCTGGTCGCCTACGTGATTGCCGCCCAAGCGGCCACGGCCGAGTTACGCGAAGGCTTGTTGAGCGCACTCAAAGCGCAGTTACCGGACTACATGGTGCCCAGCCACCTGCTGTTCATCGATCATTTCCCGCTCAATGCCAATGGCAAGCTCGACCGCAAGGCCTTGCCGGAACCCGACGCCGGTCTTTGGCATTCCCATTACCTGGCGCCTCGCACTCAGCTGGAAGAAGCCCTGGCACAGCTCTGGCAACAGTCCCTCAAGGTTGCGCGCGTCGGTGTCAACGACAGCTTCTTTGAACTGGGCGGGCATTCGATCCTGGCGATCGAACTGATTGCCAACCTCAAGGCACGCCTGAATATCAGCGTGCGGCTGCAAGAGTTGCTGGCCAACCCGAGCGTCGCCGAGCTGGCCCTGTTCATTTCGCAAAAACATCGGGAACAGACCCAATGCCTGGTCGAACTGAACAACGCACCGGCCAGCGCACCGCAGCTATTTTGCCTGCACCCCAGCGGTGGCATCGTGTTCTGTTACCAGCCACTGGCGCGCAAACTCCAACAGCGGGCGCGCACCGTTGGCGTCATGCACCGCGGCTTCAGTGAACCGCATGCCGGGCCTGAAGCCTGGCGCGAGATGATCGCCGATTACAGCCAGGAAATCGTCAAGGCCCAGCCGCAAGGTCCCTATTACCTGATGGGCTGGTCGTTGGGCGGCGCCATTGCGCTGGACATCGCCGCGACGCTGGAAAGCCTGGGCCACACCGTGAGTTTTCTCGGTTTGGTGGATAGCACGATCCCGGAGCATCTATATCCGGCAACGTTGTCGCGTCATCGGCATTTACCAGGCGCTGAACAAGCCGACCCGGCCTCTCAGGATCTGCTGGAGGCCATCGAATACTTCGACCTGCTGTTTCCGACCCTCACGGAACGCACGGCGACTTATCGGCGTGAGCAACCCGAAAGCACGGTCAAGGCCTTCCATGAGTGGGCCGCCAGCCAGATCGAGCCGGGACGAGGCGACTTGCTGGCGATCGTGCAGAGCGTCAAGGATGAAGTCATGAACGCCCAGGCGTTCTCGGTGCATGATCGTTTGCTGGAAGCCTTCGACGGGTTCACCTTCAAACCGGTACGGGTTCGGCCTAGCTGCTGGTGGACACAGGTAGAAAAAACCCCGGAAGAATTGGCATTCTGCGAAGCCTTGATCAAGAGCTGCAGCCTGACCGGGGAGCTGCAATGCTCGATGCATTCGCCGTTGCGTCACCGCAGTATGATTTTTGATGATGGGTTGCTTGATTCGTTGGTCGAGGCTTTTTGGGCCAGTACGATAGAAGGGGAATAGCGCTTGGGGTCGGTGTGTATATCCGTTGCTGCGGTAACCGCCACTTAGAGTTCCACCGTAAGAACAGGTCGGCTATAAGGCCGCCTCGCGTCGGACGTTGATCTCGGCGCCCCGTTAACCACGCTGGCCGAACGCAGGCGTTGCGCAGTGGGCACCTTGGCAAAGAAAACGGCGCTTTCCCGTCTCGAAAAGCGCCGTTTCCTTAAGTGAACAGCACCACCCACAAGGCAGGTCTATTCATTCCCGCGAGGATCAGAACTGCGGTTTGTACGTCACGCTGAACATCAGGTTGCGTGGATCACCGAAGTTGTTGTTGCCATTGAGCTGGTTGTAGGCGGACGTAATGTACGTCTTGTCGAACAGGTTGTTGGCGTTGACCGCCAAGGCGATTTCCGACGTCAGTTGGTAGCCGACGCGGGCGTTCCATACGGTGTAACCCGGGACTTCACGATCGTAGTCGTAAACCATCGTGTGGCTTTGGCTGGTGAAGCCCAAGCCGGTGCTGACACGGCTCCAGTCGCCGGTGAACTGGTAGTTGCCCCACACGCGCAGCATGTGTTTCGGCGTCCAGGTGCTGAAAATACTCCCTTCATTGTCCGGGTCCTCCAGGTACTTGGTGGTGTTGTAGGTGTAACCCGCGAACAGCTGCAGGTTGTCTATCACTTCACCACTGATTTCGGCGTCGATACCCTGGCTGCGCACTTTGCCCGAGGCTACCGAGCAACCCGAGCCGCCACACCCCGAACCACCGTCGTTGATGGCACGGTTCTCATGGTCGTAGCGGAAGATCGCCAGGGAGGTATTGACCCGACCGTCCATCAACTCGCCCTTGAGGCCGACTTCGTAGTTGGTGCCGACTATCGGCTTGAGCACCGAACCGTTGGCATCGCGATTGGTCTGCGGCTGGAACACGTCGGTATAACTGGCATACACGGCCCATTCACGGCTCAGGTCATAGATGATGCCCGCGTAGGGCGTGACCACTCCGGTTTCAGTTCCGGTGCTTGGCGCGTTGCCTGTGATACCGGCTGAGTTTTCGGTTTTCGACTTGTATCTGTAGTCATACCAGCTGACCCGGGAACCCAGCACCAGCGTCAGATCGTCCACCGGCTTGACGCGCCAGGTGCCGTACACGCCCTTCTGGCGAATATCGTATTTGCTGAGGGTGCCCTGGCCACCCGCGGCGATCAAACTGTCGTAGCTGATGTCCGGACGGTCATTGTCGATGTCGAAGATGGAGTCGCTGGTGTTGTTGAATGTACGGGCGTAGCGGTCATCGGTTTCCAGCTGGGAGTAGTTGCCGCCCAGCATGACTTCCTGCTCCATCGACAAGGCTTCGAACTTGCCGGTCAGGTTCATGTCGAGACCGGCCTTCGTGGACTGGAAATCGGTCAGGAAGTCGGCATATTGCACGCCGCTGCCATCAGGCAGGAGACCACCTCCCCTTTGGACGCGCTGGTTTTTCGCCTGGTTGTCTTCGCTCATGTGCACCGCGCCGACCTTGAACGCCCAGTCCTCATTGAAGCGGTGCTCCAGATCGGCGTAGAGGGTGGTGACGTCGATTTCGGAGCGGTTCCAGCGCGCCCCCGTGTAGGTCGAGCGCGACACGTCCGGCATCCTGCCATCGGCGTAGCGTGGCAGGCCGCGGATGTTGCCCCGCGATTCGCCGTTGGATTGGCTGACCGCGAAACCCAGGGTGGTGTCTTCGCTCAGGTCGACGTCCAGCGCGCCGTACAGCGAGTGAGTCTTGCTCCACGCATGGTCGACGAATGAATTGCTCTGGTCTTCGTCGACGACGATGCGACCGCGGATGTTGCCGACCTGGTTCAGCGGGCCGCCAGCGTCCAGTTGCAGGCCGTAGTGATCCCAGGAGCCGGCCTTGCCGGTCAGGGTCACGGTCGGTGCGTTCTGGCCACGCTTGCGCACCAGGTTGACGGCACCACCGGGGCTGCCGGTGCCTTGCAGCAGGCCGGAGGCGCCGCGCATGATTTCCAGGCGGTCGAAGAAGATCAGATCCTGGGTCGCCCAGTTGCCCAGCGAATAATTGTTACGCAGGATCGGCACACCATCGTATTGCCAATCGTCGATCTGGAAGCCGCGTGACGACAGGATCATGCCTTGGCCAACGCCCTGCAGGCCGACGATGCCGGTGGTCTGGTTGACGGCGTCCTTGAGGTTGACCAGGTTCTGGTCATCCATCTGCTTACGCGTCATCACGGTGATCGACTGAGGAATTTCCTTGAGGGTATGGGTGCCCTTGCCGATGGTCACGGCGTTACTGGTGTATGACTTGCTGCCTTCGGTCGTCGCAACCAGCTCCTGTGCCTTGACGGTGGTCGCGCCCAGCTCAAGGGACCCAGTGGCAGAACCGCGCAGCAGCATCAGGGTATTGCCCTCAACGCTGTACCGCACCCCCGTGCCCTTGAGCAATTCGGTGAGGGCCGCCTGCGGGCTCATCTTGCCGCTGACGCGATTGCTTTTCAGCCCGGCCATATCGCCGGCGTTGTAGATCACTTGCTGGTTGGTCTGCTGACCGAACGCTTGCAGTGCCTGGGGCAGCGATTGCGCAGGGATGTCGATGCTGACGTCTTCAGCCATCACCTGAGCGCTGAGTGGCAGCAGGCAGACCAGCCCCAGACCGGTCAACACCCGACGCGAACGCAGGCCGCGGGACATGACGAGTGCCTTGAACAGAGGTTTCAACTCATGAATGGATGACATCGTGCTCTCTATTATTGGTAGAAGTAAAAGTCCATGGGGCCGAAGGGCCCGCCGCTCGCCAGCACGAGAGAACCCGCACGGTCGATTGCCCCAAGGGCAATGTGTCAGTGCGGGGCCGACCGGCCCCTCCCCGGGCACGGTCATCCGGCTGGACGACGGCGAAATTTTTGCTGAACACATCCGGTGCCTGAGCGTCCTGCCCGACCCGATTTGTCCACATACCTAAGTAAGACGCAGCACCTGCCAAAAACCGGAATGAGTTTATTTATCATTCGTGAAAAAAGTTAAAAAAAAGCCGGCGCAGAGGGGCGCCGGCCTTTTGTTTCATGCGAGTGTCAGCTGCCTTTCGATCGTTCCCACGCTCCAGCGTGGGAATGCCGCCAGGGACGCTTCGCGTTCCGCCCCTGGAAGGTGACGCAGAGCGTCACGGAATGCATTCCCACGCAGAGCGGGGGAACGAGAACTTAAAAAAGGCCTTTTTGTTCATGCCATGTCAGCTGCCTTGGGCCGCCTTGGCGGCTTGCAGCTGCCGAGCCTGTTCGGTCAGGAGGGCCTTTTCCTCGGGACTCATCGCCTCCATGCGCAGGCGCACCTGGGCCATTTTTTCCAATTGCCCCGGACTGCTCTCCAGCGCCCGCAAGGCCAGGGCCAACGACGCCACGGTCGGATGATCGAAGACCAGTCCCGGATGAATTTCGCACTGCAACAACTTGCGAATACCGGCCACCAGTTTGATCACCAGCAACGAATGACCTCCGGCGGCGAAGAAGTCGCGATCGATGCCCAATCGCTCAAGTCCAAGCAACTGCGCCATGCGCGCGGCGAGCAATTGCTCCAGCGCATCGCGTGGCGCGGCGTCTTCATCGTCCGCTGTAGCCACCGCCAACTGCTGCAGTGCGTGGCGATCGATCTTGCCGTTGGCCAGTCGCGGGAATCGTTCGATCAGATGCACGTGCTGCGGCACCATCACGCTGGGCAAGCGGGCGCTCAGCTCAGCGCGCGCGGCGTCGAGCAAGCCCGTCGACAGTCCCTGCTGCGCCACGACAAAGGCCAACAGCCCCTGCTCGACCGACGTTGCCGGCAACACCAATGCTTCGGCCACCTGCGGCATGCGCACAAGCACGGCCTCGATCTCCGCCAGTTCAATACGGAACCCACGCACCTTGACCTGCTGATCGCGCCGTCCATATAGCTGGATCGCCCCGTCCGGCCGATAACGCGCCAGGTCACCGGTGCGATATAACCGCTGCGCCGGATCAAAGGGACTCTGGATGAACGCCTGCGCATCGGCCTCGGCATTCAGATAGCCCCGGCACAACTGCGCTCCGCCCAGGTACACCTCACCCAGCACGCCCGCCGGCGCCAAACGCAGATCGGCGTCCAGCACGTAAACCTGGTTGTTGCCCAGCACCTGGGTCAGCGCCGAACAGTCGCCGGCCGCGCCGTTCAGTGACAGCGGATGAATCATTACCCCCACCGTGGCTTCGGTCGGCCCGTAGTGGTTGAACACCCGGCAATCGCTGCGCAACCGGGCGATGCGCTCGACCAACGTCGGCGCAATCGGCTCACCGCCAAGCACCAGCGTACCCGGCAGCCTCGCCCGCTCACTGTCGAGCAGCGCCGCGAGGTGCGAGGGCACGATTTTCAGGCAGTCGATCTGCTGCTGTTGCAGGTACTGGGCAAACAACACGCCGTCCTGCATCTGCTCATCGCTGGCCACATGCAGGGTCGCGCCGTTGAACAACGCGCCAAACAACGCCGTATTACCCAGGTCCGCCGCCACGCTGGAACTGAAACCGACGTTCTTGCACTGGGCAAGCCCCAGCGCCTGACTGGCCTGGGCGGTGTAGTTGAGCAGTTGCCGATGCTCGATCACCACGCCTTTGGGCACACCGGTGGAGCCGGAGGTAAACAACACATAGGCGATATCGTTGCCCTGGGTGGCGAGCGCCGGCAGTGGCGTAGCCGGATGGCTCAGCTCAGCCGCGGTCAGCGCCTTATACGGCTGATCCTGCCAGGCCGGCAGATGCGCCGCATCGGTCAACAACAACGCCGCGCCGGCCTGTTCCAGCATCAACGCCTGACGCGCCTGGGGCCACTGCACATCAAGGGGCAGATACGCCGCACCAAGGCGCCAGCTCGCCAGCATTGCAATCACCAGATCCACCGAGCGCGGCAACGCCAGCGCGACCATCGAACCGGCGCCCACGCCTTGCTGCTTGAGGCCCTGCGCCATGCTGTCGACCCGGGCTTGCAACTGGCCGTAGCTCATTTGCTGACGGGCGTCGGTCAGGGCAATGGCGTTCGGTGTATGCAACGCCAGATCGGCGATGCGCTGCGGCAGATAACGGCCATCAGCTAACGCGTGCATGGCGGGGTTGATTGCCAGCAAGCGCTGCTCTGCGGTGCGACTCAACAGATCGAGCCGCGCCAATGCGGTGTGTGGAGCGGCAAGGATCGACGCCAACAGCACGCCGTACTGTTCCAACACGGCGCTGGCCGAGGCCGGCGAGTAACGCGAGCTGGCGTAATGCAGATTGACCGCGGCAAGCTGCTGGGCAGCGTTCAATTGCACCTGCAACAGCAACTCGAATGGATCTGCCGGCACCCACACGGACTCTGCAACAGCCCAGTTAAGGCCGCCACTGTTGCCGGCCCGGTTAGCCTGCCCCAGCGTAAAGCCGTAGGCCGGGCGCGCCGCCTCAGGCGACAGTTCCGGCGCCCAGTATTCCTGCCAGGTGCGATGGGCTTCCAGGCGCGCCGCCAGCTCGTCCAGCCACTCGCTGAACGACACCGTCACGGGCAATGAAACGCTAAGCGGCAGGGTTTTCTCGAACACGCCCACAGCATTGGCGAAGTATTCATAGTCGCCACGGCTGTCATGACGCACGCCCACCAGCGCCTGCTCAAGGCCGCTCAAACGTCCCAGCAACACCCACCATGCGCCTTGCAGCAGCGTGGCAAGCGGCTGATCGAGCTGCTCGGCCAACCGTTGCAACCCATCGCGCTGGGCCGGCTCCAGGGTCAGCGACACACAGGTATCAGCGGCCCCCGTCTCACTGCCGGCGCTGCGCGCAGCCAACCACGGTGTGGCGATGTCCGTCTGCACGCCTTGCAGGTAATGCTGCCAATAGGTTCGTCCGGTGGCGGCATCTTCATCAAGCACCACCTCACTGCGCCATTCCAGGTACTGGGCAAACTCGCCCGGTGCTTCGTCTTCCGACGCCTGAACTGCGGCGTACGCTTGCTGGACTTGCTCCAGCAGCAGATTCAGCGATTGCGCATCGGCACTGTAGCGAGCGATACCCAGCACCAGTTGCCATTGCTGCGGCGCCAGACGATAAAGCACGGCCTGGACGTTTGGCGATTCGCCCACCACAAAAGCACAGCCCAGCGAATCCTTGATCTGCGCCTGGACATCCTCGGTCCGTTGCTCGCCTGCCTGTATCGTCAGCGGGAAACGAGCGGCGCCGCTGGCGACCTGACGCAAGCCGTGGAAACCGGCCACTTTGTCCAGCCGCGCCAGCAGCATTGGCTGCTGTGCCAGGAGCGTATCGAACGCGATCTGCAATCGCTGCGGATCGAGATCGCCGTCGATGACCACGTTCAGCCAACGCAATGCTTCGCCACAGGTCGCCGTGCTCGACAGTTGCTCGAGCATCGCTTGTTGTTCGGGGGTCAAGGCAAAGCCGGGGTCCTGCTGGTCCATCAATACCTCGTTCATGCTCCGGTTTCCTCCAGGTTGCGGATGCCCTGGATGGCGAGCCCGGCATCGGCCTGGCCCTCCAGCGCGCTGCGCTCATACATATCGCCCATGGCAACCACGATCTTGCGGGGGCCCTCGAACGGGTCGCGGGCGTGGGCCACCAGCATGTTGTCCAGCAGGATCACGTCGCCCTTGCGCCAGTCGAAACGCACCGCACAGGCTTCATACAAATCACCAATGCGCGCCATCACCTCATCCTCAATCGGTGTGCCATCGCCGTAATACACATGCCGAGGCATGCGCTCCAGACCGAACATCGACAGCAGGTCCTCCCGCACATCCGGCTCCAACCAATAGATGTGATGCAATTGCACCTGATTGAAGAACGACTTCTCCCCGGTGATCGGGTGCGTGATGATCGCCGGCCCCGGTGTGCGGGTCTGCAACTCGTCGTTGTCGAGCCAGCGCCACTGGATACCGCCCGCCCGACACCGGGCCTCAACTTCGCGGCGGTCCTCGGTCTTGAAAAAGTGCTGCCACGACACGTCGAGTTTGTCGGTGAAGGTGCGCACATACAGCAGCCCTTTGTCTTCGAACTTCTCGCGAAGGTCCGACGGCAGTTTTTCGTACATCAACCGGCAATCCACCACTGGAGTCGCACCGCCCACAGGCGCGGCTTGCTCGCAATAGAACATCTGCTTGCGCGGCCAGCGGTCCTGATGGGAGCTTTCGTTGTGGAACAGAATCATCTTGCGCTCCGGGTACGGCGTGGAACGGTAGGTGTTCTTGCCCCCTTCCTTCTTCGGCAAATCGCCGTACTGACCATAAAGGCCGGGCTGGATCGCTTCGGCGAACGCTTCAAAGCCCTGGATGCCATCCAGTTCAAAACCGCGGAACAGAATGCCCGCATGTTCGGCCAGCTTTTGCTCGATCAGCGGCCGGTTCTGATGAATCCACTCGATGACATCCAGCTGGGGTTCACCCGGCTCCAGCATCAACGGGAATCGCTGCGGTGCTGCCACCAGTGATTCACGCACCCGCGCCGGTCGAGGCTTGGCGAGCGGTGTCACCGAGCGTTTGAGAAACTTGCCCAGCTTATCGGCCTTGGGCCCCGGGACGGTGGCAGGCTTGGCGGCGGCCGCCAAGTTGTCGACTGGCATGCTGATAGCTCCCAATTGAATGTCCTGATCAGCGACGATCTGTTCCAACAGGGCGGTCCAGGCCTGAATCAGGTACTGAATGCGCTCATGTCCGAACAAGGTTGTGGCGAATTGCCAAGTGCCGCGCAATTGCCCTTCTTCTTCGTCAACGAACAACGCCATGTCGAATTTAGAATGGGTCTCCAACGCCGGCAGCAATTCCACGCTCAACCCCTTTATGGAGCGGGTGCGCACCGGCACGTTGTTCATCACGAACAACACCTGGAGCAAGGGATTCATGCCCTTGTGTCGTGGCACGCCCGAGGCCTCGACAATCTGGTCGAACGGCAAGTCCTGATGCTCCAGGGCGCCAAGCAGGTTGTCCTGGGTTTGCGCCAGGAAGCTTGCGAACGTGGCATCGGCGTCCAAGCGCGAACGCAGGGGCAGCACGTTGACGAAGAAACCGATCAGCCGCTCCAGCTCCGGCTGTTCACGACCCGCCACGTCGGCGCCAACCACCAGATCTTGCGCAGCGCAGAGCCGATGCAATAACACCTGGAAGGACGCCAGCAGCGTGCTGTACAGCGTGACCCCGGCTTCGCTGGACAACCGGCGCAAGGCTCCGGTCAGCCCGGTGGGAAGCTGGAACTGCAGCGCATCGCCGTCATAGGAAGCGGTCTGGCCCCGAGGACGGGCCAGCGGCAGGTTCAGGCGCCCCTCGTAGCCACTGAGCCGGTGTTTCCAGTAGTCAGCCTGACGCGCCAGTACGCCCTGCTCTTCCAGCGCCTGCTGCCACAAGGCGAAGTCATGGTACTGAATCTCCAGGGGGGCCAGCGGCATCGGTTCACCCTTGAGGGATGCCTCGTAGACCTGCACCAGTTCGTTGATCAACAACCCCATCGACCAGCCATCGGAGATGATGTGATGCATGGCGTACAGCAACACATGTTCGGTCGGCCCCAGGTGCAGGATCCGCCCGCGCAGCAGCGGTGCCTGCTCCAGATCGATCGGGGTGCGGGCATTTTCCAGCGTCGCCTGGGCCACCTGTTCCTGCCGGGCACTGGGCGACAGACCAGACAGGTCGATCACCGGGAAGTCCAGTCGGACCTCATCGGCAATCAGCGCCACCGGATCCCCTTCTTCGTTTTGGCGATACGCAGTGCGCAATACGTCATGACGGCGTACCACGTCGGCAAAGCTGCTCATCAGACGCTCCACCGACAACTCGCCGCACAGGCGCAGCGCCATGGGCATGCCATACGCCGAAGTGCCGCCGGACAATTGTTCGGCAACCCACAAACGTCGCTGCACCAACGACAGCGGCGCGGAACGGCGTGGCCCATGGGCCTGGAGCCGCACCCCACGGGAATCGCCCGCCCGGACCGGTCCATCGACGGTGCCGGCCATCAGCGCCGCCAGCGCCTTGAGCTGCGGATGATCGAACAGGTCACGCAGGCTCAGCGGATAGCCGGTCAGCTTACGCAAGCGTGAAACGGCCTGGGTCGCCAGCAATGAGTGACCACCGCGCTCGAAGAAGTGGTCGTTGCGACCGACCTGTTCCAGCTCCAGCACCTCTTGCCAGACACCGGCAATCTGTTGCTCCAGCTCACCCTCGGGTGCCTCGTAACCACTTTGCGATAACCCGGTATCCACGGCTGGCAGGGCCTTGCGGTCGAGTTTGCCGTTGGGCGTCAGGGGCAGGTGTTCGAGGAACAACAGGTGCGTCGGGATCATGTAGTCGGGCAGATGCTCCTTGAGGCCTGCCTTGAGCTGGGCGCGCGCACTGCTTTCGTCCGCTTGCAACGCCGAAGCAACCACGTAGGCCACCAGTTGCTGACCGCCCGGAGCGTCCTGGGCCAGCACCGCTACATCATGCACCTGGGGTTGCTGCAGCAGCCGTGCTTCGATTTCTCCCAACTCGATGCGGAAGCCGCGGATCTTCACCTGATGGTCGATGCGGCCCTGATACTCGAGCACGCCATCGGCGCGCTAACGGCTCAAGTCACCCGTGCGGTACAGACGTTCGCCGGTTGTGGAAAACGGG